>CAJYHL010000044.1 GCA_913774625.1 uncultured Acidovorax sp.
CGTTGCCGCTTTGGCTGGCCTGCAGTTCCTGGATCTTGATGCCGCTATAGACGGCGGCATGGGCGTGTTCGCCGCTGGCTCCGGGGAACCACGCAGGGGCGTTGCCGGTGGCGCCGGCCGCTCCGACCTGCTGGTGGTTGGCCTGGCTGTCGCTCTGGCCTTCGCCGTTGTAGAGAGCGCCCACGATGACGGGCCGGTTGACGTCCCCACCGATGAAGTCCACCAGCACTTCCTGGCCGATGCGCGGGGTGCCCACCTGGCCCCAGTTGTCGCCGGCCGCGGCGCTGCTCACGCGCACCCAGGCGCCCAGGCGGCCCTGGGCCGGTGCGTTGTCTTCTCCGCTCGGGTGGCCCTGCCCGCGGGCGCTGGCCTGGCCGCCGCGCTGCCAGTGGAACTGGATCTTGATGCGGTGGTCCCGGTCGGTATGTACCGGCTGGCCCTGCGTGCCGATCACGATGGCGGTCTGGCTGCCGTGGGCGATGGGCTGCGGGTGCAGCAGCAGGCCGTGGCCGTCCCGGGTGAGGGGGCGGTAAGGCGTCGTCGCGCGGATGGCTGTGAAGCGGTTGCGGTAGTACGGGGTGTCGGCCGCAGCGTTGCCCGTCCGCTCAGTGCCAGAATCCCGACCGCCATCCAGGGCCTGGCTGATGGCCTGGCGCAGGTCTTCGTCGAAGTTGTTGCGCGCGCTGTGGACGGTTTCCAGCACCAGGAAGCGGCGCTCCTGGTCGGTTTCCGATGCATGGGCGTAATGGCCTTCGATCAGGAAGGTGGTGGCCGGCGCCAGGGTGCGCACGGTGGATTCGCCCTGCCAGGTATGGGCGCGTGCCGCCAGGGCCTGCGCTGCGTTGCCCAGCATGCGTTCGCCCTGCTCGCGCGTGGCCCAGCCATAGACGCCGGAGTCGTCGGTCCAGGCCAGTGGCTGGACGGCGCTACCCACGTGCAGCGCGCTGGCCTGCAGCGGCCGGGCATCCACGCTGCGGTAATCCCAGCTGCTGCGCCCGAGCTGGCTGGTCTGCAGGCGGGTGCGGACATGCCAGTGCTGCAGGGTGTCCTGCGGTTCGGTGACGTCCGCGCGCTGGAACGCGATGGTGGGCTGCACGCCGGGCTTGTGGGCTGTGGCCGCGTCGGCCAGCACCAGGGTGTGCTTGCCCAGGTCGCTGCCGCTGCCGCCGCCTTCGCCCGCATGGTGCTCGAACCAGTAGTAGATGCCTTCTTCGGCCAGCAGCCTGGTCAGGAAGCCGAGGTCGCTTTCCTGGAACTGCGTGGTCGTTCCGCGCCGGGTATAGACGCTGGCGTCGGCCAGTTCCCAGCGCCATTCGGCCTGCAGCCCGCCTGCGCCCTGGTAGTCGGCGAACAGGCTGTCGGCGATCGCCACGACGCTTTGGTCCTGGAAGAGGAAGCTGTCGCGCCGCCAGCGCAGGAAGGCCAGCCAGGGTTCGATGCGCAGCCGGTAGCGGGCGAAGCCGCCGTTGCTTGCGAGCAGGTCGAAGCCGGTGACGTAGCCGTGCCAGACTCGCGCCTGCGGGCTCGCGGTCTGCATGTCCAGCCGCACGGCCTGGCCGATCAGGCTCTTGAGCGGGATGTGGGCGTCGTCGCTGAGGGCATCGAGCTGCAGGACGAAGCCGCCGGCGTCGATGCTTTCGCGTGCTTCCAGCCTTTCGGCCAGCAGCCGGTCTTCGCCAAGCGGGGTGTGAAGGCGCAGCAGGCGGCTGGCCTGGGTGTAGCGCGCAGCCGCCAGCAGCTGCGCTACGCTGCCTGCCAGGGTGGCGGCCGTACCTGTCATGGCGTTCATGGTCTTCCCTCCGTCGTCCTGTCGTGAGAGCGGCCCGGCATGGGGCGCGCTCAATCCACCTTGTACTTGAAGTCGCCGTTCTTGGCGGCGCTGACCTTGATCCGCTCGATGGGCTTGCCATCGACCATGCGGTCGAGCACCGCGCCCGCGATCGCCGGCAGCAGGCTGCCGTTGATGATGTGATCGACATTGCGCGCGCCGGAATCGACTTCGGTGCAGCGCGCCAAGATGGTTTCGACCACGGCGGGAGTCCACTCGAACTCGGCCTTGTGGCTGGCCTGGACCCGGTCCCGGATGCGGCCGAGCTTGAGCTTGATGATGCCTGCCAGCACGTCGTCGCTGATCGGGTAGTAGGGAATGACCTTCATCCGGCCCAGGAAAGCCGGCTTGAAGTGCTTGAACAACGCGGGACGCAGGGCCTCGGCCAGGTCGTCGGCGGCGGGCAGTTCTTCCGCCGGCTTGTTCAGGCAGGCCTGCATGATCTGCGCGGAGCCGGCGTTGGAGGTCAGGATGATGAGCGTGTTGCGGAAGTCGATGGTCCGTCCTTCGGCGTCGTCCATCTCGCCCTTGTCGAACACCTGGAAGAACATCTCCAGCACGTCCGGATGGGCCTTCTCCACTTCGTCGAGCAGCACCACGCAATAGGGGGTGCGCCGCACGGCCTCGGTCAGCACGCCGCCTTCGCCGTAGCCCACATAGCCGGGCGGCGAGCCCTTGAGGCCGGAAACGCTGTGCGCTTCCTGGTATTCGCTCATGTTGATGGTGACCAGCTTCTTCTCGCCGCCATAGAGGATGTCGGCCAGCGCCAGCGCGGTTTCGGTCTTGCCGACGCCCGAAGGGCCCGCGAACATGAATACGCCACGCGGCTTGTTGGGGTCTTCCAGCCGCGCACTGGCGGTGCGCACGCGCTGGGCCACGGCTTCGAGCGCATGGTCCTGGCCGATCACGCGCTCTGCCAGCAGGGGCGCGAGGCGGAGCACGGTACGGGTTTCGTCCTTGACCATGCGTCCCAGCGGCACACCGGTCCAGGCGGAGACGATTTCGGCGATGACGTGGCTGTCCACCTGCAGCGGCACGATGCCGCGCTCGCCCTGCTCCGCACGCAGCTGCTGCAGGGCCTGTTCCAGTTCGGCCCGGATCGCGTCCGTGGCAGCATCGGGCTGTGCCAGCGTGGCCCGCAATTGCTGGATGCGCTGCACCAGCGCCTGCTCGCGCGCCTGCCGGGCTTCGTCGTCGGCCAGCTGCTTGCGTGCCTGTTCCAGCAGGTTGGCGATCTCATCCAGACGCTGCACCGGCTGCAGGCCTTTGCCGGAAAGCCGGGCATCCGCCTGCAGGGCTGCGGCCTCCTGTTCCAGCCGTGCGATCAGCTTGCGCCCGTCGTCGATCTGGGCCGGCGTCGCGCTTTGCCCCAGGGCCACGCGCGCGCAGGCCGTGTCCAGCACGCTGACGGCCTTGTCCGGCAGTTGGCGGCCCGTGATGTAGCGGCTGGAGAGGCGCACCGCCTCGGTCACGGCCTCGTCGAGCACCGTCACGCCGAAATGGCGGGACATCAGCGGCGCCATGCCGCGCAGCATGGCGGCGGCCAGCTCCTCGCTGGGCTCGTCCACCTTCACCACCTGGAAGCGGCGCGCCAGGGCGACGTCTTTCTCGAAGTACTTCTTGTATTCGGCCCAGGTGGTCGCGGCGATGGTGCGCAACTCGCCGCGGGCCAGCGGCGGCTTGAGCAGGTTGGCGGCATCGTTCTGCCCCGCCGTGCCGCCGGCACCGATCATGGTGTGCGCTTCGTCGATGAACAGGATGATGGGCGTCGGGCTTTTCTTCACCTCGTCGATGACGCCCTTGAGCCGGTTCTCGAATTCGCCCTTGACGCTGGCGCCGGCCTGCAGCAGGCCCAGGTCGAGCACGCGCAGCGACACGTCGCGCAAAGGCTGCGGGACATCGCCCGCCGCGATGCGTAGCGCCAGGCCTTCGACCACAGCGGTTTTGCCGACGCCCGCCTCGCCCGTGAGGATGGGGTTGTTCTGGCGGCGGCGCATGAGCACGTCGATGACCTGGCGGATCTCCTGGTCGCGCCCGATCACGGGGTCCAGTTGCCCGGCACGCGCGCGCGCGGTCAGGTCGTTGGTGTACTGGTCCAGCGTAGGCGTGGCTGCGGGCGCAGCCACGGCCGCAGGCCCGTCCTCCTGCCCTGCTTCGCCCGCTGCCTGGCGCGCGGCGGCCTGCGGGGCCTCTGCCGATCCACGCGTGAGTTCGTCGAACCGGTGCTTCAGGTCTTCGAGGCTGATCTGGGTCAGGCGCGCCGAGCCTCGTTCGGCCAGCTGCGCGAGCCCGGGCTCGGTGAGCAGCGCCAGCAGCAGATGGCCCGAGCGGATCCGGCCTGCCCCGTCTTCCAGCGAGGCCAGCAGCCACGCATGCTGGAACAGGCTCTGCAGATGCACGGAGAACACCGGGGTGCGCGTGTTGCCGCCCTTGAATTTTTCCAGCTCGCGCTCCAGGTCCGCGCGCAAGCCGCTGGGGCTCACGCCGTTGGCCTTGAGGATCGCGGCGAAATCCCCATCGGGCTGCTCCATCAGCGCAAGGAACAGGTGTTCGAGATCCACCTCGTAGTGGCCATGGGCCATGCAGATGTTAGCGGCCCGCTGCGTTGCCAGCCGTGAGGGGGCGTTGAGCTTGGTAATGAGTGTCTTGAGCGATGTGGTCATGGACAGAAAATCGGTTTTTACGAAGTCAACGTGATGATGGGATGGCGACAGGGTCTGTCATCGAACGGCTCACCCCGCAGAGGGATGCCCGGACAGTGCAGTAGAGCCGAGCCGCCGCGGCCCGCGATCCTGGTGCCGGCAGGCTGCTCGCTGGTTCATGCAAGCACCTCCAGTTCATAGACCGCATCGCTTCGGTCCGTATCGCTTCCGCCAGGGCTGCAGAGAAAGCAGTTCCACCCGAGCCTGGCATCGCCGTCGGCGGACAGCCGTGCCGGACCGACGGCCTTGCGGTCCCGGATCAGCCGGATTTCATATTCGTGGGTCACGCCCGCCAGCGCCTTGAGCAGCCGGGCCAGCGCACGGGCTCGCTCCTGGCCCGGATAGAAGGCGTCGAAAGCTTCCCGTCCCAGCGGACCGATCCAGAGCCGCACCCTCAGATCCCGCTGCCAGACCCTTTGCCCGACCAGCGCAGAGCGCCCCAGCATGGCATTGGCCGAACCCAGCGCAGTGCATTGATGGGCGGGCACGGCATACCACTTGCCGACGAATTGCTCGATGCGGAGCGGGCAGTCGAAGTGGTCGCGCAGAACGCGTTGCAGATAGGCCGCGGACAAAGGGCGCTGGCGGGCTGCCGCGGCATAGCGGCCCAGCGTTTCGTCGAAGACGTGATCGGCCGCGTAGGGCTGGTCGATGTCCTCCAGGCGCCGGGAACCGCCGCCCAGCCAGATCAGCGCCTGCAGGTATTCGCGCCGGGTGTCCTGCCCGCCGCAGAGAGCCAGGCGGTATTTGCGCCAGGCCCGGTAGAAGTGGCGCACGGCCCGCTGCAGGAATATGTCGAGAAAGGCCGTGGCGGCGCGCTCCTTGCTGGCCTGTTCGCGCCGCAGCAGCTGTTCCGTATAGCCCGAGGGCAGCGCGCCGTGGGCACCCAGCAGGCTGAAGAAGGCCGGGGTGATCTGCACGCTGCCGACGCGCGTGCGGCTCCAGTCGACCGGGCCCTCGATCAGGCGACCGCCCTCATCCCATATCAGCAGCGCTTCCATCTCGCTGGCCGGAAAGCCGAGCGACGTCGAGTTGGTGAAGGAAATACGCTCGGACAGCTCGCGCGCCGACAGCCCCTGCTCGGCCA
Organism: uncultured Acidovorax sp.; assembly: GCA_913774625.1. Lineage (GTDB taxonomy): Bacteria > Pseudomonadota > Gammaproteobacteria > Burkholderiales > Burkholderiaceae_C > Paracidovorax. Next base: position 5,618 of record CAJYHL010000044.1, read on the forward strand.
GCATGCGCTCCAGCAGCATCAGCGCCTGGAAGAACTCGAACCGATAGAACTGCGATTGCAGCC
>CAJYHL010000045.1 GCA_913774625.1 uncultured Acidovorax sp.
TCCTCGTGACAACACCGACTTCTATCACCTCAAGCCCTACGATCCTTTGATCGATGCTTTCTGGACGGCAGAAACGGCCGAGGAGGCCAGTGCCAAGGTCAAGGAATACCTGGACGGCTGGTACAAGAGCTTCGAGGGTGCCCCTTGGCATGATGGCCATCTGAAGGGCGTCGAGGGCGAATACATGCCCTACTACGGCTACTGGTCCTTCGAGGCCGCCGCCGTCTGCGTCATCAACGGCATCGACGACAGCAGTTTCCGTGACCACATCCTCTATCCCAAGGATTTGGCGGATTGGGCACGCGCCAACGACTCGATTGCACGCCTCAAGCCTGGCGCCTCGGCCCTTGGGCTCCAAGGCAGCGCGGGTCGTGTGCCCGGCGGCCAACCCTGCCCCCAAGCCGGTTGGTGGCACACCCCAGCCAAAACCGGCAGCCGCCGCTATTTCAAGGCAGGCGAGGTCATGCCCATCATCGAAAGCAGTTCCTACGGCGAAACTTTCTGGCTCTGGGACACTGATCAAGAAGCGCCCAAACTTTGAGTGACCCTGCCGGTGGAGGACTCTGAAACAAGAGCCACTCTTAATGGAACTGAACCTCCATGACGAATGGCTAATGCCAGTCGCCGGGGTGCCCTACCGGGTGGTATCCGACGATGGCAGCACGCAGGAAGGCACGCTATGCCCGTCTGGAAAGCATTGATGAGGATGAGCAGAAAGCGCTCCAGGCAAAACTAGGAGCGGCGCAGCCATGACCACTCCTACGGCAGCAGGCGTCTTGACATCGAGCGAGCAGTCCCATCTCGGGGTTGGTGGGAGTACTTCTAGGGCGAAGCCATCGGGTGTATCCCCCTAGCAGAAGCCGAGGCAAACTGCTACTGGCAACTCGCCATTCAGAACATCGAGGCCGTGGTCTGACTTAAACCAAACAGCCTCTTGGAATCCTGGGGCGATTCATTAAGGTATGCTCAAATAGCATGCCCCACGTTGAGAGGGCGTCGTGTCAGGGGGAAGACATGAGTTCTGGGACTAAAATCACAGGAAATGATCACTCCGCTATCGATGCGGCTTTGGGGTTTTACTATCAATCACTATATGGACTGCTAGCCGCTGTCAAAGCTGTTGAAGACGACGCCACTGTGTGTTTGGAGCGTTTAGACGATGTGGAGATTGTCCTAAACGGAAAATCGCTACTGGTTCAGCTCAAGCACTCCCTGAGCAAAAAGCCGAAGGGAGTGAGCCTTGCCTCCGTGGCCCTCTGGAAGACACTCAGAGCATGGATCGACGTGCTACCGAAGCTAAGCCTTGACGATACGCGCTTCCAACTCGTCACTGTGGCGCCTTTGCCGCCCGGGAGCGTCCTAGCGCCTCTGCTTGATGAAAAGAGCTCACGCAGCAATCTCTTGAAATGTCTGGAAGCAGAGGCCAAACGAGTGATAGATGAGCACGCTGCAGCTGAGGCAAGTGGCAAGAACCCCTTGCCGCACGTCGAGAGACTACCAGGCTGTTCTGCCTTTCTCGCTCTCCCGAAGACGACCCGCAACAAGCTCCTATCGAGGGCGACAATCCAACCTGCTGCGCACGACATCAATAAGATTCAACTCGACATCACTAGCGCGCTTACGAACTTCCCTCCGGACCAGCGTGAAGCAATTTCGCAGCGCCTCGTGGAGTGGTGGGACCTGCAGATCGTTTACTCGTTCTGCGGCAAGAGGGAGCGATTCATCACCAGACTTGAGGTCCTACAGCGATTGCTCGAGATTGCCGGCGAACTGGCACGCGAAGAACTGCTCGCCGACTTTCAGTTCCAGTTCCCACCCGATGACCACAATCCGCCGTCAATGATCGCCACGCAGCTAGAACTCGTGGGCTGCACTATGTCAGAGATTCAGTCAGCGCAACACGAAGAATGGAAGGCAAGGTCCCAGCGCCACAAATGGATGACTGAGCGAATGGACATGGCCGTACGTATCGATCGATACGACAAATATCTGGTGCAGGAATGGAGATACCGACACAAGCCGATGGCCGAGCAGCATCATTTGGCCGCGGAAGACGAGAAGCGCGCTGCTGGGTTGGGGATCTTTAAGTGGTCATTCTTCCAAGCCCACAGGGAAGTCGATCCTTTCGCTCAAAACTGGAACTCCTCCTACTACGTGCGCGGCAGCTATCAAGTGTTAGCGGTTGAGCAAAGCGTTGGATGGCACCCTGACTACGTGACTTTATTGAAGGGCTGTGCATGATCGCTGCTCGCGATGTCTTCGCCGAGACAAATCCAGCATTCTGCGGCGCGGTGCTAACACAGTTTTGCTTATCCTACCAAGCGGCACGGCCTGACGTTCGCCCGGCAGTCGCATTGGTCTACCTAGTCGTGCCCCTAGCAATTTCGGAAGACTTGGCGCCAACCTTTGATGGCTGTAACCATGAGACAGGGCTCACCCTATGGATGAGCCGAAACCCTACGATTTCAGTCGACTTGGCAAAGAAGGTCAACTCGACGCTAGAAATCACGACCATCGCCATTCGCTTTGGCTGCATCGCCGGCATCTTCAAACTCACAGCGGACGGCAGCGTTGAGAGTACTCGGAAAACGTTACCTGCAGCAGTGACAACCGGCCTGACTGGTGCTTCATTTAAGCGGGCGCGCCTGCTGGGGACTTGGATGGCCGGCATGGGCTCGCCCAGGTCCGTCTTGGAAGTATTAGGAGTTTCCGTATGAAACGATGGAACATCGCCAGCGTCTTCTTTATCGGTGAGGAAGGCGCTTTCCGAATCATCGAATTGGATGCTGACCGTGTGAACATCATCACTGGCGCATCTGGAACGGGCAAGTCGGCGATCATCAAAGCATTGGACTATTGCCTGGGATCGTCAAAGTGCCAGCTTCCCGTCTATGTGAGGCGCCGCTGCGTCGCTGTGGGAGTAAAGTGGATAAGAGGTGCCGACGAGATGATCTCGTGCCGCCAAGTCCCGCTTGTCGGCAAGGCACCAAATTCCTACATGTATGTGACTACGGGAAGAAACCTAAAGGTTCCTCACTCTGTGGAGGAGTTTGAAGGCAGAGGACTGGTTGCAGTCAGCAAGACCAGATTGGGAGAGGCCTTCGGCATTGAGACGATGCCTGCAGAAGACTCTGAGCAGCCCGAAAGAAATTCACTTGACAGACCGTCAATTCGCCAGTTCACGCCATACATGTTCGTCACGAAGGAGGTGATCGATAGCGAGACGGTGCTGCTTCACGGGCTTGACGACAACCGCAAAGCCCCCCCCATCATCTCGACGATGCCCTACTTCTTGGGCGTGGTGACTGGGTCAACGGCGGCAGCCGAGCGTCGCCTTCGACAGGCACGCAGAGCTCTGGAGATCGACACTGCTCGTGAAGAAGCCCGTGTCGCAAAGGACAGCTTGCTAAAGCAGAGATCTCGGATACTGCTGGGTGAAGCGCAGCAACTTGGACTCATTGAGCGCACGCCCGAAGAAGCTGACGAAGCCATCCTTATCACCATGTTACGTAGGGCAGCTTCGCCAGCAGCTCGACCGCTGCAGTACCCAGGGGCTGACCAGCTTGACTCATTGCAGGAGCGCCGCCAAGCCACACTGAAGGAGTTGAACCAGACAAAACGCAAGCTTCGAGCGCTGGCCATCACTGAACAGGAATCGTTGGACTACGAAGCTGCAGTAGGAACCCAGTACCAGAAGCTCCGGATTGCCGAGCATCTCCATCTGATGGACGTGCCCAGGAAGTGTCCGGTCTGCGACTCCGAAACGGACGCTGGCGCCGAGATCGCCGTCGCCATGAGGCAATCACTCGAGACAATTCGTGCTGAGACGAGCGCAGTCGGGCGTCTCAGGCCACAGATCGGCGAGGCGTCGGATCAGTTGAGGAAGCGAATTGAAGAGCTCAGCGGACTGCTAAGGGAACTCGATGCTGGAGTCGCGTCCGCGCTGAGCCAGATTGCTGAGGCCAAGCAATTTGCCGACCTTGCTCAGTTCCAATCCTTCTTCCGCGGCAAAGCGACATACTTCCTTGAAACCGTTGACGACCAGCTTCTGAAACCATCCAAGGACCTAACTAAGCAGCGAGATGAAATTGCCGAACTAGAAGCGAAGGTTGACGCTGACAGCCGACGAATCCGCATGCGTCGGGCCGAAGCGGCCGTCTCACGGTACGCCTCCGAGGTTTTCTCAAAGTTGCCAAAGGTTGAGCCCTGTGTTGATGCAGAGCTTATCTTCTCGGCTCGCGAGCCTTCCATCTCTGTCATTGAGGCCGTACCTGAACGTGCGGTGCTCTCGATGGCGGATCTAGGTTCGGATCAAAATTGGCTGGCAGTTCACGTCGCGCTGGCGTTTGGACTGCAAAGACACTTCGAGACCGAGCGAAGGCCCGTACCAGGCGTCATCGTCCTTGACCAGCTCAGCCGGCCCTACTTCCCCAATCAGGATCGGGATGCCGATAAAGTTGACGACGACGGGGATGAGGATGTCGCCGAGGTCGACGCTGACTTAGATGAATCGCGCCCGGATGAGATCTCGATTTCTGACGACGAGGACTATTTGGCCATGCGACAACACATCGACTTCCTATTCAAAGAGGTTGAGGCACGCAGCGGCTTGCAAGTACTCCTTCTGGAGCATGCCTACTTTCCGTCAGATCCTCGCTACGTGTCAGCGACGAAGGAGCGCTGGACCAAAGCGTCGGGTGAGGGCCTTATCCCTCGTGACTGGAAACGCCGGTCTGCGTAGCTATCGAGCGCCCACCTTCGCGGCTTGCAGGCTGACATTCGCGCACTCGTGAGGGCGCAGGCATCAAGCTTCCGCAACTGTTGAAGGGAGCGATTGATCTCTAGGTTGAGCCCTAAGGCTACTGTTTCAGCATGCCTGTGGGCGCCACCACTCCGAAGATACGACCCGCCTCAACGCCCTGGAAGCCCGATTCGGCTATGGGGAAATGTTCGAGAACGACGCAACCTTTAGCAGGGAAGCGACCCGCCAGGCCCACTACTCTGCGATAGGGTTTCTAGGCGAAAACCAACACCAGCGGCACCATTTCTTATCGCGTTTGAGCAATCACAAACAGCCGTCAAGCCCGTCGGCAATCAGCTCGTCATAGCGCTACGAATGCTCAGCGACACGCTTACAGCACCGTCCGCCAACAGGTATAAATAGACTTGCTTTTGGGCAGCCCAGGCTGACGAAGCCGACTTTGGGTGTTTTCGTGGGGGAGAGTGCTTCGCTCATCCCGCTATTGTCCCAGTTCTGCCTGCAACAGGGCTGCGGTGCGTGCAGGCCGCGCGCCAATCGCGCTCAGCGCTTGATGCCGAACGCCCCCAGCATCTGCTCGGTCTGCTTCTGCATCTGCTCCTGCACCTGGGCGAAGACGGCTTGCGACTGCTCGACGTAGCTGCCCATCATGCCCTTGAGCATGGGCGACTGCAGGTGCATGTATTTGCTCCACATCTCGGGCGTCATGACCTGGGACTGCTCGGTCATGCGGGCCTGGATCTCGGTGAAGGCCTGCACGTTCTTCTCGAGGTAGGCGCCCATGAAGCCCTGCATGGCATGGCCGTAGAAGCGGATGATGTTGGCCAGCACCGCTTCGGTGAACATCGGCGCACCGCCGGCCTCTTCTTCCAGGATGATCTGCAGCAGGATGCTGCGCGTGAGGTCGTCTCCGGTCTTGGCGTCGCGCACCGCGACCGACTCACCGTCCATCACCAGCTGCTTGACCTCGGCCAGCGTGATGTAGGTGGAGGTCGAGGTGTCGTAGAGCCGGCGGTTCGGGTACTTCTTGATCACGCGCTGTGCGGTGGAAGCCTCGGGGGCGATAGGGGAATCGTCTGGCACAGCTGGGGGCTCCTCGGGCATCGCGCCCATCATTCCATTCATTCGTATGTTTCTCGCTGATCGATTCTATGGATTGGCGCTGCGGCCGCCGCAAAGGATTACCCGTAAACGGCGTGCCCAGGGGGGCTGACCCTCAAGAAAGTCACAGAAGCTCCATTTTTGTTACAGCAGATCGGCATTCCCTGACCTCTTTGTAAGACACATCCCACAAACCGCCGGAGGCCCGGCCCTGAGACTCGTCAATACCCGCTCGCGCGGTTTGCAATTCTTCACTTTCCACGGAGCAACCTCCATGGCCTCCCACAATACCGGTGGGCGCCTTCCGCAGATCAGCAGGCTGAGAGCGGATCAGGCCATCGGCTCTACGAACGCGAACACCATGGGAAACTATCCACAGAGAACTCGGCAGCAAAAGGGGCTACTCCAGCAATTCACTCCGCTGGATCTTTCGCCGTCATGGGAGCGAGGCGAGGTCATCAAGGTCCGGGGCGTGCGCGTCATCGCACTGTCCGGCCACGCCACCTACTCGGACCGGGAATACGTCGTCGAGCAGGCCGTAGGCTGCATCGAGGTGATCGGCAACCGCGTGGCCACGCGCGCCACCGTGCTGCTGATCGGCTTCACGCTGGCGGCTGAGATTCCGCCCGCCACCTTCCGCATGACGGAGGACGAGGCCATAGGCACCATGACGCTGCCAGCGAGCTGCCTGAGCGCCTACATCATGACCGCCAACAGCCCGGCCGCGTATTTCCGCATGGGCGGCGACGGCTCGCTCAACGCGTTGGCGACCGACGCGTCGTCGCTGCGCACGCATTCGGCCATCGCCTGAAAGCCGGGCGGAGCGTCGCGCCGTCGGCGCGCGCCATGGCCGCCAAAGCTAAAAAGGCCCGGTCTGACCGGGCCTTTTTAGCGTTCTTTCTGGACGGTGCCGCCGACGCAGGCGTCCACGCGGGCTCGCCTCGGTGCCGGCCCTGGGCCTCTTGCGCTTTCAGCTCCCGCGTTGCTGCCGGGACCCTCAATCGGGCTTGATGTTGGCGGCCTTGATGACCTGGGCCCATTTGTCCACCTCGGCCCTCTGGAAGGCCGCGATCTGCGCGGTGGTCATGTCGGCCGGCTCCATGCCGAAGCTCCTGAGCCGCGCCTGCATCTCGGGCTGGGCCAGGACCTTGCGGATCTCGTCGTGCAGCCGCGTGACGATGGGCGCGGGCGTGCCGGCCGGCACGAAGATGGCCTGCCACGAGACGACCTCGAAATCCTGCAGCCCCGGCACGCCGGATTCGGCGACCGTCGGCACATCGGGCATGGAGGCAAGGCGCTTGGCCGAGGTGACGGCGATGGCCCGCAGCTTGCCGCTCTGGATGTGCGGGGCCGCGACCACGGTGGTGTCGAACATCATGTCCACCTGGCCGCCGATCACGTCCTGGATCGCAGGGCCGCTGCCTTTGTAAGGCACGTGGGTGAACTTGACGCCCGACTTGTAGCTCATCAGTTCCAGCGCCAGATGCTGCGAGGTGCCCGTGCCCGCCGATGCCGACGAGAGCCCGCCCTGCCGCGCCCTGGCGGCGTTCAGCACGTCCTGCAGCGTCTTGTAGGGGCTGCTGGCGGCCACCACCAGCACCACCGGATTGGTGCCGATCAGAGTGACCGGCGCGAACGACTTGATCGGGTCGTAGCCCAGCTTGGGATAGAGGCTCACGTTGATCGCGTGCGAGCTGATGGTGCCGCCCAGCAGGGTGTAGCCATCGGGCGCGGCGCGCGCGGCGATCTCCGATCCCACGCCTCCGCCCGCCCCGCCCTTGTTGTCCACCACCACCGTCGCGCCCAGCGCCGTGCCCAGCCGCTGGGCGATGAGCCGGCCCAGCGTGTCGGTTGTGCCGCCCGCGGCGAACGGCACCAGGTAGGTGATGGCCTTGCCCGTGGGCCACTGGCCCTGTGCGGCGGCGGGCAAGCCCCAGGCTGCGCCGGTGGCGGTGAGGACGGCGGTGGCGAGTAGCGATCTGCGTTGCATGGTGTGTCTCCGTTGTGTGGTTGTCGATGGGGTGGGCGCTGCGGACCGGCTACTTCACGACCATGAACAGGCTGGGCAGCCAGGTCGAGAACGAGGGCACGAAGGTGACCAGCGCCAGCGCGAAGATCAGCGCACCGTAGAACGGCCAGATGGTGCGCATCACCGTGCCCACCGACACGCCGCCGATCGCGCAGCCCACGAACTGCGTGGTGCCCACGGGCGGCGTGTTGAGCCCCAGCGCGCAGTTGATGAGCATGACGATGCCGAACTGCACTGAGCTCATGCCGTAGTGCTGGGCGATGGGCAGGAAGATCGGCGTACACAGCAGGATGGTGGCCGCCATGTCCAGAAAAGTGCCCAGCACGAACAGGATGATGTTGATCAGCAGGAAGATCACCCAGGGCGTGCTGGTCACGTGCGAGAGCATCTCGCCCGTCAGCTCGGCCACGCCGTAGAGGCTGATGAGATAGCCGAAGGTGCTGGAGATGCCGATCAGCAGCAGGATCACCCCCGTGGTCCGCACGGCCTTGGAGGCGGCCTTGATGAAGTGCTCCCACTTCAGCGTGCGGTAGAGGAAGATGGTCAGCCCCAGCGCGTAGAGCACCGCGACGGCCGCCGACTCGGTGGCGGTGAAGATGCCCGAGAGGATGCCGCCCAGGATCAGCACCACGATGAAGAGGCCCGGCAGCGCCGCCGCGAAGGACCGCCCCACGATGTGCCAGCCCGGGAAGGTGCCGGCCGGATAGCCGCGCTTGACGGCCACCAGATAGGCCGCCGCCAGGTTGCTGATGGTGAGCACCAGGGCCGGCACCAGCGCCGCCAGGATCAGCGCCGCGATCGACACCTTGCCGCCCGCCGCGAGCGAATAGATGATGAGGTTGTGGCTGGTGGGCATGAGCGCGCCCACCAGGGCCGCATGCGTGGTCACGTTGACCGCATAGTCGGCGTGGTAGCCCTCCTTCTTCATCATCGGGATCATCACCGCGCCCATGGCCGAAACGTCGGCCACCGGCGAGCCCGAGACGCCGCCGAACAGCGTGCAGGCCACCACGTTCGACATGCCCAGCCCGCCGCGCACATGGCCCACCAGGTTGCGCGCGAAGTTGACGATGCGGTCGGCGATGCCGCCGTACAGCATGAGTTCGCCCGCGAAGATGAAGAACGGAATGGCCAGGAACGAGAAGATGCCCATGCCGGAGGTCATCTGCTGGAAACCGACTTCCAGCGGCAGGCCCTCGTAGAGCAGCGTGGCCAGGGCCGACAGGCCGATGGAGAAGGCCACCGGCACGCCCAGCAGCAGGAAGGCCGTGAACGAGAGGCACAGGATCAAAAGTGGAATGGTCATGGCGCGTCTCGCTTTCAGCCCCAGGCGGGTTCGACCTCGCGCCCTTGGGCCAGCGCGATGATGTGCTCGATGGAGAACAGCACTATGAGCACGCCCGCGATCGAGGCCGGCACGTACTTCCAGCCTTCCGAGATCCATAGCGTGGGCAGGCGGTAGCTCCACACCGATTCGGCGAGCGACGCGCAGCTCCAGGCCATGACGGCGCCGAAGACCAGGATGAGCGCATGGATCAGGTATTCCATCTTCAGGCGCAGCCAGTCGGGCGCCAGCACTAGGAACGATTCCAGCCCGATGTGGCCCGCGTCGCGCACGCCGACGGCCACGCCGAACATGGTCACGTAGAGCACCAGCAGCAGCGCCAGGCTTTCGGCCCACGTGGGCGTGTTGTTGAGCACGTAGCGGCCGAACACCTGCCAGCTCACGGCGCAGATGACGGCCACGAGGCCGACGATGCCCAGCCACATGCAGGCGCGCGCCAGCGCGCGGCACAGTCTTGTGTACATAAGATTAAGGGTGAAAAGTGCCTGCAGCGCCCATTTGCAGGGCGCATTCAGCTATTGATTCAGGAGCAGGTGACGGGTCGGCTCACTTCGTGTCCTGCACGCGCTTGACCAGGTCCTTGAGCCGGGCGTCGGTGATGAACTTGTCGTAGACCGGCTTCATCGCGGCCTGGAACGGGGCCTTGTCCACCTCGATAATCTCGGCGCCGCCCGCCTTCACCACCGCCAGCGACTTGACCTCGCGCTCGGCCCACTGCTTGCGCATGTAGGGCACCGACTCCTTGGCCGCCTGGCGGATCCAGCCCTGCTCCTGGGGCGTGAGCCGGTCCCAGGCGCGCTTGGAAAAGAGCAGCATCTCGGGAGCCATCGAATGCTCGGTCTTGGAGTAGTACTTGGCGACCTCGAAGGCCCGCGAGCTTTCATAGGTCGGGAAGTTGTTCTCGGCCGCGTCGATCAGGCCGGTCTTCAGGCCCGTATAGACCTCGCCCATGGGCATGGGCGTGGCATTGGCGCCCATGGCCTCGATCATGCTCACCCACAGGTCGGACTGCTGCACGCGCACCTTCAGGCCCTTCATGTCGGCCAGGCTGCGCACCGGCCTCTTGGCGGTGAACATCGAGCGCGCGCCGCTGTCGTAGAAGGCCAGGCCGATGAAGCCCTGCTTCTCGCAGCTCTTCAAGATCTCCTCCCCGATGGGGCCGTCCAGCACCTTGTGCAGATGCTCGACCGAGCGGAAGAGGAAGGGCATGGTCGGCACCTGCGTCTCGGGGCAGATGTTGTTCATGGGCGCGATATTCACGCGCACCATCTGCAGCGCGCCGATCTTGGCCTGCTCGATGGTGTCCTTCTCGTTGCCCAAAGCGCCGTTGTTGAACACCTTGATGGAGTCCTTGCCTCCCGAGAGCTGCTTGAGCCGCTCGCCCATGAACTTGACGGCTGTGACCGTGGGGTAGTCGTCGGGATGGATGTCGGCCGAACGGAATTCGGTCGCACCGGCGCCGAAGGCCGCGAGGCCGGCTGCCAGCGCGGCCAGCGTATGCCTGAGCTTGAACCGGCGATGGAAGAAGGTCGATTGCGTCATGTCTGTCTGCCTCTGTCTTGTCGGGTTGGAATGGGAAGGAAACGTGTCGTCGTCGATGAGATCGGTGGAGTCGGGCGGGTCAATCAGGTCGGGAAAGCGCAAGCCGCTTCAGCCGGAGAAACGGAAGGCCGGCTCCGGCAGGCCCTGCACGCCGGGACGCAGGGCGAACACGCCGCCGGCCAGGGGCTGGTCGGACAGGTCGATGCCCGAAGGCCGGATGGAGGTGACATAGAGCGTGTCCAGCGCCGGGCCGCCGAAGGCGCACATGGCAGGCTTCTTGACCGGCACGGCGAGGGACCGGTCCAGTCGGCCATCGGGCGTGAAGCGGTGGACCAGGCCGGCGTCGTTGCCGCAGATCCAGTAGCAGCCGTCCGCGTCCACCGCCGCGCCGTCGGGCCGCCCGGGCAGGGGCCGCATGTCGGCGAACAGGCGGCGGCCATGGGGCGTGCCGGTGTCGGTGTCGTAATCGAAGGCCCAGATGGCCTGCACCTCGGGGTGGGAGTCCGAGAGATACATGGTGCGGCCGTCAGGGCTGAAGGCGATGCCGTTGGGCACGATCAGATCGCCCAGCGCCAGATCGGCCAGCACGCCCTGCGCCGCTTCCTCTGAGCCGAAGCGATGGACGCGCCCCACGCGGGCGGCGGCGGACATGTCCTGCAACATGGTGCCGGCGATGAAGCGGCCCTGCCGGTCGCAGCGGCCGTCGTTGAAGCGCATGCCGGAGCGGGCATGGGCCGCCGGGGCCAGCAGGCGGGCGCCCAGCGCATCGCCGGCTGCAGCGGCCTCGCCGGCCGGCATCTGCAGCAGAAAGAGGCCGCTTTCCAGCCCGGCGATCCAGCGCCGCGCGGTGGCCGCCCCCCGTCCCGCCCAGCTGCTGCTGCTGCCTTCAGCATCTTCCTGCACGGCCGCCATGCAGGCCAGCATCTCGGGCGCACGCCATTGGCGGTGGGTGCCTGCCGCCCAGCGGTGCAGCATGCCGGCCGGGATGTCGGCCCAGTAGAGCGCCTGCTCGTCGGCCCGCCAGACGGGGCTTTCGCCCGTGGCGCAGCGTGCGTCCAGCACCAGTTCGGCGCGGGTGGAGGCGGCAGCGGAGATGGCAGCGTTCGGCATGGCGCGCCTCACGGCTCGAACGGGCCCTGGGCCGTGAAGGCCCCGCCCTGATAGACGGCCACCGGGTCGTCGGCGGCAGGCGCCGGCTGGGCCTCCACCTGGGCGCGGAAAGCCTCGGAGCTGTCCTGAGGCGCATAGCCCAGGTGCTCGGCCGCATGGTTGTCCCACCAGGCGCCGGGATTGTCGGAAACGCCGAAGACCACGGTGTGGCCTACGTCCGGCGTGAACAAGGCCTTTTGCACCAGCTGGGTCAGGTCGTCGTAGCTGAGCCAGGTGCGCAGCATGCGGCGGTCCTTGGGCGCAGTGAAGGAGGAGCCGATGCGCAGGCTCACGGTCTCGATGCCGTAGCGGTCGAAATAGAAGCTCGCCATGTCCTCGCCGAAGGACTTGGACAGGCCGTAATAGCCGTCGGGGCGGCGCGGCGAGAGCGCGTCGATGCGCTCGTCCTGCCGGTAGAAGCCGATCACATGGTTGGAGCTGGCGAAGACCACGCGGCGCACCCCATGGCGGCGCGCGGCCTCGTAGATGTGGAACACGCCCTTGATGTTGGCTTCGAGAATCTCTTCGAAGGGCCTCTCCACCGAAACGCCGCCCAGGTGGATGATGGCGTCGCAGCCGGCCACCAGCGCAGCGACGGCGGCCTTGTCGGCCAGGTCGCAGGGCACGATCTCTTCCGCGGCGCTGCGGGCCGGCTCCATGGCCGAGATGTCGGACAGGCGGACGATGTCCGCGAAGGCCGGCAGCCGCTCGCGCAGCACCCGGCCCAGGCCTCCGGCCGCGCCGGTCAGCAGAATGCGGGAAAGACGGTTGTCAGCAGTCATGAAGGTTGTGGCAGCCTGGTTTGTCATATGTTGTCGTACAACTTTTGCCGGATTATCATCAGACCATGAGCACGTTGCCAACGGGATTACCCGCATCCCCCCCACCAGCGGCGGCAGCAGCCACGCCCGCCGCCGGCGCCCCTGCGAAGCGCGTGCGCGGACTGGCCAACGTGCTGGTGGAAGACGTATGCGCGCAGATCCGCGACCGGGCGCTCAATCCCGGCGACAAGCTGCCCACCGAGACGGAACTCATGCGGCTGCACGACGTGAGCCGCACCGTGGTGCGCGAGGCGCTGTCCAAGATGCAGGCTGCGGGCCTGGTGGAAACGCGCCACGGCATCGGCACCTTCGTGCTGCCGCCGCGCTCGGGCGGGGTGTTCCGGCTCGACCCGTCGGAGCTGGCGGCCTCGGTGGACGTGCTGGCGGTGCTCGAGTTGCGCATCAGCCTGGAAACGGAATCCGCGGGCCTGGCCGCGCAGCGGCGCACGGAGGAACACCTCGCCGCCATGCGCAGCGCGCTCGATGATTTCGCGCGCAGCATGGCCGAAGGCGGCGATGCCGTGGCCCACGACTTCCGCTTCCATCTGCAGATCGCCCAGGCCACGGGCAACCCTTACTTCGCGGACATCATGAATCATCTGGGCACCACGCTGATTCCGCGCACCCGCATCCCGGCCATCCGCAACGCGCCGGCCAGCGATGCCTATCTGCAGCGCGTGAACCGCGAGCATGAAGAGATCTTCCTCGCCATCGCCCGCCAGGACGGGGAGTCGGCGCGGGCCGCCATGCGCATCCACCTGACCAACAGCCGCGAGCGCCTGCGGCTGGCGCAGGAAGCCGCCCGGGCCGGCTGATACGCCATCCGCGGCGGGCACGCAGCGCCGGCTACGCCGAGCCATCGGCGCACCCCTGCCGGAGACATCGCCACAAGGCGATCAAATCGACGACGATTTCCAAGCCGCCGCTCACCCGCCCTCCCCGAGGACGGCAATTCGCCATTCAGTCAGTAGCACTCCGCGTCGTTCTGCTGCCCACTCTTCCCGATTCTTCACGACGGCACCAAACCGGCCACGCTGCGGTTCGCCGACCCCACGGCATCCCCCGGTTTCCGATCGATATGACTAAGGGATTACACCGCCTTGCCCACAAGAAATCATCAGTTGTATGATGACTTACAACATAGGCGACCACGAAAGACATCCATGACTTTGAACCGCCGTTCGGCGCTTGCAGGCCTGGCCGGTGCGCTGTGTGCCGCGTCCGCGACGGCGCAGCCCGCGCCCTGGCCCGCCCGGCCGATCCGGCTGGTCGTCCCCTACCCGCCAGGCGGCAGTTCGGACATCATCGCGCGCTCCATCGGCCAGCCCTTGTCCGAGGCACTGGGCCAGCCCGTCATCGTCGACAACAAGCCGGGCGCCAACGGCAACCTGGGGGCCGATGCCGTCGCCAAGGCGGCGCCTGACGGCTACACCCTGCTGCTGTGCGACGTGGGCGCGCTGGCCATCAGCCCCTCGGTCTATACCAAGCTGCCTTTCGATCCCTCCAGGGACCTGCGCGGCGTGACCATGCTGGCCTATTCGCCCCACCTGCTGGTGGTCCATCCCTCGGTCCAGGCCGGCAGCTTGAAGGAACTGGTCGCGCTGTCGCGCAAGGAAGACCTGAACTTCGCCGTCACGGCCACAGGCAGTGCGCCCCACCTGGCGGGCGTGGCGCTGGAGCGCGCCAGCGGTGCGCGCTGGCAGTACGTGCCCTACAAGGGCGGCGTCACCGCCATCCAGGACACCGTGGCGGGGCAGACGCAGATCCTCATGAACGGCATGCTGGCCACCCTGCCCCAGGTGCAGAGCGGCAAGCTGAAGGTGCTGGGCGTCTCCAAGGCCACGCGCATGCCGCTGATCGGCAACGTGCCCACCTTGGCAGAGCAAGGCGTTGCCGGCTTCGAATCAGGCACCTGGCAAGGCATCCTGGCCCCCAGGGGAACGCCCGATGCCATCGTGCAGCAACTGAACAAGGCACTGATCGGCACCATCCGATCGGCGGACATCCGCTCGCGCCTGGCCGGCCAGGGCGCCGAGGTGGTCACCATGACGCCGGCCGATCAGGACCGCTTCTTCGCCAAGGAACGCCGCCGCTGGGCCGACGTGGTGCAGGCCGCCGCGATCCGGCTGGACTGACGCAGCCACGGCGCCAGCCCATCGCCCCGCCCCTTTCGCCTTCCTCACCCTTTCCCCCAGTTTCCATCTCCGCCATCAGAGCAACACCATGCATCCTCAAGAACTCAAGACCATCATGGGCTCCGGCCTGCTGTCCTTTCCCGTCACCGACTTCGACGCGAACGGCGACTTCAACGCCCGCTCGTACGCCGAACGGCTGGAGTGGCTGGCCCCCTACGGCGCCAGCGCCCTCTTCGCGGCCGGCGGCACGGGCGAATTCTTCTCGCTGACCGGCGATGAATATCCCGCCATCATCCAGACCGCCGTCGATACCTGCCGCAGCAAGGTACCCATCATCGCGGGCGCTGGCGGCCCGACGCGCTTCGCCATCCAGTGCGCGCAAGCTGCCGAGAAGGCGGGCGCCCACGGCATCCTGCTGCTGCCGCACTACCTGACCGAAGCCGGCCAGGAAGGCCTGGCCGCGCATGTCGAAGCGGTCTGCAAGAGCGTGGGTTTCGGCGTCATCGTCTACAACCGCGGCCAGAGCCGCTTCACGCCCGAGACGCTGGCCCGCCTGGCCGAGCGCAACGCCAACCTGGTGGGCTTCAAGGACGGCGTGGGCGACATCGAGGCGATGAATTCCATCTACATGAAGATGGGCGACCGCGTGGCCTACCTGGGCGGCCTGCCCACGGCCGAGGTCTATGCCGCGGCCTACAAGGCCATGGGCACGCCGGTGTATTCGTCGGCCGTGTTCAACTTCATTCCCAGGACGGCCATGGACTTCTACCAGGCGGTCGCGAGCGACGACCAGGCCACCCAGCACCGCCTGCTGCGCGAATTCTTCATGCCCTATCTGGAACTGCGCAACCGCACTCCGGGATATGCCGTCTCCATCGTCAAGGCCGGCGCCAAGATCGTCGGCCACGACGCCGGCCCCGTGCGCGCTCCGCTGTCCGACCTGAAGCCGGCCGAGATGGAACAGCTCAAGGCGCTCATCGACAAGCTAGGCCCCCAATGAGCTGAGCACTTGCCGAGGCAGGCCGGCGGCCAGCCGCCCTGCCTTCCCCTGCAATCAGCTATGCACCGCCCCGCCACGTAAATTCCGGAACCTCGATGCCCCCCCACCATTCGCAGACACCCCAGATCACCGGCATGCGTGTCGTGCCGGTGGCCGGCCACGACAGCATGCTGCTCAACCTGAGCGGCGCCCACGCCCCCTTCTTCACCCGCAACCTGCTCATCCTCTCCGACAGCGCCGGCCACACGGGCGTGGGCGAGGTGCCGGGCGGCGAGAAGATCCGCCAGACCCTGGAAGACGCACGCGAGCTGATCGTGGGCCGGCCCATCGGCGCGCACCACGCCATCCTGAACGCCATGCGCGCACGCTTTGCCGACCGCGACAGCGGCGGGCGCGGCCAGCAGACCTTCGATCTGCGCGTGGCCATCCATGCGGTCACGGCAGCCGAATCGGCCCTGCTCGACCTGCTGGGCCAGCACCTGGAAGTGCCCGTCGCGGCGCTGCTGAGCGAGGGCCAGCAGCGCGACGCCGTGCAAATGCTGGGCTATCTCTTCTTCATCGGCGACCGCAGCCGCACCGACCTGCCCTACCGCAGCGAACCGGAGGCTGCCGACGAATGGCAGCGCCTGCGCCACGAGCCCGCCATGACGCCCGAATCCATCGTGCGGCTCGCGGAGGCCGCCCATGCGCGCTACGGCTTCGCCGACTTCAAGCTCAAGGGCGGCGTGCTGCGCGGCGAGGAAGAGGTCGAGGCCATCCGCGCCCTGCACGAACGCTTTCCAGAGGCGCGCGTCACGCTGGACCCGAACGGCGGCTGGCTGCTGAAGGATGCCATCCGTCTGACACGTGACCTGCATGGCGTCATGGCCTATGCCGAAGACCCCTGCGGCGCGGAAGGCGTCTTCTCCGGCCGCGAGGTCATGGCCGAATTCCGCCGCGCGACGGGCCTGCCTACCGCCACCAACATGGTCGCCACCGACTGGCGCGAGATGGTGCACAGCCTGTCGCTGCAATCGGTGGACATTCCCCTCGCGGACCCGCATTTCTGGACCATGGCCGGCTCGGTGCGCGTGGCCCAGCTCTGCCAGGCCTGGGGCCTCACCTGGGGCTCGCACTCCAACAACCACTTCGACGTCTCGCTGGCCATGTTCACCCACGTGGCCGCCGCAGCGCCCGGCAAGGTCACGGCCATCGACACGCACTGGATCTGGCAGGACGGCCAGCACCTCACTCTCAACCCGCTGCAGATCCAGGGCGGCTACGTGCAGGTACCCACCCGCCCCGGCCTGGGAGTGGACCTGGACATGGACGCCGTCGAACGGGCCCACCAGCTCTACCTGCAGCATGGCCTGGGCGCACGCGACGACAGCATCGCCATGCAGTACCTGCTGCCCGGCTGGAAGTTCGATCCCAAGCGGCCCTGCCTGGTGCGTTAGACGGTGGTGGTGGCCGGGACGCTCCGGCGTTCCGCGGGCAAGCGCCGGATTACAGCGCGCAAAGAAAAACCGCCACAGCCTGGGTGACCAGAGTGTGGCGGTTCATGGAGTGGTGGAGCTGGCGGGAATTGAACCCGCGTCCGCAAGCCATCTTCGGGCAGATCTACATGTTTAGCGGTCTGTTTTGGATCTCGCCCCGGTCATCGCGCAGCCGCACGCTATGACAAGGACCAGTGCCCTTGAGTCTCGCTCCAGATCAAGGCACCCGACCTGAAGCCAGCTGATGTGAATTACCTTGCAGCCGGGAGGCCTTGCGGCCCCCTTGCCCAGCCCATCAGCGTGCTGTTGCAAGGCTCACCGGTATTTAAGCGGCGAGTGCGAAACGTTCGTCGTTTGCAGTTAGTTTGTTGAATGCAGATTTACGAGCGCCAATCAAGCTCGACATGCACCACACCGATTCCGAACCCACGTCGAAACCAGGGCAGCCCCAGAACTGTCATTTTAGTCCCGTGCCAGGAGTTTCAAGAGCTCCAGGGGAGAATTAATCATCGCGTGCGCGCCCCAGAGCAAGGGCGCGTTCGCGCCCAGATAGCCGTAGGTGGCAGCCACCGTCTTCATGCCAGCCGCGGCACCGGCCACGATGTCGCGCTCGTCGTCACCCACATAGACGCAATGCTCGGGCGCCACGCCGAGCCGGCGCGCGGCTTCCAGCAGCGGTTCCGGGTGGGGCTTGGCATAGGGCGTCGTGTCACCGCTCACCACTGCGCCCGCGCTGGCGAAAAGCGGCATCGACTGCACCAGCGGCTGGGTAAAGCGCGTGGCCTTGTTGGTCACCACCCCCCAGGGCAGGCCACGGCCGCGCAGGTCGGCGACCAGTTCCGCCACGCCCTCGAATATCCCGGTGCGATCCAGGATGCAGGCCTCGTAGTTGGCGAAGAACGCATCGCGCAAGGCCGGGAAGTCCGGATGCTCCGGCGTGATGTCGAACGCCACGGACAGCATGCCTCTGGCACCCGCGCCTGCGAGAGGGCGATATCTCTCCAGCGGCAGGGAAGGCAGGCCGCGGTCCACGCGGAGCTTGTCCGCCGCAGCCCCCAGGTCGGGGGCACTGTCCACCAGCGTGCCATCCAGATCGAACAGCACGGCGCGCACGCCCTGGAACGGGACGGCGCTCATTGCGCCGGACGCCGGGTGGCGAAAAGATAGTTCACACTGGTGTCATCGCTCAGCCAGTAGCGGCCGGTCAGCGGGTTGTGCTCCAGCCCCCGGGTCTGGGCGACATCCAGCCCGGACTGCCGGCAGGCCGCAGCCAATTCACGCGGCTTGAGGAACTTCGCATATTCGTGCGTGCCCCTGGGCAGCATCTTGAGCACGTATTCGGCGCCCACGATGGCCAGCAGGAAAGCCTTGGCATTGCGGTTGATGGTCGAGAAGAACACCCACCCGCCCGGCTTGACCAGCTGGGAGCAGGCCCTCACCACGGACTCGGGTTGCGGCACATGCTCCAGCATCTCCATGCAGGTCACGACATCGAAGGAAGCCGGCCGTTCAGCAGCCAGGGCTTCCACGCTGATCTCGCGGTACTGAATGCGGGGCGTATCGGCTTCCAGAGCATGCAGCTGTGCGACGCGCAAGGCCTTGGCGGCCAGGTCTATGCCCGTCACCTCGGCGCCGCGCCGAGCCATGGAGTCGGACAATATTCCGCCTCCGCAGCCCACGTCGAGCACGGCCTTGCCCTTGAGCGATGCGAGCTGATCGATCCAGTCGAGGCGCAGCGGATTGATCTGGTGCAGGGGCTTGAACTCGCTCTCCGCATCCCACCAGCGGTGGGCCAGTTCGGAAAATTTGGCCAGCTCGGCCGGGTCGGCATTCAGGTGTTCACTCATGCTCCGGATTGTCCCATCAGAAAAACGCAGGCATAAAAAAAGCCCCGTTTCCGGGGCTTTTTTAAGATCGAATGGATATCGATTACTTGGCAGCGGCACGGGTGCCGACCACTTCGATTTCCACGCGACGGTTCTTGGCGCGGCCTTCCTTGGTGGCGTTGCTGGCGATGGGCTGCTTCTTGCCCTTGCCTTCGGTGTACACGCGGTTCTTTTCGATGCCCTTGGACACCAGGTAAGCCTTCACGGCTTCAGCGCGGCGGACCGACAGCTTCTGGTTGTATGCATCGGTACCGATGGAGTCGGTGTGACCCACGGCGATGATGACTTCCAGGTTGATGCCCTTGACCTTGGAGACCAGGTCGTCCAGCTTGGCCTTGCCTTCGGGCTTCAGCACGGACTTGTCGAAGTCGAAGAATGCATCGGCTGCGTAGGTCACCTTGGAGGCCACAGCAGGAGCCGGGGCCGGTGCGGGTGCCGGTGCGGGAGCGACCGCGGGAGCAGGAGCAGCAGCAGCCTGAACAACCAGGGCGCCGTCGCAGCCAGCAGCGGCGGTAGCGGGGGTCCAGTTGGCATCGCGCCAGCACAGTTCGTTGGTGCCGTTCTTCCAGACCAGTTCACCGCTGCCGTTTTGCCAGTTGTCGACAACCTTACCGCCGTCTGCTGCCTTCACTTGAGCGCCAGCCGAGGTCGCGATCACGGCAGAGGCCAACAACATCGCCACTTTGTTCAGTTTCTTCATGGTTCTCCTCTTGGGGAAAAAGCCGCAGCCGCGCTGCGAATCAGGGACGTCGTCAGTGACCATCACTAAAAACGTTGATTTGATTGTGCCATACGTAACAACCCAAAGGCGGCTTCGACCGGGTGGCTACCGTAGGACAAAAGCGCAATGGCCCGGATATGTTGCAAAGCCGCGACAGAGGCTTGGAACTAAAATGACCCTTTACTGTCGCCACCTCCGCCGTCATGACCCAGTTCGCCAAAGAGACCCTGCCCATCAGCCTAGAAGAAGAGATGCGCCGCAGCTACCTCGATTACGCCATGAGCGTGATCGTCGGCCGCGCCCTTCCGGATGCGCGGGATGGTCTCAAGCCGGTGCATCGCCGCGTGCTGTTCGCGATGCACGAGCTCAACAACGACTGGAACCGGCCCTACAAGAAGTCCGCCCGTATCGTCGGCGACGTGATCGGCAAGTACCACCCGCACGGCGACAGCGCGGTGTACGACACCATCGTCCGCATGGCGCAGGACTTCTCCCTGCGCCACATGCTGGTGGACGGCCAGGGCAACTTCGGCTCGGTCGATGGCGACAACGCCGCAGCCATGCGGTACACCGAAATCCGCCTGGCGAAGATCGCGCACGAGATGCTCGGCGACATCGACAAGGAAACCGTCGATTTCGGCCCCAACTACGACGGCAGCGAGAAGGAGCCGCTGGTGCTGCCCAGCAAGCTGCCCAACCTGCTGGTGAACGGTTCGGCCGGCATCGCCGTGGGCATGGCGACCAACATTCCGCCGCACAACCTGAACGAAGTGGTGGATGCCTGCCTGCACATGCTGCGCAAACCCGATGCCTCCATCGACGAGCTGATGGAGATCATCCCCGCGCCCGACTTCCCCACTGCCGGCATCATCTACGGCATCAACGGCGTGAAGGACGGCTACCGCACCGGGCGCGGCAAGGTCATCATGCGCGCCAAGTGCCATTTCGAGGACATCGACCGCGGCCAGCGCCAGGCCATCATCGTCGATGAGCTGCCCTACCAGGTCAACAAGAAGACGCTGCAGGAGCGCATGGCCGAGCTGGTGCACGAGAAGAAGATCGAAGGCATCAGCCACATCCAGGACGAGTCCGACAAGTCGGGCATGCGGCTGGTGATCGAGCTCAAGCGCGGCGAAGTGCCCGAAGTGGTGCTGAACAACCTCTACAAGCAGACGCAGCTGCAGGACACCTTCGGCATGAACATGGTGGCCCTGGTCAACGGCCAGCCCCGCCTGTGCAACCTGAAGGACCTGATCGTCGTCTTCCTGCAGCACCGCCGCGAAGTGGTGACGCGCCGCACGGTGTTCGAGCTGCGCAAGGCGCGCGACCGCGGCCACGTGCTGGAAGGCCTGGCCGTGGCGCTGGCCAACATCGACGAGTTCATCCGCATCATCCGCGAGTCGCCCACGCCGCCCATCGCCAAGTCCGAGCTGATGGCCCGCGCCTGGGACAGCAAGCTGGTGCGCGAGATGCTGACCCGCACCCGCGAGGACGGCGGCGTGGTGAGCGCCGACGACTACCGTCCCGAGGGCCTGGAGCGCGAATTCGGCATGGGCCAGGACGGGCTCTACCACCTCTCCGACACCCAGGCCCAGGAAATCCTGCAGATGCGCCTGCAGCGCCTGACCGGCCTGGAGCAGGACAAGATCGTGGCCGAATACAAGGAAGTCATGGCGGTCATCGAAGACCTGCTGGACATCCTGGCCAAGCCCGAGCGCGTCTCGGTCATCATCGGCGAGGAGCTGGGCCACATCAAGCAGGAGTTCGGCCAGTCCAAGCTGGGCGCCCGCCGCAGCGTGGTCGAATACAGCGCGCAGGATCTCTCCACCGAAGACCTGATCACCCCCACCGACATGGTGGTGACGCTCTCGCACACCGGCTACATCAAGAGCCAGCCGCTGTCCGAATACCGCGCCCAGAAGCGCGGCGGGCGCGGCAAGCAGGCGACGGCGACCAAGGAAGACGACTGGATCGACCAGCTCTTCATCGCCAACACGCACGACTACATCCTGTGCTTCTCCAACCGCGGACGCCTCTACTGGCTGAAGGTGTGGGAAGTTCCGGCCGGCTCGCGCGGCTCGCGCGGCCGCCCCATCGTGAACATGTTCCCGCTGCAGGAAGGCGAGAAGATCAACGTGGTGCTGCCGCTCACGGGCGACATGCGGACCTTCCCCGCCGACCGCTACGTGTTCATGGCGACCAGCATGGGCACGGTGAAGAAAACGGCGCTGGACGAATTCAGCAACCCGCGCAAGGGCGGCATCATCGCCGTGAACCTGGACGACGGCGACTACCTCATCGGCGCGGCCCTCACCGACGGCAAGCACGACGTGATGCTGTTCTCCGACGGCGGCAAGGCCGTGCGCTTCGACGAGAACGACGTGCGCCCGCTGGGCCGCGCCGCGCGCGGCGTGCGCGGCATGATGCTGGAAGACGGCCAGAGCGTGATCGCCATGCTGGTGGCGGAGGACGAGACCCAGAGCGTGCTCACGGCGACCGAGAACGGCTACGGCAAGCGCACCTCCATCGTCGAATACACCCGCCACGGCCGCGGCACCAAGGGCATGATCGCCATCCAGCAGAGCGAGCGCAACGGCAAGGTCGTGGCCGCCACGCTGGTGCATGCCGATGACGAGATCATGCTCATCACCGACAAGGGCGTACTGGTGCGCACCCGCGTGGGCGAGATCCGCGAGCTGGGCCGCGCCACGCAAGGCGTGACGCTGATCGCCCTGGACGAAGGCGCCAAGCTGAGCGGCCTGCAGCGCATCGTCGAGAACGACGCCAACGTGCCCGAGGGCGATGCCGCAGACGGCACGGCCGACACGCCCCCGACAGACGCCTGAGCCCCGAGCCCGCTCTGAGGCGCCCGTACCGCGGCGCCTCCGACAGCGGCATCCTTGTTGAGAGCTGCAAGCGCCGACATGCCGGGCGCTGCCAGCCGTTTCCATCCGCGAGCACCGACCATGAACCGTCCATACAACTTCTCCGCCGGCCCGGCCGCCATTCCCGTCGAGGTGCTGCAGCAGGCTGCGGCGGAAATGCTGGACTGGCAGGGCAGCGGCATGAGCGTGATGGAGATGAGCCATCGCGGCAAGGAATTCATCTCGATCTACGAGCAGGCCGAGGCCGATCTGCGCGAGCTGCTGGCCGTGCCGCCGGAGTTCAAGATCCTCTTCATGCAGGGCGGCGGCCTGGCCGAGAACGCCATCGTGCCGCTGAACCTCTCGCGCGCCGCCACCGTCGACATGGTGGTCACCGGCAGCTGGAGCCAGAAGTCGCAGAAGGAGGCGCGCAAGTACGCCGCCGAGGTGCGCGTGGCCGCTTCGGGCGAAGCCAGCGGCTTCACCACCATTCCCGATCCCGCC
Source organism: uncultured Acidovorax sp. (assembly GCA_913774625.1). GTDB lineage: Bacteria > Pseudomonadota > Gammaproteobacteria > Burkholderiales > Burkholderiaceae_C > Paracidovorax. The sequence goes on from CAJYHL010000045.1 coordinate 23,332, forward strand.
AGCTGGCAGCTGAGCCGGGGCGCGAGCTACCTGCACCTGTGCAGCAACGAGACCATCCACGGCGTCGAATTCCAGGAGCTGCCCGACCTGAAGGCACTGGGCAGCGATGCGCCGCTGGTGATCGACTTCTCCTCGCACGTCGCCTCGCGCCCGGTCGATTGGTCGCGCGTGGGCCTGGCCTTCGGCGGCGCGCAGAAGAACCTGGGCCCGGCCGGCCTCACCCTGGTGATCGTGCGCGAAGACCTGATGGGCCATGCCCTGCCCGCCTGCCCCAGCGCCTTCGATTACAAGACCGTGGCCGACAACCAGTCGATGTTCAACACCCCGCCGACCTGGGGCATCTACATCGCCGGCCTGACCTTCCAGTGGCTCAAGCGCCAGCAGGAAGGCGACGCCACCGGCGTGGCCGCGCTGGAGCGCCGCAACATCGCCAAGGCCGACCGCCTCTACGGCTACATCGACCAGTCGCAGCTCTACCTCAACAAGGTCGCCGTGACCGCGCGCTCGCGCATGAACATCCCCTTCTTCCTGCGCGACGAATCGCGCAACGATGCCTTCCTGGCCGGCGCCAAGCAGCGCGGCCTGCTGCAGCTCAAGGGCCACAAGTCCGTGGGCGGCATGCGCGCAAGCCTCTACAACGCGATGCCGATGGAGGGCGTCGAGGCCCTGATCGCCTACATGCAGGAATTCGAGCGGCAGCACGCCTGACCCAAGCCTCCGCGCCTCGCCCCTCCGCCCGCCCCTGCCGCAGCCCCGCACGCACCACCACAACGATGTCCACCACTCCGCAAGCATCCCCCGATCTCGCCAGCCTGCGCGTACAGATCGACAACATCGACCAGCAACTGCTGACCCTGCTGAACCAGCGCGCCCTGGTCGCCGAGCGGGTCGGCGAAGTCAAGAAGCGCGAGGGCACGCCCTTCTTCCGCCCCGACCGCGTGGCGCAGGTGATCGAGAAGATCCAGACCGCCAACCCCGGCCCGCTCAAGGGCCCGCACGTGGCCGCCATCTGGCGCGAGATCATGTCCGCCTGCCTGGCGCTCGAAGCGCCCCAGCGCGTGGCCGTGCTGGGCCCGGCCGGCACCTTCTGCGAGCAAGCCGCCGTCGAATTCTTCGGCGGCGCGGCCGACCTGATGTATTGCGCCAACTTCGACGAGGTGTTCCACGCCACGGCCGCCGGCAGCGCGCAGTACGGCGTGGTGGGCGTGGAGAACTCGGTCGAGGGCGTGGTCACCCGCTCGCTCGACCTGTTCCTGCACACGCCCTGCCATGTGGTGGGCGAAGTCAGCCTGCTGGTGCGCCACAACCTGCTGCGCCAGTCCAATTCGCTCGATGGCATCGAGGCCGTGCTGGCCCATCCGCAGGCGCTGGCGCAGTGCCAGAGCTGGCTGTCCAAGCACCTGCCGCATGCCGAGCGCCGGCCGGTGTCCAGCAATGCCGAAGGCGCGCGCCTGGCCGCCACCAATCCGGCCTGGGCCGGCATCGCCAGCGAACGCGCGGCCTCGCAGTTCGGCCTGCATATCGTCTCGCACGCCATCCAGGACGACGCCTACAACCGCACGCGCTTCGCCGTCATCTGCCTGCCGCACACGCTGCCCACGCCGCCGGCCAGCGGCAAGGACTGCACCAGCCTCGTCATCTCGGTGCCCAACCAGCCCGGCGCGGTGCACGACCTGCTGGTGCCGCTGAAGAAGCACGGCGTCTCGATGACCCGCTTCGAATCGCGCCCCGCACGCACCGGGCAGTGGGAGTACTACTTCTACATCGACCTGGACGGCCACCCCTCGCAGCCGCACGTGGGCCGCGCGCTGGAAGAGCTGCGCAGCCTGTGCGCGTTCTACAAGGTGCTGGGCTCGTATCCGGTGGCGCCATGAAGGGGCTGGCACGGACCCGCCGCCACACCGGGATAAGCCGCCATGTTTGAACAGCTGGGCCTTATCGGCTGCGGGCTGATGGGCGGCTCCTTCGCGCTGGCGCTGAAGAAAGCCGGCCTGGTCCAGCGCGTGGTCGGCTACAGCAAGTCGCCCTCCACCACCGAGCGGGCACGCCAGCTGGGCGTGATCGACGTCGAGGCGCCCTCCGCCCTGCTGGCGGCAGCCGGCGCCGACATCGTGCTGCTGGCCGTGCCGGTGGCCGCGACGGAAGACACGCTCAAGGCCATCAGGCACCTGGTCACGCCGCAGGTGCTGGTGATGGACGTGGGCTCCACCAAGACCGACGTGGTGCATGCCGCGCGCCAGGCCCTGCGCGAGCGGGTCGGCTCCTTCGTGCCAGCCCACCCAGTCACCGGCCGCGAGGTCTCGGGCGTCGAATTCGCCGATGCCGAGCTCTACCACGGCCGCCAGGTCATTCTGACGCCCACCGAGCGCACCCTGACCGCCCAGTTGCAGAAGGCCGAGGCCGTGTGGGGCGCGCTGGGCTGCCGCGTGCAGAGCATGTCGCCCGAGGCGCACGACTCCGCCTTCGCCGCCATCAGCCACCTGCCGCACATGCTGGCCTTCGCCATGATGAACGGCATCACGGCGCAGGCCGAGGGCGAGGCCTTCCTCTCGGTCGCCGGCCCCGGCTTCCGGGACTTCACCCGCATCGCCGCCAGCGACGCCAAGATGTGGCGCGACATCCTGCTGGCCAACCGCGACGAGCTGCTGACGCAGTCGGCCCACTTTCGCCAGGCACTCGCCGACTTCGAGCACGCCGTGCGCGAAGGCGACGGCCAGGCCGTCGAAAACCTCATCACCCTGGCCAGCGAAACCCGCGCCCACTGGCGCATGGGCGCGCAGCGCAGCCCGCACAAAGCCGCTTCCTGATGTACACCACCGCCTTCCTCGATCTTCCCGCCCTGGCATCCGCCGCGGGCAGCGTGCAGCTGCCGGGCTCCAAGAGCATTTCCAACCGCGTGCTGCTGCTGGCAGCGCTCAGCGAAGGCACGACCGAGGTCCACGACCTGCTGGCCTCCGACGACACTCGCGTCATGCTGGACGGCCTGCGCCAGATCGGCTGCGAGGTGCATCAGGCAGGCAGCACGGTGCGCATCACCGGCCTGGGCGAACGCGCCCCCCTGTCGCCGCAGAAGCTCTTCCTGGGCAATGCCGGCACCGCCATGCGCCCGCTGACCGCCGCGCTGGCGCTGCTGGGCGGCGAATTCGAGCTCTCTGGCGTGCCGCGCATGCACGAACGCCCCATCGGCGACCTGGTCGCGGCTCTGCGCCAGCTCGGCTGCCGCATCGACTACCTGGGCAACGACGGCTACCCGCCGCTGCGCATCGCCCACGCGGGCGGCGTGCCGGCCCTGGCGCTGGACCAGCCCATCCAGGTACGCGGCGACGTCTCCAGCCAGTTCCTGACCGCGCTGCTCATGGCCCTGCCGCTGGTGGCGCGCACGCAGGACGTGGTGATCGACGTGGTGGGCGAGCTCATCTCCCGCCCCTACATCCACATCACGCTGGAGCTGCTGGCGCGCTTCGGCATCCAGGTGCGGCACGAGCAGTGGCAGCGCTTCACCATTCCGGCCGGCAGCCGCTACGTGTCGCCGGGCAGCATCCACGTCGAGGCGGATGCCTCGTCTGCTAGCTATTTCATAGCACTAGGCGCTCTTGCTGCAGGAGCCGGCGGCACGCCAGGCCTGAAGGTGCTGGGCGTGGGCCAGGATTCCATCCAGGGCGACATCCGCTTCATCGAAGCGGCCCAGGCCATGGGCGCAGAGGTCGAAAGCGGGCCCAACTGGCTCAGCATCCGCCGCGGCGCCTGGCCGCTCAAGGCCATCGATCTGGACTGCAACCACATTCCCGACGCCGCCATGACGCTGGCCGTGATGGCCCTCTACGCCGACGGCACCACGACGCTGCGCAACATCGCCAGCTGGCGCGTGAAGGAAACCGACCGCATCGCCGCCATGGCCGCCGAACTGCGCAAGCTCGGCGCCACGGTGGAGGAAGGCGCGGACTTCATCCGCGTGACGCCTCCCGCCACGCCGGCCGACTGGCGCGCCGCCAGCATCCACACCTACGACGACCACCGCGTGGCGATGTGCTTCTCCCTCGCGGCCTTCAACCCGGCGAAGCTGCCGGTGCGCATCCTCGATCCGCAGTGCGTGGCCAAGACCTTTCCCGACTACTTCGAGGCGCTGTTCTCGGTCGCGGAGACGCCCATATCCCGCATCCCGGTGATCTGCATCGACGGCCCCACGGCGTCGGGCAAGGGCACGGTGGCCGCCGCCGTGGCCGCACGCCTGGGCTACCGCTTCCTCGACTCCGGCGCCATGTACCGCATCACGGCGCTGGCCGCCATCCAGGCGGGCCTGGCCATCGACGCCGCGCACGAGCCGCGCATCGCCGCACTGGCACGCGCCCTGCCTGTGCGCTTCGAGGCCGGCCGCATCTGGCTGGGCAGCGATGACGTGACCGAAGCCATCCGCACCGAAGAGGCCGGCATGAACGCCTCGCGCGTGTCCGCCCTGCCCCAGGTGCGCGAGGCGCTGGTCGAGCTGCAGCACAGCTTCCAGCGCCTGCCGGGACTGGTGGCCGACGGCCGCGACATGGGCACGGTGATCTTCCCCGAGGCCCCGCTGAAGGTGTATCTGACGGCCAGCGCCGCATGCCGCGCCGAGCGGCGCCATAAACAATTGATTTCAAAGGGAATTTCAGCTAACATAGCCGACCTTCGCGCCGACTTGGAGGCGCGCGATGCCCGGGACAGCTCCCGCAGCGTCGCGCCGCTCAAGCCCGCGCAGGATGCCCTGGTGCTGGACAACTCCCTGCTCACGATCGACGAGGCCGTCGAGCAGGTGGTCGCTTGGTGGCAGGAGCGCCAGCCCTTCGCTGCACGTCAGCATTGAGGCCGGCACCCGCAGGGCTTCGCCGCCCTGCAAGAGCCCACCGAGCCGGCGCCGCGCACTACGCGCCCGGCCACTGTGGTTTTGCAACCTAACCGCGGCCCGTGCCGCACAACCTCCGCAGGCAGTCTTAGAAACGGTGGCAATGGTGCTGCCGGAAACCTGTTTGCGGCTCTAGGAAATACATGTCTGAATCTTTTGCCGCCCTTTTTGAAGAGTCGTTGACGCGCACCGAAATGCGCCCCGGCGAAGTCATCACCGCGGAAGTCGTGCGCGTCGAGCACAACTTCGTCGTGGTAAACGCAGGCCTCAAGTCCGAAGCCTACGTGCCGCTGGAAGAGTTCAAGAACGACAAGGGCGAAGTCGAAGTGCAAGTCGGCGACTTCGTCTCCGTGGCCATCGGCTCCATCGAGAACGGCTACGGCGACACCATCCTGTCGCGTGACACCGCCAAGCGCCTGGCCTCCTGGCTGGCGCTGGAAAAGGCCCTGGAATCCGGCGAATTCGTCACCGGCACGACCAGCGGCAAGGTCAAGGGCGGCCTGACGGTGCTGGTCAACGGCATCCGCGCCTTCCTGCCCGGCTCCCTGATCGACACCCGTCCGATCAAGGATCTGACCCCCTACGAGAACAAGACCCTGGAATTCAAGGTCATCAAGCTCGACCGCAAGCGCAACAACGTGGTGCTGAGCCGCCGTGCCGTGGTGGAAGCCTCCATGGGCGAAGAGCGCGCCAAGCTGATGGAAACCCTGAAGGAAGGCTCCATCGTCCAGGGCGTGGTCAAGAACATCACCGAATACGGTGCGTTCGTGGACCTGGGCGGCATCGACGGCCTGCTGCACATCACCGACATGGCATGGCGCCGCGTGCGTCACCCCTCCGAAGTGGTGACGGCCGGCCAGGAAATCACGGCCAAGATCCTGAAGTTCGACACCGAGAAGAACCGTGTCTCGCTGGGCCTGAAGCAGATGGGCGACGATCCCTGGATGGGCGTTTCGCGCCGCTACCCCCAAGGCACCCGCCTGTTCGGCAAGGTCACGAACATCGCCGACTACGGCGCGTTCGTGGAACTGGAACCCGGCATCGAAGGCCTGGTCCACGTCTCCGAAATGGACTGGACGAACAAGAACATCGCTCCTTCCAAGCTCGTGTCGCTGGGTGACGAAGTCGAAGTCATGGTCCTCGAGATCGACGAAGACAAGCGCCGCATCAGCCTGGGCATGAAGCAGTGCAAGGCCAACCCCTGGCAAGAGTTCGCCCAGAACACCAAGCGCGGCGACCGCGTGAAGGGCCCGATCAAGTCGATCACCGACTTCGGCGTGTTCGTGGGTCTGGCTGCCGGCATCGACGGCCTGGTTCACCTGTCCGACCTGTCCTGGAACGAGCCCGGCGAAGCCGCCGTGCGCAACTACAAGAAGGGCCAGGAAGTCGAAGCCATCGTGCTGGCCGTGGACGTGGACCGCGAACGCATCTCCCTGGGCATCAAGCAGCTCGACGGCGACCCGTTCACCACCTTCGTGACGGTGAACGACAAGGGCCAGACGGTGACCGGCAAGGTCAAGACCGTCGATGCCCGCGGCGCTGAAATCGACCTGGGCGAAGACATCGTGGGCTACCTGCGCGCTTCGGAAATCTCCCGCGACCGCGTGGAAGATGCCCGCAACGTGCTGAAGGAAGGCGACGAAGTCACGGCCGTGGTGGTGAACGTGGATCGCAAGACCCGCAACATCCAGCTGTCGATCAAGCAAAAGGACATGGCCGACGAACAAGGCGCCATGGCCAGCCTGTCGCAGCAAGCCAGCCGCGAAAGCGCCGGCACGACCAGCCTGGGCGCCCTGCTGCGCGCCAAGCTGGACAACAACTCCGACAAGTAAAGCCTGTCGGAACGGCCTGGATCGCCAGGCCGAACCCCGCCGGCCATCCGTGCCGGCGGGCCGCAACGGGCGCCCTGGGCGCCCGTCTCTTTTTGGCCTCCCGTCCGCGGCCCTGCCAGCGGCGGATCTGCAAGAAGCCCTCATTCCCATGACCCGATCCGACCTCGTCGAAGAACTGGCCGCCCGTTTTGGCCAGCTCACCCAGCGCGATGCCGAGCATGCCGTCAAGACCATCCTGGACGCCGTGGGCGATGCCCTGGTGCGCGGCCACCGCATCGAGATCCGGGGATTCGGCAGCTTCTCCGTGAACCGCCGCCCGCCCCGCATGGGCCGCAACCCGCGCAGCGGCGAAGCCGTCGCCATTCCCGAGAAGCGCGTGCCGCACTTCAAGCCGGGCAAGGCGCTGCGCGAGGCGGTAGACCAGCGCACGGCCGAGCTGAAAGACGGCGTCGGCCGTTAACGCTACTAAAAAAATAGCAGATCAGCCATACAAGGCAATGGCTGCACGACCGAATGGCGTGGAGTGCAGAGAGCGCCTGCAGGCCGGCGAAGCGCCGCAGGCCGCCGGCAGGTGCTGACCGTAGAATGCCCCCTCGTTCGGGGAGACACATGAAATACCTTCTGTGGCTGCTCAAGGCAGCCATTTTTTTTACGCTCTTCGCCTTCGCGCTGAACAACCAGCAGGACGCCACCGTGCATTTCTTCTTCGGCACGCAATGGCGGGCGCCGATGGTGCTGATGGTGCTGACGGCCTTCGCGGCCGGGCTGGTGGTGGGCGTGCTGGGCATGGTGCCGCGCTGGTGGCGGCATCGCAGCGCGGCGCGCAAGGCGGGCGCGGCGCTCTCGCCGGCAGCCGGCCCGGCCACCTCGGCAGACCCACCCGCATCCGCACCCGCTCCTCTCACGCAGCCACAGCCCCCGTTCCATGGAATTTGATCTCAGCTGGATATTGCTCGGCTTTCCGCTCGCCTTCGGGCTGGGCTGGCTGGCCTCGCGCTTCGACCTGCGCCAGCTGCGCGAGGAGAACCGCCGCGCCCCCAAGGCCTATTTCAAGGGCCTGAACTACCTGCTCAACGAGCAGCAGGACCAGGCCATCGATGCCTTCATCGAAGCGGTGCAGAACGACCCGGACACGTCCGAGCTGCATTTCGCGCTGGGCAACCTGTTCCGGCGCCGGGGCGAATACAACCGCGCCGTGCGGGTGCATGAACACCTGTTGTCGCGCGGCGACCTGAGCCGGGCCGACCGCGAGCGGGCCCAGCATGCGCTGGCGCTGGACTTCCTCAAGGCCGGCCTGCTCGACCGGGCCGAGGACGCCCTCCGGCGGCTGGAAGGCACACCGTTCGAGAACCAGGCCCGTCTGGCCCTGCTCGCCATCTACGAACGCTCGCGCGACTGGCCGCAGGCCGCCGCCATCGCCAGCAAGATGCAGGGCTCGCAGCAGGGCGACTTCGGCCCCCGCCAGGCCCATTACCTCTGCGAACAGGCGCTCGCGCATGCGGCCCAGGGCGATCTGGCCTCCGCCCAGAAACAGCTGGAAGCCGCGATCGCGGCAGCGCCCGGCGCGCCCCGGGCACGCATCGAGCTGGCACGGCTGCTGCAGCGCCGGGGCGACGCCAGCGGCGCGCTGGCCACGCTGCTGCAGCTGCCGGAGGCCGCACCGACCGCCCTGCCCCTGGCCGCGCCGCTGCTGGTGGAGCTGGCCGGCGCTACCGGCCGTGCGGTCGAGGTGCGCGCGCTGCTGCTGCACCACTACGAGCAAAGCCATTCGCTGGACCTGCTCGAAGGCATCGTGGCGCTGGACGCCGCCGCCGGCGGCGCGCAGGGGCCGGCCCGCGACTGGTACGTGCGCCACCTCGAAAAGGAAGCCTCGCTGGTCGCCGCCGCCAAATGGCTGGCGAACGAGCCCTTCAGCCACGAGGAATTCCACCCGCAGGTGCAGCGCGCGCTCGACACCGCCGCGAAGCCGCTGACACGCTACCGCTGCGCGGCCTGCGGCTTCGAGGCGCGCCAGCATTTCTGGCAATGCCCGGGCTGCCAGAGCTGGGACAGCTACCCGGCGCGCCGCGTCGAAGAGCTGTGAGCTGAAGGGCTGGCACCAGGAGGAACCGCATGCATGCCAGGACCCTTGCCGCTGCGGCCCTCTGGTGCTGCGCAGTCGCCGTCCACGCCGCCGGGCCGGTCGAGGCCAACCAGGCGACCGAAGCGCAGCTGGACAGCGTCAAGGGCCTGGGCCCGGCCACCACCGCGCGCATCCTCGCGGCCCGCGCCGGTGCGGCCTTCAAGGACTGGAACGACCTCATCGCCCGCGTGCCGGGCATAGGGGCCAGCAAGGCGAAAAAACTCTCAGCCGAAGGGCTCACGGTCAACGGTGCGGCTTTCGGCGTGCCCCGCCAGGCCGAGCCTTCCGCGGCTGCAGCAGGCAGCGTGCAACCTGCATCCGAACCGTAGGCGCAAGACCTACACCCACTCGGGGCATTTTTCGACATAGCCCCGCCAACCCGCGGCCAATGGCCGTCTGCCGCTCAGGTTTTCATAGCGGCCTGAAAAGCGTGCCCGTAGAATGGAACGAGCATGCCCCTCATCCTCCTGATCCTCCTGCCCTTCCTGGGCAGCGTGCTCGCGGCCCTGCTGCCGGCCAATGCACGCAATGCCGAATCGACCCTGGCGGGTGCGATCGCGGTGTTCTGCACGGTGCAGGTGGCGCTGTGCTTCCCCGATGTCGCCGCGGGCGGCGTGCTGCGGCAGGACATCGCCTGGCTGCCCTCGCTGGGGCTGAACCTGGTCATCCGCATGGATGGCTTCGCCTGGATGTTCTGCATGCTGGTGCTGGGCATCGGCTCGCTGGTGGTGCTGTATGCGCGCTACTACATGTCGGCGGCCGATCCGGTGCCGCGCTTCTTCTCGTTCTTCATGGCCTTCATGGGCGCCATGACGGGCGTCGTGCTCTCGGGCAACATCGTCCAGCTGGCCTTCTTCTGGGAGCTGACCAGCCTGTTCTCCTTCCTGCTGATCGGCTACTGGCACCACCGCAAGGACGCGCGGCGCGGCGCGCGCATGGCGCTCACGGTGACCGGCACCGGCGGCCTGTGCATGCTGGCCGGCATGCTGGTGATCGGGCACATCGTGGGCAGCTACGACCTGGACCACGTGCTGGCCGCGGCCGAGCAGATCCGCCACCACCCGCTCTACCTCACGGCCCTGGTGCTCGTGCTGCTGGGCGCGCTCACCAAGAGCGCCCAGTTCCCGTTCCACTTCTGGCTGCCCAACGCCATGGCCGCGCCCACGCCGGTGTCGGCTTACCTGCATTCGGCCACCATGGTCAAGGCCGGCGTCTTCCTGCTGGCGCGCCTCTGGCCGGTCCTGGGCGATACCGAAGCCTGGTTCTGGCTCGTCGGCGGCGCCGGCATGTGCACGCTGCTGATCGGCGGCTACGCGGCGATGTTCCAGCACGACCTGAAAGGCCTGCTGGCCTATTCCACCATCTCGCACCTGGGCCTGATCACGCTGCTGCTGGGGCTCAACAGCCCGCTGGCGGCGGTGGCGGCCGTGTTCCACATCATGAACCATGCGACCTTCAAGGCCTCGCTCTTCATGGCGGCGGGCATCGTGGACCATGAATCGGGCACCCGCGACATCCGCCGCCTCTCGGGCCTGCGCACCATGATGCCGGTCACCGCCACGCTGGCCATGGTGGCGAGCGCGTCGATGGCCGGCGTGCCGCTGCTCAACGGCTTCCTGTCCAAGGAAATGTTCTTCGCGGAAACCGTCTATATCGACGCCACGCCGCTCGTCGCGCTGGGCCTGCCCATCGCCGCCACGGTGGCGGGCGTGTTCAGCGTGGCCTATTCGCTGCGCTTCATCGTCGATGTGTTCTGGGGCCCGCGCGCCACCGACCTGCCGCGCGAGCCCCACGAGCCGCCGCACTGGATGCGCGTGCCGGTCGAGCTGCTGGTGTTGGCCTGCCTGGTGGTGGGCATGCTGCCCTCCTGGTCGGTGGGCAAGTACCTGGCCGCCGCCGCGCTGCCGGTCGTGGGCGGCAGCTTGCCCTCCTACAGCCTGGCCATCTGGCACGGCTTCAACACACCGCTGGTGATGAGCATCATCGCCATGCTGGGCGGCATCGCGCTCTACCTGCTGCTGCGCTGGCAGCGCCAGGCCGGCCGCGTGGACGCACCGCCGCTCATGCACCGCATCAGCGGGCAGCGCATCTTCGAAGGCACGATGGCGCTGCTGACGCAGGCCGGCCGCAGCGGCCGCAAGCTGCTGTCCACCCAGCGCCTGCAGTGGCAGATGCTCTGGCTGGTGCTGGCCTCGCTGGCGGCCGGCACCATGCCGCTCTGGACGCAGGGCCTGCAGCTGGGCGACCGCGGCACGCTGCCGCTCTCGCCCACTTTCGTGCTGCTGTGGATGCTGGGCAGCATATGCGCCATGACGGCCGCCTGGCAGGCCAAGTACCACCGGCTGGCCGCGCTCACCCTGCTGGGCGCGACGGGCCTGTGCACCTGCATCACCTTTTTATGGTTCTCCGCGCCCGACCTGGCGCTGACGCAGCTGGTGGTCGAGGTCGTCACCACCGTGCTGGTGCTGCTGGGCCTGCGCTGGCTGCCCCGGCGCGACGAGAGCCTGCGCGGCGCGGGCGTGAGCCTCGCCCTGGCCCGGGCGCGGCGCCTGCGCGACCTGCTGATCGCCCTGGCGGCCGGCGGCGGCATGGCCTGGCTGGCCTTCGCCATGATGAGCCGTCCGTTCGCCGACAGCACTTCCACCTTCTTCCTGGAACGCGCGCTGACCGAAGGCGGCGGCACCAACGTGGTCAACGTGGTGCTGGTGGACTTCCGGGGCTTCGACACCTTCGGCGAGATCGTGGTGCTGGGCATCGTCGCGCTCACGGTCTATGCGCTGCTGCGGCGCTTCCGCCCCGCGCGCGAGACCATGGACCTGCCCGAGCAGCAGCGCGCCCTGCCCGCCGACCTGCAGACCGACCTGCTGAACCCGCGCAACGCATCCGACACCGCCATCGGCTACCTGATGGTACCCGCCGTGCTGGTGCGCCTGCTGCTGCCCTTCGCGCTGCTGGTGTCCTTCTACCTCTTCATGCGCGGCCACAACCAGCCGGGTGGCGGCTTCGTGGCCGGGCTGGTGCTGTCGGTGGCGCTGCTGCTGCAATACATCATCTCGGGCACCGAATGGGTCGAGGCGCACCTGCCGCTCTACCCGCGCCGCTGGATCGGCGTGGGCCTGCTCTTCGCGCTGGGCACCGGGGCCGGCGCGCTCGTGCTGGGCTACCCCTTCCTCACCAGCCACACGGCGCACCTCACGCTGCCGGTGATCGGCGAGATCCACGTCGCCAGCGCGCTCTTCTTCGACATCGGCGTGTTCGCCATCGTCGTGGGATCCACGCTGCTGATGCTCACGGCGATCGCCCACCAGTCGGTGCGCGGCCATCGCTACCACGCGCGGCTGATGGAAGAGGCCGCCGAAGCGGCACGGGAGCCGGACGACGACGGCGGTGAGGCCCCAGTCGCCACTTCCTCCAACCCCATGCCCGCAGGAGGCCGCTGATGGAAATCGTCCTCGCCATCGCCATCGGCGTGCTCACCGGCTCGGGCGTCTGGCTGCTGCTGCGCCCGCGCACCTTCCAGGTCATCATGGGCCTGTCGCTGCTGTCCTATGCCGTCAACCTGTTCATCTTCAGCATGGGCCGGCTGGGCCTGGCCATCGACAAGGAGCCGGTGCTGATCGCCGGGGTGCCGCAGGACCTGCAGCACTATGCCGACCCCATGCCCCAGGCGCTGGTGCTCACGGCCATCGTCATCGGCTTCGCCATGACGGCCCTCTTCCTGGTCGTGCTGCTGGCCTCGCGCGGCATCTCGGGCACCGACCATGTGGATGGCGACCGCGCCAAGGACGTGCAGGAGATGCCATGACCGCCTGGACCTCCTTCGTCTCCTCGCTGATGCCGCATCTGATGCTGGCGCCCATCATGCTGCCGCTGCTCACGGGCGCGCTGATGCTGCTGCTGCGCGAGGAGCGCCAGCGCCTCAAGCTGGGCGTGAACATGGCCTCCACCCTGCTGGGGCTGGTGATCGCAGTGGCCCTGCTGCAGTGGACGCACAAGGCCGCCGCGCCAGTCTCCATGGGCGTCTATCTGCCCGGCAACTGGGCCGCGCCCTTCGGCATCGTGCTGGTGCTGGACCGCCTCTCGGCCCTGATGCTGGTGCTGACCAGCGGCATCGCCCTGTGCTCCATCGTCTTCGCTGCCTCGCGCTGGCACCGCGCAGGCGTGCACTACCACCCGCTGTTCCAGTTCCAGCTGATGGGGCTGGCAGGCGCCTTCCTCACGGCCGACCTGTTCAACCTGTTCGTGTTCTTCGAGATCATGCTGGCCGCCTCCTACGGGCTGGTGCTGCACGGCTCGGGCCGCACGCGCATCCAGGCCGGGCTGCACTACATCGCCATCAACCTGGCGGCCTCCTCGCTGTTCCTGATCGGCGCGTCCATGCTCTACGGCATCACCGGCACGCTGAACATGGCCGACCTGGCGCGCAGCATCCCGCAGGTGGCGGCGGCCGACCGGGGCCTGCTGCATGCGGCGGCCGGCATCCTGGCGACGGCCTTCCTCATCAAGGCCGCCGCATGGCCGCTCAATTTCTGGCTGGTTCCCGCCTACTCCGCCGCCACGGCGCCGGTGGGTGCGCTGTTCGCGCTCATGACCAAGGTGGGCGTCTATACGCTGCTCAGGCTCTGGACGCTGATGTTCAGCAGCGAGGCCGGCGCATCCGCGCTCTTCGGCAGCTTCTGGCTCATCGGCGCCGGCATGGTCACCATGGTGTTCGCCGCCATCGGCATGATGGGATCGCAGCGGCTCGCCAACCTGGCGGGCTATGCGGCCATCCTGTCTTCGGGCACGCTGCTGGCGGCGGCCGGCTTCGGGCAGAACGTGCTCACGGCCGGGCTGCTCTACTACCTGCCCAGCTCCACGCTGGCGGTCAGCGCCCTCTTCCTGCTGGCCGACCTGATCGACCGCTGGCGCAACGACGGCGCTTCGCTCGCGCCCTACGAGACCGACGGCGACGCGCCCTTCCTCAACGCCCAGCTGCTGCCCACCCAGGGCCTGAACCTGGACGAGGACGAGGTGGTGCTCATCGGCCGCGTCATCCCGGCCGCCGCGGCCTTCCTGGGCCTCGCCTTCCTCACCTGCACGCTGGTCGTCGCCGGCCTGCCGCCGCTCTCGGGCTTCGTGGGCAAGTTCGCCATGCTGACGGCGCTGCTCAACCCGCTGGGCCTGGGTTCGTCGGCCGGCAACCAGCCGGGGCTGCCGGGCTGGACCCTGGTGGGCCTACTGATCGCCACCGGGCTAATGGCGCTGATCGCGCTCACGCGCGCCGGCATCCGCCACTTCTGGGCCAGCCACGACCGGCCCACGCCCCAGCTGCGCGTGGCCGAGGGCCTGCCCATCGCCCTGCTGCTGACCGCCTGCGTGATGCTGACGGTGCGTGCCGAAGGCGTAATGCGCTACATGCAGGCCACGGCCGACATGCTGCACGCCCCATCGACCTATGTGCGGGCGGTGATGTCCGCCCGCCCCGTGCCCGGCCCGGTTTCCGGCGGCCCGGGCCCCGCCAGCGCCGCAGCCCTGCAGGGCATCGCCGGAGCGACGCCATGAGCATGATGACGACCCTGCTGCGCCGCATCTTCCCCGCGCCCCTGCTGTCGGTGGCGCTCTTCGCCACCTGGCTGCTGCTGAACGGCTCGCTCGGCGCCGGGCAGTTGGTGCTGGCCACGCTGGTGGCGGTGGTCATTCCGGTGCTGACCCGGGGCCTCAGGCCGCTGCCCGTGCGGGTGCGCAGGCCCGGCACCGTGCTGCGGCTGGCGGCCACGGTGGTAATGGACACCACCGTGTCCAACTGGGCCGTGCTGCGCTTCCTGGCTTTTCCGTCGCTGCGCCGCCATCCTTCGCGCTTCGTCCAGATTCCGCTGGACCTGCGCGACCCCAACGCCCTGGCCGTGCTGGCGGTGATCGTCTGCATCACGCCCGGCACCTCGTGGGCCGAGCTCTCGCTGGACCGCTCGGTGCTGATGCTGCATGCGCTGGAAGTGGGCGACCCGCAGGAACTCATCGACCATGTCAAGCAGCGCTACGAGCGCCCCCTGATGGAGATCTTCGAATGACCAGCCCGGTGCTTTCGTGGGCCCTGCCCATCGCCCTCTTCCTCCTTGCGCTGGCCATGGCCTGCTGCCTGATCCGCGTGCTGCGCGGCCCCTCGGCCCAGGACCGGGTGCTGGCGCTGGACTGCACCTATCTCAACGGCATGCTGCTGATGCTGGTGCTGGGCATCTACTACGGCAGCACCAACTATTTCGAGGCGGCGCTGCTCATCGCCCTGCTGGGCTTCGCCAGTTCCACCGCCATGGCCAAGTTCCTGCTGCGCGGCGAGGTGATCGAATGACGGACGGCACGCTGCCGCTCTGGGCCGAGATCGCCGTCGCCGCGCTGGTGCTGGCGGGCTCGGTCGTCGCGCTGCTGGGCTCGCTGGGCCTCTTGCGGCTGAAGACCTATTTCGAGCGCGTCCACGCGCCCTCGGTCATCGCCACCCTGGGCTGCTGGTGCGTCATGCACGGCACGCTGCTCTATTTCTCTCTGCTGGGCGACCGGCTGGATCTCCACGCGGTGCTGATCGCGGTCTTCATCGCCATCACCGTACCGGTGACCAACATCTTCCTGATGCGCGCAGCCCTGTTCCGGGCCCGCCGCTCCGGCAAGGACGTGCCGGCCAGCCTGAGCCGCACCGTCGCCAGCGACGAGCGCGACTCCTGACCCCGCAGGCCGCCAATACGCTTCAAAAAACATAGCAAATGGCGCAGCCTGCATGCCGGCTGCCGCAGACTGGAGCCCCGAACATGGCCCACGACCTCTTTCCCACGCCAGCCGCCGCCGAACGGTGGCTGATAGACGCTCGCCTGCCGCGCACGCTGCAGGCCTGGGTGGACCGCTTCAGCCAGCCGGAGTGGGCCGGAGCGCATGTGCAGGGCTGGCTGTTCGAGGACGCCGCCGCACGCCGTGCCGGCGAAGCGGCGCTGGCCCGGGCAGGCGTCCAGGCGCGCTTTCACAGCGCCTACAAGCCGCTGCTGCATCACTTCCTGGAAGCGCTGGATGCCGCGCAGATCGCGCAGGCCGTGGTGCGCTACCCCGTCGCCGAGCCGGCCTCCGAGCGGCGCTTCCTGCTGGAGGCCTATCCCCTAGCCGGGCTGCTGCCCGCAGGCACGCTGCGGTTCGAGCCCCTGCCCGCCTGCGGCGACGACCTGGCCGCGCTGCATTACGAGGTCGAAGCCACGCTGCAGGACGGCAGCATCCACCGGGCCCGCGTGTTCGCGCCCAACCGGCGCCACATCGACGCCATCGGCCAGCAGCAGCTCTCGCCCACCGGCTGGCTGCGCGTGGGAAGCGGCCCGGGCGCAGCCGACCGGCTGGACGGACCCGAGGCCACCGACTACGAACAGCTCTTCGGACTGGCGCTGCACACCGTGCAGGCACAGGCCTGGGGCCGGCAGGAGCCCTATTTCGAGCGCCTGCAGATCCGCATCGATGCGCCCGGCATGGAATACGCCCTGCCCGTGGGCGATGAGCGCGTGAGCACGCACGAGGCGCTGCACGAAGACCTCTATTTCTCGCTGCTCGAATGGTTCCAGCAGCATTCGGGCAGGCCCACGGGCGACCGCAGGCTGCAGCCCGGCCAGGTCGTGCCCGATGTGCGCTCGCTGCAGGAAGGCGCCCTGCCCCGCTTGCGCATCGCGTTGCAGGCCTTCGACGTGGCTGCGCAGGACGCCGCCGCCTGGCCCGAGGCCGACGCTCCGGACAAGGCCCTGGACACGCTGCGGCAGGCGCCCTCTCCCGGCCGCATCGCGCACGAGCTGGACGCGCTGGCAGGCCCCGGCGCACAGCGCTTCGCCGCCGCCTCGCGCCAGGGCCGCGCGGTGCAGGGCCTCTACCAGCCCGGCAGCGGCGCCCCCGTGCTCATCAGCGCGGCCCAGCATGCGAACGAGACCTCCGGCGTGGTCGGCGCGCTGCGCGCCGCCCGGGCGCTGCAGGGCCAGCCCGGCGCGCACTTCGCGCTGATCCCGCTGGAGAACCCCGACGGCTACGCCCTGCACCGCGAACTGGGCGCTCAGCACCCGCACCACATGCACCATGCCGCCCGCTACAGCGCGCTGGGCGACGACATCGAATACCGCACCGCGCCCCTGCCGCTGCACGAACGCGCGGCGCGCGAAGAGGCGCTGGCACGCTCGGGCGCCGGCCTGCACGTCAACCTGCACGGCTACCCCGCACACGAATGGACGCGCCCGCTCACCGGCTATGTGCCCCGCGGCTTCGAGCCCTGGATGCTGCCCAAGGGCTTCTTCCTGATCCTGCGCCACCACCCGGGCCGCGGGGACGATGCGCGGGCGCTGCTGCAGGCCGTGGCCGAAACGCTGCGCGGCGTGCCGGGCCTGGCCGAATTCAACGCACGCCAGATGGCGCTTTACGAGCGGCATGCCGGCCCGATACCGTTCGACACGCTGCACGGCTTCGCCTACACCGTCAGCGAAAACCCGCGCGATGCGGCCGTCACCCTCATCACCGAGTTCCCCGACGAGACCGTGCATGGCGAGGCCTTCCGCTTCGCCCACACCGTGCAGATGCAGGCCACGCTCGCCGCCGTCGCGGCCTGGCAACGCATCGCCGCGAACGGCGGACGCTGAGCCCAGCCCAAGCGCTAGCATTGCCGGCCATGCTTGCCGTTCTTTCCATCTCCATCGGTGCCAGCCTGGGCGCCCTGCTGCGCTGGCAGCTGGGCCTCTGGCTCAGCACCGGCAGCTCGCTGATCCCCTGGGGGACGCTGGCAGCCAACCTCATCGGCGGCTACCTCATCGGCCTGTGCGTGGGCGTGTTCCAGCAATTGCCGCAGCTCGACCCGGCCTGGCGCCTGGCCATCGTCACCGGTTTCCTGGGCGGGCTCACCACTTTTTCCAGCTTCTCGGCCGAAGTCGTGGGCATGCTGGTGCAGGAACGCTGGCTGCTGGCCGGCGGCACCGCCCTGGTCCACGTCTGCGGCTCGCTGCTGCTGACCTGGGCGGGCCTGCAGACCGTCGCGCTGCTCTGGCCCGCGCTGCGCGGCTGATGGAGCGCCGGATACCGCTCCGTCAGCGTTTACTATCACTTCCGTAGCTACCTGTGCGCACAGCGCGGGCGCCACAGCCGGATCCGCCCTTCATCACTTTTCCCGTCACGCCATGGAAGCCACCAACGACCTGACCGACAGCCGCCTGGCCAATGCCTGGGCCGAGCTGCAGAACCACGCCATCAACGGCAACCCGCTGCATGCCGACGCCTACCGCCTGGCGTTCGCCGACCCCGAATTCCTGCTGCGGCGCGAAACGCGCGGCATCCGTTTCCAGCTGGAGATGCTCAAGCCCGACCTGGGCCAGACCGCACAGGGCATCGAGCACACCGTGGTCGTCTATGGCAGCGCGCGCTTCCTCGCGCCCGATGAGGCCGCCGAACAGCTGCAGGCCGCCGAGGCCAGCGGCGACGCGGCCCGCATCGCCCGCGCCAGGCTGGCCGTGAAGAACGCCGGCTACTACGACCTGGCCCGCCAGTTCGCGCGCATCGTGGCCGAGCACAGCGAAACCCAGCCCCCGGCCGAGCGCCTCTACATCTGCACCGGCGGCGGCCCCGGCATCATGGAAGCGGCCAACCGCGGCGCGCACGAAGTGGGCGCGCTGAACGTGGGCCTGAACATCGCGCTGCCGCACGAGCAGAGCGGCAACCGCTTCATCTCCCCCTCGCTCAGCTACAAGTTCCACTACTTCGCGCTGCGCAAGATGCACTTCATGATGCGCGCCAAGGCGCTGGTGGCCTTCCCCGGCGGCTTCGGCACGCTGGACGAGCTGTTCGAGGTGCTGACCCTGGTGCAGACCGGCAAGGCCAAGGCCGTACCCATCGTGCTGTTCGGCTCCGAATTCTGGAAGAAGCTGGTCAGCTTCGAAGCCCTGGTGGAGCAAGGCACCATCTCCGAAGCCGACCTGCAGCTCTTCCACTACGTCGACGAGCCCCAGCAGGCCTGGGACGTCATCAAGGCCTTCTACAAGATCTGACCGGAACCGCTGCCATGCAACGCCAGCTCATCGGTTCCGGCTCCCCCTTCGAAGAGCAGATCGGCTATTCGCGCGCGGTAGCGCAGGGGCCGTTCGTCTTCGTCTCCGGCACCACGGGCTTCGACTACGCCACCATGGCCATTTCGGACGACGTCGCGGCCCAGGCCGAGCAGTGCCTGAAGAACATCGAGCAGGCGCTGCGCCAGGCCGGCGCCAGCCTGGCCGACGTGGTGCGGGTGACCTATGTGCTGCCGAACGGCGAAGACTTCGAGGCCTGCTGGCCGGTGCTGCGGAAATACTTCGGCGCCGTGCGGCCGGCGGCGATGATGATCTCGGCCCGCCTGCTCGATCCACGCATGAAGATCGAGATCGAGGTCACCGCCATGAAGCAGGCGGGCTGATCCGGCCGTCCATCCATCAAGCCTCGGCGGGCCCGGCCTCCATGCGCCAGGCCAGCCGGGCGCCCGCGCCCACCGTGGCGCCCACCACCCAGAACAGCCCGCCCACGCCGATCAGCGCGCCGGCCGTGCCGAACAGCACCGGCATCAGCACGCTGGACGCGTTGATGCTCATCAGGCGCAGGCCCAGCGCCTCGCCATGGCGGTGGTGCGGCGTGATCTGGTGCAGCATGCTCATGATCATGGGCTGCACCGACCCCAGCGCAAAGCCCAAAAGCACCGAACAGACGCCCAGCGCCAGCGCCGTGGGCAGCAGCGGATAGACGGCGAAGAGCAGCGCGGTGGCCACCATGGCGCCCGTCACCACCACCGCTTCGCGCAGGCGCGCAGCCAGCAGCGGCATCAGCATGCGCACCAGCGCCGCTGCGATGGCGAAGCCGCCCAGGATGGTGCCGATCACCGAGGCCGACAGCCCGCGCTCGTGCCCCAGCAGCGGCACGACGAAGGTGTGCACGTCCCAGCACGACGAGAGCAGCCAGTTGACCAGCAGCAGGCGCCGGAAGCGCGGCTCGGCCAGCAAATCCCAGGCGCGGGGGCGGACGCCGCCGGCCGCGTCCTCGGGGGCGGCGGCAACGGGCGGCAGCTCCACCGTGGCGCGCACCCAGAACCAGGTGGCCAGCGGCAGCAGGGCCAGCATGGCGAAGGCGGCGCGGTAGCCGGCCGTGCTGCCCGCGCCCTGCCCCACCAGCGCGCCCGCATGGTCGATCAGCAGGCCCGCGAAGAACGGGCCCAGGAAGTTCGACGCCGCCGGCCCGATGGCCAGCCAGCTGAACACCCGGCGCAGCTGCGTGGCGTCGTGCGCTGCGCGGCCCACA
>CAJYHL010000046.1 GCA_913774625.1 uncultured Acidovorax sp.
CGCAGCAGAACGCGGCGCTGGTGGAGGAATCGGCAGCGGCGGCGGCCAGCCTGAACGCGCAGGCCGCGCGGCTGGTGCAGCTGGTGAGCGCGTTCCGGGTGGATGCTTCCAGCCTGGTCCAGCCGCAGCATGCCGCGCCACATGCCGCGGTGCCGGCCCCGGCTCCCGCGCCTGTGGCCGTGCCGGCGGCGCCTGTGGCCCGCAAGGCCGCGCTGCCGCCTGCGGCGTCCCGCAAGGCGCGCGACACGCCTGCGCCCGCAGCCACGCCCAAGCCGGCAGCGTCTCTGCCGGCTGCGGCGCGGAACCAGGACGACTGGGAAACCTTCTGACCCGCCCCACCCGCGCCGGGCACGAGGCCCGGCGGGCGGCCCGTTCAGCGGGGATCCGCCAGGGTGCGGCGCAGCGCGCCGACCCGTTCGGCGATGCGCTCGGCATCCACGCCGCGTTCCACCCGGGCCAGATAGGTTTCCAGATCGGCCACCGCCTGCCGCGCATTGCCCTGCTCGGCATGGGCCAGGCCCCGGTCGCGCCACTCGCCCCAGGCTTCGGGCAACAGCAGCAGCAGCCGGTTCTGCACGGCGATCAGCCGCGGCCAGTCCTGCTGGGAGCGGTGGATCTCCTTCAAGTTGCGCAGCATGCGCGCCAGGATGTCCCGCGCCGGCGCGGCCTGCAGATACAGGCCCAGCGGCACCTCGTCGGGATCGTCCTGCGGGCCCCGTCCGCGCTGGAAGGGCTCCAGCCGCTCGCTCAGGTCCTCGCGCGATAGCGACTGGCCGGTCATCGGGTCCATCACCACCTGGCCGTCCTGCAGCAGCACCTTGAGCATGAAGTGCCCCGGGAACGACACCCCGTGCGCCTGCAGGCCCAGGCCCTGGGCCAGCTCCAGCCAGACCACCGCCAGGGAGATGGGAATGCCGCGCCGCGTGCGCAGCACGGCGTTCAGGTAGCTGTTGTCGGGGTCGTAGTAGTTGTTGAGATTGCCGGCGAAGCCCAGGTCGCCGAAGAAGAACTGGTTGAGCGTGCGCAGGCGCTGCAGCGCGGAGGCATCGGCCGGCAGGCGGCGCTGCACGCGGGCCTGGAGCTGATCGACGTCGCCCAGCAGTTGCTGCACGTCGAGCTCGGGGTATTCGTCGTGCGCGATGGAGGCGGCGGCCTCCAGCAGCGGTATGTCCTCTCCCTCCTGCACCAGGGCGGCGAAATATTCGAGCGGGGTCGGGACGTCGTAGCGGAGGGACATGATGGCGGTTGTACGGTCAGCGCGCCGCAAGCGTCAAGTCGGCACGGACCGCGTCAACGCCTCAGCAGGGTCTTGAGCTTGAGCCCGGATGCGGCAAGCGCGCCGAAATAGAGCAGCACCGAGCCCGCCAGCCAGAGCGCAAGCAGGCCGGCCCGGCGGCCGCCCTGGGCCCGCAGCGCCAGCCAGTCGAAGTGCTGGGCGCCCCAGGCGAGGAAGATGGCCAGCAGCGCGCCGGCCGCCACGACCTGCAGCGAGAACTTGTACCAGCCAGGCAGCGGCCGGTAGCTGCCGCGCCGGCGCAGGCCGATCAGCAGCCAGAGCGCGTTCAGCAGCGCACCCAGACCGATCGACAGCGCCAGCCCGGCATGGGCCAGCCAGGGCACGAAGGCCAGGTTGAGCAGTTGCGTACAGACCAGCACCGCGATGGCGATGCGCACCGGGGTGCGGATGTCCTGGCTGGCGTAGAAGCCCGGCGCCAGCACCTTGATGGCGACCAGCCCCAGCAGGCCCACGCCGTAGCCGGCCAGCGCCAGGGCGATCTGCCCCACGTCGCGGTCCTGCAGCGCGCCATGGTGGAACAGCGTGGCCACCAGCGGCTCGGCGAAGGTGAGCAGAGCCACCGCGCTGGGCACGGCCAGCAGCACGACGATGCGCAGGCCCCAGTCGAGCATGGAGGAATAGCGGTCGGCATCCCCCGCCGCCTTGGCCGCGGCCAGCTGGGGCGTGAGCACCACGCTCAAGGCCACGCCCAGCAGCGCGGTGGGGAACTCCATCAGCCGGTCGGCATAGAACAGCCAGGTGACGCTGCCGGGCGCCAGGTACGAGGCGATCTGGGTGTTGATCATGAGCGAGATCTGCGCCACGCCCACGCCCAGCAAGGCAGGCGCCATCAGGCGCAGGATCTGCCGCACCGCCGGGTCGGCCAGCGCAGTGCGCATGCCGCTCCAGGTGACGGCGATGCGCGGCAGCAGCCGCAGCCGGTGCAGCGCGGGCAGCTGCAGGGCCAGCTGCAGCACGCCGCCGGCCATTACGCCGGCCGCCATGGCGTAGATGGGCTCGATGCCGCGCGCAGCGAACTGCGGCGCCACGAACCATGCAGCCAGGATCATGCAGACGTTGAGCAGCACCGGCGTGGCGGCCGGCACAGCGAAGCGCTTCCAGGTGTTGAGCACCCCTGCGGCCAGCGCCACCAGCGACATGAAGCCGATGTAGGGGAACATCCAGCGCGTCATCAGCACGGCGGCGTCGTAGGCGCCACCGTCCTGGCGCAGGCCGCTGGCCAGCAGCCACACCAGCAGGGGCGCGCCCAGCACGCCCAGAACGCAGGTCACGAGCAGCGCCCAGAACAGCACGGTGGCCACATGGGCGATCAGCACCCGGGTGGGCTCTTCACCCAGGCGCGCCCTGTGGCCGGCAAGCACCGGCACGAAGGCCTGGCTG
Organism: uncultured Acidovorax sp.; assembly: GCA_913774625.1. Taxonomy (GTDB): domain Bacteria; phylum Pseudomonadota; class Gammaproteobacteria; order Burkholderiales; family Burkholderiaceae_C; genus Paracidovorax. The sequence continues at coordinate 2,678 of CAJYHL010000046.1, forward strand.
AAGGCGCCTTCGGCGAAAAGCCGGCGGAACAGGTTGGGAATGCGGAAGGCGACGTTGAAGGCGTCGGTCAGCGCGTTGGCGCCGAACATCGATGCCATGAGCAGGTCGCGCGCCAGGCCCGTCACGCGGGAGGCCAGGGTCAGCAGCGAAACGGTGGAGGCGGCTTTGAGCAGGGACACAGGGCGCGAGTGTATGCGCTATCCGGCGGCGCCTGCCGAGGCCGGCAGGCACACGGAAAGGCTCTGGGCTATAATCGCCGGCTTTGCTGACAACATCCGCAGACACATTTAAGGAATTTGAATCATGGCATCTGCCAAGCCCAAGAAGAAGAACCCCCGTCTGGCGTCCGGCCGCAAGCGCGCCCGCCAGGACGTCAAGCTGAACTCGGCCAACACGTCGCTGCGTTCCAAGTACCGTACGGCCGTCAAGAACGTCGAGAAGGCCGTCGTGGCCGGCGACAAGACCAAGGCCACCGAACTGTTTGCGAAGATGCAAGCCGTCGTCGACACCATCGCCGACAAGGGCATCTTCCACAAGAACAAGGCCGCTCGCGACAAGAGCCGCCTGTCCGCCAAGGTGAAAGCCCTGGCCCTGGCCGCCTGACCCTTCAGGCAAACAGCCCGGACGGCCTCATCGCCGCCCGCCGTTTGTAACGGGTGCGCTGTCAGCAAAGAAAAAGCAAGAAACCGCCTTCGGGCGGTTTTTTCGTTGGTGCCTGCCTGGGCAGCCGCCATGCGCCTGCCAGGAAAGTTCCCTAGCGCCCCTAGCACTAATACCAATTGACTATCGTCAAAGAACCTCCGGACCAACAGAATCGCGCGCTTGAACAAAGCTCGCATCGCCGCGAGTCCGAAGAAGCCTGCACGCACCGCATGCAGGCTTTTTTTTCTCTGTCTGGAAGAAGTCATGAAGAAGTCGATCAAAGCCGGACTGGCCGCCCTGGGCGTGCTGGTGCTGGCCTCGGTATTGTTTTTGTTTTGGCCGCTGTTTCCCCGCTCCGTTCCGGCTGCGGAAAACGACAAGCCCGTCGATGTGGTGATGATCGGCGCCGGCGTGATGAGCACCACGCTGGCCACCTACCTGCAGGAATTGCAGCCCGACTGGAAGATCGAGGTGTTCGAGCGCCTGGACGGCGTGGCCCTGGAAAGCTCCAATGGCTGGAACAACGCCGGCACCGGCCACTCCGGCTTCGCCGAGCTGAACTACACGCCCGAGCTGCCCGACGGCTCCATCGAGACCAAGCGCGCCGTGGGCATCGCCGAGCAGTTCGAAGTCTCGCGCCAGTTCTGGGCGCACCAGATCGCGCGCGGCCACATGCAGCAGCCGCAGACCTTCGTGAACCCCACGCCGCACATGAGCTTCGTTTGGGGCGATGCGAACATCGAATACCTGAAGAAGCGCCATGCCGCTTTGACCAAGAACCCGCTCTTCTACGGCATGCAGTTCTCGGAAGACCAGGCCAGGATCAAGGAATGGGCGCCGCTGCTGATCGAGGGCCGCGACCCGGCGCAGAAGGTGGCCGCCACCTACATGCCCATCGGCACCGACGTGAACTACGGCGTGGTCACCAACCAGCTGATGCAGAGCCTTGCGAAGAGCCCCAACTTCACGCTGAAGCTGCAGCATGAAGTGCGCGCCCTGCGCCAGAACGACGACAAGACCTGGAACGTGACCGTGGCCGACCTGGCCGACGGCGCCAGGGAAAAGACCGTGAAGGCGAAGTTCGTCTTCGTGGGCGCAGGCGGCGCGGCGCTCAAGATGCTGCAGGCCTCGGGCATTCCCGAGTCGCGCAACTACGCCGGCTTCCCCGTGGGCGGCGAATGGCTGGCCATCGAGAACCCCGCCATCACCGCGCGCCACAACGTGAAGGCCTACGGCAAGGCCGCCGAAGGCTCGCCCCCGATGTCCGTGCCCCACCTGGACGCCCGCAAGCTCGACGGCAAGGACGTGGTGCTGTTCGGCCCCTTCGCGCTGCAGTCCACCAAGTTCCTCAAGCAGGGCTCCTGGTTCGACCTGTTCTCCTCGATCAACCACGACAACATCGGCGGCATGCTGCGCGTGGGCATCCACAACCTGGACCTGGTGAAGTACCTGGTGCAGCAGGCAGCCCTGACCGACGACGACCGCCAGCAGGCGGTGCAGCAGTATTTCCCCAACATCAAGCGTGAAGACTGGCGCCTGGCCGTGGCCGGCCAGCGCGTGCAGGTCATCAAGCGCGACCCGAAGGAAGGCGCCGTGCTGCAGTTCGGCACGGAGATCGTCACCGACAAGGACGGCACCATCGCCGCCCTGCTGGGCGCATCGCCCGGCGCATCCACCGCCCCGCACATCATGATCAACCTGATGACCAAGGCCTTCCCGCAGCAGATGACCGACGCGGGCTGGAAGCCGCGCCTGAAGGAGATCGTTCCTTCGTATGGCCGCAAGATCAACGAGACGCCCGAGCTGACCAACGAGATCCGCCGCATGACCAGCACGGCCCTGCACCTGCCCTACCTGGAAGTGCCGGCCGACGTGGCCACGCGCGCTCCGGCCATCGTCGGCGCCGGCAATGCGCCGGCCTCTGCGCCCACTGCCTCGCCCGCTGCTACGCCCGCAGCCACGGGCGGCGCGCTGAACAAGGAAATGCAGGCGCTCTGATGCCTTGAGAGGCTCCGCCAAAGAAGCGACGCCCCGCCTTGCCCCATGGCAGCGCGGGGCGTCGCGCTTTGGGGCTCAGTTCTCAGTCCTGCCGCTGCCTGCGGCGCATGGGCATGCGGTCGATCTCGTCGAAGACGGCCTGCAGATCGACGCCGGCCCCCTCGCGCAGCTTCACGCCGCCGTCCTTGCCCACCAGCACGAAGGCCGCCGGGCCGCGCGCGTCCAGCGCCAGGGCCTGCAGCAGCGCGCGGGTCTCGCCCGCTTCCAGCGGCACGCCGTTGCGCGCGCCCTGCCCGGCCACCACTGTGTAGAGCGCCATGTCGCGCTCGCGGAAGGCTTCGCGCGTGGCGGTTTCGT
>CAJYHL010000047.1 GCA_913774625.1 uncultured Acidovorax sp.
CCCTACGACGACCGCTACTACGGCCACCAGTACCCGCAGGCGCCCTACCCGACGGGCGGCTATCCCGTGGCCGTGGCTCGTACAGGCTGATGCCCGAGCCCGCCACGGGATAGCCGCCCGTCGGGTAGGGCGCCTGCGGGTACTGGTGGCCGTAGTAGCGGTCGTCGTAGGGATCGTCGGGCAGGGGCGCGCAGCCCATGGCGAGGCCGGCCAGGGCCGTGGCGGCGGTCAGCCGCAGGGCGGAGCCCAGATGATTAGGCATGGCTTGTCGTCTCCTTCTTTGGCGGGTGCGTGGCTGGCACCCGTTATGCACAGCCCTGCCATGACAGACGCGCTTCGCCCCCGTTCGGTTGACCTCGCGCGGGCCCGGGCCCAGGTTTTGCCCCATCTTCACGCCGTCGCCTGTACGCCAGCGGACTTCTGCGTTCAGTCGCTGACCCCCGGCTGCTGGCGCAGGTAGCCCTGCAGCGCGGCGATGGCCTGCCTCACCTTGGCAGGCTGGGTGGCGCGCTGCGGGGTGACGGCCCAGATGCGCAGGCCGTCTTCCGGGCCGAACTGCCACTCCGGCATCAGCCGCACCAGCCGGCCGCTGGCCAGCGCGTCCTGCACGTCGATGCTGCCCACCAGGGCCAGGCCCAGGCCGGCCTCGCACATCTGCTGGATCGAAAGCTGGTTGTTGCTGGCGATGCGCGGCTGCACGCGCAGCGTCTGCGGCTCGGCGCCGGGCACGCGCACCTCGATCGGCAGGCCGCCGTCGCGGGCGAAGCCCAGCCAGGGCTGGGCCAGCAACTGGCCGGGCGTCTGCGGCGTGCCGTGCCGCTCCAGCCAACGCGGGGCCGCACACAGCCACCAGTGCAGCGTGCCCAGGCTGCGCGCCGCCCAGGACGAGTCGGGCAGGCCGCCGAAGCGCACGGCCAGATCCACCCGGGCCTCGATGAGGTCGATGAGCGCATCGTCCACCAGCAGATGCAGGCTCAGGGCCGGGTGGGCGGCCAGCAGAGGGCCCAGGGCCGGGGCGATGTGCCTGGCGAAGCCCACCGGCGCGGACAGACGCAGCTCGCCGCCCGGCACGTCGCGCGAGGCCGCCAGTTCGGCCCGCGCCTGCTCTGCCGCGGCCCACATGGCCGCGCACTGGGCGTGGTAGCGGGCGCCGGCATCGGTCAGCGCGAGCTTGCGGGTGGAGCGGTGCAGCAGCGTGACGCCGCCAGCCTGCTCCAGCAGCCGCACCTGCTGGCTGATGGCCGAGGGGCTCATGCCCAGCGCGCGCGCCGCTCCGCTCATGGAGCCGTGCCGGACCACGGCGGCGAAGATGGCCATGCGCTTGAGATCATCCATCGTGAAGCTGTCCTTCAAGGAGAAGTCGAAAAAAGCCTTCTAGTGTATGGATTGTGCAGTCCATACCATGGCGTCATCGCTTCGGCGACGGTCTTTCCCCTCAACTCTGGATGCAAGGATTCATGTCATGAAAATCGCTTTGATCGGTACCGGTTTCGTCGGTACGGCCGTTCTGGACGAGTTGCTGCAGCGCGGCCATCAGGTCACCGTGCTGGCGCGCAACCCCGGGAAGCTGCCGGCCCGCGAGGGCCTGACCGTGGTGGCCGGCAACGCGCAGGACGCGGCCCAGGTGGCGGCGGCCGTGCGCGGCCACGACGCGGTGGTCAGCGCCTACAACCCGGGCTGGACGGTGCCCGACATCCACGACCAGTTCCTCGCCGGCAGCCGCGCCATCCTGGAGGGGGTGCGCGCCTCGGGCACCCGGCGCGTGCTGGTGGTGGGCGGCGCGGGCAGCCTGTTCGTGGCGCCCGGCGTGCAGCTGGTCGATACGCCGGACTTCCCGGCCGACTGGAAGCAGGCCGCCCTGGCCGCACGCCAGCTGCTGACCGAGATGCGGCAGGAAAAGGATCTGGAATGGACCTTCCTGTCCCCCGCCATCCTGCTGGAGCCAGGCCCGCGCACCGGCCGCTACCGCCTGGGCACCGAATCGCCCCTGATGAACGGCGACCAGCCGGGCCGCATCAGCGTGGCCGATCTGGCCGTGGCGCTGGTGGACGAGCTGGAGCGGCCGCAGCATGTGCGCAGCCGCTTCACCGTGGCCGAGGCGCTGCCCGCGCAGGCCTGAGGCGAAGACCTCAATAGGCGAAGGCCGGGCTTGTCTGGCAAGCGCCGGCCTTTCCATGGGCGGGCAGGCAGCGGAAGCCGCGTGTTGCCGCCGTCCCCTCGGTTGCGTGGATTCAGTCGGGCAGCACCCGGCGCATGGTGTTGGCCAGGTCCTCGGCCACGAACTTGGCCACATAGGCGTCTGCGCCGACGCTGCGCACATGGTCCTCGTTGGCCGAACCCGAGAGCGACGAGTGGATGACGACGGGGATGTCCTTGAGCCGCGCGTCCTGCTTGATGTTGCGCGTCAGCGTGAAGCCGTCCATCTCCGGCATCTCCAGATCGGTCAGCACCAGCGAGACGCGGTCGGCCGCGGTCTTGCCCTCGGCTTCGGCGCCTCGGGCGATGGCATTGAGCCGGTCCCAGGCTTCCTTGCCCGACTTGGTCATTTCGTAGGGCGCCTGCAGCGCCTGTAGCTCCTGTTCGATGAGCGATCGCGCGACGAAGGAGTCGTCGGCCGCCAGCACGATGCTGCCGGGCTTGATCTTGAGCCGGTCGCCGACCTTTTCCGGGTCCACCTGGTGCTCGTCGGAGGGCGAGACCATCTGCAGGATGGCTTCCACGTCCAGCACCTGGGCCAGGCGCGAGCCGTCGGTGTTGCCGTCCAGCCGGGCGATGCTGGTGACCAGCTTGCCGCCAGCGCCGCTGGTCTCGGCCGAGAGCACCTGCTTCCAGTCCAGCCGCACGATGTCTTCCACCGACTCGACCGCGAAGGCCTGCGTGGTGCGCGCATATTCGGTCACCAGCATGATGTTCAGTCCCGTCTGCGGCTTGCAGCCGACGATGGCCGGCAGGTCCAGCACCGGGATGATCTGGCCGCGCAGGTTCACCACGCCCAGGGAGTGCTGCGTGGCTCCGGCGATGGGCGTGATGTTGGGCATGGCCACGATCTCGCGGATCTTGAACACGTTGATGCCGAACAGTTCGGACTTGCCCAGCGCCGTGTCCGTGCCGAGCCGGAACAGCAGCAATTCGAACTTGTTGGTGCCGGTGAGGTTGGTGCGCTCATCGATTTCCTGCTGGACAGCGTTCATTGCAACTCCTTGGCGCGGATGCGCGTGCCGGCAAATTCTAAGAGGGCGGACGCGTTTTTTCGGGCTGGCGTTTACCCCCGCCTGCGTGGCCTGCATGCCATGGGTGTGATACGGAGCGCACAAAGGCGGCCATGGCAACCCGGCACGGGGCCGGGCAGGCGCGCGGGGTGTTTCCCCCGCGCGCTGTGCCTGCACCTCAGCGGGGCAGGGCGTAGGCGATCACGTAGTCGCCCCGGTCGGGCGAGTTGCGCGCGCCGCCCGCGGACACCACCACGTACTGGCGGCCGTCGGCGCGTGCCTTGTAGCTGATCGGCGTGCCCTGGCTGCCCACGGGCAGGCGCGCCTTCCAGACTTCGCGGCCGGTGCCGCTGTCGTAGGCGCGCAGGTAGTAGTCTTGCGTGGCGGCAATGAACACCAGCCCGCCCTGCGTGGCCATCGTTCCGCCGATGGTGGGCATGCCGATGGGGATGGGCAGACCCATCTTGATGCCGAAGGGGCCCGTGTCCTTCACGGTACCCACCGGCACCTGCCACGCGACTTGCCGGGTCTTCAGGTCCACGGCCGTCAGCGTGCCGAAAGGCGGCTTCTGGCAGGGGATCTCCAGCGGGGACATGAAGCGCACCTTGGCGTTGATGGCGTAGGGCGTGCCGTCCAGCGCAACCGGGCGCGTGATGGCGGCGGCCTCGTTGCCGTCGGACTTCTTGCCGGCATCGGCAGGGTCGGCCGGAATCAACTGCACTTCCAGGCCCACGCGCATGTCGTTGACGAACAGGTAGCCGCTGGTCGGATCGATCGAGAGGCCGCCCCAGTTCATGCCGCCCAGCGATCCGGGCAGGTTCAGCGACGGGTCCGTGCCCGGGGGCGTGAACAGCCCGTCGTAGCGCTTGGACTTGAAGTGGATGCGGCACAGCAACTGGTCGAAAGGCGTGGCGCCCCACATGTCCGACTCCTTGAGCACGTCCGCACCGATGCTGGGCATGCCGACGGAAAAGGGCTGCGTGGGCGAATAGGTTTCGTTCGGGATCTTTCCCTGCGATACGGGGCGCTCTTCCACGCGCGTGAGCGGCTGGCCGGTGCGGCGGTCCAGCACGAAGAGCTGGCCGGCCTTGGTTCCGAACACCAGGGCGGGCGTGCTGCTGCCGTCCGGCTTCTTGAAGTCGAAGAAGGTCGGCTGCATGGGCACGTCGAAGTCCCAGAGGTCGTCATGTACCGTCTGGTACACCCACTTCTCGCGGCCGGTGGTGCCGTCCACGGCGAGCATCGAAGCGCCGTACTTGCGGTCCAGCGCCGTGTGCTTGACGCCCCAGAGGTCGATGGCCGCGCTGCCCACCGGCATGAAGACGGTGTTGGACTGCGGATCGTAGGACATGGGCGCCCAAACGTTGGGCGTGGAGCGCACGTAGGTCTTGCCGGGGGCTGGAGCGGACGGGTCCGCAGGGTTGCCCGGGTCGAAGGCCCAGCGCAGCGCGCCCGTCATCACGTCGAAGCCGCGCACCACGCCGCCGGGCATGTCGGTGCTGACGTTGTCGGCCACGCGGCCTCCCACCACGATGGTCGTGCCCGCCAGCGTGGGGGCCGAGGTGGGGTAGTACTCGCCCTTGTCGGCGCCCTTGCCCATGCCGGAGCGCAGGTCCACGCGGCCTTGCTTGCCGAAGTCGGCGCAGAAGGCGCCCGTGTCGGCATCCAGCGCGATCAGCTCGGGCGTTACGCTGTTCATCAGGATGCGGCGCTGGCAGGCCGCACCGGCGGCCGGCTTCACGGCCGGCACGGGCGTGGAGCCCTCCACGGTGGGCTGCTCCAGCGGCGCATCGGCGTCGAAGTAGGCCAGGCCGCGGCAACGCATCCACTTCTTCTGCTTGGCGTTGATCTCGGTCTTCCAGATTTCCTTGCCCGTGGCCGCGTCCAGCGCGATCACGTTGTTGTGCGGCGTGCAGAGGAACACGCGGTCACCGATCTGCAGGGGTGTGAGCTGGTCTTCCGCGCCGCCGCCGCCGGGACTGACGGGCGTGTCGCCCGTGCGGTAGGTCCAGGCCACCTGCAGCTGGGAGACGTTGCTGCGCGTGATCTGGTCCAGCGCCGCGAAACGGCTGCCACCGGGCGTGTTGCCGTAGTGGGCCCAGTCCGCCGGGCCGGAGCCGGTCGCCACGGGCGTCAGCGCGGGGCCGGGGCCTTGCGCAGCCACCACCGCATGCGGCTGGAACATGCCCCAGACGCCGCCCAGGAAGGCCAGCGCCAGCACGCCTGTCAGGGCCCAGGCCGGCCGGCGCGCCGTGCCGTGCACCAGCGGGTACGAGGCGGTGACCAGGATGGCGATGCCTGCGAAGGTCATGATGCGCGAGACCAGCGGCCAGAAGTCCAGGCCCACTTCGGCCAGCGCCCAGGCCACCGTGCCGATGAACACCGCGCCGTAGATCCAGCTGCCCGAGGCGCGCGCTCGCGCGATCTGCACTCCGGAGGCGACGAGCGCGATGCCGGCGATGACGAAGTACTTGCTGCCGCCGAGCGAGGCCAGCCGGTAGCCATAGACGGCGAGGAACGCGCCCGCGCAGAGGAGGACCAGGCCGAGCACGGCCAGCCACACCCTTGCGCCGACGGATGCGGCGGTTGGATTTTTTTCCATGATTTCCCTTGGGAGTTTTTGTTGACGCACCGCCCTCCGCCCTGTTCAAGGCGAAGCCAGTTGGCGGAGGCTGCAGACGAGGTCGAAAATTCTAGGTGCGTTGCAGTTACCTGTCCCGGCGCGCTCTGAGTGTCCTTGGCGTGTGCATGGGGCTTTTCGCCCGCAGTCGTGCTCGCGACCGGCCGAGCCAGCCTTGCCTGCGAACCAGCGGTTCAGAGCACGCCCGAACTGCGCAGCGCGGCGATGCCGGCTGCATCCAGGCCCAGCTCGGCCAGCACCTCGTCGGTGTGCTGGCCCAGCGCGGGCGGCGCATGGCGCAGCACGGGCGGGTGGGCCGACAGGCGCAGCGGGCTGGCCACGGTGGCGATGGAGCCCACCCCGTCGCCGGCTTCGCCCTGCGGCCAGCGGGGCAGGTCCACGCGCAGGCCGCGCGCCTGCACCTGCGGGTCGTCGAAGGCCTGGGCGACGGTATTGATGGGGCCGCAGGGCACGGCCTTGTCTTCCAGCAGGGCGATCCATTCGCCCGTGGTGCGGGTGCGCGTCAGCGGCTGCATCAGCGCGATCAGTTCCGCCCGGTGGCGCACGCGCAGCGTGTTGGTGGCGAAGCGCGCGTCCCCGGCCCACTGCGGCACGCCCGCTGCGGCGCAGAAGCGGGCGAACTGGCCGTCGTTGCCGATGGCCAGCAGCATGTTGCCGTCGGCCGTGGGAAAGTCCTGGTAGGGCACCAGGCTGGGGTGGCTGTTGCCCATGCGGCCGGGCGATTCGCCCGTGGCCAGGAAGCCGGAAGCCTGGTTGGCCAGCACGGCCATGCCCACGTCCAGCAGGGCCATGTCGATGTGCTGGCCCTGGCCCGTGCCGGTGGCGGCGTTGTCGCGGGCGTGCAGAGCGGCCAGGATGGCGTTGCCGGCATAGAGGCCGGTGAAGAGGTCGATCACCGCCACGCCCACGCGCAGCGGGCCGCCGCCGGGCGCATCGTCGGGGCGGCCGGTGATGCTCATCAGTCCCGTCATGGCCTGCACCATCAGGTCGTAGCCCGCGCGTTCGGCATAGGGCCCGGTCTGGCCGAAGCCGGTGACCGAGCAGTAGACGAGGCGCGGGTTCAGCGCGCGCAGGCTCTCGTGGTCCAGCCCGTACTGCTTCAGGCCGCCGACCTTGAAGTTCTCCACCACCACGTCGGCCTGCTGTGCCATCCGGCGGATCAGCTGCTGGCCTTCCGTGGTCGCCATGTCGATGGTGACCGAGCGCTTGTTGCGGTTGCAGGCCGCGAAATAGCTGGCCTGCTGCGTATCGTGGCCTTCGCTGTCCTTCAGGAAGGGCGGGCCCCAGTGGCGGGTGTCGTCGCCCGCGCCGGGCCGTTCCACCTTCACCACGTCGGCGCCCAGGTCGGCCAGCAGCTGGGTACACCAGGGGCCGGCCAGCACGCGGGAAAGGTCCAGCACCTTGATGCCCGCGAGGGCTCCTGCATTGGAGGGTGTCATTCCTGTCATGGGTGATGGATGGGATCGCTGTGTGTGCTGGGCCTTGTCAGGGCGAAGTTCAGCTGAATGCGGCGATCCCGGTCTGCGCGCGGCCTAGGATGAGGGCGTGCACGTCGTGCGTGCCCTCATAGGTGTTGACCACCTCCAGGTTGACCAGATGGCGCGCCACGCCGAACTCGTCGCTGATGCCGTTGCCGCCCATCATGTCGCGGGCCAGCCGGGCGATGTCCAGCGCCTTGCCGCAGTTGTTGCGCTTGATGATGGAAGTGCCTTCCACCGATGCGATGCCCTCGTCCTTCATGCGGCCGAAGCGCAGCGCGGCCTGCAGGCCCAGTGCGATCTCGGTCTGCATGTCGGCCAGCTTCTTCTGGATGAGCTGGTTGGCGGCCAGCGGCCGGCCGAACTGCTTGCGGTCCAGCGTGTACTGGCGGGCGGTGTGCCAGCAGAATTCGGCCGCGCCCATGGCGCCCCAGGCGATGCCGTAGCGCGCGCTGTTGAGGCAGGTGAACGGGCCCTTGAGGCCGCGCACCTCGGGAAAGGCGTTCTCCTCGGGCACGAAGACGTCGTCCATGACGATCTCGCCGGTCACGCTGGCGCGCAGGCCCACCTTGCCGTGGATGGCCGGGGCGCTCAGGCCCTTCATGCCCTTTTCCAGCACGAAGCCGCGGATGGGGCCGACCGCGCCGCCTTCGGAAACTTCCTTGGCCCAGACCACGAACACGTCGGCCACCGGGCTGTTGGTGATCCACATCTTGGTGCCCTTGAGGCGGTAGCCGCCCGCGGTCTTGTACGCGCGGGTGGCCATGCTGCCGGGGTCGGAGCCGTGGTCGGGCTCGGTCAGGCCGAAGCAGCCGATCCATTCGCCGCTGGCCAGCCGGGGCAGGTACTTCTGCTTCTGCGCTTCGGAGCCGAATTCGAAGATGGGCACCATCACCAGCGAGCTCTGCACGCTGGCCATGGAGCGATAGCCGGAATCGACGCGCTCGACCTCGCGGGCTATGAGGCCGTAGGCCACGTAGTTCAGGCCCGGGCCGCCGTACTGTTCGGGAATGGTGGGGCCCAGCAGGCCGACCTCGCCCATCTCGCGGAAGATGCTCGTGTCCATCCGCTCGTGGCGGAAGGCTTCCAGCACGCGCGGAGCCAGCTTGTCCTGGCAATAGGCGGCGGCGGCATCGCGGATGGCGCGCTCGTCGTCGCTGAGCTGCTGCTCGATCAGGAAGGGGTCGTCCCATTGGAAGGCGGCGTGGGCCATTGGCGTGTCTCCAGTGTCGGTGGGCAATAGGGAAGAAGTTCCACTCATTCATGCAGGCCATGGGTGGAACTTGAGGTATCTGCATCGTATGAGGCGAAGCAGTCAGGCGCAAACGACTTGTTCTCATCCAGGAATGCGTGAATGGAATGTCTGGGTTAGGCTTGCGGCCATGCATCGACATCTGCCCTCCACCCAGGCGCTGGCCTGTTTCGAAGCCGCCGCGCGGCACGAGAGCTACACCCGCGCGGCGCAGGAGCTGTCGCTGACGCAAAGCGCGGTGTCCCGCCAGATCCTGGCGCTGGAGGAGTGGCTGGGCGTGCAGCTCTTCCGCCGAACCCGCCATGGCGTGGTGCTGACGCCCGCCGGCGCCCGCTACGGCCACCAGGTCGCGCGCTGGCTGCAGGGGCTGGAGCGCGACACGCTGGACGTGATGGCGCACCAGGGCCGGGGCGGTGCGCTGTCGCTGGCGGCGGTGCCCACCTTCGCCACGCGCTGGCTCATCCCGCGCCTGCCGCAACTGGCCGCGCTGCATCCGGACATCGTGGTCCACATCGAGACGCGCACGCGGCCCTTCCTTTTCGCCGACACGACCTTCGATGCGGCGCTCTATGCCGGCACGCCGGAGCAGATCGCCCAGTGGCCGGGCGTGCAGGCCCAATTGCTGCTGCACGAAGACGTGGTGCCGGTGTGCAGTCCGCGCCTGCTCGAATCCGCGGCGCAGCGCGGGCCGGGCCGGGCGCACCAGCCCGTGCCGGCCCAGGCCCTGGCGCGCCTGCCGCTCCTGCAGCAAAGCACGCGGCCCGTGGCCTGGCAGAAGTGGTTCGCGGCCGCGGGCGTGGATGCGCCCCGTGCGCTTGACGGCCCTCGCTACGAACTCTTTTCCATGCTGGCTGTGGCGGCCTCCCATGGCCTGGGCGTGGCGCTCATGCCGCCCCTGCTGATCGAAGCCGAGATCGCCCGGGGTGAATTGGTGGTGGCCTGCGCCCAGCCGCTGCGCGGCGAGCGGGCCTACTACCTCATCAGCCCCGCGCAGGCCCATCCGCCGGTGCTTGCGAGCTTCGCCGCCTGGCTGCAGGACTGCGCCGCGACTTGAGCCTGTAGGGGCCCTTCTGATTGCACTGTAGCGAAGCTGGGGATACGCTTTGTCACGATTTCGGCATTCTGGATGCAGTGCTTTTCCGTCCCTTGTCCTGCCTGCCGGAACCGTCGCGTCGTCTCCCACTCAGTCAATGACCAACAAGAAGGAGTTCCGTCCATGGCTGCCATCCATTCCACCTACCATGCACCCACGTTCGAGCCCACTCTGGACGAGATCGAGACCCTCAAGCAGATGGAAATGGGCCGTTCCATTAGCGTGCCCGAGGCGCTGAAGCACCACCTGTCGGGCCGGCTTCTGCACTGGGGTCTGGTCGCCCAAGCCGTGGGCGGCGACTGGAAGATCACCGACGCGGGCCGCCAGGTCATCAGGCGGCAGAACAACTGAGCGAACAAGCTGGCGCGCTGCTCCTCGCTTCACCGCGCGCGTCGCGGGAGCGAAGGGGCGTCCACGCCTGAGGCCGGAGCACTGCGGCATGGGGCTTCGTCCTACGTGCGTGCCGGGACTGCCGGGATAAATTGAAAGACGTTCGCAAGGCGCATTGCAGCCCTTTCCAACCCCGGTTTTCTCAGTCCGAAGGAGTGTGACCATGCCGTATCGCAGCCATCCGCCTGCCCCTGCTTCCGTCGCCAGCGCAAGCTGCAAGCGATGCGCCGTGGGACTGGGCTGCGGATGCGTATCGCGCTTCGCCCCGGCATGTCAGGCGGCCCGCCTGCCTGCGCCGCTCCAGCGCTGATCCCATCGCCAGCGTCATCGTCCATCCCTGCGCCTGAGCCCCGTCACCCGGTCAGACCTATTGAAGGACTCTGTTCGGATGAAGCAGGCGAAGGTCATGGTGAACGACGGATTCATGCTGCCCCGTACCCTGGAACCACTGCCTCCGGCGGCCTATGCCGGCAGCGTTGCCTGGGGTCCGGTCATGCCAATCTCGTTGCCGCCTCCGCGATGCCACGCTGCGACCCTACCGCTGCCTGCCCTTTGCCTTCGCGTCAGGGCGCTGGTTCCCGGCAAACCAGGCCAGCCGGTGGAGCCTGACGTGCCGGGCCCGGCGCCGGAACCGGCCGACGCTCCCCCTTACTCCATAGCTTGATGTGACCGCGTGAGTCCCCGCTTTTCCCTGCGGGTATCGCTAACGCTGCTTCAGCGCGACTGGGCCATTCTCGCGCCCGTGTGGCCATCCAGTGCCAGCCTGACCCTGCGGGCCAGTTCGCCCATGCCATAGGGCTTCTTGAGCACGTCGAATTCCGCGCCCTCGGATACATCGGAAATGTTGCCGTCCCCCGCGTAGCCCGTCGTCAACAGGATGGCGATGCGCGGGTTGCGCTTGCGCACCTCGCGCGCCAGCATGAAGCCGTTCATGCCGCCCGGCATCAGCACGTCGGAAAACACCAGATCGGGCACAAGGGGGTTGATGCGCGCATCCAGCCGTGCCAGCGCCTGGGCCGCGTCGGTGGCGATTTCCACCTGATAGCCCAGGCTCTCCAGCATGGCGCCCGCCAGATCGGCGACCTCCTGGCGGTCGTCCACCACCAGCACCGACTCCGTGCCACCCCTCTCGCTCGACTTGTCCTCGGGCAAGCTGGGCGGCAGATGCATGGCCTTGACCGTTGCCGGAAAGTAGAGCCGCACCGTTGTGCCCACGCCGACTTCCGAATAGATGTTGACCGTTCCTCCCGATTGCTTGGCGAAGCCATACACCATCGACAGGCCCAGGCCGGTGCCCTTGCCCTCGGGCTTGGTCGTGAAGAAGGGGTTGACGACCTGCTTGATCAGCTCGGGCGGAATGCCTTCGCCCGTATCGGTGATGGACACCGCCACGTAGGCCCCGGCCCTCAGCCCTCCGTAGGCCGCAACGTCGGATTCCGAAACCCCTACATTGCCGGTGTGCAGCGTGAGCTTGCCGCCGCCGGGCATGGCGTCGCGCGCGTTCGTGACGATGTTGAGGATCGCCGCTTCGAGCTGCGTGGGATCGACCTGGCAATTGCCCAGGTCCGGGTCCAGCTGGAACTCCACTTCGATGCGGTCCTTGAGAGTTTCCTCGATGAGCGGCCTGATGCCCTGGGCCGTGGCGTTCAGGTTGATGGGCCGGCCTTCCAGCCGCTGCTTGCGTGCGAAGGCCAGCAACTGCTGCGTCAGCGTGGCCGCGCGCTTGACCGCCTCCGCGGCGCTGCCCACGCTCGTCAGCACGGCTTCAGCCTCCTTGCCGGACTGGATGCGACGCTTGGCGATCTCCAGGTGGCCGGAGATGACCTGCAGCAGGTTGTTGAAGTCGTGCGAGATGCCACCCGTCAGCTGCCCCAGCGCCTCCATCTTCTGGGCCTGGGCCAGTGCCTGCTCCGCGTCCCGGCGTCGGCTCACGTCCAGCTGGGAGGCGAAGAAATACACCAGCTGCCGGTTCTTGTTATAGACCGGCGACACGAACAGCGCATTCCAGAAGGAGGACCCGTCCTTGCGGTAGTTCAGGATCTCCGCGGTGAATTCCATGCGGTTCGCAATCGCCTCCGACAGCGCCGCCACCGTGGAACGATCCGTTCCCGGTCCCTGGAGAAACCGGCAATTCGTGCCCAGTATTTCTTCGCGCCCATAGCCCGTCATCGACAGGAAGGCCCGGTTCACGAACACGATGGGGTTGTCCGGCTGCCGCGGGTCGGTCACCAGCATGGGCATGCGCGTGGTTTCGATCGCGGTGAAGAAGATGTCCTCTTCGTGGTCCTTCAGGCTGCGGACGTCCGAGCCCGCCATGGACACCTCTGGCGCGCGGGAACCCTGGATGGGGGGCTTTTCTTCGTGCGAGGTCATGCGGCATTAGAGCAACCGAGGCGCCGGGGCGGGCGTAAGCCGACAGGCCTTTTGTGGTGTCGGCGGCGGCCTTCGGGGAGCTCGCGTGGGCGGGATTCGCAAGTCCCGAGCCACTAGGTAGTCCATGGCCGCCTGGCATTGGTGCAGCAGGCACGAGCAGGTCTTCGGCCTTGTTCTTGTCCTACGGCCACCCTCTGCGAATCCCTCCAGCGAAGCCCATGCAGCCAAGGCAGGCTCTGGCGATCAATACACAGAGGTCCGTCCTGACCATGAACATCCCAAGCCTGCTCCCTTCCGCTCTGATCGGCGCCGTCGCCAGCGCACGCTCCATGACTCCCATGGCCGCCCTGGCCCTCGCTCGGCTTATGCGGCGTGACACGCCGGGAGCGCTCGTCTTGCTGGACCGTCCTCTGTTCCGCTTCGGCGCCCTGGCGATGGGCGCGGGCGAGCTGTATGGCGACAAGATGAAGACCGCGCCCGATCGTACGGTGTTCCTCGGGCTCCTGGCGCGGGTGCTGAGCGCGGGTATCGCCGGCGCAGCGCTGGCGCCGCGCCACCGCGCAAGCGCGGGTGCGGCCTTGGCAGTCACCACCGCCGTACCTCTGGCCTATGCCACGCTCGACGTCCGCAAGAAAGCCATGACGCGCATCGGCCAGACCCGCAGCGGCCTCGTGGAAGATGCCCTGATCGTTGCAGCCGGGCTGGCTATCGTCGCTGCTGCTACCCGGAGGAGCCGTGCCTGAATGACTTGCTGCGGCGTGCCGGCTGGCTGCGGCCGGCATGTCCTCCTCGAACGGGGAGTGGGTCGAGGCGGCGGGCTACCGCGCTGTGCAGCAATGCTGCGGTTGCAAGAGGGGAGCAGTAGGAACGGGGGGGGATGCTGTGCGGGGAGGGCATTCAAAAACCATAGCAAGAAAGCCATGGTGCCCGGGGCCGGAATCGAACCGGCACGCCTTGCGGCGGGGGATTGAGTCCTGCGGGAAAATGAGCATTGGCGCTGGTTTCCGGGCGATCCGTTCCGCAAATTGGTGTGTTTTTGGCCCCTCTGAGAGAGTGCCCATGCGGAACGCGATCAGCCGACCGGTTTGAGCTCCCGGACGCCGCCGTAATGGCGCTCCGTGATGCGCTTGGCAGAGTGCTGCAGCAGCTCCGATGCAGCGTTCACGATCACCTCGACTGCAGCCCCGGCGTCCGCCGCGGCGGCAACGGCCTCCGCCCCGGCCGCACCGATGGACTGGGCTGATCGGAATGCCCTGCGCAGCCAGGAGGTGCCGCAGTCCAGCATCATGAATCGTGGCTGGGGCGCCGCTCCAACAAATTCGCCGCAGTTGTCGAACCGTGCCGCTTCGGCCGCACCCTCGGCGATTTCGCCACGCTCATGCCGGCGTCAGCTTGCTTGATGAACCCGATGACTTGCTCGTCTGTAAATCTGCTCTTGCGCATCGCGCTTCCTCTCGGTTGCGCGGATTCTTCTCTATTGCCGTGGTACGGGTGG
>CAJYHL010000048.1 GCA_913774625.1 uncultured Acidovorax sp.
CCCACCCCGAAATCGCCCGGCTGAAGGCGCAGGCTGCGCGCCATGCCACGCCCTGCGGCGCGGGCGAGCTGGTCTGGCATGCCTGGGGCCGGCCGCAGCCTGGCAGGCCGCCGCTGGTGCTGCTGCACGGCGGCAGCGGCAGCTGGACGCACTGGGTGGGCAGCATCGACGGCCTGGTGGCGGCCGGCCATTCGCTATGGATTCCCGACCTGCCGGGCTTCGGCGATTCCGCCGTGCCGCCGAACGGCTCGGATGCCGATGCCCTCGTCGCGCCGCTCGCGGACGGCTTCAGGGCGCTGTTCGGCCCGCAGGCGGTCGATCTGGTGGGTTTTTCCTTCGGCGGCATGACGGCGGGGCTGCTGCTGGCCGAACATCCGGAGCTGGCGCGCCAGCTGGTGCTGGTGGGGGCGCCGGCCATGGGCGTGGTGCCGGGCCGGCAGTTCGAGTTGAAGGCTTGGCGGCATCTGCCGCCCGAGGCGCAGGCCGATGTCCACCGCCACAACCTGGCCGCGCTGATGCTGCACGACACCGCGCTGATCGAAGGGCTGGCGCTGGAGCTGCACACCGCCAACGTGCAGCGCGACCGCATGCCGCGCCGGCGCTTGGCGCATACCGACATCCTGGCGCGTTCGCTGCCGCGCGTGGCCTGCCCGGTGCATGCCATCTATGGCGAACGCGACGCCCTCTACAAAAGCTGGATCACCGCGCTGGAAGCCGCCTACGCGGCCGTCGCGCCCGACTTCCGCGGCCTGGCGCTGATCCCGGATGCCGGGCATTGGGTGCAGTTCGAGCGGCCCCAGGCCTTCGGCGCCGCCCTGCAGGCCGCGCTGGCGGCCGGCGCGCCTGCCTGACGCGTCGAAAGCCGCCATGCCGCTGATCGACGAACGCGAAGTGCAATGGTCCGCCGTGCGGGCCCAGGGCGCGGGCGGGCAGAACGTCAACAAGGTCTCCAGCGCCGTGCATCTGCGCTTCGACATTCCCGCCTCGTCGCTGCCTGACGACATCAAGGAACGGCTGCTGGCTCTGCGCGACAGCAGGCTGACGCAGGAAGGCGTCTTCGTGCTCAAGGCCCAGCAGTTCCGCACGCAGGAGGCCAACCGGCTCGACGCCCTGCGCCGACTGCAGGAGGTGGTGGACGGCGTGGCCCAGGCGCCCCGCGTGCGCCGCGCCACCAAGCCGACCTATGCCTCGCGCCAGCGGCGGCTGGAATCCAAGACCCAGCGCTCCGGCGTCAAGGCGCTGCGCGGCAAGGTACGGGACTGAGTCGCCACGGCAGGCGCTGGATGGATTCCGCAGGCGCATGCCTCGCCGGATTGCTCAAGCTTTTGCAACGATGTGTCCAAAATCCCTGGGTTGGATTGGCGGGCCAGGCTCCTAACATGAGGGTCAGAGGAACCCGCACCATGACCGACTCGACCGCTTCTCCCACCTCCGCCGTACGCCCTGCAAGTCCTTCCACCGGCCGCGTTCCGGCGCTGTTCGTCTCCCATGGCTCGCCCATGTTCGCCGTGGAGCCCGGCACCACCGGCCCAGCCCTTGCGCAGTGGGGGGCCGAACTGCAGGCGCGCTTTCCGGGGCTGCGCGGCGTGGTCGTCATGTCGCCGCACTGGATGGCCCGCGCGCCTCTGGTGATGACCGGCGCCAGGCCGGCCACCTGGCACGACTTCGGCGGCTTTCCGCCCGTGCTCTACGGCCTGCAGTACCCCGCGCCCGGCAGTCCGGCGCTGGCGCAGGAGGTGCTGCAGCGGCTGCAGCTCGCCGGCCTGCCGGCCCAGGGCGATGCCGAGCGCCCCTTCGACCATGGCGCCTGGGTGCCGCTGATGCATCTCTTGCCCGATGCCGGCCTGCCCGTGGTGCAGGTGGCCCTGCCGGCCACCGCGGGCCCGGCCGAAGTGCTGGCCATGGGCGCGGCCCTGGAGGGCCTGCGGGACGAGGGCGTGCTGCTGGTGGGCTCCGGCAGCATGACCCACAACCTGTCCGAATTCTTCGGCGGCGCCCGCGAGGCCGAGCCGTACGTGACCGAATTCAGCCGCTGGATCGAAGCCGCGCTGGATCGGGGCGACGTGCCGGCGCTGCTGGGCTATCGCACCCAGGCGCCGCATGCGCGCCGGGCGCACCCGAGCGAGGACCACTTCCTGCCGTTCTTCTTCGCGCTGGGCGCCGCGGGCGACGACCGGGTGCCGCGCTACCTGAGCCGCGAGGTGATGCACGGCGTGCTGGCCATGGACAGTTTCATTTTGGAGCCCGAAGCAGGGCACTGATTCGGCTCGCCGGACTCTCACTCCTTTTCGACCTCTTCTCTTAATTCCTTCATGCTGGACCTTCCCCTTTCCTTCCTGCATCGCCCGCCCGCCGAAGACGTTGCCCAGCCCTGGCTGCTGGTACTGATGCACGGTGTGGGCAGCAACGAGCAGGACCTCTTCGGGCTGGCGGGCTTCGTGCCCCCGGCCTTCCATGTGCTGAGCCTGCGCGCGCCCTACCGCATGGGGCCCAGCGCCCATGCCTGGTTCGAGTTCTCGGTGGAGCCCGACGGCCGCCGCGCCATCAACGAGCCGCAGGAGGCCGCCAGCCGCGTGCTGGTGGCGCAGACCGTGGAATCCGCCGCGCGCCAGCTGGGCGTGCCGGCCGAGCGGGTGATCGTGGGCGGCTTCAGCCAGGGCGGCATCATGGCGCTCACGCTGCTGCTGACCCGGCCGGCGCTGCTGCAGGGCGCCCAGGTGCTGCACAGCCGCCTGCTGCCCCAGGCGCTGCCGCAGGCCGCGCCCGCCGATGAGCTCGCCGGCAAGCAGCTGTGGGTGAGCCATGGCGTGCAGGACAACGTGATTCCGCTGGCCAGCGCCCAGGCCATCCGCGACCATGCGAGCATGCTGCCCCTGGCCCTGACCTACCGCGAATACCAGAGCCTGCACGAACTGCGGCCCGACGAGGTGCGCGATGCCATGGCCTGGCTGCAGGCGCTGGCGGCGGGCTGAGCCCTCACCCGGGCTCGAGGTGTTTCGGGGTACTGGCCCTTGATTCATCAGGGCATGCAGCTATCAAAATAATAGTTATGGTAGGGCGGATGGAACGACCTGCCGCTCAGCGGGTCGCACCTTGCAACCTGAGGAGAAAACCATGACCGAACGAGAGCCCGATCCCTACCGCCCGCCGGCCGCCCGCTCCGGCGCATCCTGGGCACTGCCTGCCGTGCTGGTGCTGGCCGTCGCTGCCGGCGCCGGCTGGTGGTTCTGGTGGCGTCCGGCCCATGCGCCCGTGGCGGCGCCCGCAGCCACGGCGCCCGCGCCCGCGGCGGCCGCACGCGCTTCCGAACCGGCATCCGCGCCCACCCAGGCCGCATCCGGCCCGCAGAACCCGGTCGATGGCCTGGCCGCACCGGCGCCATCCCTTCCCGCGCTGGCCGATTCCGATGCCTACGTCGCCAAGTCGCTGAACGAACTGCTGGGTGCCCAGAAGGTGGCGTCCTTCCTGCAGCTGGATGGCTTCGTGCGCCGCGCGGTCGCCACGGTGGACAACCTGGGCCGGCATACGGCCACGTCGCGCCTGTGGCCGGTGCAGCCCACGCCGGGGCGCTTCCAGGTCGAGGGGCCCGAAGAGGCTGCCACGCAGACCATCGCGCCCGCCAACGCGGCGCGCTACAGCGCCTTCGTGGCCTTTGCCGAGGCCCTGCCGCGCGAGGGCGTGGTCAAGCTCTATGCCCAGCTCTACCCGCTGTTCCAGACGGCCTACGAGGAACTTGGCTACCCCGGCAAATATTTCAACGACCGCCTGGTGGCGGTGCTGGACCAGCTCATCGCCACGCCCGAGCCCCAGGGGCCGCTGCAGGTGAAGCTCACCCATGTGCAGGGCGAGGTGCCGTCCACGCGGCCCTGGGTGCGCTATGAATTCGCAGACCCGCAGCTGCAGGCGCTCTCCAGCGGGCAGAAGGCGCTGCTGCGCATGGGCCCCGAGAACGCCCGGCGCCTGAAGGCCGTGCTGCGCGACCTGCGCCAGCGCGTGGCCACGGGCGGGGCTGTGCCGGCCAAGCCTGTCCGCTGAGCGAAGCGCGCGTTCAGGCGACCGCGGCTGGCAGGGGCAGGGCGGTCTTGTAGCGCACCTGCTTGAGCGCGAAGCTGGAGCGGATCTTCTCGATGCCCGGAATGGGCGTGAGCTGCTCCAGGATGAAGCGCTCCAGCGCGCCGATGTCGGCGACGGCCACGCGGATCAGGTAGTCGGAATCGCCGCTCATCAGATAGCACTCCATGACCTCGTCGTGCTCGGCGATGCGGCGCTCGAACTGCGCCAGCGCCTCCTTGGCCTGCGACTTCAGGCTGATGCTGATGAAAACGTTCAGCCCCAGGCCCAGCGCGGCGGCGTTGGCCAGCGCCACATAGCGCGCGATGACGCCCGCGGCCTCCAGCGCCTTGACGCGCGCCAGGCACGGCGATGGCGAAAGATGCACGCGCCGCGCCAGCTCCACGTTCGAGAGCGATCCGTCGGCCTGCAGCTCCGCCAGAATGCGGAGGTCCATGGTGTCGAGCTTCATATGCTGCAGTTTATGTTTTGGGCGGCATGGCGTGCTGCTTTTCGGTGTTTTCCTGAGGGCCTAACAGTCGCTCATGCCGCGCTCCGGCCGATAGAGTGGCATGCATGAACGCCGCTCTTCCCCTTTACGCCCTGGCCCCCGAAGCCGCCGCCCCGGCCGGTGCCCCCGACGCCGATCCGCAGGAAACCGCCGAATGGCGCGATGCCTTCCTGGCCCTGGTCGCCACCCAGGGGCCGGAGCGTGCCCGCTTCGTGCTGGACGAACTCGCGGCCCTGGCGCGCCAGCAGCGCACCGGCTGGCAGCCAACGCTGAACACGCCTTACGTGAACACCGTGGCGGTGGAGGCGCAGCCGGTGTTCCCCGGCGACCTGGCGATCGAGGAGCGGCTGGCGTCGCTGATGCGCTGGAACGCCCTGGCCATGGTGGTGCGCGCCAACCAGGCGGAAACCGGCGGATCGAGCGAGCTGGGCGGCCACATCGCCAGCTACGCCAGCGCGGCCGACTTGTTCGAGGCCGGCTTCAACCACTTCTTCCGCGCCCGGGAGGGCACGGGCACCGGCCAGCACCGGGGCGATCTGGTGTTCTTCCAGCCGCACAGCGCGCCGGGCGTCTATGCGCGCGCCTACCTCGAAGGGCGGCTTACCGAGGACGACTTGCAGCACTACCGCCAGGAGATCACCGCGCCCGCGGCAGGCGCGCAGGGCCTCTCCAGCTATCCGCACCCCTGGCTCATGCCGGATTTCTGGCAGTTTCCCACGGGCTCGATGGGCATCGGGCCGATCAGCAGCATCTACCACGCGCGCTTCATGCGCTACCTCACGCACCGCAAGCTTCTCGATTGCGCTGGCCGCAAGGTGTGGGGCGTGTTCGGCGATGGCGAGATGGACGAACCGGAGAGCATGAGCGCGCTGACCCTCGCCGCGCGCGAGGGGCTGGACAACCTCGTCTGGGTGGTCAACTGCAACCTGCAGCGGCTCGACGGCCCGGTGCGCGGCAACGGCCGCATCGTCGATGAACTGGAACGGCTCTTCGCCGGCGCGGGCTGGAACGTGGTCAAGCTGCTCTGGGGCAGCGACTGGGACGGCCTCTTCGCGCGCGACCTCACCGGCACCCTGGCCCGCACCCTGGGCGGCACGGTGGACGGGCAGATGCAGACCTTCGCGGCCAAGGACGGGCGCTACAACCGCGACCACTTCTTCGGCCAGTCTCCGGAGCTGGTGGCGCTGGCCCAGGGCCTGACCGACGAGCAGATCGACCGCCTGAAGCGCGGCGGCCACGACCTGGTGAAGATCCATGCCGCCTACGCCGCAGCCGCCGCCCACCGCGGCCAGCCCACGGTCATCCTGGCCCATACCAAGAAGGGCTACGGCATGGGCACGGCAGGGCAGGGCAAGATGACCACGCACAGCCAGAAGAAGCTGGATGAATCCGACCTGCTGGAATTCCGCAACCGCTTCAACCTGCCGCTCACCGACGCGCAGGCCACGGGCCTGGCCTTCTACCGCCCAGCCGAGGACAGCCCGGAGATGCGCTACCTGCGCGAGCGCCGTACTGCCCTGGGCGGCGCGCTGCCGCGCCGCGAGACCGCCTGCGGCGTGGTGCCGGTGCCGCCCGTCGAGCAATACGCCCAGTTCGCGCTGCAGGCCCAGGGCAAGGAAATGAGCACCACCATGGCCTTCGTGCGCATGCTGGGCGCCCTGCTGAAGGACGCGCAGCTGGGCCCGCGCATCGTGCCCATCGTGGCCGACGAGGCACGCACCTTCGGCATGGCCAACCTCTTCAAGCAGGTGGGTATCTACAGCAGCCTGGGCCAGCGCTATGCGCCGGAAGACATCGGCTCGGTGCTCAGCTACCGCGAGGCGCTGGACGGCCAGATCCTGGAAGAGGGCATCAGCGAGGCCGGCGCCATCGCCAGCTGGACGGCCGCCGCCACCAGCTACAGCGTGCACGGCCTGGCCATGCTGCCGTTCTACATCTACTACTCCATGTTCGGCTTCCAGCGCGTGGGCGATGCCATCTGGGCCGCCGCCGACCAGCGCGCGCGCGGCTTCCTGCTGGGCGCGACCTCGGGCCGCACCACGCTGGGCGGCGAGGGGCTGCAGCACCAGGACGGCTCCAGCCACCTGGTGGCCGCCACCATCCCCAACTGCAAGGCCTACGACCCGGCCTATGCGGGCGAGCTGGCCGTCATCGTCGATGCCGGCATGCGCGAGATGCTGGTCGAGCAGCGCGACGTCTTCTACTACGTCACGCTCATGAACGAGAACTACGCCCAGCCGGATCTGCCGGCGGGCGCGGCCGAAGGCGTGCTGCGCGGCGGCTATGTCCTCGACCGCTACAGCCCGCTGGCCGGCGATGGCGAGGCGGCTGTGGAGCAGCAGGCCGCCGGGCAGGTCGTGCTGCTGGGCTCGGGTGCCATCCTGACCGAAGTGGTCCAGGCCGCGCGGCAGCTGGCGATCGAGGGTTTCGCGGTGACGGTGGTCAGCGTGACCAGCTGGAGCGAGCTGGCGCGGGACGGCATCGCCTGCGAACAGCGCGCCCTGGCAGGTGAGGCTGCGCCCGGCGAGCCCTGGCTCGCCCAGCTGCTGTCTGCCACGTCCGGCCCGGTGATCGCCGCCAGCGACTACGTGCGCGCCGTGCCCGAGACCGTGCGCGCCTTCGTGCCCGCGGGCCGCCGCTATCTCACGCTGGGCACCGACGGCTTCGGCCGCAGCGACACGCGGGCGGCGCTGCGCAGCCATTTCGGCGTGGATGCGGCGCACATCGCGCAGGCGGCGCGGCATTGCGTGCGTGGGGCTTGAGAGGCCTGTAAGCCGGTGGATGACTGGAGGAGAGCGGGGGTTACGGGCCGAAATGGCCTGTAGCCTGCATCCAGCCTGCGCTTTTTGCTATCTTTCGAGTAGCGGGTCGATCAAGCCGCCTGTCCGGGCCGGAAGAACGCATCCAGCAGCGGCATGAGCGTGGGGAATTCCTGCGCGAAGCGATCGCGACTCACGAAGTAGGCCTCGCAGGCCACGGCGAAGAATTCGGCCGGCGCTGTCGCACCGTAGGCGTCCAGCCAGGGAACGGCGCCGCCGAAGCGCTCGGCGATGATCACCTTCTCGCGGAATTCCTCGTAGGCCGGCGCCCAGGTATCGCGCCACATCGCGCGGGCGGCGCGGCCATCGGTGGTGCCCATGAAACCGGTGGGCAGGGGCGGGCAGCCATCGGCCGCGCCGCCACCCTGCATGTCGAGCTTGTGGGCGAATTCATGGATCACCACGCTGGTCCCGCTGCCCTGGTGGCCGTCGGCCGCATGGGCCAGCGAGCGGCCGGCCTGGTCCACGGCGGGCCAGCTGAGCATGACGGGGCCGCGTTCCATGGCCTCGCCCAGCAGCACCTCGTCGTAGTCGTGCACCACGCCGGCCTCGTCCACCGCCTGGCGGCGGGCCACGGCCTCACCGGGGTGGATCACGATGCCTACGAAGTCGTCGTAGCAGGCGAGCGCACGGGCCGGCTCGCCCCAGTGCAGCAGCGGCAGGCAGGCCTGCGCGGCGATGGCTACGGCCATGGCGTCGGTCACTTCTAGTCCATGGGCGCCGGTGAATTCCTTGCGCTGCAGGAAGAGTGCGCTCAGGGCGCGCAGCTTGGCCTGGTCTTCTGCGGGCAGGGCGGCGAGGAAGCGGTAGTGCGACAGCGTTTGCAGCCAGAGCGGCGCGGCGATGTCGGGCACAGGGGCCAGCGTGGCACGCAGGCGGTTGCCGAAACGGCGGAAGGCGTTGCCGAGGGTGGAGGAGGGCATGCCCTTAGCTGGGGACGAGGTCTATGCGTTCCAGGCCCCGGGCCGTCAGCCGCAGCAGGCCGGCGCGCGGGGGCTGGGCTTCCAGGTCCCAGTCGGTCAGCACGTGGCGGGTGAGGGCGGGGTGGCCGGCGTCGGCTGCGCGCAGCACATGGTCGGCGGGCAGATGGGTGTGGCCGTGGATCAAGGCGGGTGCGCGGGCGGCTTCCAGCCAGGCGCAGGCGGCTGCGGTGTCCACGTCGGCATAGACGGCGGTGGCGGACTGCTTGCGCGACTCGCTTTCGGCCCGGGCGCTGCGGCCCTGGGCGCGGCGCTCGGCCAGCGGGCGCGCCAGCAGCTGGGCCTGCCACCGCGGGTCGCGGGCCACGGCGCGGAAGCGCTGGTAGTCCACATCGTCAAGGCAGAGCGCGTCGCCGTGCGAGAGCAGCCAGCGCCGGCCCAGGAAGTCCAGCACGGTGGGGTCGTCCAGCAGCGTGAGGCCGCAGCGCTGGGCGAAGCCCTGGCCCACGAGGAAGTCGCGGTTGCCGTGCAGGAAGAAAAGAGTGGTGCGCCGCGCGGCGCTCTGCAGCAGCTCGCAGCAGCGGCCTTCGAAGCTGCCGGGCTCGTCGATGGCGTCGTCGCCCACCCAGACCTCGAAGACATCGCCCAGCAGGAAGACGGCATCGGCCGGCGTGGCCGCCAGATAGTCGGCGAACGCCTGCACCGTGGCCGGGTGGGCCGCATCCAGGTGCAGGTCGGACACGAAATCGACCGTGCGCCAGCCGGCGGGGGCCACGCATTCGTGGACGTCTGACACGGGCAGGCTCATGGCGATGGAGTTCGATGCGTTCGAGCCGGATGGCGGCGTCCGGACCAGGCGCTGCCTCCGCTGATCGGGAGGCCGCGGAGCAGGCCGAGCCAGCAGACGCCGCAGAACCGGCTTTGCCGGGCTGCTGGCGTCGTCCCCTCAGAGAGAAGGGGAGGGCGCGAAGCGCGGCTCAGGGGGATTTAAATGGCCACGGCCTTTTCGATGATGACGTCGTCCTTGGGCACGTCGTCATGGAAGCCCTTGCGGCCGGTCTTCACGCCCTTGATGGCATCGACGATCTCGGTGCCCTTGACCACCTTGCC
>CAJYHL010000049.1 GCA_913774625.1 uncultured Acidovorax sp.
GTTGCGGCGCTTGTGGATAGCCCAAGCTATCCACTGCGCACCGCGCCTTGCATCCCATCCCGCCCACACCGCTGCGCGACCCCAGGGAGATCGTGAACACGTTCTTACAGGCCTCCTGAGCGGAGTGCTGCGCATGCGGCCTTCGATCAATACAGCTGCAGGCTGATCCAGTAGGCGATGGCTGCCACGAAGGCGCTGGCCGGAATGGTCAGGATCCATGCCCAGATGATGTTGCCGGCCACGCCCCAGCGCACGGCGCTGGCGCGCTGGGTGGAGCCCACGCCCACGATGGCACCCGTGATGGTGTGCGTGGTGGACACCGGAATGCCCAGCGCCGTGGCCAGGAACAGGGTCATGGCGCCGCCGGTTTCGGCGCAGAAGCCGCCCACGGGCTTGAGCTTGGTGATCTTCTGGCCCATGGTCTTGACGATGCGCCAGCCGCCGAACATGGTACCCAGGCCGATGGCCGCATAGCAGGCGACGATGGCCCAGGTGGGCGGCGAGGTGTCGGACGCAGATGCGTAGCCGGTGGCGATCAGCAGCAGCCAGATGATGCCGATGGTCTTCTGCGCATCGTTGCCGCCGTGGCCCAGGCTGTAGGCACCGGCCGAGAGCAGCTGAAGCCGGCGGAACCACTTGTCCACCTTGCTGGGACGCGCGCGGCGGCAGATCCAGGCCACGGCCACCATCATGAGCGAGCCCAGCAGGAAGCCCAGCAGCGGCGACACGAAGATGAAGGCCACGGTCTTCAGGATGCCGGCCGACACCAGCGCACCCGCGCCGGCCTTGGCCATCACCGCGCCCACGATGCCGCCGATCAGCGCATGCGAGGAGCTGCTGGGAATGCCGTAGTACCAGGTGATGAAGTTCCAGGTGATCGCGCCCACCAGCGCACCGAACACCACATGCGTATCGACCACGCCCGGATGGACGATGCCCTTGCCGATGGTGGCGGCCACGCTCAGGTGGAAGATGAAGATGGCGACGAAGTTGAAGAAGGCCGCGAAGATCACGGCCTGCGCGGGCTTGAGCACGCCGGTGGAGACGACGGTGGCGATGGAGTTGGCTGCGTCGTGGAACCCGTTCATGAAGTCGAACAGGATGGCGAGCGCGACGAGCAGCGCCACGACCCAGAGGGCGGTTTGTACGGTTGCCATGGAAAGCTGTCAGAGCAGGAAGGGAAGGCCGCCGCAGGTCAGGAGTTCTCGAGGATGATGCCCTCGATCACATTGGCCACGTCCTCGCACTTGTCGGTGATGGTTTCCAGCAGCTCGTAGATGGCCTTGAGCTTGATGACCTCGCGCACGTCGGGCTCCTCGCGGAACAGCTTGCTCATGGCACTGCGCATCACACGGTCGGCATCGCTTTCCAGCCGGTCGATTTCCTCGCAGGTCTTGAGCGCGGCCTCGGCCACGGCCGGCTCGGCGATTTTCTCCAGCAGCTTGACCGCATCGCGCAGGCGCTCGCAGCACCTCTGGCTCAGGTCGGCCAGGCGGGCGATCTCGTCGGTCATGTGGCGCACGTCGTAGAGCGCCATGGTTTCGGCCGAGTCCTGGATCAGGTCGGCCACGTCGTCCATGGTGTTGATGAGCGAATGGATCTGCTCGCGGTCGATGGGCGTGATGAAGGTCTTGTGCAGCGTGCGGTTGACCTCGTGCGTCACGCGGTCGGCTGCGCGTTCGGCGTTGTCCACGTCCTGGTTGTACTTCTCGCGCAGATGCGGGTCGTTGTAGTTGGCGACCAGCTGGGAAAAGGCGTGGGCCGCCTCGACGATGCGGTCCGCATGCTGATTGAACATCTCGAAGAAATTGCCCTCGCGCGGCAACAGCTTTCCAAACAACATGCGAACTCCTGAGCGAACCTGAACAACAAGAATAATGACTTTGCCGTGAATCTTTTGTGACAATCCGGCGAAAGGCGGGAGTGTAACCGGGCACCCGCCATGTCGGCTGCGTCCTACAAAAGCCCGTGAACAGGCCTCTGGCACGCCCGCCACCCCGGAAACGACAAGGGCACCCGAAGGTGCCCATGCGTCGGCGGTCAGGGCCGCGGCGCGGCCGGCCGGTAGGTCACTCGCCCAGATAGGCGGCACGCACGCGCGGATCGCTCAGCAGATCCTGGCCTGCGCCGGTCATGCTGATCTGGCCCGACTCCATCACGTAGCCGCGGTCGGCGATGGCCAGCGCCCGACTGGCGTTCTGCTCGACCAGCATGATGGTCACGCCCAGGGCATACACATCGCGCACCACCTCGAAGATCTTGTCCACCATGATGGGCGACAGGCCCATGGAGGGCTCGTCCAGCAGCAGCACCTTGGGCTGGCTCATCAGCGCGCGGCCCATGGCCAGCATCTGCTGCTCGCCGCCGGACATGGTGCCGGCCAGTTGGTCCTTGCGCTCGCGCAGCCGCGGGAAGATGGTGAACATCTTTTCGATGTCGGCCTGGATTCCGGCCTTGTCGTTGCGGATGTAGGCGCCCATCAGCAGGTTCTCGGTGATGGTCATGCGGGCGAACACGCCCCGGCCTTCCGGCACCATGACCAGGCCTTTCTTGACCAGGTCCCAGGCGCCCTTGCCCTCGATGCTCTCGCCCAGGTATTCGATGTCGCCATCGACGAAGGGCAGCGTGCCGGTGATGGCCTTCATGGTGGTGGTCTTGCCGGCGCCGTTGGAGCCGATCAGCGAGACCAGCTCGCCCTCGCGCACCTCGAAGTCCACGCCCTTGACGGCCTGGATGCCGCCGTAGGCCACCTTCAGTCCCTTGACGGCCAGCAAAACTTGGTTCGATTTCTCGGCCATCTCAATGTCCTCCGGTGCCCAGATAGGCCTCAATCACTTTTTCGTTCTTCTGCACTTCGGCCGGATGGCCTTCGGCGATCTGCTTGCCGTAGTCGAGCACGGTCACGCGGTCGCACAGGCCCATCACCAGCTTCACGTCGTGCTCGATGAGCAGGATGGTGCGGTTGTCATTACGGATGCGGTCGATCAGCTCGCGCAGCTGCACCTTCTCGGTGGCGTTCATGCCGGCCGCGGGCTCGTCCAGCGCGATCAGCTGCGGATCGGTCGCCAGGGCGCGGGCGATCTCCAGGCGGCGCTGGTCGCCGTAGCTCAGCGTGCGCGCCTTGTAGTCGGCGAAGCGGCCGATGCCGACGTAGTCCAGCAGTTCCTGGGCACGGGCGCGGATGGCCTGCTCTTCCTGCTTGAAGGCCCTGGTGCGGAACACCGCGCCCAGCAGGCCCGAGCGCGTGCGGATGTGCCGGCCGACCATCACGTTCTCCAGCGCCGTCATGTCGGCGAAGAGGCGGATGTTCTGGAACGTGCGGGCGATGCCCGCCTTGGCCACTTCATGCACCGCCGTGGGCTCGTAGGGCTTGCCGGCCAGCGCGAAGCTGCCGCTGTCGGGCGTGTAGAGCCCGGTGATGACGTTGAAGAAGGTGGTCTTGCCGGCGCCGTTGGGTCCGATCAGGCCATAGACCTGGCCGCGCTGGATGGTGATGCCCACGTCGGAGAGGGCCTGCAGGCCGCCGAAGCGCTTGGAAATGCCGGAGACCTTCAGCACCACATCTTTGGAGTTTTCTGCCATTGCTAACTTTCCGTGGTGTTCTTGTCAGTTCTTCTGCGTCAGGCTCTTGCCGTGCTCGGGCGCGGGCCACAGGCCGCGCGGGCGCAGCAGCATGATGACGATCATGGCCAGGGCGATCAGCAGCTGGCGCAGGATGGATGCATCCAGGCGGCCGTCGGTCATGGACTGCAGCGGGCCGGCCACGTAGCGCAGCACCTCGGGCAGGGCCGACAGCAGCACGGCACCCAGGATCACGCCGGGAATGTGGCCGATGCCGCCCAGCACCACCATGGCGACGATCATCACCGACTCCATCAGGCTGAAGGACTCGGGCGACACGAAGCCCTGGAAGGCGCCGAACATGCTGCCCGCCACGCCGCCGAACGAAGCGCCCATGCCGAAGGCCAGCAGCTTCATGTTGCGGGTGTTGATGCCCATGGCCTTGGCGGCGATCTCGTCTTCGCGGATGGCCATCCAGGCGCGGCCGATGCGCGAGTCCTGCAGGCGATAGCAGATCAGCACGCTCACGACGACCAGCACCAGGAAGAGGTAGTAGTAGAGCGTGACGGAGTTGATGTCGAAGCCGAACAGCTCCAGCCTCCGCCCCAGGTCCAGCCCGAAGATCTTGACCGAGTCGATCTGGCCGATGCCCTTGGGGCCGTTGGTCAGGTTGATGGGGTGGTCCAGGTTGTTCAGGAAGATGCGGATGATTTCGCCGAAGCCCAGCGTGACGATGGCGAGGTAGTCGCCGCGCAGCTTGAGCGTGGGCGCCCCCAGCAAGGCCCCGCATACCGCCGCGACCAGCGCCGCCAGCGGTATGACGATCCAGAGCGAGGTGTGCAGGCCGTTGGGGAACATCGCGGCGAAGCTCGCGAAGTTGTCGGACAGCTGGGGCGAGGCCATCAGCGCGAAGAGATAGGCGCCCACAGCGTAGAAGGCGACATAGCCCAGGTCGAGCAGGCCGGCGTAGCCGACCACGATATTGAGGCCCAGGGCCAGCATCACGTAGAGCAGCGCCAGATCGGCGATGCGCACCCAGGCGTTGCCGAAGAACTGCAGCAGCAGCGGCAGCACCAGCAGTGCGATGCCGCCCAGGATCCATTGGACTTTGGTGTTTTTCATGGCGTGTGTGTCCTCTCGGTCAGGCGCGGTCGGCCACACGCTCACCCAGCAGGCCCGAGGGGCGCAGCGTGAGGATGATGATGAGCACGATGAAGGCGAAGATGTCGGCGTAGTTGCTGCCCAGGATGCCGCCCGTGAGGGTGCCGATGTAGCCCGAGCCGATGGCCTCGATCAGGCCCAGCAGGATGCCGCCGACCACCGCGCCGGCCAGGTTGCCGATGCCGCCGAACACGGCCGCCGTGAAGGCCTTCAGGCCCGGCAGGAAGCCCATGGTGTGCTGCGCCGTGCCGTAGTTGGACGCATACATGATGCCGGCGATGGCGGCCAGCACCGCGCCGATGATGAAGGTGGCCGAGATGACCATGTCGGGCTTGACGCCCATCAGGGCGGCGACGCGCGGGTTCTCCGCGGTGGCGCGCATGGCGCGGCCCAGCCGGGTGTAGTTGACCAGGTACATGAGCGACGCCAGGGCCACCACGGTCACGCCCAGGATCAGGATCTGGGTGGAGGTGATCACCGCGCCGCCGACGTTGAACGGCGTGGTGGGCAGCAGCGTCGGGTAAGGCTTGTAGTTGGGCTTCCAGATGATCATCGCCAGCGTCTGCAGCAGGATGGACATGCCGATCGCGGTGATGAGCGGAGCCAGCCGGGGGCTGCTGCGCAGCGGCTTGTAGGCCACCTTCTCGATCACGAAGTTCAGCGTGGCCGCCACGATGCAGGCGATGATGGTCGCGATCAGCAGGATGACCCAGCCCGGCGCGCCGGGCATGGCCTCCTGCATCATGCCGATGCAGCTCCAGCTTGTGAGGGCGCCGATCATGAGCACTTCGCCGTGGGCGAAATTGATCAGCTGAATGATGCCGTACACCATCGTATAGCCCAGGGCTATCAATGCGTACATGCTGCCGAGTACCAGACCGTTGATGATCTGTTGCAGCAAGATGTCCATAAGAAAAGGTCCTTCGTTTGTGACGCGCCCACTGCGCAGGCACCGGGGCCCGGTGCAGCCTTGTGGGCCAGCTGCCATGTAGCAAAAAACCCGCCAGGATGAGTACCGTGCGGGTTTAGGTGGCGGGATTGTAGCCAGTTGATTCCGTGCCGGTCCGCTCCCGCCCGCCGGGGTTTTCCCTGGAAATGCAGAGGCATCAGCCACGCACGCGGTCCATAAGAATTTGTGATGCAGCGATCGGGCGCAAGCGGTCCGCGGCATGCGACGGGCAGGCCGCGATGGCCGAAGGGGGGGAATCAGGCCGGCTCTTCGCCCGGCGCGGCCCGGGCAGCAGCCTCGTTGAGCGCGCGCAGCTCGTCCATCTTCTGGCCGATCTTGATCTCCAGACCCCGCGGCACCGGGCGGTAGAGGCCGGGCGGCTCCATGCCCTCGGGCAGGTAGTTCTCGCCGGCAGCGAAGCCGCCCTCCTCGTCATGGGCGTAGCGGTAGCCTCGGCCGTAGTCCAGCGTCTTCATGAGCTGGGTGGGCGCATTGCGCAGATGCATGGGTACGGGGCGCGTGCCGTCGGCCTTGATGAGTGCCTTCGCGGCGTTATAGGCCTTGTAGGCGGCGTTGGACTTGGGCGCCACGGCCAGGTAGATCACGCATTCGGCCAGCGCCAGCTCGCCCTCGGGCGAGCCGAGGCGCTCGTAGACCTCGGCCGCATCCAGCGCCAGGCGCAGGGCCCGCGGGTCGGCCAGGCCGATGTCCTCGCTAGCCATGCGCACCAGGCGGCGGGCCATGTAGCGCGGATCGGCGCCGCCGTCGAGCATGCGCACGAACCAGTAGAGCGCCGCATCGGGGTCGGAGCCGCGCACCGACTTGTGCAGCGCGCTGATGGTGTCGTAGAACTGCTCGCCGCCCTTGTCGTAGCGCCGCATGCGCTCGCCCAGCACTTTCAGCAGCCATTCGTCGGCAATGCTTTCCAGCCGCTCCTGCGCAGCGGCCATGGCCAGCGTCTCCAGCGTGTTGAGCAGGCGCCGGGCATCGCCGTCGGCATAGGCCACCAGGCGGTCGATCGCCACCTCCTCGATGGCCGGCAGGGCCTGCAGTTCCTGGGCCAGCGCCACCAGGCGCTTCAGGTCTTCGGCCGCGAGTGGCTGCAGCACATAGACCGCCGCGCGCGAGAGCAGCGCCGAATTCACCTCGAAGGAAGGGTTCTCGGTGGTCGCGCCGATGAAGGTGAAGAGGCCCGACTCGACGTGGGGCAGGAAGGCGTCCTGCTGGCTCTTGTTGAAGCGATGCACCTCGTCCACGAAGACGATGGTGCGCTGCTGCATCAGGCCGTCGCGCGCGGCCTCGGCCCGCTCCACCGCCTCGCGGATGTCCTTCACGCCGCCCAGCACGGCGCTGATGCTGATGAACTGCGCGTCGAAGGCATCGGCCATCAGCCGCGCGATGGTGGTCTTGCCCACGCCGGGCGGGCCCCAGAGGATGCAGCTGTGCGGCCGGCCCGACTCGAAGGCCAGCCGCAGCGGCATGCCCGGGCCCAGCACCTGCTGCTGGCCTATGACCTCGCCCAGCGTGCGCGGGCGCAGGCGCTCGGCCAGGGGTTGGTGGGCTTGTGCGGCCTGCGCGGCGGAGGATCTGGCGGTCATGGATTCGGTAGAAAGGTCGGTCGGGACAGGCGCCGCATGCGACAGGCCGGGGCGGCGAGGGCCGATATGCTGCCAGCCCTTGCATCTTTTCGCCGGAGACCCCGCCCATGCTAGCCAACGCAGCAGCAATCGTCGTCGCGCTGATCGCGCTGCTTCACATCTATATCCTGGTGCTGGAGATGTTCCTGTGGGACAAGCCCGCGGGCCTGCGCGCCTTCGGCATGACACAGGAAAAGGCCACGGCCACCAAGGTGCTGGGCGCCAACCAGGGGCTCTACAACGGCTTCCTGGCAGCGGGGCTGCTGTGGGGCCTGTGGCTGGGCGGGGCTTTCGGGCAGCAGGTGCAGGTGTTCTTCCTGCTCTGCGTGCTCGCGGCCGGCATGTTCGGAGCGCTGACGGCCAGCCGCAAGATCCTCTTCATCCAGGCCGCGCCGGCGGCCATCGGCCTGCTGCTGGTGCTGGCGGCGCGCTGATGCGCCGAGCAGCCTGAGAGCCGCCAAGAAAACTTATTGCTTCACCACGTCGGCGCCCGCCGGTGGCTTGAACTGGAAGGCCGATGCCGGCAGCGGCGTATTGGTCTGCATGGAGGTGAAACGGATCTGCGAGCGCTGGCCGAAGCTGTCCTGGATATCCAGCGCCGCCAGGCTTTCGCCCGAGAAACCCACGCGCACGCTCTTCAACTGCCCGTCGGGCGACTTCGGGCTGGCCACCACCCATTCCAGGTCGTCCTGGTCGGGCGCGGACTGCAGGGTGAAATCCTTCTGCAGCGCCTGCAGGTCGGGCGCCGAGGCCAGCAGCGCGGCAGGCGTCGAGCCCAGGACCTTGTCCTGCGCGCGCTGGGTGACCTGGTTCAGGTCGGCGTCGTAGAGCCACAGCGTCTTGCCGTCGGCCACGATGGTCTGCTCGAACGGCTTCTTGTAGACGAACTTGAAGCGGCCCGGGCGCTGGAACTCGAAGCTGCCGGTGGACGTCTTCACGCGCGGGGCCTGGCCGTCCTTGGCAGGCGAGGTCACGGTCTGGGTGAAATCGGACTTGCCGGACTGCACGCCGCGCATGAAAGATTCCAGGCTTTTGAGCCCGTCGGCGCTGGCGGACTGGGCGCCAGCAGCGATCAGGACAATAGCAATCCACTGCTTCATGGGTTCTCCTAGAGGGCTAGAGGGCCAGGGGCCAGGCATTGTCAACTGGGGGCGGCGCGGGCGAGATTCAAGGCAGGCCTTGCGCCCGCCCCATCGGGGCAGCCGGGCGCCCCGTCATTCACCGCGGTTGGGCACCAGCACCTCGCGCTGGCCGCTGGCCGTGAGGGCGCTGACCAGGCCGGCCTTCTCCATGTCTTCGAGCAGGCGGGCCGAGCGGTTGTAGCCGATGCGCAGCTTGCGCTGCACGTAGGAAATGCTGGCCTTGCGGTCCTTGAGCACCACTTCCACCGCCTGGTCGTACATCGGGTCCTTCTCGCCACCGCCTTCGCCGCCGCCCTCGCCGAAGGGGCCGTCGTCGCCATCGACCGTGCCGCCTTCCAGCAGGCCTTCGATGTAGTCGGGCTCGCCCTGGCTCTTCAGGTAGCTGACCACGCGGTGGACTTCGTCGTCGGACACGAAGGCGCCATGCACGCGGATGGGCAGGCCGGTGCCGCTGGCCATGTAGAGCATGTCGCCCATGCCCAGCAGCGCCTCGGCGCCCATCTGGTCGAGGATGGTGCGGCTGTCGATCTTGCTGCTGACCTGGAACGCGATGCGGGTCGGGATGTTGGCCTTGATCAGGCCGGTGATCACGTCCACGCTGGGCCGCTGCGTTGCGAGGATGAGGTGGATGCCCGCCGCGCGCGCCTTCTGCGCCAGCCGGGCGATCAGTTCCTCGATCTTCTTGCCCACCACCATCATCAGGTCGGCCAGCTCGTCGATGATCACCACGATGTGCGGCAGGCGCTCCAGCGGCTCGGGCTCCTCGGGCGTCAGGCTGAAGGGGTTGTAGATGAACTCCTCGCGCGCCTTGGCCTCGTCGATCTTGGCGTTGTAGCCCGCCAGGTTGCGCACGCCCAGCTTGCTCATGAGCTTGTAGCGGCGCTCCATCTCGGCCACGCACCAGTTCAGGCCGTTGGCAGCCTGCTTCATGTCGGTGACGACGGGGGCCAGCAGATGCGGAATGCCTTCATAGACCGACATTTCCAGCATCTTCGGGTCGATCATCAAGAGGCGCACGTCGCGCGCCTCGGCCTTGTAGAGCAGCGAGAGGATCATGGCGTTGATCCCCACCGACTTGCCCGAGCCCGTGGTGCCGGCCACCAGCACGTGCGGCATCTTGGCGAGGTCGGCCACCACCGGGTTGCCCACGATGTCCTTGCCCAGGCCCATGGTCAGCAGGCTCTTGGCGTCGTGGTAGATGTGCGAGCCCAGGATCTCCGACAGGCGGATGGACTGGCGCTTGGCATTGGGCAGCTCCAGCGCCATGAAGTTCTTGCCGGGAATGGTCTCGATCACGCGGATGGAGACCAGCGACAGCGAACGCGCCAAGTCCTTGGCCAGGTTGACGATCTGCGAGCCCTTCACGCCGGTGGCGGGCTCGATCTCGTAGCGCGTGATGACCGGCCCGGGCATGGCGGCGACCACGCGCACTTCCACGCCGAAATCCTTCAGCTTCTTCTCGATCAGGCGGCTGGTCATCTCCAGCGTCTCGGGCGCCACGGTTTCCTGGCGCGCCAGCGCGCCGTCCAGCAGATCGACCTGCGGCAGGCGGCTGTCGGGCATTTCGGTGAAGAGGGGTTTCTGCCGCTCCTTGACCACGCGCGCGCTCTGCGGCACCTCGTGCAGCACGGGCTCGATGATGTGGACCGGCTGCGGGTGGTGCTCCTCGGCCTCGTGGCGCTCCTCCTGCACCACTTCCTCGCGCTCGCGCGCCGCACGCTTGCCCACGGCCACGTCGCGCGCCTGCTCGCGCTTGGCGCGGCCGAAGCGTACCAGCCCTTCGATGCGGCCGCCCAGGCGCTCGGCCACGTTGCCCCAGGAGAAGCGGAACACCATGGCGGCGCCCAGCACCACCAGCATCACGCCCAGCAGGCCCGACCCGGTGAAGCCCAGCCATTTCACGCCCAGCTGGCCCATGGCATAGCCCAGCACTCCGCCCGCCTTGCCGGGCAGCAGGGATTCAAAACGGTAGAGGCGCGACCATTCCAGGCCCGAGCTGGCGCACAGCAGGATGGCCAGGCCGCCCCAGAACAGCAGGCGCCGCAGCCAGGGCGCATGCGCGCCCTCCTCCACCTGGCCGCCGCCCATCCAGCGCGCCAGCGATGCGAGCCAGGCGCGCACGCCGGCCGCCAGGCACCACCAGACGGAAAAACCCAGCGCGAAATAGCTGCAGTCGGCCAGCCAGGCGCCGGAGCGGCCCGCCCAGTTGGTCACCAGCCGGCCGTCGTTGGCCCCGGAGGTGGACCAAGCCGGGTCGTGGGCCGAATAGCTGACCAGGGCCAGCAGCCAGAAGACCAGGGCCAGCAGGCCCAGCACGAGGCCGATTTCATGGCCGAAGCGTGCCGCACCGCTACGGGGCGCGGACTTCGCGGAAGAAGACGACGCGTTCAGGGTATTAAGGGAATAGGTCATATCGAAAAATGCGCGGCCAAGCTTACCCGATGGGCTTGTCACGACCTGTCACAGCGGCCGTCCCCGCGCAATGGCCTGTCCTCATCGGGGTCAGCCATCGGTTCTTACAATCGCGCCGATTGAAAAGCCGCCGGCAGGGCCGGCTTCCGGTGCGTTCATACTCGCGGGAAGCTGCCACTGCCGGCGATCCGCGCGCGGCCAGAAAAAGATTCCAGGCCGCGCGCCAACCCAACGTCCCACCTCCTCATCCCGTCATGTCGAACACCCAACACGCCAAAGTCATGATCCTGGGCTCCGGCCCCGCTGGCTACACCGCCGCCGTCTATGCCGCGCGCGCCAACCTGAACCCGGTGCTGATCACCGGCATGGCCCAGGGCGGCCAGCTGATGACCACGACCGAGGTGGACAACTGGCCCGCCGACGTGAACGGCGTGCAGGGGCCCGAGCTGATGCAGCGCTTCCTGGAGCACGCCGAGCGCTTCAAGACCCAGATCGTGTTCGACCACATCCACACGGTGGACTTCAGCAAGCGTCCCTTCACCCTGACCGGCGACAGCGGCACCTACACCTGCGACGCGCTCATCATCGCCACCGGCGCCTCGGCCAAGTACCTGGGCCTGCCTTCGGAAGAAGCCTTCATGGGCAAGGGCGTCTCGGGCTGCGCGACCTGCGACGGCTTCTTCTACCGCGACCAGGACGTGTGCGTGGTGGGCGGCGGCAACACCGCTGTCGAAGAAGCGCTGTATCTGTCCAATATCGCCCGCAAGGTCACGCTGGTGCATCGCCGCGACAAGTTCAAGGCCGAACCCATCCTGGTGGACAAGCTCCACGAGAAGGTCGCCGCCGGCAAGATCGAGCTCAAGACCTTCCACACGCTGGACGAGGTGCTGGGCGACGCCAGCGGCGTGACCGGCATCCGCGTCAAGAGCACGCAGGACGGCAGCACGCAGGACATCGCCCTGCAGGGCTGCTTCATCGCCATCGGCCATGCGCCCAACACCGAGATCTTCAACGGCCAGCTGACGATGGACAACGGCTACATCGTGACGCAGGGCGGCCTCAAGGGCTTCGCCACGCAGACCAGCGTACCGGGCGTGTTCGCCGCCGGCGACGTGCAGGACCACGTCTATCGCCAGGCCATCACCAGCGCCGGCACGGGCTGCATGGCCGCGCTGGATGCGCAGCGCTTCCTCGAACAGGAAGGCGTGATCTGACCCGGGCTGGCCGGAGGGCTTGAGGGCCGAATGGCCTTCAGGCTATAATTTGCGGCTTTGCTGATTTCTGCTGCATTTCTCTCACGGGTGCAGCGGGCTTGGCAATCGGGTTACCGCCACCCTTTCTGGCGAGGTGAGGCCGCATGAGCAGGCCCGGCAGCACGGCTGCAGGGCACCCCGCTTTCGGCCGTTAAAAAACTTTCGGAGTGTCCTCATGGCACGCGTATGTGAAGTCACGGGCAAAGGCCCCATGGTCGGGAACAACGTTTCCCACGCCAACAACAAGACCAAGCGCCGGTTCCTGCCGAACCTGCAATACCGCCGTTTCTGGGTTGAGAGCGAAAACCGCTGGGTGCGCCTGCGCATTTCCAACGCCGGTCTGCGCCTGATCGACAAGAACGGTATCGACGCCGTGCTCGCAGACCTGCGCGCACGCGGCCAGGCTTAAAGGAGAGCGACCATGGCAACCAAAGGCGGACGCGACAAGATCAAGCTGGAATCCACTGCGGGTACCGGCCACTTCTACACCACGACCAAGAACAAGAAGACGATGCCCGAGAAGATGCTGATCGTGAAATTCGATCCCAAGGCTCGCAAGCACGTCGAGTACAAGGAAATGAAGCTGAAGTGAGCGATCCTTCAGGTTCATGCCCTTGAACGAAGAAACCGCCCCTCGGGGCGGTTTTTTTATGCCCGCAGGCTGGCCCTGGCCACTCCCGCCGGCCGCTGCTGGGCGGCCAGCAGTTCACCCAGCACGCGGTAGCCCTCCTCCACGCGCGGCGTGAACGGCATGCCGCAGCTCATGCGCAGGAAATGGTCGTAACGGCCGGTGTTGGAGAACATCGCCCCCGGCGCCACGCGGATGCCGCGGGCCAGCGCCTCGTCGTAGAGCCGGCTGGTGGATATGCCTGCCGGCAGCTCCATCCACAGGCTGATGCCGCCGGGCGGCAGGCTCAGGCGGGTGCCCTGCGGGAAATAGCGGGCGATGGCGCGGGCAGAGGCCTCGCGCTGCTCGCGCAGCTGCACCCGCATGCGCCGCAGGTGGCGCTCGTAGGCCGGCGAGCCCACGCTGCGCGCCGCCAGCAGCTGCGACCACGACTGCATGTTGCGTGTGCGGGCGAACTTGAGCATCTGCACCCGGGCATGCCAGCGGCCGGCACTCATCCAGCCCTGGCGCAGCCCGGGGGCGAAGCTCTTGCTGAGCGATGCGCAGTAGATCACCTGGCCCGCCTCGCCCGGCCGGTCCCAGGCCTTGGCCGGACGCAGCGGCTGGGGCGATTCGACGAATTCACGGTAGATGTCGTCCTCGACCAGCGCCAGGCCGTATTCCACGCACAGCGCCACCAGCCGCTGCTTGTGGCTGTCGGGCATGACGCTGCCCAGCGGCATCTGCAGGTGCGGCACCACCACCACGCCCTTCAGGCGCGGCTCGTTGCGCGCGGCCAGCTCCAGCGCCTCCAGCGAGATGCCGGTGCGCGGGCTGCAGGGAATCTCCAGCGCGCGCAGGCCGCGCACCTCGATGGCCTGCAGGATGCCGAAAAAGGTGGGGGACTCCACCGCGATCACGTCGCCAGGCTCGGCGATGGCGTCCAGCGCCAGGTTGACGGCTTCGGAGTTGCCATGCGTGGCGCCGATCTCGTCGGGTGGAATGCTGACGCCGAAGCCCAGCGCATGGCGTGCCATGGCCTGCTGGAACTCGGCATGGGTGGTCGGCGCGGACGGGCCGTAGACCAGCACGTCGGGCTGCTCACGCAGCAGGCCGATGGCCAGCCGGTTGAGCGCGGCGGCATCGAACAGGCTGGGGGCCGGCATGGCGCTGCCCAGGTCCAGCACGCCCGGGCCGGCACGGCGGGCCTTTTCCAGGAAGAGGGAGATACGCTCGTTGATGCCGGCGAAGACTTGCGGATCGGG
This sequence comes from uncultured Acidovorax sp., assembly GCA_913774625.1. Classification (GTDB taxonomy): domain Bacteria; phylum Pseudomonadota; class Gammaproteobacteria; order Burkholderiales; family Burkholderiaceae_C; genus Paracidovorax. The sequence goes on from CAJYHL010000049.1 coordinate 13,988, forward strand.
CTGCAGCGGCTCGTGGACCTCGGGTTCCCGCACGGCGGGCAGCAGAGCCGCCTGCGCAGGATGGCGCACGAAGTAGCCGACGCGTTCGCGCGCCTCGGCCACGCCGCGCTCCTCCAGGTGGCGCAGCACCTGCAAGGCGGTGGTGAGGCTCACCCCGTGGCGCTGGCACAGCTCCCGCACCGACGGCAGGCGCATGCCCGGCGACAGGCTGCCCGAGGCCACGGCCTGCTCGTACAGGCCGGCCAACTGGCGGTACAGGGTCGGGGTCGGGACCGCGCCGCCCCCGGGCGCCCCGGAGCCATGGGTTGCAGGGGGCGGGGAGGCGATGGAACGAAGCGGCATGGCGGTGGAACAGTAGGGCGAATGCGGCAGGGGGAGCGGGCCGTACGAGCAGGTGTGGGCCGGAAAGGTGCGCCGCGCGCTGCAGCCATCATGCCGCAAGCCCCCGCGCGGCGACAGATACAGGCTGCGGCCGGCGGGACCATAACAGGCGCGTCGCCATGCACGCTGTTACGCCCGCTGCGGCACCTGCGTGTGCCTGTCGCGGTGCGGCCGAACTCCCTACGCTGGAGGCCTTCTCTCCCCCTTCACGACCGAGGTCCACCCATGCCTGCCGCCCACACATCCCCTACGCCCTCAGCCCCCGGCCCTGCCTTTCAGGGCACGGTCCTGCCCATTGCCCTGGCCCGGGGCTGCACCACCCTGGTGTGCGTGCCGGAAGGCGCCACGCTGCGCACGCGCCAGGGCTGCCTGGCCGTGCAGGAAGGCCCGCTGGTCTGCGGCCAGGTGCTGGTGGGGGCGGGGCCGGACCGCCTGCTCGCTGCCGGCGAGGGCTGGCAGGCGCTGCCCGGTTCAGGGGCGCACTGGCTGCGCATCACCGCGCTGCAGAGCAGCCACGCGCAGCTGGAAGAACCGGCGCCGGCGCCCGGCTGGATGGCTCTCGCCGCCGGCCGGATGGCGCGGGCCTTTGCCGGGCTGCAGCGCTTTCTGGCCGCCCGGCCTCAGGCAGAGGACCGCGCGGCACGCATTTCCTGAACCAAGGGCCGCGGGTCCGCAGCCCCGGCCCGCGATCTCAGGCCTGCGCGGCCCGCAGGCGCAGCGAGAAGTCCCGCAGGGCGGCCACGCCGCTGTCTTCCGCGCGCTGGCACCAGGCCTGCAGGTCGGCCGTGAGCTGCTCGCGGGTGCGCGAGGTGTTGAGCCAGAGCTGTCGCAGCTCTTCGCGCATGGCCACCATCTTGTCGAGCACCGGATGGGCCTGGCGCGCCAGCGCGATGTGCTCGCGGGCACGAGCCGGCACCTTCTCGGCGTCGCGGTGCAGCCAGCGGCGCGCGGCGCGCAGCACCGACGCATCGGCCTGACGGGCCTTGAGCGCCGCCAGCTCTTCGCGGCAGGCGCGGCGCACGCTGCGGGCGTAGCCGGCCATCATTTCATAGCGATGGGCGATCACCGCCTCCAGCGTCTTCTCGTCGGCCACGGGCCTGACCTCGCCCAGGCGCAGCTTGGGCGGCGTCTTCTTGACCTTGGCCCAGCCCACGGCCTGCATCAGGCGGATGTAGGCCCAGCCGATATCGAATTCATAGCGCTTGACCGAGAACTTGGCCGAGGTGGGATAGGTGTGGTGGTTGTTGTGCAGCTCTTCGCCGCCGATCACCAGGCCCCAGGGCACGAGGTTGGTGGAGGCATCGGTGGCCTCGAAGTTGCGGTAGCCCCAGTAATGGCCGATGCCGTTGACCACGCCGGCCGCCCAGAACGGGATCCAGAGCATCTGCACGGCCCACACGGTGGCGCCCAGGGCGCCGAAGAGCGCCAGGTCCAGCAGCAGCATCAGCGACACGCCCAGGGCGCTGTAGCGGCCATAAACGTTGCGCTCCATCCAGTCCTGCGGCGTGCCGTGGCCGAACTTGGCGATGGTTTCGGCATTGGCCGATTCGGCGCGGTAGAGCTCTGCGCCGCGCCACATCACGGTGTCCAGCCCGCGGGTCTGCGGGCTGTGCGGATCGTCCTCCGTCTCGCACTTGGCGTGGTGCTTGCGGTGGATGGCCACCCATTCGCGGGTGACCATGCCCGTGCCCAGCCACAGCCAGAAGCGGAAGAAGTGCGAGGGCACCGGGCCCAGGTCCACCGAGCGGTGGGCCTGCGAGCGATGCAGGAAGATGGTCACCGCGGCGATGGTGATGTGGGTGGTGACCAGCGTGTAGAGCAGGACCTGCCACCAGGACAAATCCAGGGCGCCATGGGCCAGCCAGTCGATAGCGGCGTCGAGAAACGCCCAGTCAGGTAGCAGCATCGAAGGTATTCCGTCTCTCAAAAGGGCGCTCGCCCTGGATCAGGGCTTGCGCGTCCACACGGCGGCGAAGAAGCCGTCGGTCTGGTGCAGATGGGGCCAGAGGCGCAAATAGCCAGTGCCTGTGTCGCCGCCGCTGCACAGCTGCGCGGCATGCTCCACCTTGAGCTGGGCCAGCAGCTCACCCGCATCGGCCGGCACGAAGTCGGAGTGTGCGGCAGAGAAGGCCTGGGCGATCTCCTCGTTTTCCTGTGGCAGCACGCTGCAGGTGGCATAGACCAGCCGGCCGCCCGGCTTGACCAGGCGGGCGGCGCTGGCCAGGATGGCGGTCTGCTTGGCGGCCAGCTCCTGCAGCGCCTCGGGTGACTGGCGCCATTTCAGGTCGGGATTGCGGCGCAGCGTGCCCAGGCCGGAACAGGGGGCATCGACCAGCACGCGGTCGATCTTGCCGGCCAGGCGCTTGACGCGGTCGTCGCGCTCATGCGCGATGGCGGCCGGATGCACGTTCGAGAGGCCGCTGCGCGCCAGGCGCGGCTTGAGCGCGTCGAGCCGGTGGGCCGACACGTCGAAGGCATAGAGCCGGCCGGTGTTGCGCATGCTGGCGCCGATGGCCAGGGTCTTGCCGCCCGCGCCGGCGCAGAAATCGACCACCATCTCGCCACGCTTGGCATCCAGCAGCAGGGCCAGCAGCTGCGAGCCCTCGTCCTGCACCTCGATGGCGCCGCGCACGAAAGCAGGCAGCTTGGTGAGCGCGGGCTTGCCCTCCACGCGCAGGCCCCAGGGCGAATACGGCGTGGCAAGGGCCTTGATGCCGGCGGCGGAAAGCTCCTTCTGCACCTCGGCGCGCTTGTCGGCCAGGGCGTTCACGCGCAAATCCAGCGGCGCGGCCTGCTGCAGGCTCTCGGCCAGCGGCCAGAAGCCATCGCCCAGCTGACCTTTCAGCGGCGCGGCCAGCCAGTCAGGCAGGTTGTGGCGATGGCGCTCCATCAGGTCGTCGGGCTGCACGGTGTCGCACTGGTCGAGCCAGGTCTTTTCCTGCTCGTTCAGCGCGCTTTTCAGGAAGTCGCGCGGGCCATGGAAGCCCAGGATGGCCAGGCGCCGCTCCTTGGGGCCGCTGCCCGAACGGGCGAGCTGCTCGAACAGCAGCTTCTTGCGCAGCACGGTGTAGGTGGTTTCGGCCAGGGTGGCGCGCTCGCGCGGGCCGAGGGAGCGGTTGTCGCGGAAGAAACGGGACACCACGGCATCGGCCGGGTGTTCGAAGGTGAGGGTCAGCCTGACCAGTTCGGCGCAGGCGTCCAGAAGGGCTTTCGGATGCATGCCCCGATTGTCCCATTGCCGCCGTCTCCGCCGGCAGGGGCGCCGGATGCCCTCGTGCCCAGCGCCTGTTCGAGGTCCTTCAGGCGCGACCTGCCGGAGCGCCCCGGGCCGCAGGTACGGGCACGAAACCAGCCACCGGTCCGGCCATGGGGGAGGCCATGCCGGCGGAGGAGCCCGCCCGCCAGCCAGGCTCGAAGCCCATTACCATCGACAACGCGGGCCAGGCCAGGCCGCTCTTCTCGGCCCGAACCGGCAGGCGGCTGCGAAGCCGGGGGCGATTCAGCAACAAGCAAAGGAACTTGCGCATGTCCACCTCGGTTTCCGCCGGTCTGAATCGCTCGACGCCAGGCGTGTATATCAACGAGCTACCCGCCTTCGGCACTGCCATCGTCGGCGTATCTACCGCCGTGCCGATCTTCATCGGCTACACCGAAGTGGCCGGCGGCCCGGCAACGGGCAAGCCGCTCTACAACACGGCAGTGCCGATCTCCTCGATGAAGGAGTTCATCCAGTACTTCGGCGGCCCGGCCCCGGCGAGGTACGAGGTCGTCGAACTGGGCCATCCACAGCACCCCTCGGGCCATGCATCCGGAGCGTCCGATAACAACGCCCCGGCCGTGCAGCCGCCTGCCTCCTTCTCCGCCGCTTTCGCCGATGAGAGCGGCAATATCTCGACGCGGCCCTTCGTGCTGCAGCCCCATAAGCCTCCGAACAAACCCGGGCAGTTCAATCTGTACTGGAGCATGCAGGCCTTTTTCGCCAATGGCGGCGGAGACTGCTTCGTGGTGTCCGTAGGGAGCTACTGGCTCAACGAGTTTCCGACCCCGGCCAGCCTGTCCACGCCCGTCCCCGGCAGTTGGATGGCAGGCACCATCGAGCCGGGCGACCCGAACGGCGACGCCCACAGCGGCCAGTCCGGCCTGAATGTGGGGCTGGCCGTCGCCGGCGACACCACCGGGCCCACCATGATCGTGGTGCCGGAGGCCTGCCAGCTCTGCGGTCCGGACTACGCATCCATCGCCTGCAACATGCTGCTGCAGGCGTCCCGGATGCAGGACCGGATGGCCATCCTGGACCTGCCCGGCGCCCTCTCCGCCGACACCTGGCAGGCCCTGCAGGCAGCGCAGACGGCGCTGTCCGATGCCATCGCGCCCCAGGTCTCCAGCGCCAGCTATGGCGCCTGCTACGGCCCCGCGCTCAGGACTTCCATCATCAGCGTCGATGACATCCTCTACACCGCCCTGCAGGCGCCGGACGGCGACAACCGCACGCTCAACAAGCTGCTCACCGCGCAGGCCGCCACGCTCTACGGTGGCGATCCCAATGTGCTGGGCCAGGTGAGGTCCGCCATCGCGGCGGCCTTTCCCGTCCCCGCCTCGGCCTCAGGCAAGAGCCATTCGACCAGCGGCAACTATTCCCCGGCTCCCGCTGACGGCGCAGCGCTGAAGCCATGGATGGCGAGCCTGGACCAGCAACTGCTCGATACCCTGCCGGTGTTCCGGCAGATCAAGCAGCTGGTCGTCGATCACATGAACACGCTGCCGCCGAGCGGCCTGCTGGCCGGCATCTGGACCACCAGCGACAAGCTCAACGGCGTGTGGAACGCTCCGGCCAACATGGCGCTGGCTTCGGTCGTGGCGCCGCTCTGCGACCTGACCGATGCGCAGCAGGGCGGGTTCAACGTGCCGGCCAACGGCGAGGCCATCAACATCGTCCGCGCCCAGCCCTCGCGGGGCAGCGTGGTGTGGGGCGCACGCACGCTGGACGGCAACAGCAACGACTACCGCTATATCCAGGTCAGGCGCACCCTGATCTACATAGAACAATCGATCAAGCTCGCGCTGCAGAACTATGTCTTCGCCCCCAACGACGCCACCACCTGGTCAGCCGTGACGGCCGCCATCGGCAGCTTTCTGACAGGCGTCTGGCAGCAGGGGGGCCTGATGGGCGATAAGCCCGGCGATGCGTTTTCGGTGGCATGTGGACTGGGCTCCTCCATGACGGCCCAGAACGTGCTGGATGGCTACATGGTCGTCACCGTGCTCCTGCAGTTGACCGGCCACGATGAATTCATGGAGCTCGCATTCACGCAGACCATGGGCAGCTGAGCCGAATTGCCCTGCCCCCGCATTTCTGCATTCATCTGGCACAAGGAAAGCGTCATGAACGGATCAACCCCCAACACCACCTGGCCCCTGCCCAAGTTCTACTTCTCCGTCACCGGCATTCCGGGCAATCCGGTCTTCCAGGAAATCACCGGCCTGGAAGCGGACGCTCAGGTCATCGAATACCGCGCCGGCAACAGTCCGGTCTTCTCGCCCATCAAGATGCCGGGCCTGCGCAAGGTCGGCACCGTGACGATGAGGAAAGGCATCTTCGTCACGGACTCGAACCTGCAGGCGTGGTTCGACTCGATCACCATGAATACGATCAAGCGATGCACGATCGTGGTTGCGCTGTTGGACGAGACCGGCAATCCTCAATACAAATGGCAGCTCGACAATGCCTTCCCGGTGAAGCTGACCGGCACCGACCTCAAGTCGGACGGGAACGAGGTAGCCGTGGAATCCATCGAGGTCGCCTACGAAACCATGACCATCGTATCGCCCTGAGCTGATGCGTCGAAGATGCCCGCCTCCACTGCCTACTATCCGCCGCCGGCGTTTGCCTTCTCGGTTTCCGTCGTGTCCGGCGACGCCCACGATTCAGGCGCCGACATCGATGCAGCCTTCCAGGAAGTCAGCGGCATCGATCCGCGGGTCGATCTGGAAGAGGTGGTCGAAGGGGGGCTCAACAGCCATGTGCATCAACTCCCCGGCGTGACCAAGCACCCCAACCTGGTGCTCAAGCGCGGCTACGTCACCAAGTCCTCGTCGCTGGCGCGATGGGCTTCGCAAAGCGTGGGCGGCACGCTGGGCGCGCCCATCCAGGTCCAGACCTTGAACATCCGCCTGCTGGGCAGCGATGGGCAAACCCTGGTGACCTGGACCTTCCTGAACGCCTGGCCCGTGAGGTGGGAGGTCGGAACACTGGACGCCAGCAACAGCGACGCGGTGCTCACGCAGACGCTGGAGTTCGCCTATGCCACCGTCACCATCACACGCAATGGCAACTGACTCATTGGCAGTTGTTTGCGGCACAGCGCACTGGGGTCACGGAACCAGGAAGCCATGAAGAGGCTCGCCTCTCAGACCACTACATCCACCCACCGCCCCAGGGCGCGCGCGCCCTGGTTCACATAGGCCGCTGCGGCCCCGCCCAGGCGCGACACGGCCTGGACCGTGCCGCTCGCGCCCTGAGCCAGGCCGGCAACCGCGCCCTCGACCGCATCGGCGACGAAGCCGCTCGCCAGGCTGCCTGCGCCCCCCGCATTCACGGCGAACGCCAGGCCTGCGGCCTGACCGAGGACTTCGCTGGCGGGGCGCCGACGCGCCAGGCCGTCTGCAAGCTGGACCAGGCTGCGCGCCGCCTGTACGGACTGAAGGGTGTTCATGGCTCTTTTGTATCACGCGGCTTCTGGAAATCTCCAAGATACATACCAAAGGGATACAAGGCGGCCGCAGAGAGCATACAAAACGCACTTACCTCCAAAGAATTCAAAAAGATCCACGAAACAATATTGATACAACAATAATCCCACAAGACCACGGCACTCTGGAATTTGTATGCACAATATATCGACAATGTAATCCGCAATGCATTAACCGGATTTATCCCTCTCTTTTCCGCTCACGCCGCCATTAACCCGCGCCTACCATTCATTCGTCTTTTTCGGGGAGATCGACATGAATGGAATCAGCAGCACCGGCCCGGCATCGCGGCCGGCCGTTCGGAATAGCGCCGTGGCCTCCGCCCTCGGCACCGCGGCAGGCACGCCTGCAGGCAACGGGACCGCAGCCGGCCTGTACAGCAGCCTGCATCCCGCCAAGGCAGGCCCGCCGGCTTCGCTAACGCCTCCGAAGCCGGCGGCCGGCGCGGAACGCATCGCGCCGCAGGCGGCGCCCCGATCCGCCGGAGCGCCGGAGAGCTCGGCCTGGAAGACGGTGGCCTCGACGGCGGAGCACTGGGGCTCCGACCTGTCGGGCCTGGCGCACGGCGGCGCCCAGGCCCTGGGCCATGCGGCGGAGGCGCTAGCCGACTCGGCGACCCACGCCGTCCAGAAGGCAGGCAGCGCTGTGGGCTCGGCGGTGGATGCGGTCGGCAGTGGCGCCAAACAGGCCGCGACCTACCTGGCGCAAGGATGGAATGCCGCCCGTGCCCTGGTGGACGAGGTGACTTGATGGCCACGCACGCGACGCCGGCCTGGCGGCGCCTGGCCGCCCGTGCCGCCCTCGTGCTGGCCCTGCCGGGCTGCTCCATCGTCAGCCCGACGCCAGCCTGGGAACTGATGAAGGCCGGCGCGCAAGCGGCCAGCCTGGCCATGACGCAGTCCCCGCCACAGGCCAGCAACACCGTCTACCACCTGCACGCGGCGTTCAGCGACGTGTGCATCGCCTTCAATCCGCAGACCCAGGTTCCGGACATCGTGCCGGCCCTGCAGTCGGTATTGCAGGACCGCGGAATACAAAGCCGGGTCTATGACAACCCGCAGGCAGTGCACCAATGCCCGGTATGGCTGGAATATTCGGCCCAATTCGAATGGGGCAAACCGCCGCTGTCTTCCGAATATCGCAAGTTCATCCAATCGGCGCAGCTTACGCTGCGCTCCGAAAAAGGCCGGGTGCTGTCCACCAGCGAATATCAGCCCGACCCTTTCATGGACCGCAGCAAATGGGCCGACACACGCACCAAGATGGCTCCGGTAGTCGCCGCACTGGTTACCGGATTCCAGAACTGAACGAATGCATCAATAAACCAGAGGAATATCGAAATGTCTGAATCGACGTATTTTCCGCCGGCCCGGAAGCGCCGCCCCCGCCCCGCATCGCCCTGGCTGATCGCGGCCATCGTGGCCTTATCGCTCGGCGGCTGCGCCGCGCGCGAACCTACCCTGGTCACCGGCCCCGTAAGCGCCGCGCCCATGCCGCGGCCTCCCGCCATCGAACGCGTGGCGACGGGCGGGCTCTTCGACCCTGCGAACTTCAGCTCGCCCTTCGGCGGACGCCGCAAGCCGCACAACGTGGGCGACACGGTGAAGATCGAGATCGCCGAGAACATGAGCGGCAGCAACAAGGCCAAGACCGACGCCAGCCGCAAGAACAGCATGGCGGCCAAGGGCCCCGGCAAGGGGGCCAACACAGGATTCCTGGCATCGCTGCTGGACCTGAACGCCACGGCCTCGGGCAGCGACTCGTTCAACGGCGACGGCTCCTCGAGCAACTCCAGCAGCTTCAAGGGACAGATGGCGGCTTCCGTGATCAACGTCCTGCCCAACGGCAACCTGGTGGTCGCGGGCGAACGCAGCATCGCCATGAACGGCGACATCAAGACGCTGCGCTTCTCGGGCATCGTCGATCCGCAGGACCTCCGGCCCAACAACATCGTGGCCTCGGCGGACGTGGTCAACGCCCAGGTCGAGATCGCCGGGCGCGGCGACGTCTCGGAGGCGGGCCGGCGCACCTGGCTGCAGCGTGTGCTGACCAACAGCCTGGCCATCTGGTGAGGCCCGCGCCCAGCGCCCAGCGACCAGCGCCCCGCCCCCCTACTTTTCTTTCATTTCCCGTCCCGTTTCCCGGTCCGGCCGTCAGATCTGAACCGCTTGCGGGCAGCGGTGCCGGACGCTGGCCGCACTTTCGTCTTCATTCGCAAGGAGAAAACGCAATGCGCATCCACTTCAACATCGCCCTGGCCGTCACGTCCTTCGTGGCCGGAAGCTTCCAAGGATCGGCCCGCGCGGCAGACGTGGGCGGCGTGAGGCTCGACGAGTCGGTCCAGGTGGCCGGCCACCAGCTCCAGCTCAACGGCGCGGGCGTGAGCTCGCGGCTGATCTTCAAGATCTATGCGATAGGCCTGTACCTGCAGGCTCCGCGCCGCACGCCGGAGGCGGTGCTGACCAGCCACGGGCCGCGGCGGGTCTTCATCCGCCTGCTGCGCGACGTGACTTCGGAAGAGTTCGAGGACGCCGTGATCAGCAAGCTGGCCGACACCGCGCCGCAGGACGCCGGCCTGGCCGAGCACATGCTGCGCCTGGGCAAGGCCATCGCCAGCCAGCCGCAGGGACTGCGCCGCGGCGACCTGCTCACCCTGGACTGGATTCCGGGCACGGGCACCGTGGTGGCGCTCAACAGCCGGCCGCTGACGCCGCCGCTGCGCGACATCACGTTCTACAACGCCCTGCTCAACATCTGGCTGGGAGAAAACCCCGCGGACAACCACCTCAAGAACGTACTGCTGGGCCAGACTCCGGCCTGAAACCAGGACACCGCGCCGCCGAGCAAGAGGCGCCACAATGGCGGCCCCGTCCACGTCCCCATCCGCCCATCCATCCATGAACGAAGAGCCGCTCGCACCCATGCAGGCCACGCCGCCCGGCTTGTACCGCCACTACAAGGGCCTGCTGTACGAAGTCGTGGGCATGGCCCGGCACAGCGAGACACTCGAACCCCTGACGCTCTACCGCGCGCTCTACGGCAGCCGCGAGCTATGGGTGCGGCCGGCCGCGATGTTCGAGGAAACGGTGCTGATAGGCGGCCGGACGGTGCCGCGCTTCGAGCGCTGCGCGCCGCCTCCGGGAGCGCAGGCAGAGCCGGCCTCAGCGCCTTCGGAGCCGGACGGTCAGCCCGGCTGAGCCGGCCGCTCCAGGCGCGGCAGGCTCACCAGGGCGATCAGGCCGCCGTCAGGGGCGTTGTCCAGTTGCAGATAGCCTCCGTGACGCTGCACGATGTCCTGCACGATGGACAGCCCCAGGCCCATGCCCTGCGCATGCCGCGGAGCGCCAGGCCCGCGATAGAACGGCTGCAGCACCTTGTCCAGCTCGGCGGGAGGCAGGCCCGGGCCGAAGTCCCGCACGCGGATGCTGACGGCATCCCCGGTGTCGATGAGCGTGATGTGCGCCGCCCCGCCGTAGCGCACCGCATTGCCCACCAGATTGCCCACGCAGCGGCGCAGCGCGGTCGCCTGCGCAGCGATGGGAGCGGCGGCGCGGCCGCACAGGCGCACGTCGTGGCCGCAGGCCCGCTCGTCGTCCACCAGGCTCTCCAGCAGGGCCTGGATATCCAGCTGCGCCATCGGTTCGGCCCGGGCCACGCCGCGCAGGTGGTCCAGCGTGGCGGTCAGCATCACGTCCATCTCCTCGATGTCGCGGCTGAACCGCAGCCGGTCCTCTTCGGGCAGGTTCTCCGCGCGCAGGCGCAGCCGGGTGAGCGGCGTGCGCAGGTCGTGCGACACCGCAGCGACGAAGCGGTCGCGGTCGGCCATCTGCTGCCGGATGCAAGCCTGCATCTGGTTGAAGACCCGGCTCGCCTCGCGGCATTCCAGCGTGCCGTCGGCTTCGGCCAGCGGCGGGCGGTGGATGTCGGTGCCCAGCTCACGGGCCGCCTGCGCCAGGCGCCGCAGCGGCTCCGACAGCCAGCGCGCGCCCAGCCAGGCAGGCAGCAGGAGGGCCAGCAGGCGCACACCGATATCGAGCAGCGTGGCCGGCGAATACCAGATGTCGTCGGGTACGTCGGGCCAGCTCTCCGGTGGCGGCTGAACCATGTCCCAGCTGTAGGGCGCCAGCTCGAACACCACGGTGAGCGTCAGCACATGGCTGGCGATCACCGCCACGAAGAGCATCAGCATCAGGCGGCCGCGCAGGGTCGCGGGCAGCCAGCGCTGCGCCCTGGAGCGGGCCGCGCCGAGCCAGGCCCGCATCAGTGCTGCCACGCCGCGCGTCCCTGGACGGACTGGATGTTGAACAGGTAGCCCACACCGCGCACGGTCTTGATCAGCACCGGCGCACGCGGGTCGTCCGACAGCTTGTGGCGCAGCCGCGATACGAGCAGGTCGATGCTGCGCTCGAAGGACTCCATGGCCCGCCCCCGGGCGCGCTCCATGAGCTGGTCGCGGCTGCAGACGCGGCGCGGCATGCTCAGGAAGGTACACAGCAGCTTGAATTCGGCGTTGGAGAGCGGGATGACGGTGCCCGCCGGAGAAAGCAGATGGCGTTCCGCGCTGTGCAGCTCCCAGCCGTCGAATCGCACCACGTCGTGCATCGCGGGCATGGCGGAGGGCGCCTCCGCCGCAGCCGCGCGGCGCAGCACGTTCTGGATGCGGGCGACCAGTTCACGCGGTTCGAACGGCTTGGCCATGTAGTCGTCGGCACCCATTTCCAGGCCCAGCACGCAGTCGTAGGGATTGGCCCGGGCGGTGAGCAGGATGATGGGCAGGCGCGAGCGTTCCCGCAGCTCCCGCGCCAGGGTGATGCCGTCGGTACCCGGCAGCATGACGTCCAGCACCACCAGATCGATGGCCTGCGTGGCCAGCTGCGCCCGCATGGAAATGGAATCCCGAGCCGTGTAGGTGGCATAGCCGAAGCGGCTCAGGTAATGGGTCAACAACGTGGTGATGCCGTCATCGTCGTCAACCACCAGAATGTGTTGCATAGGCAGGAGTCTGGAAAGCACGAGAGCACGCCCGGTGCGCCATGCATCGGGGCAGCAGCCGGCACGGGTGCGTACCGGGAACCCTAACAGTGTAGGGAACGATTCGCATCAAGCCTGCCGCGAAGTAAGCGGTATTTACCGGACTTTTCTTGCTCTTTGGGCTGCTTTTGTACCTCTTTCGGTACAAATGGGACGCATCGCCGGTACATGGGCTGCATACACTCGCGCGCGCATTCCAGCCGGGTCCGAACGGCTGGGACGACGCGAATTCGGCTGGGGAGATCAGCGCCTGCGGCGCACGCTTCGGCAGCGGGCCGGATTCCGGGAGAAGGGCGACGGATGGCCTGAGAACGTGTTCACGATCTCGCAGGGGATCGTGAACACGTTCTGAGGCTAAGCTTTTCGCAGCAGATCCAGCACCGCGCGGGGATAGATCGCATGCTCCTGCGCCAGCACGCGCGCAGCCAGGGTCTGCGCCGTGTCGCCCTCCAGCACCGGCACCACGCCCTGGGCCAGGATGGGGCCGGCGTCCAGTTCGGGCGTGACCAGATGCACGGTGGCGCCGGCCACCTTGCAGCCCGCGTCCAGCGCGCGCTGGTGCGTGTTCAGGCCGGCGAAGGCCGGCAGCAGCGAGGGATGGATGTTGACCAGCCTGCCGGCATAGCGCTGCACGAAGCCGGGCGTGAGGATGCGCATGAAGCCGGCCAGCACCACGGCAGCGGGCGCATGGGCGTCGATGGCGTCGGCCAGCGCCGCGTCGAAGGACTCCCGGTCGGGAAAGGCCTTGTGATCGAGCGCCGCAGTGGCGATGCCGTGCTGGCGCGCGATGCGCAGGCCTTCGGCGTCGGCCCGGTTGCTCAGCACCGCCGCCACGCGCACGCCGTGGCGGCCGGCCCAGTCCTGCTGCTCGGCCTCGCGCACGATGGCTGCCATGTTGGAGCCGCCGCCAGAGATCAGAATCACGATGTTCTTCTTCATTAGCCCGCAATTATCCCCGCCGCCACCATGTCCTTCGACCCTCGCACCCGCCCGCTGACCGCCACCGAAGCCCGCGTGCTCGCCACCCTGATGGAGAAGTCGCGCACCGTGCCCGACAGCTATCCGCTCACGCTCAACTCCGTCGTCACCGGCTGCAACCAGAAAAGCAGCCGCGACCCGGTGATGCAGGTCACCGAGGCCGAGGCTCAGGAGGCGCTGGACGGTCTGCGCCAGCGCAGCCTGTCGGTGGAGATCGGCGGCAACCGCGCCACGCGCTTCGAGCACAACTTTCCGCGCGGCGTGGGTGTGCCCGACCAGTCCGCGGTGCTGCTGTCGCTGCTGATGCTGCGCGGACCGCAGACGGCGGGCGAGCTGCGCATCAATTCGGAGCGCTGGCACCGCTTCGCCGACATCTCCTCGGTCGAAGCCTTCCTGAACGAGCTGGCCGAGCGCAGCGACGAGAAAGGCGGGCCGCTGGTCGTGCTGCTGCCGCGCGCGCCCGGCGCCCGTGAGCCGCGCTGGGCACATCTGCTGTGCGGCCCGGTGGATGCATCCGCCCTGGCGGCTGCGGCGGCCCATGCGCCGGCGGACGGCGGCGGGGGCAGCGGCAACGCCCTGGCGCCCCGCGTCGCAGCGCTGGAGGCCGAGGTCGCCCAGCTGCGCGGCGTGGTGCAGCAGCTGTGCCGCGAACTCGGCATCGCCGCGCCCGAGGCCACTGTGTCGCCCCCCTGACAGGGCCGAAAAGCACGCCCGTGCTACAACGGCGAGATCGAAAAACCAGGGCCCGCCCGGGCCCTGCAGGACAGGAGACGCACTGCATGGATCTCGCTTTCACCCCCGAAGAACAGGCCTTCCGCGAGGAAGTGCGCAGCTGGGTCCGCGCCCACCTGCCAGAGGACATCGCCCACAAGGTCCACAACGCGCTGCGCCTGTCGCGCGAAGACATGCAGGGCTGGGCCAGGATATTGGGCAAGAAGGGCTGGCTGGGCTACGGCTGGCCCAAGGAGTTCGGCGGCCCGGGCTGGACGGCCGTGCAGAAGCACCTCTTCGAAGAGGAATGCGCGCTGGCCGGCGCGCCGCGCATCATTCCCTTCGGCCCGGTGATGGTCGCGCCCGTCATCATGGCCTTCGGCACGCCGGAGCAGCAAAAGCGCTTCCTGCCCGGCATCGCCAGCGGCGAGGTGTGGTGGAGCCAGGGCTACAGCGAGCCGGGCTCGGGTTCTGACCTGGCTAGCCTCAAGACCCGCGCCGAGCGTGTGGGCGACAAATACATCGTCAACGGCCAGAAGACCTGGACCACGCTGGGTCAGTACGGCGACTGGATGTTCAACCTGGTGCGCACCAGCACGGAGGGCAAGCCGCAGACCGGCATCAGCTTCCTGCTGCTGGACATGAAGTCGCCCGGCGTCACCGTGCGGCCCATCAAGCTGCTGGACGGCGAATGCGAGGTCAACGAGGTCTTCTTCGACAACGTCGAAGTGCCGGCCGAGAACCTGATCGGCGAGGAGAACAAGGGCTGGACCTACGCCAAGCACCTGCTCTCCCACGAGCGCACCAACATCGCCGACGTGAACCGCAGCAAGCGCGAGCTGGAACGCCTGAAGCGCATCGCCAAGACCGAAGGCCTGTGGGACGACGTCCGGTTCCGCGACCAGATCGCGCAGCTGGAAGTGGACATCGTGGCGCTGGAGATGCTGGTGCTGCGCGTGCTCTCGGCCGAGAAGTCGGGCAAGAACTCGCTGGACATTGCCGGCCTGCTCAAGATCCGCGGCAGCGAGATCCAGCAGCGCTACGCCGAACTGATGATGCTGGCCGCCGGCCCCTTCAGCCTGCCCTTCATCGAAGAGGCCATGGAGGCCGGCTGGCAGGGCGACTTCCCCGGCGGGGTGGCAGCGAACGCGCCGCTCGCATCGACCTATTTCAACCTGCGCAAGACCACGATCTACGGCGGCAGCAACGAGGTGCAACGCAACATCGTCGCGCAGACCGTTCTGGGCTGACGCCCTGAACGGTCTGCGCGGTGCGCGACAGGACTGCTCCCCCGTGCCCCCTCCGGGAGGGGGTTCCAGCTAGAGCTTCGCTGATCTTCGTAGGGGTGGCACGAACGCCCTGCCCCGATCAGCTTTTGGAGACACATCATGGATTTCGATTTTTCGGATGATCAGCAATCGTTGCGTGACGCGGTACGCCGCTGGGTCGAGAAGGGCTACGGCTTCGAGCGCCGCAAGGGCATCGTGGCGGCGGGCGGTTTCGACCGGGCGGCCTATGGCGAGCTGGCAGAACTGGGCCTGACGGCGCTGACGGTGCCCGAGGAGCACGGCGGCCTGGGCCAGGGCGCGGTCGATGCCATGGTGGCCATGGAGGAGCTGGGACGCGGCATCGTGCTGGAGCCGCTGGCGCAGGCCTTCATCGCCACCCGGGTGCTGGCCGGCTTCGCACCTGAGGCCGTGCAGGCCGAATGGCTGCCGCGCATCGCCAGCGGCGAAGCGCTGGTGGTGCTGGCCCACCAGGAGCGCAAGGCGCGCTACCGGCTCGATGTCTGCGAAGCGAAAGCCGCGCAGGCCGGCGAAGCCTATACGCTGACCGCTATCAAAAGCATAGTCCCCGCCGGCGATGCCGCCGACGCCTTCATCGTGCCCGCCCAGTTGGACGGGCGCATCGCCCTCTTCCTGGTCGAGCGCGGCGCGCAGGGCCTCGCCACCCAGGGCTACCGCACGCAGGACGAATCGCGCGCCGCCGAACTGCGGCTGGACGGCACACCGGCCACGCTGATCACCACAGACGGCCTGGCCGCGCTGGAACTGGCCGCCGACGTGGGCCTGGCCGCCACCTGCGCCGAAGCCGTGGGCGTGATGGACCAGACCCTGGCGCTGACGGTGGACTACATGAACCAGCGCAAGCAGTTCGGCGTGCCCATCGCCAGCTTCCAGGCCCTGCGCCACCGCGTGGCCGACATGAAGATGCAGCTGGAGCTGGCCCGCTCGATGAGCTACTACGCCACGCTCAAGCTGGACGAGGCGCCCGAGGAACGCCGCCGCGCGCTCTCGCGTGCCAAGGTGCAGCTGGGCCAGTCGATGCGCTTCGTGGGCCAGCAGTCGGTGCAGCTGCACGGTGGCATCGGTGTGACCGACGAATACATCGGCAGCCACTACTTCAAGAAGCTCACCCAGATGGAGATGGCCTGGGGCGACACGCTGCACCACCTGGGCGAAGTCTCGGCGCGCATGCAGGACACGGCGGGCGTGTTCGCCTGAGGCCGCTGCGGCTCCACGGAAAAAAAGCGGCCAGGGCGTGCATGCCCTGGCCGCTTTTTCGATGGCGATCTGGTTCCGCTAGGCCGTCAGCGCGTTCTGGCGGTCGCCGGTGCGGAACGCATCCACCACCTGCACCAGCTGCGCGGCCTGCTGGCGCATGGACTGAGCCGCAGCGGCGCTTTCCTCCACCAGGGCGGCGTTCTGCTGGGTGCTCTGGTCCATCAGGGTGATGGCCTCGCCGACCTGGCTCACGCCCTCGTTCTGCGCACTGCTGGCGGCGCTGATCTCGCCCACCAGATCGGTCACGCGGCGGATGGCGGCCACCACCTCGGCCATGGTGGCGCCGGCCTTGTCCACCAGCTGGGAGCCCTGCTCCACCCGGTCCACGCTGGCGCCGATCAGGTTCTTGATCTCCTTGGCCGCCTCGGCACTGCGCTGCGCCAGCAGCCGCACTTCGCTGGCCACCACGGCGAAGCCCCGGCCCTGCTCGCCGGCACGGGCCGCTTCCACGGCCGCGTTCAGCGCCAGGATGTTGGTCTGGAAGGCGATGCCGTCGATCACCGAGATGATGTCGCCGATGCGGCGGCTGGATTCGTTGATGCCGTGCATGGTCTGCACCACCTCGGCCACCACGTCGCCGCCCTGCACCGCCACGGTGCTGGCGGTCTGCGCCAGGCGGTTGGCCTCGCGGGCGCTGTCGGCGTTCTGGCGCGAACTGGTCCCCAGGCTCTCCATGGACGCCGCCGTCTGCTCCAGCGCGGCGGCCTGCTGCTCGGTGCGGGCCGACAGGTCGTTGGTGCCCATCGAGATCTCGGCCGAGGCCTGCGACACGGTTTCCGCCGACTCGCGCACCTGCCCGATCACGCGCGCCAGCTGCTGGCGCATGGCCGACAAGTGGTGCAGCAGGCTGGCGGTGTCGCCGGACCTGGCCTGGAAGCTCTCGCGCAAGTCGCCGCCCGCGATCTGCCGCGCGATGGCGACGGCTTGCGCCGGATCGCCTCCCAGCTGGCCGAGCACCGAGCGGATCAGCCGCCAGCCCAGCACCGCGCCCACCAGGGCGCCGCTGCCGATGAGCAGCGACAGCACCAGCGAGATGCGGTCCACGGACGCGGCCACGCGCTCCGTGTCGTCGCGGGCCAGCTGCTCCTGCTGCTTGCCGGCTTCGATCAGCAGGTTGCGCACGGCGACGTGCAGGCCGTCGGTGGTGGTGTTCAGCTCGGCCATGGCGGCGTCGATGTTGCCGACATTGGCCGCCGCCTGCAGCTTCGCGACCGAGGCCTTGTAGGTCGCCCAGGTATCGGCCAGCTTGTTGCCGGTCTCGCGCAGCGTGGCGTTGTCGCTCTGGCGCAGGAAGTCGATGGCGTCGGTGACCGACTTCTCGGACTGTTCGTTGAGCTTGAGGGTCTCTTCGCGGGACTTGGCGTCGGGCTTGAGCATGTACGGATACATGCGCCGGAAATGCACGGCCGCCTGCCGGCCGCCATCGACCACCTTGCGCAGCGGAACCACGGTGTCGGTGTACATGTCGCGCTGCGCGGCACTGATCTGGCGCAGCTGGGTGATGGCGGTGACACCGACCACCAGAAGGATCAGCAGCAGAAAGCCCACCAGAGCGGAAAGTTTCTGAGCCATCGTGGCGTGTTTGTGCTGAGGCATGGGCTACAGGGGCGTGAAGACAATGAACAGGCGCGGCGCGCATGAGCGGACCGCCGCGACTCCGGTGTCCTGGGACGGACATGAAGCGCCCAATGTAACCGACTGTTTCAGTCGGGATTCGAATTTTTCTGCCTGGCGGCATGGAGCGTTGCAAGCCTGCCACTGCTGGCTTGCTTCATCGACAACGGCGCCAGGGCCGGCCCGGCGCTGTCAGTCGAGCAGGCGCGACGACTTGGGCACGTGCGCCATCAGAAACTCCATCTGGTCCGCCAGGATGCGACGGTTGCGCAGGATGAAGTCTTCCCAGAGGCTGGGGACGTAAGGGGTGTAGAGCAGCGGCATGTGGGCCTGCTCGGGCGTGCGCGGGCCCTTGCGGTGGTTGCAGGGGCGGCAGGCGGTGACCACGTTCATCCAGTGGTCCACGCCGTTGCGGGCGAAGGGCACGATGTGCTCGCGGGTCAGGTCTTCTTCGTGGAAGTGGCCGCCGCAGTAGGCGCAGATGTTGCGGTCGCGCGCGAAGAGCTTGCTGTTGGTGAGCGTGGGCTTGAGGTCGTAGGGATTGATGGCCGGCACGCCCCGGGTGCCGATGATGCTGTTGACGGCGATGACGGACTGCTCGCCCGTGACGGCGTTGTGGCCGCCGCGGAACAGGGCGACCTGCGCGCCGGATTCCCAGCGCACTTCGCCTGCGGCGTAGTGGATCACCGCCTGCTCGAGCGAGATCCACGACTGGGGCAGCCCCTGGGCCGACAACTTCAAGACCTTCACAACACGCCTCCTGCTGAAAACCACAAGAATCGGGAACGCTGATGTCTTCGCGGCGGCCTGCCGGGCCACCGTGGGCCACAATATACTCCTTTCATGACAAATTGGCGTCCAGCGCTTGTTCCGCCTGCGCTTATCGCTATCAAAACAAGAGCAAACGGATGAAGATCTTCCGCGGCTTCCAGCACCCCGGCATCGCGCCGGCGTGCGCGCTCACCATCGGCAATTTCGATGGCGTGCATCGCGGCCACCAGGCCATGCTGGCGCTGCTGAACAACGAAGCCGCCCACCGGGGCGTGCCCAGCTGCGTGCTGACCTTCGAGCCGCATCCGCGCGACTACTTCGCCGCCGCCCGCCAGCGGCCCGAGCTGGCCCCGGCCCGCATCGGCACCCTGCGCGACAAGCTGGCCGAACTCGCCGCCTGCGGCGTGCAGCAGACCGTGGTGCTGCCCTTCAACGAGCGGCTGGCCAGCCTGCCGCCCCGGGCCTTCATCGACGAGGTGCTGGTCGCCGGCCTGGGCGCGCGCTACGTGCTGGTGGGCGACGACTTCCGCTTCGGCGCGCAGCGCGCGGGCGACTACGCCCTGCTGGACGCTGCCGGCCGAGCCCAGGGCTTCGACGTCGCCCGCATGAACAGCTACGAGGTGCATGGAATCCGGGTCTCCAGCTCGGCCGTGCGCGATGCGCTGGAGCGCGGCGACATGGAGGCCGCCGCCGCCCTGCTGGGCCGGCCCTACGCCATCAGCGGCCATGTGGTGCATGGCCGCAAGCTCGGGCGCGACCTGGGCGCCAGCCGCCCCGGCGCGGCCGACGGCTTCCGCACCCTGAACCTGCGCTTCGCCCACTGGAAGCCGGCCGCCAGCGGCATCTTCGCGGTGCGCGTGCATGGCCTGGGCGACACGCCCCTGCCCGGCGTGGCCAACCTGGGCGTGCGGCCTTCGCTGGATGCGAACGACGTCAACGGCGGCCGCGTGCTGCTGGAGACGCACTGCCTGCAGTGGCCCGCGCACCTGGGGCCGGAAGGGGCCTACGGTAAAATCATCCGCGTGGAACTCCTGCTCAAACTGCACGACGAGCTGAAATACGACAGCTTCGACGCCCTGACCGCCGGCATCGCCAAGGATTGCGACGACGCGCGGGCGTTCTTCGCCGGCAGCACGCACGCCGAGACCCACCGCCAGACCACGCGCGACCGAATTTGAAGATCGCCCGCCGCCGCTGCCGTCCGCGCTGCGGCGGTGTCGCCGAACCCAGCTTCATCCCCGCCCCTCTCCTCCCGCCTTCCGGGCAGCCGCCACGGAAAGCTCCCCAGGTCTTGCCATGTCCGAACAGAACCCCACTGCCACCCCCACCGCCTCCGGCACGGATTACCGCGCCACGCTGAACCTGCCCGACACGCCCTTCCCCATGCGCGGCGACCTGCCCAAGCGCGAGCCGGGCTGGGTGAAGGAATGGGAAGAAAAAGGCCTCTACAAGCGCCTGCGCGATGCCCGCCGGGGGGCTCCGAAATTCATCCTGCACGACGGCCCGCCCTACGCCAACGGCCAGATCCACATGGGGCACGCGGTCAACAAGATCCTCAAGGACATGATCACCAAGGCACGGCAGCTCGAAGGCTTCGATGCGCTCTACGTGCCCGGCTGGGACTGCCATGGCCTGCCGATCGAGAACGCCATCGAGAAGAAATACGGCCGCAACCTGAGCCGTGACGACATGCAGGCCAAGAGCCGGGCCTTCGCCACCGAGCAGATCGCACAGCAGCTGGGCGACTTCCAGCGCCTGGGCGTGCTGGCCGAATGGGACAACCCCTACAAGACGATGAACTTCGCCAACGAGGCGAACGAGATCCGCGCTTTCAAGCGCGTGATGGAGCGCGGCTTCGTCTATCGCGGCCTCAAGCCCGTTTACTGGTGCTTCGACTGCGGCTCGTCGCTGGCCGAGTTCGAGATCGAATACCAGGACAAGAAGAGCACCACGCTGGACGTGGCCTTCAAGGCGCACGACAACGCGAAGCTGGCCGCTGCCTTCGGCCTGCCCGCGCTGGACAAGGACGCCTTCGTCGTCATCTGGACCACCACCGCCTGGACCATCCCCGCCAACCAGGCGCTGAACCTGAACCCCGAGATCAGCTACGCCCTGGTGGACACGGGCGAGCGCATCCTGCTGGTGGCCGAGCCTCTGGTGGCCGCCTGCCTGGAACGCTACGGCCTCACAGGCAGCGTGATCGCCACCACCGCCGGCAAGCAGCTGGGCGGGCTGGAGTTCGAGCATCCGCTCTACGACGTGGCAAGCGATGACGGCAGCTACGGCTACCGGCGCCTGGCGCCCGTGTACCTGGCCGACTACGCCACGGCCGACGACGGCACCGGCATCGTGCATTCCTCGCCCGCCTACGGCCTGGAAGACTTCAACTCCTGCGTGGCCCACGGCATGGCGCTGGACGAGATCCTCAACCCCGTGCAGGGCAACGGCACCTACGCGGCCGACTTCCCCCTCTTCGGCGGCCTGCACATCTGGAAGGCCGTGCCGGTCGTGATCGAGGCGCTGAAGAATGCCGGCCGCCTGATGGCCACCAAGGACATCGTCCACAGCTATCCGCACTGCTGGCGCCACAAGACGCCGGTGATCTACCGCGCGGCGGCGCAATGGTTCATCCGCATGGACGAAGGCGAGGGCGTGTTCACGAAGCCTGGCGAGAAGCCCGCGAAGACGCTGCGCCAGATCGCGCTCGAGGCCATCGAGCACACGAGCTTCTATCCCCAGAACGGCAAGGCGCGCCTGCACGACATGATCGCCGGGCGGCCGGACTGGTGCATCTCGCGCCAGCGCAGCTGGGGCGTGCCCATCCCGTTCTTCCTGCACAAGGATTCGGGCGAGCTGCACCCGCGCACCATGGAGATCATGGACCAGGCCGCCGCCATCGTCGAATCCGGCGGCATCGAGGCCTGGAGCCGCGTGACGGTGGAAGAGATGCTGGGCGCGGAGGATGCGCCGCACTACACCAAGAGCACGGACATCCTGGAGGTGTGGTTCGACTCCGGCTCCACCTTCTTCCACGTGCTGCGCGGCACCCATCCGGAAGTACATCACGACAGCGGCCCCGAGGCCGACCTGTACCTGGAGGGCCACGACCAGCATCGCGGCTGGTTCCACTCCTCGCTGCTGCTGGCCAGTGCTCTCTACGGCCGAGCTCCCTATCGCGGCCTGCTCACGCACGGCTTCACGGTGGACAGCCAGGGCCGCAAGATGAGCAAGTCGCTCGGCAACGGCATCGATCCGCAGGAGATCAACAAGAAGCTGGGCGCCGAAATCATCCGTCTGTGGGTGGCCGCCAGCGATTATTCGGGCGACATCGCGGGCGACGACAAGATCCTGGCCCGCGTGGTGGATGCCTATCGCCGCATCCGCAACACGCTGCGCTTCCTGCTGGCCAACGTCAGCGACTTCGATCCGGCCACGGACGCCGTGCCCTTCCCGCAGATGCTGGAGATCGACCGCTACGCGCTCACGCGCGCGGCGGAGTTCCAGGCAGAGCTGCTGGCGCACTACAAGGTGTATGAATTCCACCCGGTGGTGGCCAAGCTGCAGCTCTACTGCTCGGAAGACCTGGGCGGCTTCTACCTCGACGTGCTGAAGGACCGGCTATACACCACGGCCCCCAAGAGCCTGGCGCGCCGCAGCGCCCAGACCGCGCTCTACCAGATCACGCACGCCATGCTGCGCTGGATGGCGCCGTTCCTGTCCTTCACGGCCGAAGAGGCCTGGAAGAGCTTCGGCAGCTCCGAATCGATCTTCCTGGAGACCTACCAGCCCATCGCCGGGGCCGACGAGGGCCTGGCCGCCAAGTGGACCCGCCTGCGCGCCATCCGCGACGTGGTGAACAAGGAGATCGAGGCCCTGCGCGCCACCGGCCAGGTGGGCTCTTCGCTGCAGACCAACCTGACGCTCACCGCCGCGCCGGAAGACCATGCGCTGCTGGCCAGCCTGGGCGATGACCTGAAGTTCGTCTTCATCACCTCCGCCATCGAACTGGTGGCGGGCGATGCGCTCGCCGTCCGCGTGGCGGCCAGCCAGGACGCCAAGTGCGAGCGCTGCTGGCACTACCGCGCCGACGTGGGCGCGGACA
The DNA here is from genome assembly GCA_913774625.1 of uncultured Acidovorax sp. Lineage (GTDB taxonomy): Bacteria > Pseudomonadota > Gammaproteobacteria > Burkholderiales > Burkholderiaceae_C > Paracidovorax. Next base: position 36,890 of record CAJYHL010000049.1, read on the forward strand.
CCGCCCACCCCACCCTCTGCGGCCGCTGCGTGAGCAACCTCTACGGCAGCGGCGAACACCGGGAGCACGCATAAATGGCCCGCGCATCCTCCGCTTCTTCCTCCCTGTCGTCCCGGGGCGGCTCGGTCTGGCCCTGGCTGGCCTGGGCCGTGCTGCTGCTGGTGGCCGACCAGTTCACCAAGACGCTGATCCTGGGCTACTACCGCCTGGGCGACGCCACCTATGTCACCAGCTTCTTCAACATCGTGCGGGCGCACAACACCGGCGCGGCCTTCTCGTTCCTGGCCGACGCGGGCGGCTGGCAGCGCTGGGTGTTCACGGGCATCGGCGTGGCCGCCGCCCTCTTCATCGTCTGGCAGCTGCGCGCCCATCCGGGGCAGAAGCTCTTCTGCTTCGCGCTCTCCAGCATCCTGGGCGGCGCCATCGGCAATGTGGTGGACCGCATGATGCACGGCTACGTAGTGGACTTCCTCGACGTCCACGCGCGCGGCTGGCACTTCCCGGCCTTCAACCTGGCCGACTCGGCCATCACCGTGGGCGCGATCTGCCTCATTCTCGATGAGCTGCTGCGGGTCAGGCGCGCGCGCTGAGCTGCCCCGCCCCCCGCATCCCATGCAAAGCCCGCAGACGCGGGCTTTTTTTCGTCCGTGTCCGGCGCGCAACAGCCTGCGCTGTCACGAAGGCGTCACGCCCTGAAGGTCCAATGTAATCGTTTACATCCATCACACAAGGCGAGCGGCAGATGAGCATCCAGGAAGTGGCACGGCAGGCAGGCGTTTCGGTCGCCACCGTTTCGCGCGTCTTCAACTTGCCCGACAAGGTCACGCCCGCCACCCGCGAACAGGTGCGCCAGGTGGCGCGCCAGCTGGGCTACCAGCCCAACGCCAGCGCCCGCACCCTGCGCACCCAGCGCAGCCGCGTGATCGGCGTGGTGCTGCCCACCCTGCTCAACCCGGTGTTCGCCGAAGCCTTCAGCGGCATCGCCCGGGCGGCGGCCGATGCCGGCTACGCCGTGCTGCCGCACACCACCGACTACCGGGTGGCGCAGGAAGACCTGGCCGTGCAGCAGCTGCTGGCCGCCAATGTCGAAGGCATGGTGCTGGTCGTCTCCAGCCCCGAAACCTCCGCCGCGCTGCAGCGGCTGGCCGAAGCCGGCCTGCCCTACGTGCTGGCCTACAACCGCCATGCCGCCCACCCCTGCGTGTCGGTGGACAGCGAGCAGGCCGTGGCCGATCTGGTGGCGCGCCTGGCAGGCCTGGGGCATCGCCGCATCGCCATGGTCAGCGGGCAGCTGGCTGCGTCCGACCGGGCGCAGCAGCGCTGCCGGGGCTTCCAGCGCGGCATGGCCGCCGCCGGGCTGGGCCTGGGCCCGGTGCTCGAAGTCCCCTTCGTGGAAACCGCCGTGCGCGAGATCGCGGCCCGCCTGCAGGCGCCGGAGCGGCCCACGGCCCTGGTCTGCTCCAACGACCTGCTGGCCATCCGCAGCCTGCGCGCGGCGCACCTGGCGGGCCTGGCCGTGCCCTCGCAGATCAGCATCGCCGGCTTCGACGGCATCGCGCTGGGGCAGGACCTCACGCCCACGCTCAGCACCATCGCCCAGCCCAATGCCGACATCGGGCAGCGCAGCGTGGAGCTGCTGGTGGGCGCATTGCAGGCCGGCGGCGCGCCGCTGCGCCCCGAAGCCGGCCTGACGCTGGCCCACCAGTTCCGCGCAGGCGAATCGTGCGGCGCCGCCATGGACACCGAATGACCACCTTTTCCCCCTTCGTCCCGACCTCCCCCTCATCCTCCCCTTCACTCAGGAGTCTTTCCATGCAACACCGTTTGATGAGCATCGCCCGCAGCGCGGCGCTGGCCGTGGGCCTGGCCGCCGGCGCCACCGCCGTCCTGGCCCAGACCGCCATCTGCTACAACTGCCCGCCCGAATGGGCCGACTGGGGCACGCAGCTCAAGGCCATCAAGGCCAGGACCGGCGTCACCGTGCCGCCCGACAACAAGAACTCCGGCCAGTCGCTGGCGCAGATGTCCGCCGAGCGCGCCAGCCCCGTCGCCGACGTGACCTACCTGGGCGTGACCTTCGCCATCCAGGCGCAGAAGGACGGCCTGCTGGGCAGCTACCAGCCCGCCGGCTGGAAGGACATTCCCGACGGCCTGAAGGACCCGGCCGGCCACTGGTTCACCATCCATTCGGGCACGCTGGGCTTCATGGTCAACGTCGATGCGCTCAAGGGCAAGCCGGTGCCGAAGTCCTGGGCAGATCTGCTCAAACCCGAATACAAGGGCCTCGTGGGCTACCTGGACCCGGCCTCGGCCTTCGTGGGCTACGTGGGCGCCGTGGCCGCCAACCAGGCGCGCGGCGGCACGCTGGAGAACTTCGGCCCCGGCATCGACTACTTCAAGGCACTGCAGAAGAACGAACCCATCGTTCCCAAGCAGACCGCCTATGCCCGCGTGCTGTCGGGCGAGATCGCCATCCTGCTGGACTACGACTTCAACGCCTACCGCGCCAAGTACAAGGACGGCGCCAACGTGCAGTTCGTGATCCCCGCCGAAGGCACGGTGGTCGTGCCCTACGTGATGGGCATGGTGGCGAAGGCGCCCCACGCAGCCGACGCCAAGAAGGTGCTGGATTTCGTGCTCTCGGACGAAGGCCAGGCCATCTGGGCCAAGGCCTATCTGCGCCCGGTGCGCGCCGCCGCCATGCCCGCCGACGTGCAGGCCCGCTTCCTGCCCGCCAGCGAATACGCCCGCGCCAAGACGGTGGACTACGGCCGCATGGCCGCCGTGCAGAAGGCGTTCTCCGACCGCTACCTGCAGGAAGTGAAATGAGTTCGCGCCACGGCGGTTTCGCCCCCTCGCGCGCCCTGCTGGCCGCGTGCGCCGCACCGGCCGTGGCGTTCTTCGCGGCCTTCTGGCTGCTGCCCACGGCCCTGCTGCTGGCGCTGCCGGCCCGCCAGGGCTGGGCGACCTACTTCGCGGTCGTGACGAACGGCCGCTACCTGCAGAGCCTGCTGCAGACGCTGGGCCTGTCGCTGGCCGTCACGCTGGCCACGCTGGTGCTGGGCGCGCTGGTGGGCATCACGCTGGCGCGCCAGCGCTTTCCCGGCCGGCAGCTGCTGCTGTCGCTGCTGACGCTGCCGCTCTCCTTTCCCGGCGTGATCGTGGGCTTCTTCATGATCCTGCTGGGCGGGCGCCAGGGCACGCTGGCGGGCCTCACGGACGCGCTGGGCTGGGGCCGCATCACCTTCGCCTACGGCCTGGCCGGCCTGTTCCTGGCCTACCTCTACTTCTCGCTGCCGCGCGCCATCGCCACCTATACAGCGGCGGCCGGCGCCATGGACGCGCAGCTGGAAGAAGCCGCGCGCTCGCTCGGCGCATCGCGCTGGCGCGTGGCCCGCGACGTGTGGATGCCGGCGCTGGCGCCCACCACGCTGGCCTGCGGCGCCATCGTGTTCGCCACCGCCATGGGCGCCTTCGGCACGGCCTTCACGCTGTCGGCCAAGTTCGAGGTGCTGCCCATCACCATCTACGACGAATTCACCAACTACGCCAACTTCGCGCTGGCGGCCAGCCTGTCGATCGCGCTGGGCGTGATCACCTGGCTGGTGCTCTGGGTCTCGCGCCGCTGGGCCGGCGCGTCCGCCTTCTGAGAAAGAGCCATGATGAGAAACGCAAGACAGGCGCCCTGGGCGCTGGTGGCCCTCACCGCGCTGGTGGCGCTCTTCATGGCCGCTCCCATCGCCCTGTCGGTGGTGGCCGGGCTGGTCAACAACTACGGCACGGGCCTGCAGAGCGGCCTCACGCTGCGCTGGCTGGGCGAGGTGTGGGAGAACTACGGCAGCACCGTGGGCTGGTCGCTGGGCCTCGCGCTGATGTGCGTGGCAGGCAACCTGCTGCTGGGCGTGCCCTGCGCCTATGCGCTGGCCCGCAGCCGCTCGCGCTGGGCGCGGCTCTTCGAGGAGCTGCTGACCCTGCCCGTCGCGGTGCCGGGCCTGGCCAGCGCGCTGGCGCTGATCCTGGCCTACGGAACGCTGCAAGGCTTCCGCCAGAGCTTCGCCTTCATCCTGGTCGGGCACATGGTGTTCACCCTGCCCTTCATGGTGCGTACCGTGGGCGCGGCCTTCCGGAAGGACGAGCTGCGCTCGCTCGAAGAAGCCGCGCGCTCGCTGGGCGCCGGCTTCTCGCAGCGCTTCCTGGGCGTGCTGGTGCCGGCCGTGCTGCCGGCCATCGTGGCGGGCAGCCTGATGGTGTTCACGCTCTCGGTGGGCGAATTCAACCTCACCTGGATGCTGCACACCCCGCTCACCCGCACCCTCCCCGTGGGCCTGGCCGACAGCTACGCCTCCATGCGCATCGAGGTCGGCTCGGCCTACACCCTCGTCTTCCTGATCGTCATCCTGCCGGTGCTCTGGGGCCTGCAGGCCGTCGGCACCTTCATCGAGAAACACCATGGCACTTGAACTCGAACGCACGCGCGTGGACATCGTCCAGTGCGCCAAGACCTATGCCGGGGGCGCACGCGGCCTGCAGCCCACCGACCTCAGCGTGGAGCCCGGCGAGGTGCTGGCCCTGCTGGGCCCCTCGGGCTGCGGCAAGACCACGCTGCTGCGCCTGATCGCCGGGCTGGAGGCGCCTGACGCCGGCAGCCGCATCGCCTTCGGCGGCACCGACGTCACCCAGCTGCCCATCGAGCAGCGCGGCGTGGGCATGGTGTTCCAGCACTACGCGCTGTTTCCGCAGATGACGGTGGAAGGCAACATCGGCTATGGCCTGAAGATCCGCGGCACGCCCGAGGACCAGCGCCGCCGCATGGTGGGCGAGCTGATCGACCTGGTGCGCCTCTCCGGCCTGGAAAAGCGCCGCCCGGCGGAACTCTCCGGCGGCCAGCGCCAGCGCGTGGCCCTGGCCCGCGCCGTGGCCGTGCGCCCGCGCGTGCTGCTGCTGGACGAGCCCCTCACGGCGCTGGACGCCAAGCTCAAGGAATCGCTGCGCGACGAGCTGGCCGAGCTGCTGCGCCGCCTGCACATCACCGCCATCCACGTCACCCACGACCAGCAGGAGGCCCTCGCCATCGCCGACCGCCTGGCCGTGATGCAGGCCGGCCGCATCGTGCAGGTGGGCGACGGCGAGACGCTCTACCGCACGCCCGCCCATCCCTTCGTGGCATCCTTCCTGGGCCGGGTGAACCGGCTGGAACGGCCGGCCGGAGGGCGGCAGGGCTTCATCGACCTGGGCGGGCTGGAACTGCCCGTGCCGCAAGGCCTGGCCTGCAGCGCCTGGCTGGTGCGCCCGGAAGACGTGGAGGTCGAGCCCACCGTGCTGGGCCAGTCCGGCTGGGGCCACGCCGACGTGACGCACCGCAGCTTCCTGGGCGACCGCGTGCAGCTCACGCTGAACGTTCCCGGCCAGCCGCCGCTGCGCGCCGACGTGGCCCGCGACCATGCCGCCCGCGTGGGCGACGGCGTGGCCCTGCGCATCGCGCCTCAGCGCCTCATGCCTCTGACCGAAGACAACGCCGCCTGACACCGCCGCCCTCTCCATGACCGCATCCGCACCCGCATCCCACACCTTCCTGCTGCAGCTCTCCGACCTGCACATCCGCGAACCCGGCCGCCTGGCCTATGGCCGCATCGACACCGCGCCCTATCTGCGCGAGGCCGTGGCCAGCATCGGCCGCCTGCCGCAGCGGCCCGACGCCGTCGTCATCACCGGCGACCTGACCGACTTCGGCCGCGCCGCCGAATACGAGCACCTGCGCGCCTTGCTGGCACCGCTGGCGCCGCTGCCCATCTACCTGCTGCCCGGCAACCACGACGAACGCCAGCAGCTGCGTGCGAGCTTCCCCGAGCACGCCTGGCTGGGCAGCGAAGGCTTCGTGCAGTACAGCGTGCCTGTGGGCGGCCTGCAGCTGATCGCGCTCGACACCGTGGTGCCGGGCGCCAGCGAAGGCAGCCTGTGCGCCGAGCGGCTGGACTGGCTGGCCGCGCAGCTCGATGCGTGCCGGGACCGGCCCGTGGTCATCGCCATGCACCACCCGCCGTTCCGCACGCTGATCGGCCACATGGACGAGATCGGCCTGCTGCAGGGCGCGGACGCGCTGGAAGCCCTGGTGGCCCGCCACCCCAACGTGGAGCGCGTGATCTGCGGCCACCTGCACCGCAGCATCCAGGTGCGCTTCGGCGGCAGCCTGGCGCTCACCGTGCCCTCGCCGGCCCACCAGGTCTGCCTGGATCTGGCGTCCGATGCGCCATCGGCCTGGACGCTGGAGCCGCCCGGCTACGCACTTCACGCCCTGCCGGCGGGCGGCCGGCTGGTGTCGCACCTGGCGGCCAGCGGGCGCCACGAAGGGCCCTACCCGTTCCACGACGGCGGGCAGCTGATCGATTGAACGCAGGTCGGGAAAGGTAGAAAAGCTATCTAAATGATAGCAATCCGCACCGAATCCACCTGGGCTGCCGGCACGCCGCTCTCATCGAATGCCGATCCCCCCGGCGTCGTATCCCGGGGCGTGCGCGGCGGCCGAGCGGGCTCAAGGGTAGCGGTTGTGATCCAGCCGGGCCGCCTCGACATAGATCGAGGGCAGCGTCAGGCCACGCGCCTTGAGCGCCGATTCGCGCAGCGCCACCCGGTAGTGCGCGCCCGCCACCGGCGGGGGGACTGCCGGCCGGCCGTTGGCCACGGCGCGCAGCCATGCCAGGCTCATCTGCATGGCCAGCTCGCCCATTTCACGCGGCGAAGGTGCGATGGCCAGGCACCCGCCACTCTCGACGAAAGACGTGCCGACGCCGATCGGCAATGCCTTGGCATGGGCTTCGACCCAGGTTGCGATCTCCTTCATAGGGACCGGCCGAGACGATCCGCCGCCCTGCGGCAGGCCGCCGAAGGAGAGCACGATCAGCACGTCGGCCTGGGCATCGAGCTGGGCGACGGCCTCCTTCCAGGCAACGAAATCGGGCACCAGCCGTTCCGCGACGAGGCGGTGCGGGCCCCAGTCGAAAGCCTTCACCTGCTGCAGCTGCGCCGCACCGGTGGCATCGTCCGGGCCGATCACCGCCACCCGCGCCGGCTGGCCGTTGCGCAGCGTGAGCAGCGTCTCGCGCATGGCTGCCAACGGAAGGCGCTCGAGCACGCCGCTGACGTTGGTGGCGCCCTCGTAGCCATAGCTCGCGGGCTGGCCGTCGATGGCCGCGTAGACGATGCGCGTGACCGGGTCGGCCGCCTTGGGCGAGCCCGGGGGCTCCGCGTAGTGGCGCGCCACGTAGGCTTGCGCCTCGTCGTCGACCGCCAGCACGATGTGCGGGCGGATCTGCTCGATGGCACGCCGCGCCTGTTTGGCGGCGTCCTGCCGCTCTTCTTCGAGCGCAAAGCGCTCCATGCCCAGGTAGTACCAATGCACCGACACCGGCCGGCGGTTGCGGGCCAGTGCGGTGCGGATGCCTTCGTCGATGCGTTGGTCCCAGCCGTTGGTGCGCTCGCCGCTGTGCAGCACCAGGACCCGCGGCTTGGTGAGGTTGAAGCCGATCAGCAGCACCATCATCGCCAGCAGGAAAAAGCCGATCAGCCCGCCGAGAATGCCGCGCTTCATGCGAGCCCCAGCCATTGCCAGTAAGGCACAGAGGCGTACGCCGCCACGACGCGCGACACGTTCATGAAAAGGTTGTAGCGCCGGAAGCCGGGGTCGGCGATGTACTTGCCGTAGCCGCTTGAATTGAGCTGCAGGCACTGCGAGCTCTGGTAGGGCTTGAACCACATGTCGCTGAAGATGGCGGTCAGGAAGGCCAGCACCCACGGGTGGATGTTCTGCTCCATCGCCACCGGCATCATCACGACGGCCACCACCACCATGCCGGCGGTGGTCGGCAACGCAAGCCGCAACACCAGCGTGACCGCCAGCACCACGGGGATGAACAGCATCAGGTTGCCGCCGACGAAGTCGAAGGTGCCGCCCACGGCGGCGCTGAGCGCGGTGTCCAGGCCCAGGTAGCTCATCGACCGGCTCAGGCCGTCCAGGCTGAGCAGGAAGAAGATCATCGGCCAGTCGATCTTCTGCTGGAAGTCCTTCTTGCTGACCAGCCCCGTCAGCAGCAGCGCGACCAGGATGAAGGCCGCCAGCCAGGCCGGATTGACCTGGTGCCACGAGGTCGTGAAGGCGCCCACCACGAACAGCACGAAGCCGAGCAGCGCGCCCTTCTCGGGCACGGTCACCGGCCCCAGCAGCGCTTGCTGCTCGCGCAGCCGGTCCCTGGGCAGCGGCGCCTGCGGCTCGAGCGCGAAGCTCAGGCGCATCGCGATCAGGTGCGTGAGCGTGACCACCGCCACCGCCACGCCGGCGGCGACGAGCCAGAACACGCCCTGGAACTGCTCCTGCACCTGGGCCGGCAGCATGCCGAACACCGTGAGGTTGGACGACTTGCTGGTCAGCAGCATGGGCGAGAGCAGCATGGCGCCGGAGAACATGGCGGCCATCAGCGCCACCGTTGCAGCGCTCCGGGGCTTGAGGCCGAGCCCGCCGACCATGTCGCGGTACATCGGCAGCAGCAGCGACAGCCGGGCATTGCCCGAGGGCATGATGGGCGACAGGACATAGCCCGACAGCAGCAGCGCGGTCTGCTGCCAGAACGGCGTGTCGGGCAGGCGGATCAGCAGGGCCGTCATGACGCGGTAGCTCAGGCCCGAGGCGCCGATGAGCGAGGCCAGCGCATACACGCCGATCAGCGTGGTCAGGGTGCGCGACGAGAAGCCGCCCAGTGCGATGTCGGAAGGCACCAGGCCCACCATGAGCACCGCCGCCACGGCCAGCAGCGGCGGCACGTACTCGTCGACCAGGCCGAAGAGCCACATCAGCACCGTCACGGCCAGGATGGCGGTGAACAGCGCCGCCTCCTGCGACAGGCCCGCGCCGCTGCCAGCGAAGTAAAGCAGCGGCGGCACCAGCAGCACCGCCAGCCAGCCGGCGATCTCCTTGCGCGGCACCGGCGCTGGCGCAGCGGGCACTGCCGCCGGCGGCTTGGGCGCCGGCAGCAGCGCCTCGCCGCTCAGGTGGCTGGCCATGCCCAGCAGGGCGCGCGACGTCAGGCCCAGTTCCGCCAGCGCCTCGCGCGGCAGCCGCAGGGCTTGCACCGGCGTGCGGGCTGTGGCGGTCGCCAGATAGGTCTTGACGTCGGTCGCAGCCTCTTCGCCGCAGCGCGGCGCCTGCAACGTCGCCTGACGTCCGCTCTCGGTGCAAAGCTCCACCTCGCCGCCGTCGAGCAGGTACAGCGCCTCGGCCTTGGCCCCGCGCTCGTACAGCACCTGCCCAGCAGCGAAGGTGACGGGCTCCAGCTGGCCCAGGAGGCGTGCCAGCTGGAGCGGTGCGCAGTGGGCGAACAGCGCATCGCAGCGCACGCGCTCGATGTGGCGGCGGTGAAGCGTCATGCCGGCGCTCCGTCCGTGGCGCCCGCACCCGCCTGCGCCTCGCGCGCCTGGAGCGATCCAACCAGCTTGACGTACTCGGCCATCGCCTGCTCGCGCGGCAAGCCCTTGCGCGAGGCCCAGGCGTCGAACTTGGCTCGCCCGAGCACGTCCAGCACGCCGGGACGTGCTCCGGCCACATCGCCGATGCTGCCCTGCTTGTAGAGCGAGTACAGCGCCAGCAGCGTGTCGTTGTCGGGGGCGGTACGCAGGGTCTTCGAGGCGGCTGCCGCAGCTTCGAAGGCCTTCTCGGCCGGGCTCGGCCCCTCGGCCACCGGCTCGCCGCCGAAATGGGCGTCTTCGGCCTCGCCCTGGTCGGGGAACCAGCGCACCTCGATCAACTTGTGCTTGCGCATGACCACCACCAGCACGCCTTGCGACGCCAGCCCGCCCTCCGTGAGCGTGGCGGGCACGACGGCCATGCCGGCGTTGAAGCTGGGGGCACCGAAGGCCTGGAAGCGCACGCCAGCTCCGGCCCAGGCCTGCAGACGCGCCAGCCCCTTCGCGCCGCGATGGACGCCACTGGTGCGGTTGGCACAGGGCTGGAACCACGCCATGTCGGGGATGCCCCGCGCATAGAGGGCGGCAAAGTCGCCGGCGCCGAGATCGGACTGCGCGCCCGCCAGCAGCGCGCCCATCTCGGTGCCCGTCATGCCGGCATCGGCCACGCCCATGCCCAGCGAGCCCGCCGCACTGGCGCCGAAGAATTCCAGCACGCTGCGCGCGACGATCTCGCGGTCGTTGTCGACGCAGACCATGTGGTAGCTGTCCTCCAGCACCACCATGCGGGCGCGGCCGGCCCGCTTCTTGCCGCCGATGGACTCGACCAGGTAGTTGGCCGAGCGCAGGCTGGTGAGTTCGTCCTCGCGCGCATGCACCACCAGCGTGGGGCATTCGATCTTCGCCAGGTCCTTCATCACCATCGCGCGCAGGCGGTCGACCTCGCGGAGGCAGGCCAGCGGCACCCAGCCGTAGTGGAAGTTTTCGCCGCGCTCGAACTTGGCCTTGACGATGGCGCGCAGCTGCTCGTTCTTGATGCCGTAGGGGTCTTCTTTCGCCACCTTCATGCGCGCCGGCACACCGGGCACGCGGTATAGCAGGGGCCTCAAGCCGCGGTACCAGGGCGTGGCCCAGCCGTCGATGTAGATCGGAGGTGCCAGCGCCACGAGCTGGCCCGTGGCATGGCGCTCGCGCTTGGCGGTTTCCACCGCCAGCAGCGAGCCCATGCACATGCCCATGAGGTGCAGCACTTCGTGCTGGCCGACGATCTCCCGGTACTTCAGGCGAACCGCCTCGAGCCAATCCTGGGCGCGCACCTGCACCAGGTCTTCGGGCCGCGTGCCGTGGCCGGGCAAGGTGAGCGAATAGGTGACGAAGCCGGCGTTCTTGAGCCGCTTGTGCATCGAGCCCAGGTCGTACTGCGTGCCGCCCAGCCCGTGGATCAGGAATACCGCCGGCTCAGCCACGGCGCTCTTCCGCGACCTTGGCCGCTGCCACGCGCAGCAGGCCGGCCACCTGCTCCACGGCGCCGTAGGGCCCGTGCACGGCCGCCAGGCTCATCTCCACCGGCACGCTGGCGCCTCCCAGACGAACGGAGTAACTGTCGATGGCGCCTGCGTGCCACGCACGTTCGGCGATCGGATGGTCGCCGGGGTCGATGCGGGCGTGCCAGTCGGCGATGCGGCCCAGGTCGGCAGCCTCGGGGCCCAGCAGTGCGGCGGCGCCCTCGCCCCACAGCGCGGCGCCCGTGACGGCATCGAACTCGACGCTGGCCACTCCGGAAGCCTGCAAGGTGCGCTCGTAGCGAAACTGCCAGGCACGGGCATCTGCCAGCGCACCACGGCGCCCTTCCGACAGCGCCTGCAGCAACAGCGCCAACATGGCCCACACCGCCACGTAGGCCTGCACCTCGACGACCGCCTCGCCGACGAAAGCCTCGGCGACCACGAAAGGCCCTCCGCCGGCGGCCGTCAGGCCGATCAGCAGCAGCGCGCCGACCAGCATGGCGACCGAGCCGCCGCGTGCGCCCCAGAGCATCGACGCCAGCAGCAGGAAGGGCATCGGAAGATAGGCCAGCGTGGACGCCACGGTGCCGAAGCGCTGCTCGACACCGAGACCGAACACGGACCAGCCGACCAGCACGAAGACGGCGAAGGCGGCCAGCCCGGCACCGAACTGGGCCATGCCCATGCCGCCAGAGCGCTTCACGGCAAAGTCCTTGAACGCGGCGATCACCGGTGCGGCGAGCAGGATGCCGACCGCCGTCGACGTGGCCCAGGTGCGCCACTCCGCGCCGTAGGCGATGCCAGGGCGATGCCAGCGCCACAGTTCGGCGCCCAGGGTGGCTCCGATCAGCCCGGTCGCCAGGGCTCCGAGCACGAAGTAGCCCGCCCGATGGACCTGATCGGTGTCGCGTTCGATGTCGCTGCGCGCCAGCCACGCCCCCACCGCCACGCTCGTCACTTCGGCCGCCGCGAATAGCAGCGAACCCGCCAGGCCCAGGCGTTGCGCCGCCGTGCCCCATACAGCCGCTGCCAGCGCGGCGCCGCACAGCACGGCGGCCCATTGCCGCCACGGTGCGACCAGCAGGGCCCCGAACACGACGCCAGCCGCCAGCCACACGGCGACGGTATGGGTCTGCGCGTTGGCCAGCGCACGCGACAGCGCCCCGACCAGCAGGTAGGACGCAGCAATCAGGGCAACGGTGCCGAAGAATTTGGTGGAGGATGAGCGCATCGTTGGCACGTTCCTGATCGAGGTGGGTCGTGCGCGATTATTGACGGGTTTCAGCGGGGCTTGACTGAAATCACGGCGGGCGATGGCAGCCGGTACGGCCACCGGCCCTAGGGTCGGGGAGCAGGCTGTCGGGCGGTTGCGGCGGTGCCGGAGCGGTGGAGACGCCGACCACCAGCGTGGCGCAGAGGAGCACGACGCCCGGCCTGAATGCGGGAGGCGCCCGGCTACGCCGTGCATGCGCTGCCGGCCGGTGCGCGGACAACCGGGCTTCATCGGCGCAGGACTACGCCGCCGCGCCCGCAGCAGGTGCATGATCTGCGCCCCCGGCCCGTGCCTGGCCGCCGTCACCGCATCCGGGCGCAAGCCCGCCCTGCTGGCGGGGGATGCGCTATCGAATCAGGAGTATGCTGCACTCATGGCACGGCACGCCCTTTAAAAGCCGCTCACACCACCCTCCTGGCGCCGTTGCCGCATCGTGTCGTACGTCCTTGTACTGCCTTCAATGCAGCGCCCGGCCAGAACCTCTTCGCTGGGTTGTGTGGGCCGCGCCCAGGGCAGGGCCGCGCGTCGCATTCTCCGGTGGAGGGTTGGTAGCTTGGCTGGTCCGTTCTTTCGTCCATGAAGCATCTGTTGAATCTGCTGGCAGCCGTGGCGCTGCTCGTCTGGGGTACGCACCTGGTGCGTACCGGCGTGCTGCGCGTGTTCGGCGCCAACCTGCGCAGCATGCTGGCGCGCAGCATGGGCGACCGCTTTTCGGCCGCGCTCTCGGGCATGGGCGTGACAGCGCTGGTACAGTCCAGCACCGCCACCTCGCTGATGACCTCGTCCTTCGTGGGCCAGGGCCTCATCACGCTACCGGCCGCGCTGGCGGTGATGCGCGGGGCCGACGTGGGCACGGCGCTCATGTCGGTGCTGTTCTCGTTCGACCTGTCGTGGCTGTCGCCGCTCTTCATCTTCGTGGGCGTGGTGCTGTTCATCACGCGCCAGCCCAGCACCGCCGGCCGCGTGGGCCGCGTGCTCATCGGCCTGGGCCTGATGCTGCCGGCGCTGGAGATGGTCGTGCAGGCCTGCGGCCCCATGCTGGCCTCGCCCATCATCCGCGCCATGCTGGGCTCGCTCAACAGCGACATCGTGCTCGAAGTCTTCATGGGCGCGCTGCTGGCGGTGCTGGCCTATTCCAGCCTCGCCATCGTGCTGCTGATCGCGGCCATGGCCGCCTCCCATGTGGTGCCGCTGGACGTGGCGCTGGGCCTGGTGCTGGGCGCCAACCTGGGCAGCGGCCTGCTGGCGATGCTGACCACGGCCAAGTCTGCCGTCGAGGTACGCCAGGTGACCGTGGGCAACCTGGCCTTCAAGCTCATGGGCGTGCTGCTGGTGGCGCCCTTCACCGGCCTCTGGATACGCCACGTCCACCCGCTGCTGCCCGGCATGGCGCAGGGCGTGGTGCTGTTCCACCTGGCCTTCAACGTGGTCATCAGCCTGGGCTTCGTCGCCTTCACGCAATGGGTGGCGTACTGGGTCACGCGGCTGCTGCCCAAGCCGGCCGGCGCGCAGAGCCTGCGCCCGCAGCACCTGGACCCGTCCGCGCTCAGCACCCCCTCGCTGGCCATCGCCTGCGCCACGCTCGAGGCGCTCTACCAGGCCGACGTGGTCGAGACCATGCTGGCCGGCGTGATGGACGTGATCCGCCACAACGACCTGCAGCTGGCCGAGCGCCTGCGCAAGATGGACGACGAGGTGGACGAGCTGTATTCGTCCATCAAGTACTACCTGACCAAGATCTCCCGCGAGGCGCTGGGCGAGGAGGAAAGCCGGCGCTGGACCGACATCATCAGCTTCACCATCAACATGGAACAGGTGGGCGACGTGATCGAGCGCGTGCTGATCGACATCGAGGACAAGAAGATCAAGAAGGGCCGCCAGTTCTCCGAAGCCGGCATGGCCGAGATCACCGAACTGCACCAGCGCCTGGTGGGCAACCTGCGCCTTGGCATGAGCGTGTTCCTCAACGGCAACGTGCGCGACGCGCAGAAGCTGCTGGAAGAGAAAGCCCGCTTCCGCGACCTGGAGCGCGCCTACGCCGCCACCCATCTGGTGCGCCTGGCGGACAAGACCGTCCACAGCATGGAAACCAGTTCGCTGCACATCGACCTCATCAGCGAATTGAAGCGCATCAACTCGCACATCTGCTCCATCGCCTATCCCATCCTGGATTCGGCGGGTGCCCTGGCACCCAGCCGGCTGCGCACGGCCGGCGCATCGCAGGATGCCGGGCCCGCGGCCTGAGGCCGGCTGACGCGGGCTGAAAACCGAGCCTCCCGCCTACCCCGGCGGGCGCAGGGATGGGTGCAAGGTAAGGCTTCCTTCCCAGCCGTCCCCCTTTGACCCAGGAGCCGCCATGTCCAGCACCCCGCCCGCCTCGCCCGCCCACGACGAACCGGAAATCACCCAGGAACGCGACGTGCCGCTCGACGGCACCGACGCCGATGGCGAAGAGCTGATGAAGGAGGTCCGCAACGACCGCCTCGAGGTTCCGCCCGGCGAGGAAGAGGCGCACGAGCAGCGCAACGAAGTGCCGCCGCAGAAGTAGGCGGCAGGCCGCAGCCTACCGGCCGGCACGGCACGCCCCTCCGGGCCGCACCGGCTTGGCCGCATAACACAGGCTGCGGCCCCCGGTGCGGGGCCCTGCCGCAGAGCCCGCAGGCCGCCGGAGGTCGATGCCCCGGCGCCCTGCGCCCGCGCCCCCCATCCGCTAACGTGGCGCTCCAATCCACAACAAGATTCCACATTCCCCCATGAGCCACTCCGTCCTCGCCTACGGCGCGCAGTCCGCCACCACACCGCTCGCGCCGCTCCACATCGAGCGCCGCACGCCCGGCGACCGCGACGTCGCCATCGACATCCTGCACTGCGGCGTCTGCCATTCCGACCTGCACACCGTGCGCGGCGAATGGGCAGGCACGCAGTTTCCCAGCGTGCCCGGCCACGAGATCGTGGGCCGCGTGACGGCGGTCGGGCCGAAGGTGACGAAGTTCAGCGTCGGCGACATCGTGGGCGTGGGCTGCATGGTGGACAGCTGCCAGCACTGCGCCCCCTGCAACGAAGGCCTGGAGCAGTACTGCGACAACGGCTTCACCGGCACCTACAACGGCCCCGAGCAGGGCACGGGCGCCAACACCTTCGGCGGCTATTCGGCGCACATCGTGGTGCGCGAGAGCTTCGTGCTGCGCATCACCCACCCCGAAGCGCAGCTGGCCGCCGTGGCGCCGCTGCTGTGCGCGGGCATCACCACCTATTCGCCGCTGCGCCAGTGGAACGCCGGCCCTGGCAAGAAGGTCGGCATCGTGGGCCTGGGCGGCCTGGGCCACATGGGCGTGAAGATCGCCGCCGCCATGGGCGCGCACGTGGTGCTGTTCACCACCTCGGACTCCAAGCGCGAGGACGCCAGGCGGCTCGGCGCGCACGAGGTCGTGGTCTCGAAGAACGCCGATGAAATGGCCGCGCATGCCAACAGCTTCGACCTGATCGTGAACACCGTCGCCGCACCGCACGGGCTGGACGCCTTCCTCGCGCTGCTCAAGCTCGACGGCACCATGTCCCTGGTGGGCGCGCCGGCCAGCCCCCACCCCTCGCCCAACGTGTTCAGCCTGATCCTGAAGCGCCGCCGCCTGGCCGGCTCGCTGATCGGCGGCATCCGCGAAACGCAGGAGATGCTGGACTTCTGCGCCCGGCACGGCATCGTGGCCGACATCGAGCCCATCCGCATGGACGAGATCGAAAGCGCCTACGAACGCATGCTCAAGAGCGATGTGCGCTACCGTTTCGTGATCGACATGGAGACGCTGCGCGAAGCTGCCTGAAGCACACGTCGGGCCGGAACGAACGGCCCGCCGTCTGAGGCCTATCCAAAGTCCTCCCGCAGCAGCTGCCGCGCACGCTGCACGAATTCGGATTCGCCCTCGCGTGGCGGTAGCAGCACGAAGCGGGCCTGCGGCAGCGCCGGCAGCTTCCAGGCGGCAGGCAGTACCTGCACGCCCTCGCACAGGGCCGAGGCGTTCAGGCAGGCCACGCCCAGCCCGGCGGCCAGCGCCGATTGCAGGCCCGCCACGCCGGAAGCCTGCAGCGCCACCACGAAGGGCACCCTGCGCCGCCGCAGCAGGCCCACGGCGAACTGGTGCAGCGAGCAGGTGTCGGGCAAGGCCAGCAGGCGCAGAGGCTCTCCGTCCGACGGGGGAGCGCTAGCCGGCGCCTGCGCCGCGCCCATCCATCGCAGCGGCTCGCGGCGCAGCACCGTGCCCGCCATGCCGGCCGAGCCCGGCAGGCGCAGCGTCAGGCCGACGTCGAACTCGCCCTGCGCATAGGCAGCCTCGATGCTGCCGCTCTTTTGCACCGCGACCTGCAGCCGCACGCCCGGGTGGCGGGCCTGCAGTCGCGCCAGCAGGCCCGCCAGCTCGCCCGGGCGGAAATAGTCGGTCACGCCCAGCCGCAGGCTGCCCTGCAGCGCCAGGCCCCGCAGGTCCAGCCAGGCCGCCTCGCTCATCGCCAGCAGCTGCCGCGCATGCCCCAGCAGGCGCATGCCGGCCTGTGTGGGCACCACCCCGGACCTGGATCGCACCAGGAGCGGCTGCCCCGCCTGCTCTTCGAGCTTGCGCAGCTGCTCGCTCACGGCCGATTGCGAGAGGAACACCCGGGGCGCGCCGGCCGTGAGGCTGCCGGCGTCGGCCACCGCGACGAAAGACTTCAGCTGGTCCAGGGAAAAGTGGTGCATGGAAAGCGCTTCATCCAACGGATTTATCGATGGTTTCCATCGGATCATCCCGCTTTTCCGATGGACAGCACAAGCCCAGAATGCGGCTCATCCATCCACCCGAAACCCCGAGGAACCGCCATGCCCCACATCGTCATCCACCTCAGCGGCGAGCCCGACGCCGCACTCGCGCAGCGCGCCGCCGCCGCCGTCGCCGACACCACGCAGCGCGTGCTGGGCAAGCAGCGCCCCGTCATCGCCATCACGGTGCAGTTCATCCCTGCGGCGCAGTGGTTCGTGGGCGGCGCATCGCTGGCCGAGCTGGGCCGGAGCGCCTTCCATCTGGACATCAGCATCACCGACGAAACCAACACCAAGGCCGAGAAGGCGCTCTATCTGCGCGAGATCCATGCCGCATTCGACGGCTTGCTGCCGCGCCTGCACGAAGTGAGCTACGTCCACCTGATCGACGCACGGGCCGCCGCCTACGGCTACGGCGGCCACACGCAGGAATGGCGGCACCAGCAGGCCGGCGTGTAGCCGGCAGGCGGCCCGGTCAGCCGCGGGGCGCGGCCGATGCGGCGGCAGGCACTTCCGCCAGCGCCTGCGCCTCGGGCCGGCGCGCGTAGCGCTGGGCCAGCACGGCGCAGAGCATGAGCTGCATCTGGTGGAACAGCATCAGCGGCAGCACCATGGCGCCCACCGCCTGGGGCGCGAACAGCACGTTGGCCATGGGCACGCCGCTGGCCAGGCTCTTCTTGGAGCCGCAGAAGACGATGGTGATCTCGTCTTCCTTCGAGAAGCCCAGCCGGCGCGCCAGCAGCGTGGACGAGACGATGGCCAGCGCCAGGATCACGCCGCACACCACGAACAGACCCAGCAGCGCGACCAGCGGGATCTGCTGCCACAGGCCTTCGATGACGGCCGCGCTGAAGGCCGTGTAGACCACCAGCAGGATGGAGCCCTGGTCCACCAGCTTGAGCACGGAGGCACGGCGCTTGACGAAGCCGCCGATCCAGGGGCGCAGCAGATGGCCGGCGACGAAGGGCGCCAGCAGCTGCAGCATGATGCGGCCGATGCCGGCCAGCGCATCGTGGTGCTGGCCGCCGGCCGCGCCCACCACCATCTGCGGCAGCAGCAGGTTGACCAGGATGGGCGTGATGAAGATGCCCAGCAGCGTGGAGGCCGATGCGCTGCAGATGGCCGCCGGCATGTTGCCGCGCGCCATGGCGGTGAAGGCGATGGCCGATTGCACGGTGGCCGGCAGCACGCAGAGGTAGATGATGCCGGCGTAGAGCTCGGGCGTGACCAGCGGCGCCAGCACCGGCCGCAGCGCCCAGCCCAGCAGCGGGAACAGCACGAAGGTGCAGGCGATCACCAGCAGATGCAGCCGCCAGTGGGACAGGCCCGCCACGATGGCATCGCGCGAGAGCTTGGCGCCGTGCAGGAAGAAGAGCAGCGCGATGGCCGCGATGGTCAGGTTCTCGAACACGCGCGCTGCCATGCCCGAGGCAGGCAGCACGCTGGCCAGCGCGACGGTGGAAAGCAGCGCCAGCACGTAGTTGTCGGGCAGGAAGCGGGGGCGGGCCATGGCGGATCTCACATCGGAAAGAACGGGAATGAATGCGCCGATTGGAACCCATCGCCATCTAGAAGTGAAATGGATTCGGCTGATGGTTCTATGATTGCAATGCATGAATGTCACCCTGCGCCAGCTGCATGTCTTCCAGGCCGTGGCCGCCTTGCGCAACTTCAGCCGCGCGGGCGAGGCGGTGGGGCTGACGCAGCCTGCCGTGAGCCGCTCCATCACCGAACTGGAAGCCCAGCTGGGCTTGAAACTGCTGCACCGCACCACCCGCGAGGCCGAGCTGACCGAGGCCGGCCGCAGCCTGGCCGCCCGCCTGCCGCGCCTGCTCGACGAGCTCGAGGGCGTGCTGCTGGACGTGCGCGGCATGGGCGCCGCACGCCGGGGCCGGGTGCGGGTGGCCAGCAGCCCGACCCTGTCGGCCCAGCTCATGCCCGAATGCATCGCCCGCTGCCGCGAGGCGCTGCCGGGCGTGGAGCTGCTGCTGCTCGACCGCATCCAGAACGATGTGCTGGCCAGCGTGCTGTCGGGCGAGGTGGACTTCGGCGTGGTGATCGATCCCAGCGACCGGGATGCCCTGCACTGCGAGCCCATCCTGACCGACCCGTTCTGCCTGGCCTGCCCGCCCGGCCACCGGCTGGCCGCCAAGGCCCGCGTGCGCTGGACAGACCTGGCCGGCGAATCGCTGGTGCTGCTGGACCATGCCTCCGGCAGCCGCCGCCTGATCGACCAGGCCCTGGCCGCGCAGGCCGTGCCGCACACCGTGGCGCAGGAAGTGGGCCATGCCACCACCATCTTCCGCATGCTGGACGCCGGCCTGGGCATCTCCGTCATCCCCACCCTGGCCGTGCCGCCCGAGGGCCTGCCGCGCCTGGCCCTGCGCCCGCTGGCGCCGCGCGTGGACCGCGAGATCGTGCTGGCGCGCCGCCGGCACCGCGAGCTGGCGCCCATGGCGCAGGCCGTGTGGGAGCTAGTGGGCCAGGTGGCGCGGCAGCGCAAGGGAATATCGACTGGCTGAGCCCCTCGCCCCGACGATACTTTCGGCTCTCAGCCCAACCCGAGACTCGCCATGTCCGAAACCCGCGCTCTCTACCCCGCCATCGAACCCTACGAGACCGGCCTGCTCGACGTGGGCGACGGCCACCGCGTCTACTACGAGCGCGTGGGCACGCCCGGCGCCAAGCCGGCGGTGTTTCTGCACGGCGGCCCGGGCGGCGGCATCTCGCCCTCGCACCGGCGCCTGTTCGATCCGGCCCGCTACGACCTGCTGCTGTTCGACCAGCGCGGCTGCGGCCGCTCGACACCGCACGCGGGGCTGGAGGCCAACACCACCTGGCATCTGGTGGATGACATCGAGGCCCTGCGCCAGCTGCGCCCCGGCACCGAGCGCTGGCTGGTGTTCGGAGGCTCCTGGGGCTCGACCCTGGCGCTGGCCTACGCACAGAAGCACCCGCAACGCGTGAGCGAACTGGTGCTGCGCGGGGTCTATACCGTGACCCGGGCCGAGCTGCACTGGTACTACCAGTACGGGGTGTCGGAGATGTTTCCCGACAAGTGGGCGCGCTTCCAGGCGCCTGTGCCGGAGGCCGAGCGCGGCCACATGATGGCGGCCTACCACCGGCTGCTCACGGGCCCCGACCTGGCCCGCCGACAGGAAGCGGCCCTGGCCTGGAGCCTGTGGGAGGGCGAGACCATCACGCTGCTGCCCAGCGCCGCCAATCACGACCAGCATGCCGACGCCCACTTCGCCCTGGCCTTCGCCCGGCTGGAAAACCACTACTTCATGCATGGCGCCTGGCTGGAAGACGGCCAGCTGCTGCGCGAGGCCCATCGCCTGGCCGGCATTCCGGGCGTCATCGTGCATGGCCGCTACGACATGCCCTGCCCGGTGCGCTATGCGCACGCCCTGCACCTGGCCTGGCCAGGTTCGGAGTTCCACCTGGTCGAGGGCGCCGGCCATGCCTGGACCGAACCCGGCATCCTGGACCGCCTGCTGGACGCGACGGACCGCTTCGCTGCGCTCTAGCCAGCATTCATGCCAGCCACATGGGGATAGCGCCCGGCGTCACCGTCCCCGCCGGCCAAGAGTCCGGCGTGCAGCTGCACCCTAGGCCGAACCCGCCCTCTCAAACCGGCACGCCCGCCCCGTCCGCCAGATACCGCTGCAGCCCCGCCACCAGCGCATCGAAGGTGGCGCGGCAGCGCGGGCTGTGGCGCAGGTCTTCGTGCATCACCACCCAGGTGTCCAGGCTCCAGGCGAAGGCATCGGGCAGCACCCGCACCAGGGCCGGCGGCCGCAGCGCCAGCCCCGTCTGGCAGATGCCGATGCCGGCCCCCGCGCGGATGCAGGCGAGCTGGGCCAGGTCGCTGTCGCTGCGCAGGCTGAAGCGCTCGCGCTGCCAGGCGGGGAAGTGCTGGCGCGCGGCGCGGATGAAGGGCGTCTCGGCATCGAAGCCGATCAGCCGGTGGCCCTGCTGCAGGTCGGCCAGCGACTGCGGCATGCCATGGCGCCGCAGGTAGTCCGGGTGCGCATGCAGGCCCAGGCCCACGGCGCCCACGCGGCGTGCCACCAGCGCCTCCTGGCGCGGCGCGGCCATGCGGATGGCGATGTCGGCCTCGCGCTGCAGCAGGTCGTGCAGGCGGTCGCTCAGGGCCAGCTCCACCGTCAGTGCGGGGTGTTCGGCCTGCAGCCGGGCCAGCAGCGGCGGCAGCACCTCGGTGCCGACGACGTGGCTGGCGCTCACGCGCACCGTGCCGCGCACGCCCTCGCCCTGGGCATGGGCCGCGCGCGCCAGGGCCGCCGCCGCATGGGCCATGGCCTCGGCATGGGGCTGCAGCGCCAGCGCCGCCTCGGTGGGCAGCAGGCCCTGCTGCGAGCGGGTGAAGAGCACCAGGCCCAGCGCCTCTTCCAGCGCCGCGATGTGCCGGCCCAGGGTGGGCTGCGTCAGCCCCAGGGCGCGGGCCGCGGCAGAGAGCGAGCCCTCGCGCAGCACGGCGAGATAGGAGCGGTACAGCTCCCAGCCGATATCGTGGGCGGAGGGGATATCCATACGCCAATGTATAGCCACCCCACGTTTTTCGGCAATTTTCTTTGAATCATCCCCAGTCCAGACTGCAGGCCATTCCTTCATTCACCTTGGGATAGCGGACATGGCAGACGACAGGCATCACGAGAGAACGGCGCTGGTGCTGGGCGCCACGGGCGGCATCGGCGGCGAGGTGGCGCGCCAGCTGCGCGCCCAGGGCTGGCAGGTGCGCGCGCTGGCCCGCCGCCTGCCGGCCCCGGCGCCCGCAGGAGCGGGCCGCTGGCTGGGAGGCGACGGCATCGCCTGGCTGCGCGGCGATGCGATGCGGCGCGCCGACGTGCTGGCCGCCGCGCGCGGCTGCGCCGTGATCGTGCATGCGGTGAACCCGCCCGGCTACCGCCGCTGGAACCAGCTGGTGCTGCCCATGGTGGACAACACCATCGCCGCCGCGCAGGCCGAAGGCGCAACCGTGGTGCTGCCGGGCACGGTCTACAACTACGGGCCCGAAGCCTGCTTCGGCGCACCGGTGCGCGAGGACGCCCCACAGCGGCCCCTGACGCGCAAGGGCGCCATTCGCGTGGAGCTGGAACGCCGGCTGTGTCAGGCCACCGAGCCCCATCCGCTGCAGCCATGCGGCTGCCGCGTGATCATGGTGCGGGCGGGCGACTTCTTCGGCCCCCGGGCGGGCAACAGCTGGTTCGCGCAAGGGCTGGTGCGTCCCGGACGCCCGGTGGCCATGGTGCGCAACCCGGCCGCGCCCGGCATAGGCCACCAGTGGGCCTATCTGCCCGACGTGGCATGCACCATGGTGCAGCTGCTGGAGCGGCGCGCCAGCCTGCCGCCCTTCGCCGCCTTCCACATGGCCGGCCACTGGGACGCCGACGGCACGCAGATGGCCGCCGCCATCCAGCGCGTGGTGGCACGGCACGGCAGCGGCGACGGGGCCATGCCCCGGGTGCGGCCGTTTCCGTGGTGGCTGGTGGCGGCGGCCTCGCCCTTGTCCGTCACGCTGCGGGAAATGCGCGAGATGCGCTACCTCTGGCGGCAACCCCTGCGCCTGGCGGGCGAGCGGCTGCACAAGGTACTGGGCGAAGAGCCGCACACGCCGCTGGACGAGGCCGTGCGGGCCACGCTGCAGGGGCTGGGCTGCCTGCCGGCCGATGCCGGCGTGGACGCCCCGTCCGTCACAGCCCCCAGTGCGCCGCCATCACCAGGCCGGCTTCGAGCGTGAAGCGGTCCTGCGCCAGCTCGGCCTGCAGTTGCCCGGTGCTGCGCAGGGCGAACTCATCGACCTCGCCGTCCTGGTTGGCAGGCGCCATGCCTTCAGGCACGGTGGCGCGGAACCAGTCGATGCGCTCGAGCATGTAGCCCCTGCCGCCGCCCTCGCTGCTGGGACGGCTGAACAGCACATGGCCGCCGTGGGCCACCTGCTGCAGCTGGTCCACGCGCAGGCCGGCCTCTTCCCAGGTCTCGCGCGCCAGGGCCTGGGGCAGCGAATCGGCGGCGGAGATCATGCCGCCCATCAGCGTGTCCCAGCGGCCCGGATCGTTGGGCTTGGTGAGCGCGCGCCTTTGCACCCACATGCGGCCGTCGGGCGCCAGGCCCACCAGATGCACGGCCAGGGTGGCGATGCCCAGCACGCGCACGGCGCCGCGCTCCACCGTGCCCACGCGCTCGCCCGCCGCGTTGCATACGGCCAGCTGCTCGTTGCGCCAGGGGCCGCAGAGGCCGCGCTCGCGCAGGGCCGACGCCAGGGCGTTGAGCGCATCGCTCACGCCGTCGGCCGGCACGTCCAGCTGCCAGCAGGGCCCGCCCGTACGCTCGTCTTCCGATCGCCGAAGCCTGCCGTGCAGCGCGCGCCAGAGGCCATCTTCGTCCCAGAAGCCGGCCGCGACCGAGCCCACCGCATGGCCGGCCACCAAGAACGGCAGGCGGGGCTGCGCCGGCGGCTGCTGGGCCTGCCGGCGGGCGCCCTGCAGCCAGGTGTGCAGCGCGTCGCTCACGGCAGCGTGAGGATGGTGCAGCCGGTGGTCTTGCGCGCTTCCAGGTCGCGGTGCGCCTGCTGCACGTCGGCCAGGCGGTAGCGCTGGTCGATGCGGATCTTGACCGCGCCACTCTCCACCACCTGGAACAGATCGTCCGCCATGGCCTGGGTGGCCTCGCGGCTGGCGATGTGGGTGAACAGCGTCTGGCGCGTGACATAGAGCGAGCCCTTGGCGCCCAGGCTGCCGGGCGCGAACGGCGGCACCGGGCCGGAGGCGTTGCCGAAGCTGGCCATCAGGCCGAAGGGGCGCAGGCAGTCGAGCGACTTGTCCCAGGTGTCCTTGCCCACCGAGTCGTAGACCACCTTCACGCCTTTGCCGCCGGTGATCTCCTTGACGCGTGAGGCGAAGTCTTCCGTGGCGTAGTTGATGGCGTGCGCCGCGCCGTTGTCCAGCGCCAGCCGGCACTTGGCGTCTGAGCCGGCCGTGCCGATGAGCTGCAGGCCCAGCGCCTTCGCCCACTGGCAGGCGATCAGGCCCACGCCCCCCGCGGCGGCGTGGAACAGCACGAAGTCGCCCGGCTCCAGGCCTTCCACGGGCCGCGTCTTCTTGAGCAGGTATTGCGCCGTGAGGCCCTTGAGCATCATGGCGGCGCCGGTCTCGAAGTCGATGCCGTCCGGCAGGCGGCAGACGTTCTGCGCGGGCATCACGCGCACCTCGCAGTAGCTGCCGGGCGGGTTGGCGGCATAGGCGGCGCGGTCGCCGGCCCGCAGATGGGTGACGCCCTCGCCCACCGCCTCGACCACGCCGGCGCCTTCCATGCCGATGCCGGCGGGCATCTGCAGCGGGTAGAGGCCGGTGCGGTGATAGACGTCGATGAAGTTCAGCCCCACGGCGTGGTGGCGGATGCGGATCTGGCCCGGGCCGGGCTGGCCGACTTCGACGTCGGCGACGTGCAGCTCTTCGGGGCCGCCATGCTGGCGGATCTGGACGGCAAGGCTCATGGGATGGTTCTCCAGGGAAGCTGAGGAAGATCGGTGACGCGGGAAAAGCACGTGAGGTGGGCCGGACGGTCGCGGTGCGCCCGGGCCTGCGCGCCGCATCCTGCCATGTTTCGCGCGCCCGTGCCGGCCAGGGGCAGCGGCTACAGTTGCTGCCCATGACGCAACGACTTTCGCCCTCCACGGTGGGCATGCTGGCGGCCGCGCCGCTCCTCTGGGCCGGCAATGCCGTGACGGGCCGGCTGGTGCATGAGATGGTGCCGCCGCTCACGCTGAACTTCATCCGCTGGCTGCTGGCCTTCGCCATCCTGCTGCCCCTGGCCTGGCGCGTGCTGCGGCCCGGCAGCCCGCTCTGGCCGCACTGGCGGCGCTACGCGATGCTGGGCCTGCTGGGCATCGGCTGCTACAACGCGCTGCAGTACATGGCGCTGCAGACCTCCACGCCGCTGAACGTGACCCTGGTCGGCTCGGGCCTGCCGGTGTGGATGCTGGCCGTGGGCGCCCTCTTCTTCGGCGCTCCGGTCACGCGGCGGCACGTGGCGGGCGCGCTGCTGTCCATCGCCGGGGTGCTGGTGGTGCTGAGCCGGGGCGAATGGGGGCAGCTGATGGCGCTGCGGCTGGTGCCGGGCGACCTCTTCATGGTGCTGGCCACCGTGTGCTGGGCCTTCTACAGCTGGCTGCTGGTGCGCACCAGCGAACCCGCATCGGTGCGCACGGACTGGGCCGCCTTCCTGCTCGCGCAGATGGTCTTCGGGCTGGCCTGGTCGGGCGCGTTCACGGGCGCCGAATGGGCGCTGGCGCCGCGCCACATCGCATGGGGCTGGCCGCTGGCTGCAGCCCTGGCCTTCATCGCCGTGGGGCCGGCCGTGCTGGCCTACCGCTGCTGGGGCGTGGGCGTGCAGCGCGCGGGACCGGCGGTGGCGGGCTTCTTCATCAACCTGACGCCGCTCTTCGCGGCCGTGCTGTCGGCGGCCTTCCTGGGCGAGGTGCCTCACCTCTACCACGCGGCGGCCTTCCTGCTGATCGTGGCCGGCATCGTGGCATCGTCGCGGCGCTGAGCGGCGCACGGCGACAAGGCCGCAGCACGCACGCTATGCGTTCGCTGGCGAGCTGCCCCGGCCGTCCGCACCGGGCTCCGCGCCGCCGTCCTGCCGGGAGCGCTGCAGGGCCAGGGCGCGCAGCTGGTCTGCGGGCATGGGGCGGCCCAGCAGATAGCCCTGGTACAGATCGCAGCCGAAGCTGGCGAGGAAGTCGCGCTGCTCCTCGGTCTCCACGCCTTCGGCGATGACTTCGAGCTCCAGGTTGCGCGCCATGCCGATGATGGTCTGCACAATCACGCTGTCGGTCTGGCGCAGGCCCAGGTTGCGCACGAAGGAGCGGTCGATTTTCAGCTGGTGCAGGGGCAGCTGGGTCAGGTAGGCCAGCGACGAATAGCCGGTGCCGAAGTCGTCCACCGAGAAGCGCACGCCCTTGGTGCGCAGCAGATGCATCTTGGCGACCGACTCTTCCACGTTGTCCAGCACCAGCGATTCGGTCAGCTCCAGCTCCAGCAGGTGCGGGCGTATGCCGGTCTCCTGGATGATCTGGATCAGCTGCGGCACGAAGTCGGCCTGGTGGAACTGCCGGGCGCTCACGTTCACGGCCAGGTGCAGGTGGCGCAGCAGCGGGTCGTGCTCCCAGAGCGCGAGCTGCTCGCAGGCGGTGCGCAGCACCCACTGGCCCAACGGCGTGATGAATTCGCTGTCTTCGGCCACGCCGATGAACTGCGCCGGCGGCACCAGCCCGCGCTGCGGGTGCTGCCAGCGGATCAGCGCCTCGGCGCCCACCAGCCGGCCCGACAGGGTGCATTGCGGCTGGTAGTGCAGCACGAACTGCCGGAACACCAGCGCTTCGCGCATGTCGGCCTCCAGCCTGGCCCGGGCGCTGATGGCCTCCTGCATGGCAGGGTCGAAGAAGCACAGGCCGTTGCCGCGCTGGGCCTTGACTTGGTACATGGCGATGTCGGCCTGCTTGAGCAGTTCGGCCGCCGGCTGGGGCTTGTGCCCGAACAGGGTGGCGCCGATGCTGCAGGTACGCTGGTGCGCATGGGTGCCCAGCTGGTAGGGCTGGTTCAGGTGCTGCAGGATCTTCTCGCCGATGCGGCGCGTGGTGGCCGCAGCTTCCTCGTTGTCGCTGGAGAGGTCGCGCAGCATGACCACGAATTCGTCGCCCCCCAGCCGGGCCACGGTGTCGGTGGCGCGCACCGCGCCGGACAGGCGCCGCGCCACCTGCTGCAGCAGCTGGTCGCCCACCTCGTGGCCCAGCGTGTCGTTGAGCGTCTTGAACTCGTCCAGGTCGAGGAACAGCAGCGCGCCGCGCTCCCCGGAGCGCTCGGCCGCCGACTCGGCCTGGTGCAGCCGGTCGAGCAGCAGGCGGCGGTTGGGCAGGCCGGTCAGCGGGTCGTAGAAGGCCAGGTTCTCGATCTCGGCCGACGCGCGCCGCATGTCGGTCACGTCGTTGTACGAGATGACCATGCCCCCGTCGAGGGTGGCGCGCTCGGTGATCTGGATGCAGTGGCCGTTGGGCAGCTCCTGCTCGTGCGTGCCGCGCGGAAAGCGCTGCTGCAGCATGCGCTGATCCACCCATTCGCGCACCGCCGCATCGTCGGCGCCGGGCAGCAGATGGCGCGCCGATTCCTCCAGCAGTTCAGGAAAGGGCATGCCCACGCATATCACCGAGGACAGCCAGGGGTAGATCTCCACGAAGCGCGGATTCCACTGCAGCACCCGGTGCATGGAATCGAGCAGCAGAAAGCCGGTGATGAGCGAGGACAGCGCCTGCTGCAGCGTGGCCTGGGATTGCTTCATGGCCCGGCGGGCCCGATTCATGCGGTTGAGGTAGGCCACCGAGAAGCCGGCGGCCGCCAGCAGCGTGGCGCCGAACATCAGCGTGACCAGCACGATGGCGTTGCGCTCGGAACGCCAGTTGGCCAGCGCCGCCTTCACGGGCAGGCTGGCGGAGATCCACAGGCCGGGATAGAGAATGGGCCGGGCCACCACCAGGGCCGGCTCGCCGGAAAGCCGCGCCGGCAGATTCCAGCGCGCGAAGCCGGTGCCGTCCCCCGAGGACGTCGATGGCGGCGGCGCCAGCAGCCTGGTCGCCGTGGCCTTCACCGCTGCGGCCGGGCCGGCCGACTGCGCTGCGCCTCGCGGTGCGGAGACGTCGGCTTCGGCCACCAGCGCCAGATCGTCCAGCGGTGTCACCGTGGCCGCGCGGCGCATCTCGCCCCGGCTGGATACGCCCAGCAGCACGTCGCCCGAGCCATGCTCCATGGTCACTTCGAGCGCGGGGATGTCGGCGCCCTGCATGAGCACCGACACCAGCATGTTGACCGGAACCTGGGCCAGCGCCAGCAGCCGCTGGCCTCCGGGCAGCTGCAGCGGGCGCGCGAAGAAGATGACGCGCTCGGAGCTGGAGAAGCTCACCGTGGGCGCACTCGCCACCAGCACCGGCACGGGCTGCCTGATGGTTTCCTCGAAGAAGCCGGCCGGCAGGTCGCGCGCGGCGTTCAGGCCGGACGGGTCGGACGCGGCGATGACCTTGCCGTGCTCGTCCATCAGCGCCACGTAGCGCACCATGAGGTTCTGGCGCGCCGCGCTGCGCAGCAGCTGCCGCGCACCCTGGCCGGCCAGATCGGCGCCCTCGCCCTCGCCGCCCGGCAGGTCGAGCAGTTCGCCGGTGCTGGCCAGCAGCACGTCGAAGGAGAGCAGCGCCCGGTTCATGGCCGCCTCGGCGCCCGAGGTGAAGCGCGTGACCTGGGCCTCGCTCTCGGACAGCGCGGTCTTGCGCACGTTCCAGATCAGCAGGGCCGTCGCCAGCACCAGCGCCATCAGCAGGAAGCCGGCAGCCGCCCACACGGCGATGCGGGTGTTGGTGGAGCTGGGGTCGAACTGCTTCATGGAGCCATGG
Organism: uncultured Acidovorax sp.; assembly: GCA_913774625.1. Taxonomy (GTDB): domain Bacteria; phylum Pseudomonadota; class Gammaproteobacteria; order Burkholderiales; family Burkholderiaceae_C; genus Paracidovorax. The sequence goes on from CAJYHL010000049.1 coordinate 65,365, forward strand.
CCGGGGACGAGCCGCTGCCCGTCGCGCCCAGGGTACGCTCCCAGACCTGGTCGCAGCGCACGGCGCAGCGGGCCAGCCACCGGGGCAGCACGGTCTTGCGGAAGATCTCGACCCGGCGGCGCTCGTCGGCCTCGGACACGGGCACCAGCACCATGCTGCCGCGCTGGCCCGTGCTGCACTGGCCACGGCCGGTGTTGCAGGCGACGCCCTCGGCGGTTTCACGTTCGGCGCTGTCCCAGATGGCAGTCTCCAGGCGGGCCAGTCCGGCGCGCAGCAGTTCGCGGTCCTGCGCCGGCAAGGCGTTCCAGGCCGTCCGGTTGGCGCCGAACACCGCCATCCCCCAGTTGAGCGGCAGCGGATAGAGATACGAGGTGACGGTGTCGAGGCCCAGCGTGTGGCCCGACATGCCGCCGGTCACCGCGCACTCGGTCTCGCCCGACTCCAGGCTGTTGCGCTGCTGCGAGAAGCTGGTCATCACCGGCTCTGCGCCCAGGGCGGCGATGAAATCCGCCTGCGCCGGGGAAGAGACGCGCACGCGTCGGCCGGCCAGGTCGTCCAGGCCCTTGAGCGGGCGCTTGCAGAAGGTGACCTGCGCGGGATAGATGTAGAGCGCGAGCATCTCCACGCCCAGCTCCTGGCGCAGCGACTGTTCCAGATAGGGACGGAAGGCCGCAGCGGACCGGCGCAGGCTGGCGACGTCGCCGCTCAGGCCCGGCAGATCGACGGCCGTGTATTGCGGATAGAGCGATGCGAAGGAGCTCATCAGCACCGTGCCGAAGGGCACCACCCCCAGCTGCAGCAGTCGCAGCATCTCCACGCCCGGTATGCCTGCCCGGTCGAAGGGCACGACGTCGGCCATGATGCGCCCGCCGCTCAGGCGCGGCAGCTCGGTGGTCCAGAAAGGCTGCTCGAACCGGATGAACTGGCTCACCCCGGCCAGGCCGCCCACCACCCGCAGGCGCAGGGGTGCGCCCGCCGTCGCCGGCGCCGAGGCGGACTGGGCGGCGCGGGGCGGCACTGCGGCGGCCGGCATGGCCGCGACGGCGCAGCAGGCCGATGCGGCCGCGCACAGCGCGGCAGCCAGCCGGCACACGGCGGAAGGAACGAGCGGCGAGAGCGGCATCTTCGACATGGCGGGTTCCTCGGCGGTTCGGCGACAGCGGCTGCGGGCGCGGCATTGGTGCGCAGATTCTGCACGGCAACGGTGCCGGTGGATGGAACGGCGCGGCCCGGAACCACGGGCATCGTAGAGGGACTTCGCGTCAGAACGTGCCAGCGTAGGCGCCTCCGTCGGCCAGCACGTTCTGGCCGGTCATGTAGCCGGCCTGCATGCTGCACAGGAAGGCGCAGATGGCGCCGAATTCCTGGGGCGTGCCGTAGCGGCCGGCGGGAATGGCGGCCTGCTGGGCGCGGCGCACATCGTCCTCGCTCTTGCCGGATTTGGAAGACGCGGCCTTGACCGTCGCCGCGAGCCGGTCGGTGTCGAACTTGCCGGGCAGCAGGTTGTTGATGGTGACGCCGCGCGCGGCGATGGCGCTGCGCGCCGTGCCGGCCACGAAGCCGGTGAGCCCGCTGCGCGCGCCGTTGGAGAGGCCGAGGATGTCGATGGGCGCCTTCACCGCGCTGGAAGTGATGTTGACGATGCGGCCGAAGCCGCGCTCGGCCATGCCGTCCACCGTGGCCTTGATGAGTTCGATGGGCGTGAGCATGTTGGCGTCCACCGCCTTGATCCACTCGTCGCGGCCCCAGTCGCGGAAGTCGCCCGTGGGCGGGCCGCCGGCATTGGTGACCACGATGTCGAACGCCGTGCCGGGGCCGCCCGGCGCGGCGAATGCGGCGGCGCGGCCTGCGGGCGTGGTGATGTCGGCCGCCACGGCCAGCGCCACCGGCTGCGGGCCCTTGATGCCGCCCGCCCGGGTGGACTCAGCGGCGACGGCCGCCAGGTGGGCCGCGGCCTCGGCCAGCGCGGCGGCATTGCGCGCATTGATGACGACGTTCACGCCCTCGCGCACCAGCGCCTCGGCGCAGCCCAGGCCCAGGCCCTTGCTGGCACCGCACACCAGGGCCCATTTACCGGCAATACCCAGATCCATAAATCAGTCGCTCCTAAAGGGGCCCGGAGGGCCTGTTCAAGCGCTGAAATGATAGTGGGGATCGATGATCCCGGGCCGCTGCAATCGGCTATCGCCGTGGCGCATCGATTGGCGCCTTATCGGCCGGCGCCCCGCGCGCCAGCCGCGTGAAGACGAAGATGCCGGCCATCACCAGCACCGTGCCCGCGGCGACCGCCGGGGTGAAGGGCTCGCCCAGCAGCCACACGCCCAGGAAGATGGTGGACAAAGGGCCGATCATGCCGGTCTGCGCCGTCAGGTCGGCGCCGATGCGCTCGATGGCCAGCATCACCAGCAGCACCGGAACGGCGGTGCAGAGCGTGGCATTCAGCAGCGACAGCCAGACCACCTCGGGCGCGACCAGGGCCGCCGACAGCGGCCTGAGCAGGGCGAACTGCAGCAGGCAGCAGAGGCACGCCACCGTGGTGGCCAGGCCCACCAGGCGCAGCGCGCCCAGGCGCCGCACCATCTCGCCGCTGTAGACCAGGTACACCGCATAGCTCACCGCCGAGAGGAACACCAGCAGCACGCCCCAGGCCACGTGCGTGCCCTGCAGTCGTGCCTCGGTGCCGAACACCACCAGCACGCCGCAGTAGCTGATGGCCATGCCCAGCAGCTGGCCCCAGCGCACGCGGCGCCCGTAGAGCACCCGGCCCAGCAGCACCACCAGCGTGGGGTTGAGGTAGAGGATCAGCCGTTCCAGGCTGGCGCTGATGTAGGCCAGGCCGGCGAAGTCCAGAAAGCTCGCCAGGTAGTAGCCGGTGAAGCCCAGCCAGGCCACGCCCGCCCAGTCGCGCCGCGTGAGCGGGGCGCGCCCGCGGCTCGCCCACCAGGCCATGGCCGCGAAGATGGGCAGCGCGAACAGCATGCGGTACATGATGAGCGTGACCGCATCCACGCCGTGCCGGTAGGCCAGCTTGACGATGATGGCCTTGGCGCTGAAGGCGATGGCGCCGAAGAACGCCAGCGCGAGCCCCACGCCGAGCGAAGGCCTGCGCTGCGGCGGCGCGGAGGGGGAGGAAGAGGAGTCGAGGGACATGGGGCGGGGGAAGCGAAGCGGGAGACAGGGCCGCAGCCATTGTCGCGGCCCGCAGGCGGCCCCAATGCAAACGGCACCCGCAGGTGCCGTCTTCTTGCAGCAGGCCAGCCCACGCGGGACGCGGGGCCTGGCTCGGGGCGAGCGTCAGTCTTCGACGAAGGCCTCTTCGCGCTTGTTCTTCACGGCCGGCAGCAGCACCACGATGAGCAGCAGCACGGCGGCGGCCAGCAGGCCCGCGGAGATGGGGCGCGAGACGAACACGCTCCAGTCGCCGCGCGAGAGCAGCAGCGCCCGGCGCAGGTTCTCTTCCATCATCGGGCCCAGGATGAAGCCCAGCAGCAGCGGCGCGGGTTCGGTGCCCAGCTTGTAGAACACATAGCCGATGAAGCCGAAGATACCCACCAGCCACACGTCGAAGGTGTTGTTGTTGGTGCCGTACACGCCCACCGCGCAAAAGAGCACGATGGAGGGGAACAGCCAGCGGTAGGGCACGGTGAGCAGCTTGATCCACATGCCGATCAGCGGCAGGTTCAGGATGATCAGCATCGCGTTGCCCAGCCACATCGAGGCGATCAGGCCCCAGAACAGCTCGGGGTTACTGGTCATCACCTGCGGGCCCGGCTGGATGTTGTGGATGGTCATGGCGCCCACCATCAGCGCCATCACGGCGTTGGGCGGAATGCCCAGCGTCAGCAGCGGGATGAAGGAGGTCTGCGCGCCGGCGTTGTTGGCCGACTCGGGCGCGGCCACGCCGCGGATGTTGCCCTTGCCGAAGGGCACTTCGCCCGGCTTCAGCTTGGTCTTCTTCTCGATGGTGTAGGCCGCGAAGGCCGCCAGCAGCGCGCCGCCGCCGGGCAGGATGCCCAGGGCCGAGCCCAGGGCCGTGCCGCGCAGCACGGCGGGGATCATGCGCTTGAAGTCGTCCTTGGTCGGGAACAGGCCCTGCACCTTGGCCGTGAACACCTCGCGGTCTTCCTCGGGCTTGGAGAGGTTGGCAATGATCTCGCCGTAGCCGAACACACCCATGGCGATCACGACGAAGTTGATGCCGTCGGTCAGCTCGGGGATGTCGAAGCTGTAGCGGGCCACGCCCGAGTTCACGTCGGTGCCCACCAGGCCCATCAGCAGGCCCAGCACGATCATGGCCACGGCCTTGAGCAGCGAGCCCGAAGCCAGCACCACGGCGCCGATCAGGCCCAGCACCATCAGGGAGAAGTATTCGGCCGGGCCGAACTTGAACGCGACCTCGGTCAGCGGAGGCGCGAAGGCGGCCAGGATCAGCGTGCCCACGCAGCCCGCGAAGAACGAGCCCAGGCCGGCGGCGGCTAGCGCCGGGCCCGCGCGGCCCTTGCGCGCCATCTGGTAGCCGTCGATCACGGTGACCACCGAGGATGACTCGCCCGGCAGGTTCACCAGGATGGCGGTGGTCGATCCGCCGTACTGCGCGCCGTAGTAGATGCCGGCCAGCATGATGAGCGCGGCCACGGGCGGCAGCGCGTAGGTGGCGGGCAGCAGCATGGCGATGGTGGCCACGGGCCCGATGCCGGGCAGCACGCCGATCAGCGTCCCCAGGATACAGCCGATCAGGCAGTAGATGAGGTTCTGGAAGGTGAAGGCGACGCCAAAGCCGGTCGCCAGGTTGTCGAACAATTCCATGGTTTTTCGATGCTCCCGCTCAACCCGAAATGAAACTGGGCCAGACAGGGAACTGCAGTTTCAGCGCCCAGACGAAAGCCACGTAGCTGCCCACAGCCAGCACGGTCGCCAGCAGGAAGGTTTCCTTGTAATTGACCTTCTCGCCGGCATGCGCGGCGATGAACACCAGGCCGTAGATGGCCACCATCAGCCCCATGGCCGGCACGCCGAAGCTCGGCAGGCCCGCCAGCAGGATGCCGAAGGCGAAGTTGGAGGCCAGGATGAAGAAGATCTGCTTCCAGGCCCATTTGCCGATCTTGTCGCCATTGGCGCTTTCCACCACCGTGGCGTAGAAAGTGATCGCTGCGCCCAGGACGGCCAGCAGGATGCCCAGGATCAGCGGGAAGTAGCCCGGACCCATGCGCGCTCCGGAACCCACGTTGTAGGTGGTGGCGCCCACGGCGAACGCGACCCCCACGCCCATGAACATGAGCCCTGAAAAGAAGTCTTTCTGACTCTTGATTTTCACGAAAACATCTCCTTACGGGAAATTGACAGGCGATTGTGCAACCCGACCTTGACCGCTTCGTTGTGGATACCACCTACCGAAAGCCTAGGGAAAACCGCAGGTCGCGGAAGGCATCAAAGGCCGCGCCGCCACGCCGCCCCGGCCGGGGGCGTGGAGAGGCCGGGCAGCGCGATGCACCGCACTGCGGCGGTTGTGGCGGGTGGATGCAGCGGGTGGATGCGACGAGCCCGGGAGGGCGCGCTCACTCCAGCGGCGGCGTGGAGGCGATGACTTCGTCCAGCGTGGTCAGGCCCTCGGCCACGCGCAGGGCACCGGCCAGGCGCAGCGGGCGCATGCCGTCCTGCACGGCCTGGCGGCGCAGCTGGTCGATGGAGGGCGTCTGGTGGATGCGCTCCTTGAGCGCCTCGCTCACGGTGAGCAGCTCGTACAGGCCCATGCGGCCGCGGAAGCCCGTCATGCGGCAGTCCACGCAGCCCACCGGCCGGTAGGGCTGGTAGCTGCCGTTGAGCTTCCAGGGCTTGACGACCTCGGCCAGCGCCTCGGGCCGGGCCTGGGTGTCGGGCTGGCGGCACTGCTTGCACAGGGTGCGCACCAGCCGCTGCGCCAGCACGCCCAGCAGCGTGGCGTTGATGAGGTAGGGCGGCACGCCCAGCTCCATCAGCCGGGTGACGGCGCTGGGCGCGTCGTTGGTGTGCAGCGTGCTGAAGACCAGATGGCCGGTGAGCGCCGCCTGCACCGCCATGTCGGCCGTGGCCAGGTCGCGGATCTCGCCCACCATCAGCACGTCCGGGTCCTGGCGCATCAGCGCGCGCAGGCCTTCGGCGAAGTTGAAGTCCAGCTGCGGCTGCACCTGCGTCTGGTTGAAGCTGGGCTCGATCATCTCGATCGGGTCTTCCACCGTGCTCACGTTGACCTCTTCGGTCGCCACGCGCTTGAGCGTGGAATAGAGCGTGGTGGTCTTGCCCGAGCCCGTGGGGCCGGTCACCAGGATGATGCCGTGCGGGCGCTTGACGAGCTGCTCCCAGCGCTGCGCATCGTGCGGCGCGAAGCCCAGCGCGTCCAGGTCCTTGACCGCGTTGTCGGGGTCGAAGATGCGCATCACCATCTTCTCGCCGAAGGCGGTGGGCAGGGTCGAGAGGCGCATCTCCACCTCGTCGCCACGCGGGTTGCGGGTCTTGATGCGGCCGTCCTGCGGGCGCCGCCGCTCGACCACGTCCATGCGGCCCAGCAGCTTCACGCGCGCCACCATGGCGTTGAGCACGCCCATGGGCATCTGATAGACCGGGTGCAGCACGCCGTCGATGCGGAAGCGGATCACGCCCTGCTCGCGGCGCGGCTCCAGGTGGATGTCGCTGGCGCGCTGGTCGAAGGCGTACTGCCAGAGCCAGTCCACCACGCGCACCACGCCCTGGTCGTTGGCGTCGAGCTGCTTGTTGCTCTTGTTCAGCTCCACCAGCTGCTCGAAGCTGCCGGCACCGCTGTTGCCGCCGGCCTTCTGCGCAGCGCGCACCGACTTGGCCAGCGCGAAGAATTCGGCCGTGTAGCGCTGGATGTCCTGCGGGTTGGCGACCACGCGGCGCACGCTGCGGCGCGACTGGCGCTCCACCTCGGCCACCCAGTCGTCGATGAAGGGCTCGGCCGTGGCCACCACCACCTCGTGCGGCGTGACCTGCACCGGCAGCACCTTGTGGCGCTCGGCGTAGCTGGCGCTCATGGCGTCGGCCACGCGGCCGACGTCCACCTTCAGCGGGTCGATGCGCAGATACGCCAGCCCGCTGCGGCCGGCCAGGTATTCGGTGAGCATCTCCACGTCCAGCGGCTTGCCGTCGGACGCGCGCGCCATGGCCACGTTGGCCAGCCGCACCAGCGGGTGCTGGCGGCTCTCGGCCTGGGCGCAGCGGGCGATGGTGCGGTCGGCCTCTGCGCCCGAGATGACGCCGTCGGCCCGCAGCCATTCGACGATGCGGCGCCAGTCCAGCGGGCCGGGCGGGTTGGTGGGACGGGCGGCGTCGGACATGGCTCGGGTTCCTGAAGGGTTCAGCCGACCGGCTTGAAGACGCGCGGCCACTTGGCGGCCGGCAGGTCCCAGCGGGCCTGCACCGCCTCGGCACGGGCCAGCAGGTCGGCGCGCTTCGGGGCCGTGGGCGTGCGCTGGGCCAGCACCACGGTGTTGCCTTCGCGCGTGGGCTTGAAGGCCCAGAGCGCGTCGGCGCCGAAGGCCTCGGCCATCTTGCCCAGGCTGCGCTCATAGCTGGAGGCGCGGCCGAAGAGATTGACCGTCATGGCGCCGTCGTCGGTCAGCAGCGCGCGGCAGTCGGCGTAGAAGTCGGCGCTGTCGAGCACGGGGGCGGCGGCCTCGTGGTCGTAGAGATCGACGGCCAGCGCATCGACCGTGCCGTGCCACTCTGGCTTGCGGATCTCCTGCGCCGCATCGGCCAGCACCACGCGCAGCTTCGGACCGTCGGGCGGCAGCTTGAACCAGCTGCGGCAGACGGCCAGCACCTGCGGGTTCAGCTCGATGGCGGTGCAGCACATGCGCAGCTTCTTGTGGCAGAACTTGGTGATGGCGCCCGCGCCCAGGCCCAGCTGCATGGCGTGGCGCTTGCCCACGCTGGCCGGCTCCACGAAGAGCAGCCAGGCCATCATGCGCTGCACGTATTCGAGCTCGATGTCGAAGGGATCGGCCACGCGCATGGAGCCCTGGATCCAGGGCGTGCCCAGGTGCAGGTGGCGCACGTCGCCGTCCTCGGAAACGCTGACTTCGGGCAGTTCGGCAGCGGGCGCGGCCTTCCTGCGGGCAGCCGGTACGGTTGCGGCGCCCCTGGGGGGCTTCGGGGCTTTCGGGGTCGTGGTCGTCGTCGTCAAATCAGTCACACCAATCCATAAGGTGCCAGGGCCTCGGCCCAGGCGATGCGTTTGCGCTCGAAGCTCCACAAGGCATGGGCCGGGCTGCTCGAAGGCAGCCGCAGCGACGCGATGGCAGTGGAGCCCTCGCCACCCTCGTCCCGGGCCGTCAGGCCCAGGCTGGCGCGCACGGCGCGGGCGTGGCGGAAGCTTTCCCCGCCATTGTGGGCGATGGCCACCAGCCCGGGCACGGCGGCGCGCAGCCCGGCGAAGTCGTTCACCACGGCATTGCGGATGTCGGCGTCCAGGCTGCCTTCGCGTTCGCAGGCGGCATAGACGTCCCAGAGGCCCAGGCCGCGCGCCAGCAGCCAGGCGCAGCGGCCGGCGTAGTCGCCCGGCCCGGGCTGAGGATGCTCCGGCCAGAGCGCCTGCAGGATGCGCCAGAACTGGTTCTGCGGATGGCCGTAGTACTGCCCAGCGCGCAGCGAGGCCACGCCGGGAAAGCTGCCCAGGATGAGCACGCGCGTGGCGGGCGACACCACGGGCGGCAGGCCCGTGAGCTGCGCGGGGGCCGGGGCGGGCGGGTTCTGGGAAGGCATGGCGGAGGCAGTGGAACTTTTTGCTACTGAAAATATAGCTGACAGCGCCTGGTTCACAGGCGCCCCAGGCCCGAAACATCGTCACCCACCCGGCAGAAGCTCCCGCAGGCGCGGCAGCGCCGCAAGGGCATTGGCGCGGCTGGCAAGGGCCAGTTCCTCCACCGACATGCCACGCAATCCGGCGATGGCTTCTGCGATGCGCGGCAGCTCGCCCGGCGTGTTGCGCGCCGCCGGCACGCCGGCCGCACGCTGGGCGGCGGTCACGTAGAGCCAGTGCGGCGGAATGTCGGGGGCGTCGGTTTCCAGCACCAGGGCTTCCAGCGGCAGTTCGGCCGCCAGCCGGCGGAGCTGCAGCGCCCGGTCGTAGGTCACGGCGCCGCCGAATCCCAGCCTGAAGCCCAGGCCGATGAAGGCATCGGCCTGCTGCCGGCTGCCGTTGAACGCATGGGCGATGCCGCCCGCCACGGGAATGTCGCGCAGGCCCTTGAGCACCTTGTCCACCGATCGGCGCGTGTGCAGGATGACCGGCAGGCCGAAGCGCTGCGCCAGCCGCAGCTGGTCCCGGAAGATGCGCTCCTGCCGCGCGGCGTCCAGGCCGGGCACGAAGAAATCGAGGCCGATCTCGCCCACCGCCACCAGGCGCGGGTCGGCCTGGTGCGCCGCCAGGGCCTGCTCCAGCGCCGGCAGGTCGCCGTCCTGGGCGCCCGGGGTGAAGAGCGGGTGGATGCCCAGCGCATAGCTGTCGCCGTGGCGGTGGGCCAGGTCGCGCACCGCATCCCAGTTGGCCCGCTCCACGGCCGGCAGCACGCAGTGGCCCACGCCGCGCGCGGCGGCCTCGCGGCGGGTGGCGTCGGCATGGGCCAGCCCGCCGTGGGCGACGAATTCGTCGAGGTGTACGTGGGTGTCTATCCAGCCGGCCATGTGTCGATGATGCCACTCTCGCCCGGCGATGGCCTGCGGAAAGCCGGCGAAACTGAATAAGGCCGTGCTTTCCGTGCTACCGTCAGCGTAGCAATCCCGGGCCGCTCGCGCTCCGGCGCGCACCGCCCGCACCGCCGGCGCAGGGGCGCGGCGGTGCAGGCCCCGTCTTTTGGTTATGAGGTGACAGACAGAATGCCCCGGTTCGGCCGCTACCGTGCATCATCTTCGGCCAGGCAACAGGGCCCGGGCCCGGCTCCCAACCCGCCTCCGGCGGCGGTACCGGTGCGCCATCCGCACGCCGTCTGGTACGGCAGCGCGATCGGCGTGCTGGCGGTGCTGCTGGGCGCCAGCCTGTGGTGGGGCCTGCAGCGCGTGCCGGCCTCGTCGGCGCCCGCGCCTGCGCCCGCGCCCGCATCCCCGCCCCAGCCTGCGACCGCGGCCTTCGACCAGAAGGCCATCGACGAGGCCGTGCGCCGCTCGCTGGAAAGCCGCCCCCTGCCCTCCCCCGCCACCCGCGCCGCTGCGGCCGTGGCACCTTCGGTGGTGCGCGTGGTGGGCTACGGCCGCACCCGCCGGGGCAAGGAGTTCGAGCGCGGCATCGGCACGGGCGTGGTCGTGGTGGACCGGGGCGTGATCCTCACCAACCTGCATGTGGTCAAGGGCGCGCACCGCATCAACGTGACCTTCGCCGACGGCTCCGATTCGCAGGCCAAGGTGACCGGCATGCAGCCGCAGAACGACATCGCCGTGCTGCAGGCCCAGCGCGTGCCCCACGGCCTGCAGGCCGCGCCCATGCGCTCCACGCAGAATCTGCGCCCCGGCGACCAGGTGGTGGCACTGGGCTTTCCCTTCGGCATCGGGCCTTCGGTGTCGGCCGGCGTCGTCTCGGGCCTGCAGCGCGAATTCGAGTCGCCCGACGGCGGCCAGGAGATCAGCAACCTGATCCAGTTCGACGCGGCCGCCAACCCCGGCAATTCGGGCGGCCCGCTGGTCACCATGGACGGCGAGGTGGTGGGCATCGTCACCGCCATCCTGAACCCGACCTCGGCCCGCACCTTCATCGGCATCGGCTTCGCGGTGCCCATCGAGAACGCAGCGGCGGCCATAGGCAAGCCGCCGCTCTGAATCAGCCCGGATCTCCGGGCCGCAAAAAAAGCCATGCCCCTCCGCGAAGGGGCATGGCTCTCGTTCGAGTGCCGCGGTGCGCGGAGCTCAGGGCGCCTTGGCCACGGCCGGGGCGGGAGCGGTGCCCGTCACCGGCGCGCCTTCCTTCTCGGCGGAACGGTCGAAGACCAGCGTCTGGCCGAACACCAGCTGCACCCAGGTAGGATAGGTGTAGGCCGTGCCCTTGTTGTGGTCGATGATGGCGCCGATGCCGCCGCCGAAGATGATGTTGCCCGCCAGGCCCGCATTGGCGCGGGAGATGCCGCGGCCCACGGCGTCTGGGTGCTGCGGGTCCTTGCAGACGATGTCCAGGTCCTTGCCGGAACGGCGCACCAGCGTGGTCACGCCGGACTTGGCCTGGGTGGTGCCATAGTCGTTGGTCAGGCTGCACTCGGCGCCGGCCACCGTTTCGCCCTGGCTGTTCTTGGTTTCGATCTTGATCGGCTGGGTCGTGTCGTTCACGATCGATGCGCAGCCGGTCAGCACTACCGTGGCGGCCATGACGGCCCCCGAAATCATGCGTTGCATGTCCATCCCTCTCGTCGCTTTTCGCGCTGTTGTGAAAGCGGCGGATTCTAGGGGGCAGACCCAGGGGTTACGGACAAAAACCGGCAGGGCTTGCCCGCACAATCCCGGGCTTTCCTGAAAACCCTTCGTTCATTTATTCATTCAGTCACATCCCATGTCCACGACCGACGAGAACCCCGCGACGCAACGCCCCGAACTGCCCGACCACCTCTCTATCGACCCGCGCAGCCCCTTCCATGTACGCGCCGTGTTCGATCACGACATCGGCATCCGCTTCAACGGCAACGAGCGGTTCGACGTGGAGGAATACTGCGTGAGCGAAGGCTGGGTCAAGGTGCCCGCCGGCAAGACAGTGGACCGCAAGGGCCGGCCGCTGCTGATCAAGCTCAAGGGCACGGTCGAAGCCTTCTACAAGTGATTTCGGCGCCGGGACGGCCCGGCCGGCCTTCCCGCGCGGCGGCAGACGGCGGCCGTCATTGCTGCTGATAACGATTTTCATTTAGAATTTTCGGCTATCCCGCCAGCGCGGCCGAGCGGCCCGGCTCCCGGGCCCCAGGCGCGTTTGCTTCTTTTCTGGCGGCCCCCGGCCGCCCTCTACGCAGCCGGCCGGTGCCTTCGCCCACCACGCCTTCCGCCGCCCATGACCGCTGACCCACCCCGCACCTCTTCCGGCACGCCGCGCCTTCGCCTGAGCGACGCCGCGCGCCATCGCTGGGCCGTGGCTTCGCGTGCGGCCGCGGCCATCGGTGGGGGCTATGTGCTGGCGGCGCTGTGCTCGACCGCGCTGGCGCTGTGGCTGCCGCTGGCGCGCGCGGAAGCGGTCATCGCCGGTGCGATGGCCTCGTTCGCGGTCTATGCCGGCGCGGTGATGTGGGTCTTCGCGGCACGCACCGCCGGCCGCGCCTGGGCGGGCCTGGCCTGGCCTGCGGCCGTGCTGGGCGCGGCCGTGTGGCTCACGCTGCGCAGCCGGGGAGCCGCGGCATGAAGGACGGCTTCCGCCAGTCGATGGCCTGGCTGCACACCTGGTCGGGCCTGCTGGTCGGCTGGGTGCTGTTCATGGTGTTCGCCTCGGGCACCTCGGCCTATTTCCGCGACGAGATCAGCTTCTGGATGAAGCCCGAACTGCACCGCACGCCGGCCGATGTCACGGCCCGGCAGGGCACGGCAGCCCAAGAGGCGGTCCGCTTCCTGGAGCGCGAGGCCGCCGGCAGCCCGCGCTGGACCATCACCCTGCCGCATGAACGCGAGCCTTCGGTGCAGGTGTCCTGGCAGGCCCCCAAGCCGGCTGCAGGCGACAGCGGCGCGCGCCAGCGCCCGCTGGCCGTGAACCTGGATCCGGCCACCGGCGAGCGCCTGGCGGAGACCCGCGCCACGCGCGGCGGCGACTTCTTCTACCGCCTGCATTTCGAACTGCACTACCTGCCCGTGCCCTGGGCGCGCTGGATCATCGGCTTCTGCGCCATGTGCATGCTGGTGGCCATCGTGAGCGGCGTGGTCACGCACCGGCGCATCTTTAGCGACTTCTTCACCTTCCGGCCCAGGAAGGGACAGCGCTCCTGGATGGACGCGCACAACGCCAGCGCCGTGCTGGCGCTGCCCTTCCACCTGATGATCACCTACACCGGGCTGGTCACGCTGATGTTCATGTACATGCCCTGGGGGGCGCAGGCGGTGTACCAGGGCGACGAGAAGACCTTCATCGCCGAGGCCTTCCCCAACGCCCGGGCCAACGTGCCGCAAAAGCCCGCCGGCCATGCGGTGCCGCTGACGCCTCTGGGGCCGCTGCTGGAGCAGGCGCGGGCGCACTGGCAGGGACATGCGGCTTCGCGGGTGATCGTCACCCTGCCCGGCGACGCCCATGCCGCCGTGACCATCTACCGCGACGACTCGGGCCATCTCTCGGCCAACTATGCCTCCATGGTGTTCGACGGCACGACCGGCCGGCTGATGGAAACGCGCGGCGAGAGCATTCCCCCGGTCTCGGAGACGCGCGGCGTCTTCGTCGGCCTGCACATGGCTCAGTTCGCGGGGCCGCTGCTGCGCGGGATGTTCTTCATGTCGGGCCTGGCGGGCTGCGCCATGGTGGCCACCGGCCTGCTGATGTGGGCCGTCAAGGAGCGGCAGAAGCACGCCAAGGCGCTGGCCCGGGGCGGGCGCATCGGCTTCGGGCTGCGGCTGGTGGACGGGCTGAACATCGGCGCCATCGCGGGCCTGCCGCTGGCCATGGCCTCGTTCTTCTGGGCCAACCGGCTGATCCCGGTGGGCATCGCCGACCGCCCGGCCAGCGAGATCACGGCGTTCTTCGCCGTCTGGGGCGTGGCGGCAGCGGCCGGCATCGCCCGGCCTTCGCGCCGCATGTGGCGGCTGCAGCTGACCCTGGGCGGCATGCTCTTCGCGCTGGTGCCGGTGCTGAACCCGCTCACGGGCGGCGCCGGCATGGTCACCGCCGCGGCCAGCGGCCACTGGAACCTGGTGGGCTTCGACGCCGTCTGCCTGCTCCTGGGCACGGCCCTGCTGTCCGGCGCCTGGTGGCTGGGCCACCGCAAGGCGCCGGCCCGCAGCCCCGGCAACCCCTCCGCGCCGCACCGGGCGGCCGGGGCGGCGCCTGCCGCAGCCCCGGTGATGCAGCCCGAAGCCCCGCTCTCCGCGGCACGCCATGCGCTGGGCGCACCGGAAGCCGCTTCGCCATGAGCGGCCTGCACTTCCTGCTGGCCGCATCGGCCGGCGTGGCCGCCTTCGCCGCCCTGGGCCTGGCCATGGACCGCCACCACGCCGACGCCTGCGGACGCGGCAGGGAGCCCGGCCCCGGCCTGCGCCGCGCGCTGCGCCTGGCCGGCGCGGGCGGGCTGCTGCTGTCGCTCTGGGCCTGCCTGCTGGCTACCGGCAACGCGCACGGCTGGCTGCTCTGGTTCGGGGTGATGACGCTCTCGGCCTGGTCCGTGGTGCTGCTGCTGAGCTATGCGCCGCGCTGGGCCCGGCACGTGCTGCAGTGGCTGGGCCTGCTGGCCCTGGCCGGCGGCGCCTGGGCCTTTCTGGCGCGCTGAAAGCGGCTCGCCGGCCCCGCCGGCGGCGGGCTCAGAACCGTGCGTGGATGACGCCGCCGCCCTGCAGCTGGCATTCGCCGTCGCCCCCGCCCGCCATGCCGCGCACCGGGTCGGCCATGTGCAGGCGGCAGCGCATATGCCTGCCGCCGGGCGTGTGCAGGTTGGCCAGCACCTTGCCGGAGTAACGGGTGCTGAACTGTCGCCAGACATAGGTATCGGCGCCGCCCCAGCCCCAGTAGGGCCAGTCGGTCCAGCCTTCCGTCCAGCCGTCCCACAGCGGGGCGACGCCTTCCCGCACCGTCTGCTGGGTGATCTGGAAGAAGGGGCCCTGGTAGGTGGCATCGGGCAGCGTGGCGGTCATGCTGCCGCTGATGCCGCCGTTCTGGCTGCTCCAGGAAATCAGCACGGGCTCGGCGGGCTTGCCGTGGCGGACCAGGTCGCCGCCGCCCATGCCGGACGTGACGGTGCTGCAGGCGCTCAGGCAGGCCAGTACGGCGCAGGCGGCCAGCCCCGCGGCAGCCCGGGCGGAGGTAGAGGTGGATGCATTCATGGTGGACGATCTCGTTGCGTTGGCGAAGGAAATGCGGCGAATGGCGTGCCCGGAATGCCCCGGGCTCAGCCCTTGCCCCTGTCGGACGCAGCGGACGCAGCGGGTGCGGCCAGCGCAGTGCCGGTGCCGGAATGGTCCAGCCGCGCCAGCCCGTTCCTGACGGCATCGAAGCCCTGGGCCAGTTCCTTTTCCGTCCAGCGGGCGCCACTCACCAGCTTGTCGCCCACGGCCCGGGCATCCCGCGCTGCGGCGCCGGCGGCGCCTCGGGCCTCGTCGCCGCTCCAGGTCGCGGCGTTTTCCAGGCCCTGAGCGGCGGCCTTCAGTTCGTAGCCGGCTTCGCCATAGGCCTTGCGGGCCAGCGATTCCTTGGCCCGGGCGTGATAGGCCAGCGCCAGGTCGTGGTCCGCCTGCGCGAAGCTGCGGGTCAGGTCCCGCTCGGCCTTGATGTCGCCCCGGCTCAGCGCAGCGGCGGTCTTGTCGAGCTGCGCCTCGGCGCCCTGCAGCGACTTGCGGGCGTCGCCGTGCGCGCGGGTGGCTTCGAGCCGGAAGAAGGCCGACGCCTGCCGCACGTCCTTGGCAGCAGCCTGGTAGTCCTTGTGCGCGAACTGGATCAGCGCGTCGGCGAAGTTCTTCTGCGGCTGCTGGGTCAGCGGATACCAGCTCTCCACGTCCATCAGCACCCAGCGGCGGTCCAGGTCGGCGCGCTGGGCCCGGGTCAGGGTGCGGTCGAGCTCGGCCGTGCTGTTGAGCTTGCCGGCGCGCACCTGTTCGGCCGTGTGGTCGATCTGCCGGACCAGCGCGGCCATGCGGACCTGCACGTCGCGGGCATCCTTGGCGTCGGCGGCGGCCTGGGCCTTGTCGGTCTTGGCCGCCTTGTCGGCCTGGGCCTGCAGGGCACGCGCTGCGGCCTGCAGGGACTCCGCGGCCTTGGCGTTGTCCTTGGCGGCCAGGGCGGCGCGGGCCGTGGCCAGCGCGCGGCTCACGTCATCGGCCACCGGGGACAGGGTGAGGTCGTCGGACTGGATCCAGTCGGTGGGTCCGGCGCCCGGGCCGGAGCGGGCCTGTGCAGCCACCGCAGGCTGGGAGGCGGCAGCGGCCGGCGCCGTGGCTGCGGCCTGGGCGGCCTGCGCAGCCATGGAGACCGCGGGGAACTGCGCGAACAGCGCCAGGATGGCGGCGGCGACGGGATAGCGGCGAGAGTGCGGCATGGTGTTTCTCCTCAGGGGCATCGGATGGAAGCGAGGCGATCGCTGGCGCTGCTGCTGCGGCCGGCCTCAGGCGTTCACGACTTCGGCAGCCGCGGCTTCGTGGGTTTCCACGTCGGCGCTGCTGGCCGACAGCACTTCATGCGCGCGGCGGACCTGGTCGGCATCGCCATGCACCAGCACCAGGAACTTGCTGGCCTTCAGGGCGGTTTCGTAGCGCAGCACGGAATCCTTGGGCACGCCCAGCGAGGTCAGCGCGCCCACCAGCGCGCTGAAGCCGCCGCCCAGCACGGCGCCCTGCAGGCCGCCGGCGATGGTGGCGGCCAGCGGGCCCAGCACCACGATGTGGCCGAAGACCGGCACGAACATCAGCGCCGAGCCGAAGAGGATGCCGGCCAGCCCGCCCCAGAAGGCGCCCAGCTTGCCGAAGAACCTGGCCCGTTCGCCGGCATTGAAGTAGCCCACCACGTTCTCTTCGGTGTGGTAGTCCTTGCCGATGATGGAGATGGTCTTCATGTCGAAGCCGGCGTGCGAGAGCTTGCGGATGGCTTCCTCGGCCGCCGGGTGCGATTCGTACACGGCGACGACGATGCTGTTGGGAGAGGTGCGGAGGGTGTTCATGGCATGGCTCCTTGGGTTGGATGACGCCGGCAGCGCCCGCTGCCGATGTGTCTTCACTGTAGGCAGCGCTGCCGCGCGGGCACAGTGCGCGTCGTCACGGCCTGCACATGCCGAAGGTCACCCCGGAGTCACGGCCGCCCACCGTGCGGCGCCTGGCCCGCCAGGAGCCCGGATCTGCGCCATATACCTTGGTATAGACGACAGATCCTTCTGTGCATGGACATTGACCCAATGCGCGCTGGCCTGCGGGCGGCAGCGGAGCCAGAATCGATCCGTCCCAGCAACCAGGGAGCCTCCCATGGATCCAGACCCTTGCATGCGCCCCGGCGGCGCACCCCACCGAACCTCCTCTTCGCCCCTCCTTTCCCTACGCACCGGGCGCCAGCTCCAGGGACCTCGCGCGATCGCATGAACACGCGGGGCCTCCCGGGTGGCCGAGCGCCCCAGGAGAACCCCATGCTGTCCTTCTCTTTCCTCTTCCTCCGTTCCGACGCCGCGCTGCAGGGCGCCCTGCGTGTGGCCGTGGCGGCCCGCCGCCCCTTCGTGCTGCGCGCGCTGCTGATCTCGCGCGGCCCCCGGGCCTTCGCCAGGGCCCTGTCCGATCTTTCCGGCCATGCCATCGCCGATGCCCTGTCCCTGCTGGGCGCAGCCGATCGCGCAGCGGTGTCGAGCCGCCTGCCGCAGGCAGCCCGGCAGCGCCTGCTCGACGCGGCGCCCGACCGCGAATGGCGTTCCACGCCGGTCCCCACCCCGCCCTGGTCGCTGCTGGTGATGCGCTGACGATCCGCCCGGGCAGCGCTGAAACAGTCCCTCGCGCGCTGCGCATCGCGGGGACTCATACGGATCCGGCGTTGCCTTAAGCTACGCGGCCGGCGGCGCCCTCCAGGGGCCGCCCGGCATACCGCCGCGCCGCAGGAAGCCTTCCACCCATCCATGCAGACCCGAACCTCGCCGCTCTTGCAGCGGATTCCCATCACCTTGAAGCTGGCGGGCCTGGGCGCCGCGATGCTCGCCATCTTCGTGCTGGATACCGCCACCCGCTACGAGGTGGCTGCCGCGGTGTTCTATACGCTGGTCATCCTGGTGGCGGCGCGCCTCATGCCCCCGCGCGCGCTGGCCGCCCTGGCCGCGGCCTGCATCGTGCTGACCGCGCTCAGCCTCGCGGCCACGCCCCGGGGCAACCTGCATTCGGGGCTGATCAACATGGGCATCGCCATCACGGCGATCGTCGTGACGACCTATCTGGTGCTCAAGATGGAAGCGGCCCGGCGATCCGCCCACGACGCCCACGCGCAGCTGATGCGCATCGCGCGCGTCAAGAGCCTGGAGGGCCTGACCACGTCCATCGCGCACGAGGTCAACCAGCCCCTGGCCGCGATCGTGACCAGCGGCAACGCCTGCCAGCGCTGGCTCGCCCAGGATCCGCCCAACATCGCCAAGGCCTGCCAGGCCCTCGACCGCATCCTGAGCGATGCCGGCCGCGCCAGCGGCATCATCGCCCGGGTGCGCAGCCTGACGCGCGGCGACCCGCCCCGGCGCCAGCGCTTCGACCTGGGCCGCACGGCGCTCGACATCGTGGACTCCGCCCAGGCCGAGATCGACCGCCACGGCATCCGGCTCGGGCTGGACCTGGCGGACGGCCTGCCGCCCGTGCTGGGAGACCCGGTGCAGATCCAGCAGGTGATCGGCAACCTGGTGCTCAATGCCGTGGAGGCGGTGGCGGAGCGGGACGAGCCATCGCGCCGGATCCGGCTGGCCTGCCGCCGCGAAGGCGATGCCGTGGTGTTGACGGTGGAGGATTCCGGCGCGGGCCTGGCGCCCGGCAGCGAGGAACGTGTCTTCGAGGCTTTCTGGACCACCAAGCAGCAGGGCATCGGCGTGGGCCTGAGCATCAGCCGCAGCATCGTCGAAGCCCATGGCGGCAGGATCTGGCTGCATTCCTGCGAACTGGGCGGAGCCGCCTTTTCCTTCAGCCTGCCCATCGCCCCCGGGGCCCCGCGACCATGACCCACCCCTCCGAAGCCGCCGGCCACGAGCCCGTCGTCTATGTCGTCGATGACGACGCCTCCGTGCGCGCCGCGCTGGAAGACCTGCTGGCGTCGGTGGGGCTGTGCGCGCGCAGCTTCGCCTCGCCCCGCGATTTCCTGGCCCAGGAGCCGGCCGACGCCCCAGGCTGCCTGGTGCTGGACGTGCGCATGCCCGGGCAGAGCGGCATGGACTTCCACCGGCAGATGCTGGAGCTGGGCATCGCGCTGCCGGTGGTCTTCATCACCGGCCATGGCGACATCGCGATGGGCGTGGAGGCCATGAAGAACGGCGCGATCGAATTCCTGACCAAGCCCTTCAGGGACCAGAGCCTGCTGGACGCCATTCAGCACGGCATCCAGAAGGACCGCGCGAGGCGGGAACAGGCCGCGCAGGCCGCAGCCCTGCGCGCCCGCTGGGACGGCCTGAACGCGGGCGAGCAGGACGTGGTGCGGCTGGTCGTCCAGGGCCTGCTGAACAAGCAGATCGCCGCCCGGCTGGACGTCAGCGAGATCACGGTCAAGGTCCGCCGGGGCCACGCCATGCGCAAGATGCAGGCCGCGTCGCTGGCCGAACTGGTGCGGCTCACCGAAAGGCTGGGGCTGTAGCGGCCCCGGGCGGGCCGCTCGCGCTCAGCCGGCGGAAGCGCTGCTGTCCGCGGCGATCTTCGGCGTGCCGGCCCAGTGGAAATACACGTCGCGGCCCTGCTTGCCGTCCAGCGTCACCTCGCGCGACTCGGTCATGCCGTTGGCCGTGGCCGTCACGCGGTACTTGCCGGGCGGCAGCTTGGCGAAGGTCATGGGCCCGGCACTATTCAGCTCAAGCCGGGGCGCGCCGCGCTGGTCGGTCACCAGCAGCTTGACGCCAGCCTCGAACTCGTTGTTCTTGCGCGCCGAGAAGATCATGCGCAGGGGCCAGTCCTTGGCGGTCTTGCGCATCGCCTCCTGTTCCGCCTGGCCGATGCCGCCGTTCTCGTAGGCCGTGGAATGGGCCTTTTCCAGCAGGATCAGCTCGTCCTGCGCACGCGCCGGCAGGGTGACGGCGGACATCAGCACGGCAACGGCGATCGCGCCCAGCGTGGCGCAGCGGGAAGTGGTCTGGAAACGCATGGTGAGCTCCTCGGGATAGGGTTCGGGGCCGGCCGCTGCGCCCATCGCATCGGCGGCCCACGGAACGCAATCTAGGCCTGCGCGCACGGCGCCGGCAGTGCCGAAGGTCACGGCGTGGGCACGAATGCAGGGCGAACCCAGGCCGAACCCAGACCGCCCAGCCCCGGCTGGAGTCAAGGCGCGAAGTCCAGGCGCAGCTCGGTGCCCACCCCCGGGCGGCTGTCGATGGCGAGCGTGGCGTCGATCAGCGCGGCCTGCTCGCGGATGCCCACCAGCCCGTAGTGCCCGGAGCGCGGCAGCTGCGGATCGAAGCCCAGGCCGTCGTCGCGCACGCTCAGCACGGCCCGCGTGCCTTCCGCACCCTCCTCGCCCAGCGCCAGCTTCACGCTGCGCGCCTGCGCATGGCGTTCCACGTTGCGCAGGGCTTCCTCGGCGATGCGGTAGATGGTTTCGGCCCGCTCGTCCGCCAGGTCGGCCGCAGCGCCCGCGAAGCTGAATTCGGTGGCGAGGCCCGTGCGTTCGCCGAAGCGCGCCAGCAGGTCGCGCAGCGCGGCCGACAGGCCTTTTTCGCGCACCGTGCCGTGGCGCATCTGCGTGATGGCGGCGCGCGCGTCGGCCAGGCCGGCTGCGGCCACCTCCTCGGCGCGGCCCAGCTCGGCCGCCAGTTCCTCGGGCGCCATGCGCCCGCGCAGCTTGCGCACCAGCCGGATCTGCTGGAGCAGCGCCATCAGCGAATGCGCCAGCGTGTCGTGCAGATCGCGCGCCAGCCGCAGCCGCTCGCGCGTGACGGCGGCATGCCGCGCCTCTTCCGACATGCGCTGGATGCGCGCCGTGCGCTCGGCCACACGGTGGTCGAGTTCGGCGTTCAGCGCCGCCAGCGCGGCCTTCTCGGCCTGCAGCTGCGCGATCAGGGCGGCCATTGCGGCGCCGATGCGGCCCGCCTCGTCCTGCCCGCGCGGGACCTCGATGTCGCTGCGCCGGCCGTCACGGATCTGCTGCGCCTGCACGGCCAGGGCATTGAGCCGGCGCGTGAGCCAGCGCGTGAGCAGCGGCGCGCTGAAGGCCATCAGCAGGCCGGCCAGCAGCACCGTGAAGAGCACCGTGCGGCGCAGCCGCTCCACGCCCTGCAGCGCGGCATCGGCCGGCTGGCGCACCACCACCGTCCATGCGCCGGCGCCCTGCGCCGCATCGGGTGGCGCAGGGCGCCCCACGACAAAGCGCCCGCCTTCGGTCAGGTCCGCATCCTGCGCGCTGCGCCCCAGCCAGGCGGGCGGGCCGCTCAGCACCCGGCCGTCGGCCGCGACCAGGAGCAGCTCGGTCGGGCTCTGCGCGCCCAGGCCCGCCAGCAGATCGCCGCACTGGCGATCCAGCCAGGCCCAGTCGAGCTGGCCGGCCAGCTGCTCGCCGCCCTCGATGGGCACCACGGCTTCCAGCAGGCGGCCGCGCGGCCCGGGGCTGCCGGGCACGTCGCCCAGGAAGGGCGCGGCGCGGCGCACGGCCAGCCCGTGCGGGGACGCCAGGGAGCCCTCGCCCTGCGCGGTGCCGGCCTCGGCCACGACGCGGCCCTGCGCATCGGCCGCTGCCAGCCAGGCGAATTCGGGGAACTGGCTGCGCAGGGCCGCCAGATGCAGTCGCAGCGCGCCGGCCCCGAGGTCGCCGGCAACGGCCATCTGCCCCGCCGTGACCTGCAGCACCGCCAGCCGCAGGCGCAGGCCCATGTCCAGCCCGTGCTGCACCTGCCGGGCGAACTGCCCCACCAGGCGCTGATGGTCGGCACGCGCGGCATGGCCGGCGTCGGAGGCGGCCAGCTGGCCCGCCACGACGGAGGCCAGCGCCACCACGGCCAGCACCGACCAGCCTATGGCCGCCGCCAGATAGCGCCGCGGGTCGAGCCAGCCCAGCCAGGCTGCCGCCAGATGACTAAATGACTTCATGATGCCGGGATCGTGCCGATCGTCACTGTTCGCGCCCTCCATGCGTGACCTATATTCGAGCCGAGGACGATCTTGCCATGCTCGAAGAACTGATCCGCGCCGTCAGCGCCGCCGCCGGCCTGACACCCGAACAGGCCGCCCTGGCGGTGGCCGCGGTGCTGCGCTTCTTCACGGCACGCATGCCCTCCGCGCTGGTGGGCGAGCTACACGAACGCCTGGGCACGCGCCTGCAGGCGGGCGCGGCGGCTCGCCCCCGCGACCCGAACCCTCCGCAGCCGCCCCGGCGCCTTCCATGACCCCTGCCCTGACCACCTCCGTCCCCGCCACCGGCACCCCGGGCCGCCCGCTGCGCCTGCTGATCGTGGACGACCAGCCGCTGATCCGCCGCGCCCTGGCGCTGACCCTGGGCGTGGAGCCTGACGTCGAGGTCGTCGGCCAGGCCGTGGACGGCCAGGACGCCATCGACCAGGCCCTGGCGCTGCAGCCCGACGTGGTGGTGATGGACCTGCAGATGCCGCGCGTGAGCGGCGTGGTCGCCACGCGCGAGATCACCGCCCGGCTACCCGGCGTGCGCGTGGTCGTGCTGACCACCTTCGACCATGACGACCTGGTGTTCGAGGCCATCCGCGCGGGCGCCCAGGCCTATCTGCTCAAGGACGCGGCCGAGGACGAGGTGCTGGAGACCATACGCGCGGTGCAGCGCGGCGAATCGCGCCTGTCGCCCCTCATCGCCTGCAAGGTGATGGAGGAGTTCCGCCGGCTGGGCGCGGGCGGCCCGCCTCAGGCTGCCGCTCCCGCCGCGGCCGAAGCGCAGGGAGTGGGCGCTGCTGCCGCAGCGCCGCCCCTGCAGGAATCGGCCCATACGGCAGCGCAGGGCAGCGCCTCGCTGGACGAGCCCCTGACCGAGAAGGAAGCGCGCATCCTGCAGCTCATCTCCGACGGCCTGAGCAACAAGAAGATCGCCGCCACCGTCTTCCTGGCCGAGGGCACGGTGAAGAACTACGTCAGCCGCATCATGGAAAAGCTCCATGCCCGCAACCGCACCGAGCTGGCGGTGATGGCCACCGCGCGGCAGCCCCTAAAATAGCCCGCTGGGTGGCGCGCCATGCAGGCGCGCCAGGTACAGCGAAGGTCGGGCCGCCTCGCGGCTTCGCCGTATCCAGGCCCTCGCCCATGAACGCATCCTCTCTGCAGTGGCTCGCCGCTGCCCTCTTCGCCCTCGCCCTCGCCCACACCTTCGCGGCCAAGCAGTTCGAGCGGCTCTCCCACCGTTTTCCGCGACATGCCGGCCTCTTCCATCTGCTGGGCGAGGTGGAGGTGGTGTTCGGCTTCTGGGCCATCGTGCTGGTGTGCAGCATGGCCCTGCTTTCCGGCGGGCCCGCGGCCCTGGCCTATGCTGAATCGCGCAACTACACCGAGCCCCTCTTCGTCTTCGTGGTGATGGTGATCGCCGCTTCGCGGCCGGTGCTGTGGGCCGTGTCCGCGCTCACGCGGCAGCTGGCGCAGCGGGCGCCGCTTTCCACGCCCGTGGCCATGGCCTGGCTGGGACTGGCCGCCGTGCCGCTGCTGGGCTCCGTCGTGACCGAGCCGGCGGCCATGACGATCGCCGCCCTCATGCTGGCGCCGCTGGCTTTCCGGCCCGAGGTGCCGGCCATGCCCAAATACCTGGCGCTGGGCGCGCTGTTCGTCAACGTCTCCATCGGCGGCACGCTCACCGCCTATGCCGCGCCGCCGGTGCTGATGGTGGCCACGACCTGGCAGTGGGACAGCGCCTTCATGCTCCAGCACTTCGGCTGGAAGGCGGCGCTGGCCGTGTGCTTCAACGCCACGCTGGCCACGCTGGCGCTGCGCGCCCACCTGGGCGGCGCTGCCGACGAGGGAGAATCCGCGCAGCAGGCGGTGCCGCTGCCGGTGGTGGCCGTGCATATCGCGCTGCTGGCCGGCGTGGTGCTGTCGGCCCACCATCCGGTGATCTTCCTGGGCCTCTTCCTGATGTTCATGGGCTACACCCAGGCCTATGCCCGCCACCAGAGCCCGCTGATCCTGAAAGAAGCGCTGCTGGTGGCCTTCTTCCTGGCCGGGCTGGTGGTGCTGGGCGGCATGCAGCAGTGGTGGCTGCAGCCCATCGTGGCGGGGCTGGAGCCGCTGGCCCTGTTCGCCGGCGCGCTGGGCCTGACGGCGGTGACGGACAACGCGGCGCTGACCTATCTGGGATCGCTGATCGCGGGCCTCTCGGAAGAATCCCGCTACATGCTGGTGGCCGGCGCGGTGGCGGGCGGCGGCCTCACGGTGATCGCCAATGCGCCCAACCCGGCCGGCGTGGCCCTGCTCAAGCGCGGCTTCACCGACGAAACCGTGAGCGCAGGCGGCCTGCTGCTGGGCGCGGCGCTGCCCACGGCCATCGCTGCAGCGGCCTTCCTGCTGCTGTAGCCGCAGCATGCGCCGCTCGCTATTGATTCGATAGCTGACCGCCCACACCGAATGCGGGCCGGCAGCCGATTCAGCTCAGGACGCCGGAATTCATCCGCACGACGCGGTCGCAGCGCCCGGCCAGCTGCTGGTCGTGGGTGACCATCACGAAGGCCGTGCCCTGCTCGCGCGCCAGGCGCAGCATGAGCTGAAACACGCCGTCGGCCGTGGAGCGGTCCAGGTTGCCGGTGGGCTCGTCGGCCAGCACGCAGGCCGGCCGGGTGACCAGGGCGCGGGCGATGGCCACGCGCTGGCGTTCGCCGCCCGAGAGCTCGGCCGGCCGGTGCAGGGCGCGTTCGCCCAGGCCCACGGCGGCCAGCATCTGCCGCGCCTGGGCGAGGCAGTCGGCATAGGGCAGGCGGCGGATGCGCAGCGGCATGGCGACGTTGTCCTGCGCGCTGAATTCGGGCAGCAGGTGGTGGAACTGGTAGATGAAGCCCAGGTGCTGGTTGCGCAGTTCGCCCTGGCGCGCGGGCGAGAGCGTGTGCAGCGGCTGGCCCTGCAGCTGCACAGTGCCGGCGGTGGGCGCGTCGAGCCCGCCCAGCAGGTGCAGCAGCGTGCTCTTGCCCGAGCCCGAGGCGCCGACGATGGCCAGCGTCTCGCCGGCATGCACGTCCAGGTCCACGCCCTTGAGCACGGTCACGTCCAGGCGGCCTTCGGTGAAGCGCTTGGTCAGGCCCCGCGCATGTAGCACCACTTCGTTGTTCCCCGCGTTCATCTCGATTCTCCAGCGCGCAAAGCGCTACCCACAGCCCATGAAACCGGCATGGCCCAGTCCAGTGGCAGCCAAGCAAGGGCCGCCCCGCAGCGAGGGCTGCGTCCACCCGCCCGACGTGCGCAGCACGGCGAGAGCGGGGGGAAGCCGCGAAGCGGCTCAGGGGGGTGTTCCTGGCTATTCATAGCGCAGGGCCTCCGCCGGGTTCACGCGGCTGGCGCGCCAGCTCGGGTACAGGGTGGCGACGAAGGCCAGGATCAGGGAGATGACGGCGATGGGAACGATGTCGCTGCGCTGCGGGTCGCTGGGCATCTTGCTGATGAGGTAGATGTCCTTGGGCAGGAAATTGGCGTGCAGCGCATGCTCGATGGCCGGCACGATCACGTCGATGTTGAAGGCGATCAGCAGGCCCAGGGCCAGGCCGCCCAGCGTGCCGATCACGCCCACCATGGCGCCCTGCACCACGAAGATGCCCATGATGCTGCGCGGGCTGGCACCCAGCGTGCGCAGGATGGCGATGTCGGCGCGCTTGTCGGTCACCGTCATCACCAGGGTGGAGACCAGGTTGAAGGCCGCCACGGCCACGATCAGCGTGAGGATGATGAACATCATGCGTTTTTCCACCTGCACGGCGGCGAACCAGGTGCGGTTCTGCTGCGTCCAGTCGCGGATCAGCAGATCGCCAGAGAGCGTATGCGCCAGCTGCTGGGCCACCTCGGGCGCCTGCTGCAGGTCGCGCAGCTTCAGGCGGATGCCGGTCGGGCCTTCGAGCCGGAAGATGCGCTCGGCGTCGGCGTAGTGCATCAGCACCAGGGTGGAGTCGTATTCGTAGTGGCCGGAATTGAAGGTGCCCGCCACCGTCATCTGCTTGAGGCGCGGCAGCACGCCCGCCGGCGTCACCTGGCCACCCGGGGCGATCAGCGTGACCACGTCGCCCGCCTTCACGCCGAGAGCCCGGGCCAGCTCGCTGCCCAGCACCACGCGGAAAGAGCCCGGCTGCAGCGCGGCCAGCTCCTGCTGGTTGGCGGCGGCCAGGTCGGTGACCTCGCCCTCGCGCGCGGGGTCGATGCCGCGCACCAGCGCGCCACGCATGTCCTCGCCGCGCGCGAGCAGCGCCTGGGCGGCCACGAAGGGCGCAGCGCCCACCACCTCGGGGTTGGCGCGCGCTTCGGCCATGGTGCGCTGGATGTCCGGCAGCGCCCCGCCCTGCGGCGCGAAGATCTCGATGTGCGAGACCACGCTCAGCATGCGGTCGCGCACCTCTTTCTGGAAGCCGTTCATCACGCTCAGCACGATGATGAGCGCCGCCACGCCGAGGGCGATGCCCAGCATGGACACGCCGGAGATGAAGGAGATGAAGCCGTTGCGCCGCGTCGCGCGGCCCGCCCGGGTGTAGCGCCAGCCCAGGGCCAGTTCGTAGGGGATTTGCATGAAGTGTCAGAAAGCCCCGGGGCGCCGCCGGGGAGATGGCTCGGGAAGAGGGTTGTTGGCGGCTGCAGGGCGGGGCCGATTGTGGCATCCCCGAGAATAAGGGGATGTCGGATGCCAACCATTTGCTGATTCCCTTCGCTGCCAGCACCGCCGACGGGTGCCGCGACGCCCTGCAGGGCCTGGCCCTGCCCCACCTCGACCGGCTGCTGCAGCGGCTGGCCCACGCCCCTGCCATCGACCCCGGCGAGGAGACCGACTTCACCCCGCCGCACGAACGCGCCCTGGCTCGCCACCTGGGCCTGCCCTTCGGCGCCGGCGGCACCACGCCCTGGGCCGCCTGGCACCAGCGGCAGGCCGGCGCCGATGCCGATGCCGATGCCGGCGGCACGCCCGCCGCCTTCGTCACCCCCTGCCAGTGGCAGGTGACGACAGACCGCGTCAACCTGAACGACCCGGCCGCGCTGCGCCTGACCGAAGCCGAATCGCGCCGGCTGCTGGACATCCTCGCGCCCTGGTTCGCCGAAGACGGCATCGCCCTGGCCTACGACCAGCCCACGCGCTGGCTGGCCCACGGCGCGGTGTTCGAGGGCCTGGCCTGCGCATCGCTGGACCGCGTGGTGCAGCGCGACGTGCGCGCCTGGCTGCCCGACGCCGCCCAGGCCCGCGTGCTGCACCGCCTGCACAGCGAGATGCAGATGCTGCTCTACACCCATCCCTTCAACGACGAGCGCGCCGAACGCGGCCTGCCGCCCGTCAACGCCTTCTGGGTGCATGGCGCCGGTCGGCTGCAGACGCACCCCGCGCCCGTGCCGCCGCCCGACATGCCCCTGGCCCTGCGCGACGCGGCGCTGCGCGAGGACTGGCGCGCCTGGGCCGCCGCCTGGGCCGAGATCGACGCCGGGCCCGTCGCCCGCCTGGCCGACCATGTGGCGGCCGGCGGCATCGCCCGCCTGACGCTCTGCGGCGAACGCAGCGCCCTGGCCTGGCACACCGCGCCGCGCGGGCTCTGGAAGAAGATCCAGAGCGTTCTGCGCCCGCAGCGCTTCGCCGACGTGCGCGATCAGCTATGAAAATCGTAGCAAGAGACATTCCGCCCCGCGCCGCCTGGGCGCTGGAGCAGGCCGGCGTCCATCCGCTGCTGGCGCGCCTGTACGCCGCGCGCGGCATCCGCCTGCACGACGAGCTGGACGACGCCTTGAAGCGCCTGCTGCCGCCCGAGACCCTGCTGGGCGCGCGCGAGGCCGCCGTGCTGCTGGCCGACGCCATCGCCGCCGACCGCCGCATCGTCGTGGTGGCCGACTACGACTGCGACGGCGCCACCGCCTGCGCCGTGGCCGTGCGCGGCCTCAGGCTGCTGGGCGGGCGGCAGGTCGATTACCTGGTGCCCGACCGCGTGGCCGACGGCTACGGCCTCACGCCCACCATCGCCCGGCGCGTGCATGAGCGCGGCGCCGACCTGCTGGTCACCGTGGACAACGGCATCGCCAGCGTGGACGGCGTGGCCGAAGCCCGCGCGCTGGGCCTGCAAGTGCTCGTCACCGACCACCACCTGCCCGGCACCGCCCTGCCCGTGGCCGACGCCATGGTCAACCCCAACCAGCCCGGCTGCGCGTTCGAGAGCAAATCCATCGCCGGCGTCGGCGTGATGTTCTACGTGCTGATGGCGCTGCGCACCGAGCTGCGCCGGCGCGGCGTGTTCGACGCCGCCAGCCAGCCCCGGCTGGAGCCGCTGCTGCCCCTGGTGGCCCTGGGCACCGTGGCCGACGTGGTGCGCCTGGACAGCAACAACCGCCGCCTGGTGGCGCAGGGCCTCAAGCGCATCCGCGCCGGCCAGATGCAGCCCGGCATCGCCGCGCTCTTCACCGCCGCAGGGCGCAAGGCCGACGCAGCCACCACCTTCGACTTCGGCTTCGCGCTCGGCCCGCGCATCAACGCCGCCGGCCGGCTGGCCGACATGACGCTGGGCATCGAATGCCTGCTGACCGACGACCCCGGCCGCGCCGCCGAGCTGGCGCGCACGCTCGACGCCATCAACCGCGAGCGCCGCGAGATCGAGGGCGGCATGCGCGAGCAGGCGCTGCTGCTGGCCGAAAGCCTCTTCGGCGATACCGACGAGCCTCCCGCTGCGATCAGCGTCTTCGACCCCGACTTCCACGAAGGCGTGGTCGGCATCGTCGCCAGCCGCATCAAGGACAAGCTGCACCGCCCCACCTTCGTCTTCGCGGCCAGCGCCGCGCCGGGCAAGGAACACGAGATCAAGGGCTCGGGCCGCTCCATTCCGGGCTTCCACCTGCGCGATGCGCTGGACCTGGTCGCCAAGCGCCATCCCGGCGTGCTGCTGAAGTTCGGCGGCCATGCCATGGCGGCCGGCTGCACCGTGGCACGCGAGCAGTTCGAGACCTTCGAGCGCGCCTTCGCCCAGGTCGCGCAGGAATGGCTGGACGCCGCCACCCTCACCCGCCGCATCGACACCGACGGCCCGCTCGCCCCCGAATACTGCCGCGCCGACATCGTGGACACGCTGCACCGCGAGGTCTGGGGCCAGGGCTTCGCACCGCCCACCTTCAGCGAAGAAGTCGAAGTGATCAGCCAGCGGCTGGTGGGCGAAGGCAAGAACCACCTCTCGCTCAAGCTCATGCACCAGGGCCACCCCATCGACGCCATTTGGTTCGGCCATACCGACCCGCTGCCCGCGCGCGTGCTGCTGGCCTTCCGGCTCGATGTGAACGAATGGAAGAACGAGCGGCGCGTGCAGTTCCTGGTCGAAGGCGCGCAGCTCTGAACCGCAGTCCTCTTCCTTCTCCATGCCTGCTGACTCCACCCCCGTTCACGACGTCGCCATCATCGGCGGCGGCATCGTCGCGCACCAGATCGCCCTGCAGCTGCTGGCGCGCGGCCGGCGCGTCGCCCTCATCGACGACGGCCCGCCCGGCGGCCGGCAGGCCGCCAGCTACGGCAATGCGGGCTGGCTATCCAGCCACTCGGTCATGCCGCCGGCCTACCCGGGCGTATGGAAGCAGATCCCGCGCTGGCTGCTGGACCCGCTGGGCCCCTTGACGGTGAGCCTGCCCCAGGCGCTGGGGGCCACGCCCTGGCTGCTGAACTACCTGCGCGCCGCCAGCACGCCCGAGAAGGTGCGGCGCACGGCCGCTGCGCTGCGCACCCTGCTGAAGGACGCGCCCGCGCTGCACGCTGCCGTGGCGCAGGAAGTCGGCGCGCAGGACCTGATCGACGCGCGCAGCGGCCTGCTGCACGCCTTCCCGGACAGGGCGTTCTACGAGCGCTCCCGCTTCGGCTGGGACGTGCGCCGCTCGCTGGGCATCAAGGTGCAGGAGCTGGAAGCGCCGGCCCTGCACGCGCTGGAGCCCTACCTGAGCCGCGACTACCGCTTCGGCCTGTTCGTGCCCGAGGCCGGCCGCTGCCGCCATCCGGCCGCCTACGTCCAGCGCATCGCCGCGCATCTGGACGCGCACGGCCTGCAGCGCATCGCCGCGCGGGCACGTGGCTTTCGCCTGCAGGACGGCCGCCTGGCCGCCGTGCGCACCAC
This sequence comes from uncultured Acidovorax sp., assembly GCA_913774625.1. Taxonomy (GTDB): domain Bacteria; phylum Pseudomonadota; class Gammaproteobacteria; order Burkholderiales; family Burkholderiaceae_C; genus Paracidovorax. Next base: position 95,385 of record CAJYHL010000049.1, read on the forward strand.
GCAGGGCGACATCGCCTGCAGCCAGGCCGTGGTGGCGGCCGGCATCGGATCGAAGCCGCTGGCCGACGCGCTGGGCGACCGCCTGCCGCTGGAAAGCGAGCGCGGCTATCACGCCATGGTGCTGGGCGAAGGCCTGCGCGGCCCGCAAGTGCCGGTGATGCTGGAAGACCGCAAGGTCATCGTCCACCAAATGCAGCACGGCGTGCGCTGCGCGGGCCAGGTCGAAATCGCCGGCACCCGCGCTACACCGCGCTGGCAGCGCGCGGAGGTGGTGCGCGCCCATCTGCATGCGGCCTTCCCCACGCTCTGCGCCGACCGGCCCGATGCCGCCACCGACCAGTGGCTGGGCCACCGCCCCAGCACCTACGACGGCCTGCCGGCCATCGGCCCTTCGCTGCACTGCCACCAGGTGGTCTATGCCTGCGGGCACGGCCACGTCGGCCTGGTGGGCTCGGCCCGCACCGGGCGCTTGGTGGCGCAGCTGCTGGCGGGCGAGGCGACGGATATCGATCTGGCGCCGTTCTCGCTCGAGAGGTTCCGCTGAGCGCCTGCCGGCGACCCTCCTCGCACCACCGTACGGTCAGAAGCTCTCCCAATCGTCGCCGGTCCTGGCCGAAGCCGAGGCCGGCGCTTCAGGCCCCGCTGCCAGACGCGGCGCCGCGGCAGCCGCCTTGGGCGCCGGGCGAATGGAGGCCGGCGCGCGGGCCTGCGCCGAAGCGCGCCCGGCCGGCGGCAACGGTGCGCGGCCGGCCAGGGGCACCTGCGTGCGCTGCACCGCGGCCGGCGGACTGGCGGCCGCCCCGGCGGGACGGGCCACGTTTGCTGCGCCTACCTTGAACACCGAAACGGCCTGCTCGAGCCGCTGGGCCTGGTCGCGCATCGCGGCTGCCGCAGCGCTCGACTGCTCCACCAGCGCGGCGTTCTGCTGGGTCGCCTGATCCAGCTGGGCGATGGCCTGGTTGACCTGGGCGATGCCATCGCGCTGTTCGGAAGAAGAGGCCGTGATCTCGCCTATGAGGTCTGACACCCGCTGCACGCTGCTGACAATCTCGCCCATGGCTTCGCCCGCTTGCGCAACCTGGGCCGAACCGGAATCCACGTTCTGCACAGAGGCGAGGATCAACGCCTTGATCTCCTTGGCTGCGTCGGCCGAGCGGCCGGCCAGGCTGCGCACCTCGCTGGCCACCACGGCGAAGCCCCGGCCTTGCTCGCCCGCGCGGGCCGCTTCCACCGCCGCGTTCAGCGCCAGGATGTTGGTCTGGAAAGCGATGCCGTCGATCACCGAGATGATGTCGTTGATCTTGCGCGAGCTCTCGGTGATCTGCTGCATGCTGGTGACCACGCCGCCCACCACGTCGCCGCCCCGGCGTGCCGCCGTCGCCGCGGAGGCCGCCAGTTGGTTGGCCTGCCGCGCGGTTTCCGAAGACTGGGTGACGGTTGCAGTCAGCTCCTCGATGCTGGCTGCGGTTTCCTCGATGCTGGCAGCCGCGGCTTCGGTGCGCGCGGACAGGTCCTGGTTGCCGGCGGCGATCTCGCCCGACGCAGCCGACACGGATTCCACCCCCGACCGCACCTCGGCCACCACGCTGCGCAACTGCCCGGACATGGCCCCCAGCGAGCGAAGCAACTGGCCCAGCTCGTCCTTGCGCGTATCGCTCGGCTGCACCGTCAGGTCGCCCTGGGCGATCGATCCGGCCACGCTTACGGCGAGTTCCAGCGGCACCGTGATGGAGCGCACCGCAAAGTGCGCCAGCACCATGCCCAGCAGCGTCACCAGCAGGGCGCAGGCGGCCGTGAGCCAGAACGCCTGCACGCGTTCGCGTTCCGCATCGGAATTGACCACGTCGCGCCGGGTCTGAAGCAGGGTAATGAAATCGTCCTGCGCCTTCAGATAACGGGTCACAGTGGGGTTGAGCGCCTCATCCACCAGCTTGCGCCGGGCGTCCAGGTCCGGCGTCTCCCCGAGCTGCTTGACTATCTTCAGCGCCTGGCTGCGTTCCGCAGCGATGCGGTCGAGAGCGGCCTTTTCATCGGCCTGCTCGGTTCCTTCCACGATCTGCTTCTGCACCGCCGTGATGGCTTCGAGCTCCGATCTGATCCTACCGTTCAAGCGGGCCCGCAGGGCATCATCGGCCACCGTATTGCCGACCTCCAGCCGCTCCACCGTCAACTGCACCATGCCCCTCCATCGGTACGCCAGGGTGATGCGCTGCTCGATGACACTGATAGTCGCGGCCGTGCGGGCATCGACATGCGCGGTGTTCCACACCCCGGCCACCAGCAGCAGCAGCATGCTGCAAAGCAGCGTAAGAACGATCAGCCATAGCTTGCGGCCGACCGTCAGATTGCGAAAAAGGGAAGACATGCGCAAATCACTCCTGTAACCAGGCAGTGGACGACCGCAGGCGGCCATCGCCCACGGTTGAACGAATTCGTTTCATTGGATAACCAATAGTGCAATTTATTACAAACAACCTGCTGCGCAATCCCACCTGCGGGTTTATCCCGACACCCAAGCCCGCGCCCACGGGGCCTGACACACAGGCCTAGAATGGGCCTGTGACCATCCTTCTCAACGCCGACCTGCATTGCCACTCCGTGGTGTCCGACGGCACGCTCACCCCCGAAGCGCTGGCCGCGCGGGCGCGCGCCAACGGCGTGCAGCTGTGGGCGCTGACCGACCATGACGAGATCGGCGGCCAGCACCGCGCCGCAGCTGCCGCCCGGGCCGAAGGCATGGCCTATCTCACCGGCACAGAAATCTCCGTCACCTTCGCGAACACCACGGTCCACATCGTGGGCCTGGGCTTCGACCCGGACGATGCGCGCCTGGCCGAGGGCCTGGCCGCCACGCGCGGCGGGCGCGGCGGGCGGGCGCAGGAGATGGCGCGCCAGCTGGCGCAGGTGGGCATCCACGGCGCCTATGAAGGCGCGCTGAAATACGTGGGCAACCCGGAACTGATCTCGCGCACGCACTTCGCCCGCTTCCTCGTGGAAACCGGCGTCTGCCAGGACACGCCCGAGGTCTTCCGCAAATACCTCACCGAAGGCAAGCCCGGCTACGTGCCGCACCGCTGGGCGGCCCTGGGCGATGCGGTGCGCTGGGTGACCGAGGCGGGCGGCATGGCCGTCATCGCCCACCCCGCGCGCTACAAGTTCACGCCCAACGAGGAATACGCCCTCTTTTCCGAGTTCAAGGAACACGGCGGGCGCGGCGTGGAGGTGGTGACCGGCAGCCATTCGCCGGCCGAATACGTGACCTATGCCGCCATGGCCCAGGAATTCGGCCTGGCCGCATCGCGCGGCAGCGACTTCCACAGCCCCGACGAATCCCACACCGACCTGGGCATGCTGCCCGACCTGCCGGGCCAGCTCACGCCCGTCTGGGAGCTGCTGGCGGACCGCATCCGACCGGCGCTCTGACGGGTCACCCCGAAGGCAGCGACGCCATGGCGCAGTATTTCGAAGTCCACCCGGACAACCCCCAGCCCCGCCTGCTCAAGCAGGCCGCCGCACTGCTGCAAAAGGGGGGCATCCTGGCCGTGCCCACCGACTCCAGCTATGCCCTGGTCTGCCACCTGGACGACAAGGACGCCGTGGAGCGCCTGCGCCGCATCCGCGGCGTGGACGAGAAGCACCACCTCACCCTGCTGTGCCGCGACCTGTCGGAGCTCGCCAGCTACGCGCGGGTGGACAACCGCCAGTACCGCCTGCTCAAGCTGGGCACGCCCGGGCCCTACACCTTCATCCTCGAAGCGACCAAGGAAGTGCCGCGCCGCGTGAGCCACCCTTCGCGCAAGACCATCGGCCTGCGCGTGCCCGACCGCAAGGGCCTGCAACTGCTGCTGGAGCTGCACGGCACGCCGCTGCTGGCCACCACGCTGATCCCGTCAGGCGAGAGCGAGCCGCTCAACGACCCGCAGGAGATCCGCGCCCGCTACGAAAAGTTGCTGGACGCCATCGTCGATGCCGGCGCCTGTCCGCGCGAGCCCACCACGGTGCTGGACCTGACGCCCATGGGCGACGGCGGCGAGGCCGAGGTGGTGCGCGAGGGCCGCGGCAGCCTCTCAGCGCTCGGGCTGTGACGGGCAAGGGCCTGGGCCCGGCCCAGCGGCCTCCTGCCTGCCCGCGTAATGCCTTTCCGCCCATCTGAGACAATCCCGCCCCGTGGACTTCTCCAACCTACTCCAAACCGTTCTCATCTACGCCCTGCCGGTGCTGTTCGCCATCACCGTGCATGAAGCGGCCCACGGCTACGCCGCGCGGCACTTCGGGGACAACACCGCGCTGATGATGGGCCGCATCACGCTCAACCCGTTCAAGCACATCGACCCGGTCGGCACCATCCTGATGCCGCTGCTGCTGTATTTCGCCACCTCAGGCAACTTCCTGTTCGGCTACGCCAAGCCGGTGCCGGTCAACTTCGGGCACCTGCGCAACCCCAAGCGCGACATGATCTGGGTGGCGCTGGCGGGACCGGCCAGCAATTTCGTGCAGGCCTTCCTCTGGGCAGTGGTCATGGTCGTGCTGGTGGCCCTGCAGATCAACGAGCGCTTCTTCCTGGAGATGGCGCGCGCAGGCATCCTGGTCAACCTGGTGATGTGGGCGTTCAACCTGTTCCCGCTGCCACCGCTCGACGGCGGCCGCATCCTGGTCGGCCTGCTGCCCTGGCGCCAGGCGCAGATGGTCTCGCGCATCGAGCCCTACGGCTTCTTCATCGTGCTGGCGCTGGTCGTGGCCGGCGTCGTGGGCACGGTGTGGCTGAGGCCCCTGATGTCGCTGGGCTACAGCGCCATCAGCCTGCTCATCTCGCCCCTGAGCGCGCTGCTGGGCTGACCGACCCTGCGGCCGCTGGCTGCCGACCCGCGGGGCCTCTTCCTCGCTGCCGCCCCCTCACAACGCTTCGAGCCTTCCATGACTTCCAAGACCCCGGCCACCACGCGCTTCCTCACCGGCATCACCACCACGGGCACGCCCCACCTGGGCAACTTCGTGGGCTCCATCCGCCCCTCGGTCGAAGCCAGCCGCCGGCCCGGCGTGCAGAGCTTCTACTTTCTGGCCAACTACCACGCGCTCATCAAGTGCGAAGACCCGGCGCGCATCCAGCGTTCCACGCAGGAGATCGCGGCCAGCTGGCTGGCGGCCGGGCTGGACCCCGAGCAGGTGGTCTTCTACCGCCAGTCCGACATTCCCGAGATTCCCGAGCTCAACTGGCTGCTCTCGTGCGTGACCGGCAAGGGCCTGCTCAACCGCGCCCATGCCTACAAGGCCTCGCAGGACAAGAACGAGGCCGCGGGCCGCGAGCTGGACGACGGCGTCACCGCAGGCCTCTTCATGTATCCGGTGCTGATGGCAGCGGACATCCTCATGTTCAAGGCGCACAAGGTGCCGGTGGGTCGCGACCAGGTCCAGCACATCGAGATGGCGCGCGACATCGCCGCCAGCTTCAACCATCTCTACGGCGAGCACTTCGTCGCACCCGAGGCCGTCATCGACGAGCACGTGGCCCTCCTGCCCGGGCTGGACGGCCGCAAGATGAGCAAGAGCTACGACAACACCATTCCGCTGTTCGCACCGCGCGAGCAGCTGCGCCGGCTGATCCAGGGCCTGGTGACCGACTCGCGCGCGCCCGGCGAGCCCAAGGAGACCGAAGGCTCGGCCCTGTTCCAGATCTACCAGGCCTTCGCCACCGAAGCCGAGACCGACGCGCTGCGCCGTCAGTTCGCCGAAGGCATCGCCTGGGGCGATGCCAAGCAGGTGCTGTTCGAGCGCGTCGATGCCGTCGTCGCGCCCCTGCGCGAACGCTACGAGCACCTGATGGCCCATCCCGCCGAGATCGAGGCCACGCTGCTGGCGGGCGCCGAGCGCGCGCGCGCCGTGGCCACGCCCTTCATCCGCGAACTGCGCTCGGCCGTCGGCCTGCGCAGCCTGAGCGCACAGCCCGCAGCGGCCCAGCCCGCCGCCAAGGCAGGCCGCGCCGCGCTGCCCGCGTTCAAGCAGTACCGCGAGGCCGACGGGCGCTTCTATTTCAAGCTGGTCGATGCCGACGGCCGGCTGCTGCTGCAGAGCAAGGGCTTCACGGCACCCAAGGACGCAGGCCAGGCCATCGCCCGCCTGCAGCAGAACGCGGCGGACGCCGCCGCCACCCTGCAGGCCCTTGCAGAGCATCTGGCGCCGGTGGAAGGCGTGGCCCAGGCCGACGTGGCCGCGGCGCTGAGGGCCCTGCATAACGCCACGGCCTGAGAACGTGTTTACGATCTCGCAGGGGATCGCGTTGGAGCGCAATCGGGATGAGTGGATGCCTCGGATGCGCCGCATGGGCTGGTGCCCATGCAAGCAGCCGGGGCGTCCAATCGCCCGATTTCGCTCCAACCCGAAGG
>CAJYHL010000050.1 GCA_913774625.1 uncultured Acidovorax sp.
TGCGCCGAACGCTGCGCAACAAGGGCTCGATCTCGGCGAACTTCTCTCTGCTTATGTCGCTTGGGTAGGGCTTTCTTTTCACCAAGCAATTGTCGGCTCTAAAAAGATCGTAAACAGGCTCTTAGGCTTATGCTCCACCGCCATGACCGTTGACCCGACCAGCCCCCCCGCCCCCCTCGATACCACTGCGCCCGGCGGGCAGGTTCCCTCCGAGGCGCCGGCCGGACCGCCAAAGGCCCGGACCGCATCGCGCGACCCGCTGCACGGTGTGACGCTGGAGGCCATGGTGGTCGGGCTGCAGGCGTATTTCGGCTGGAAGGGCCTGGCCGAGCGCATTCCCGTGCGCTGCTTCCAGAGCGAGCCCAGCGTCTCGTCCAGCCTGAAATTCCTGCGCAAGACGCCCTGGGCGCGCGAAAAGGTGGAGAGCCTCTATCTCTTCATGCTGCGCGACCAGCGGCGCAACGCCAGGCCGTAAGGCGGGAGCCCTGCCCCCTCGAATCAGCCAGCGGCTGGCGAAAGCGGGCGGCGATTCGCGGATGCCCTGCGGCGCTTCGTCGCAGCGCGCTGGATGCGGGCCGGCTGCGGCAGCACAGTGAAGGCACGGAAGGCAGCCCGCCCTCCGGCACTCAACCCCAGTCGCTGCCATGAACAACCACCTGCCACTCCACACCCCACGCCATTCCCTCGCCGCCCTGCAGGCCATCCGCTCAGCCACGGCAGGCCTGCTGCTGGCCGCACTGGCCTGCCAGGCAGCACTGGCGCAACCAGCGCCTTCCGCAGCCACGCAGGCAGCCGCTCCAGCCACGGCCACGGAACAACAGCCACGGAGCCGGGCCCAGGTCATCGCCGAACTGGAATGCGCCCGCCAGTCGGGCGAACTGGAAGCGCAAATGCTGCGCTCCTATGGCCTGCCCGACGCCATGCCGCCCCATGCTGCCGTCCCCGGCTGCCCGGGTGGGCAGGCCACAGCCAGCGCAGGCGCCCCGCTGCCCGCGGCGGCGCCTGCGCATTGACGGCAGGTGTTGAGCTGAATGAAGCTTACGCCGGCACCGGCACGAGGAAGTCGCGGCTGATGCCCACGCCCAGCTCGTTCACGCGGTCGAGGAACTGCGTGAGGTAGGCGTGCAGGCCGGTCGCCAGGATCTCGTCGATGCGGCCGTAGCGCAGATCGGCCAGCAGGCGTCCGGCCTTGCGCAGGGTCTCGCCCGAGTGCTCGTTGGAGAGCACCGCCAGGTTGTCGGCCACCTCGTTCACGCTGGCGTGCAGCGAGCGCGGCATGTCGCGCCGCAGGATCAGCAGATCGGCCACGCGCTCGGGCGTGATCACGTCGCGGTAGGCCTTGCGATAGACCTCGAAGGCAGAGACGCTGCGCAGGATCGCGCTCCAGTGGTAGAAGTCGAATTCCGGCGTGGCGCGGCGCGGGTTCTGCACGGAGCCGTGGAAGTCGCTCTGCACCGCGTGGAACTTCACGTCCAGCAGGCGCGCCGTGTTGTCGGCACGTTCCAGGAAGGTGCCCAGGCGCAGGAAGTGGAAGGCCTCGTCCTGCAGCATGGTGCCCAGCACCACGCCGCGCGAGAGGTGCGAGCGGTACTTCACCCATTCGAAGAACTGGCCCGGGTCGCGCTCGAAGCTGCCGCCCGCCAGTTGCCGGCTCAGCTCCAGCCAGGTCTGGTTCTGCGTCTCCCACACTTCGGTGGTGAGCGCGCCGCGCACGGCGCGGGCGTTCTCGCGCGCGGCGCGCAGGCAGGACACGATGGACGAGGGGTTGGTGCCGTCGTGCACCATGAAGTTCAGCACCCCGGCGGGCGTGACCTCGCCGTGCTTGGCGAGGTAGGCGGGCATCAGCTCGCTGATGGACAAGAGTCCCTGCCAGCCCTCTTCCGAGACGGCGGCGGACTGGGGCAGGAGCGACGTCTCGTAGTTGACGTTCAGCATCCGGGCGGTGTTCTCTGCCCGCTCGGTGTAGCGAGACATCCAGAACAGGTGATCGGCAGTGCGACTCAGCATGCAGCCTCCTCGGGCAGAGAACCCCGCACGCGCTGCGCGCGTACGCTGTGTTGTAGCGAAAGCCCGCCTGCGGCGCGCTTTTCTGCTCTCTCCGTGTAGCGGGACATCCAGAACAGGTGATCGGCGGTACGGCTCAGCATCTCAAAGTCCTCCCAGGGGGGGCGTCACGCTGCCCAGGGTCTGGGTCATGCCGCCGAGGGTTTGCGTGGGTGCGGGCCAGGGCACGGGCGGGGCAGCGTTGTCTTCGCCCAGCACCCAGGTGTCCTTGGTGCCGCCGCCCTGCGACGAGTTGACGACCAGCGAGCCTTCTTTCAGCGCCACGCGCGTGAGGCCGCCGGCGGCCATCTGCACCTTCTGGCCCGACAGCACGAAGGGCCGCAGATCGATGTGGCGCGGCGCGATGCCCGATTCCACATAGGTCGGGCAGCTGGACAGCGACAGCGTGGGCTGCGCGATGTAGCCCGACGGATTGGCGACGAGCGCGGCGCGGAACTCCTCGATCTCGGCCTTGGTCGCGGCGGGGCCGATCAGCATGCCGTAGCCGCCGGCGCCGTGGACTTCCTTGACGACCAGTTCGTGCAGGTGGTCCAGCACGTACTTCAGGTCGTCCTCCTTGCGGCACATCCAGGTGGGCACGTTGGCCAGGATGGGCTCTTCGCCCAGGTAGAAGCGGATCATGTCGGGCACGTACGGATAGACCGACTTGTCGTCGGCGATGCCCGTGCCCACCGCGTTGCAGATGGCGACGTTGCCGGCGCGGTAGGCGCTCATCAGGCCCGCGCAGCCCAGCGTGGAGGTGGGTCGGAACACCTGCGGGTCGAGGAAGTCGTCGTCCACGCGGCGGTAGATCACGTCCACCCGCTGCAGGCCGCGCGTGGTGCGCATGTAGACGAAGTTGTCCTTGACCACCAGGTCCTGGCCTTCGACCAGCTCCACGCCCATCTGCTGGGCCAGGAAGGCATGCTCGAAGTAGGCGCTGTTGTACATGCCGGGCGTGAGCACCGCCACCGTGGGATTGGCAGCGCCGGCCGGAGCGCTGGCGCGCAGGGTGTCCAGCAGCAGGTCGGGGTAGTGCGCCACGGGCGCGACCTTGTGCAGCGAGAAGAGCTCGGGGAAGAGCCGCATCATCATCTTGCGGTTCTCCAGCATGTACGACACGCCGGAGGGCACGCGCAGGTTGTCTTCCAGCACGTAGTAGACGCCGTCGCCGCTGGCGTCGGGCGCACGCACGATGTCGATGCCGGCGATGTGCGCGTAGAGGTCGCGTGGCACATCGACGTCCACCATTTCAGGCCGGAACTGCGCGTTGCGCAGGATGAGGTCGGAAGGCACGATGCCGGCGCGGATGATGTCCTGGCCGTGATAGACGTCGTGGATGAAGCGGTTGAGCGCGGTCACGCGCTGCACCAGGCCCTGCTGCATGCGGGTCCACTCGTGCGAGGGAATGATGCGCGGGATCAGGTCGAACGGAATGAGCCGCTCGGTTCCCGCGCCGTCCTCGTCCTTGGCGCCATACACCGCGAAGGTGATGCCGACCCGGCGGAAGATCATCTCCGCCTCGGCGCGGCGCGCTTGCATCGCTTCTTCTGACTGCTTACCCAACCATTGCCCGTAGCGCTTGTAATGGTCTCGAACGTCGCTGCCCTGAAACGGCAGCGACGCGTACATCTCGTCGAACTTCTGCATAAAAGCGGTGCCTCCTGCACCCAGCATAGCAAGTTGCGCGCCCACACTTGGGCACATCGCCCACAGAATTGATACAGCCTGCTGTAGGAGAGCAGGCCGACCTGCGCGGCATGCGACCAACCCACGCCATCGGCCCACGCCCCGGCCCCTTCGCCGGCTACGGCGAGGTGTCTTCGCCGGCCGTCCGATGCTGCCAGTAGCGCCGTCCGGCGGTGCGCTCGCAACGCAGCTGCGCGGGCGTGTCCGAGCGCCAGACGGCGGCGCCGCAGCGGTCGGACCGCACGAGGTCGATGCCGCGGTCGTGGTAGCGAGCGGCAACGTCGGGCGCCGGATGGCCGAAACGGTTGCGGTAGCCGGCCTGCACCAAAGCGGTGCGCGGCGCCACGGCCTCCAGGAAGGCCGGGCTGGACGATGTCCGGCTGCCATGGTGCGGCACCAGCAGCACGTCGGCATGCAGGGGCGCGGCGCGCGCGATGAGCTCGGCCTCCTGCGCGCGCTCGATGTCGCCCGCCAGCAGCGCCGCGGCCCCGCCCGCAGCGGCCTCGATGCGCAGCACGCAGCTGTGGATGTTGGGCTTGCCCGCAGCCGGATCGGCGCCGGGCAGCGGATGCAGCACGGCAAAGCGCACGCCGTCCCAGTCCCAGGCATCGCCCGCACGGCAGGGCGCCACGCGCCGCAGCTGCTGCAGCGGGTGGCCGGCCTCGATGGAGCCCAGCACATCCGCATCGGGCTGCTGGGCCAGCACGGCAGCCGCGCCGCCGGTGTGATCGACGTCGCGGTGGCTTAGCACCAGCCGGTCGAGGCGCTCGCCGGTGGCCCGCAGCAGCGGCACCAGCACGCGGTCGCCGGCATCGCTGTCCTGGTGGTAGCGAGGGCCGGCATCGTAGAGCAGCGCATGGCGGGCCGTGCGCACCAGCACGGCCTGGCCCTGGCCCACGTCGGCAGCCAGCAGCTCGAACTGGCCCGGCACCGGGCGGGGCGGCTGCCACCAGAGCGCCGGCAGCAGCAGCGGCAACCCCAGCAGGCGCACCGGCACCGGCAGGCGCAGGGCCAGCAGCGTGCCGCCGGCCACCGCCGCCACGCCGGCCCAGAGCGGCGGCATGGCGAAGGAAAGCTGCGCCCAGGGCCAGCCGGCCAGCCACTGCAGCCCGGCGGAGAGCGGCTGCACGCTCCAGGCTGCCGCATCCCAGAGCGGCGCCCACAGCACGCCGCCGAGCGCCAGCGGCGTGACCACCAGCGTGGTCCACGGAATGGCCGCCAGATTGGCCAGCAGCCCGACCAGCGACACCTGGCCGAACAGCAGCAGACTGAGCGGCGTGAGCGCCAGCGTGACCACCCATTGCTCGCGCAGCATCAGCACGAAGCGAGCCGCCACGCCTGGCGCACGGGGGCCGGACGTGGCCGGATCGCTGGCGAACAGCACGGCGACCGCCACGAAGCTCAGCCAGAAGCCTGCCTGCATCAGCGCCCAGGGGTCGGCCAGCAGCACGGCCGCGCAGGCCAGCAGCCACACCTGCGGCCAGGGCCAGCGCCGGCCCGAGAGACGCAGCAGCGCCACCACGGCCAGCATGCAGATGGTGCGCTGCGCCGGCACGCCCCAGCCGCTGAAGAGCGCATAGCCCGCCGCCAGCTGCACGCCGCAGACCAGCGCCGCGCGCTGCGAGGGCACGGCCAGGCAGAGCCGCCGCGACCGGCGCCAGAGCGCGCCCACCGCATGCGCGGCCAGCCAGGCGAACAGGGTGATGTGGAGGCCCGAGATGCTCATCAGGTGCGCCACGCCGGTCGCGCGGAACACGTCCCAGTCGGCGCGGTCGATGGCGCGCTGGTCGCCCGTCACCAGCGCCGCCACCACGCCGGCCGCGCGCTGGCGGGCCATGTCGGCCGCCGCATCGCCGGAGGGCGGGCCGGCCAGCCGCTGCAGGATGGCGTCGCGCACCCGCTGGCGCGCGCGCTCCACCGGGTGGGCCCAGGTGTCCGCCAGCAGGCGCGGCGGCGCGTCGCGCGGGCCGGCACGCACATAGCCGGTGGCCTGCACGCCCTGCTCCCACAGGTAGAGCTCATAGTCGAAGCCTTGTGGATTGCGCGCGCCGTGCGGGGCCTTCAGGCGCAGCGTCAGCTCCCAGCGCTCGCCGGGGCGCAGCTCGGGCGGCGGGGGCTTCTGCAGCTCGGCGATGGACTCCGCGCCCTGGCCCGGCCCGCCGTCGCGCAGGAAGAAGGGGCCCGCATACCAGGCCACCTCGATGAGCGGCGGCAGGCGCACGAGCCGGCCGTCCAGCTGCGCGGATTCGACTTCCAGCCGCATGCGCAGGGCCGTGTCGCGCAGCTGGGGCATGGCGGCCACCATGGCGACCACGCGCACGTCGCGCCCCTCCAGGGCCGGATCCAGGGCCTGCGACAGAAAGGCGCCGGCCCGCAGGCCGCACGCGCCGAAGCACAGCACGGCACCCGCGCAGAACGCCAGCGCCTGCGCCGTCAGTCCGGCGCGCGCAGGCCCGGGCCTCGCCCGCAGCCTGGGCAGCAGCCACGCCGCGGCAGAGCAGGCCGGCATGGCTGCCACCAGGGCCGCATAGGCCCAGGCCGGCCACAGCGCGGGCTGCTGCAGCTGCACCGCCGTGCCGGCCAGCATGCCCAGCAGTGCCGCCGGCAGCCGCCAAGCGCGCTGAGGCTGCGGCTGCGGCTGGCCGTGCGGCTCGGCAGCACGGGCCGGGGACGCAGGGAAGTCATCGGGCGGCATGCGGCCATGCTAGCGGCAAGTGCTGACGGTCCGGCATTGCGGCGGCGGCCGTCTGTGTAACATGCGGGCCCAGCTCCCGGACCCGTACCCAGCGACAGTCCGGCCGCCTGCCTTCATCCATCCATCCATTCATCCACACAAGCGAGGATCGCCATGAACGTCTATGAAAAGCTCAAGGAACTGCAGATCGACCTGCCCCCGGTGTCCGTGCCCGCCGCGGCCTACGTGCCCTACGTGCAGACCGGCAACCTGGTGTTCCTGAGCGGCCACATCGCCCGCAAGGACGGCAAGCCCTGGGCCGCGCAGTTCGGCCGCGACATCAGCACCGAAGAAGGCAAGGCCGCCGCCCGCGCCGTCGCCATCGATCTGCTGGGCACGCTGCATGCGGCCACCGGCGGCGACCTGAACCGCGTCGCCCGCATCGTGAAGGTGATGAGCCTGGTCAACTCGACCGGCGACTTCACCGAGCAGCATCTGGTCACCAACGGCGCCAGCGAGCTGCTGGGCCAGGTGTTCGGCGACAAGGGCGTGCATGCCCGCAGCGCCTTCGGCGTAGCGCAGATCCCCATGGGCGCCTGCGTCGAGATCGAGCTGATCGCCGAACTCTCCTGACCTCCCCGCCCGAAAGCCCGCCATGACGCTGCACGCGCCCGAAGCACCCCTGGTGCTGTCCATCCAGTCGCACGTCGCCTACGGCCACGTGGGCAACGACGCGGCCATGCTGCCCCTGCAGCTGCTGGGCATGCAGCCGGTGGCGGTGCATACGGTGCAGTTCTCCAACCATACGGGCTACGGCGAATTCAAGGGCCAGGTGTTCACGCCCGCGCACATCGGCGACGTGCTGGACGGCCTGCGGGCGCGCGGCGTGCTGGCACGCTGCCAGGCCGTGCTGTCGGGCTACCTGGGCGACGCCGGCGTGGGCGAGGCCATCCTGTCCGCCGTGCAGGAGATCCGCGCCGCGCGGCCCGCCCTGCACTACCTGTGCGACCCGGTGATGGGCGACGTGGGCCGGGGCCTGTTCGTGCGGCCCGGCATTCCCGAATTCCTGCGCCGCCGCGCGCTGGCGCAGGCCAGCATCGTCACGCCCAACCAGTACGAGTTCGAGCTGCTGCTCGGCGGCGCACCGCTCGCCTCGGTGGATGAGGCCGTCGCCGCCGCACGCGGCCTGCTGGGCGCGGCGCCCGGCACAGGGCCCGCGCTGATCGTGGTCACCAGCCTGCGCACGCCCGACCTGCCGGAAGACCGCCTGGGCACCCTGGCCGTCACCGCCGATGCCGCCTGGCTGGTGCAGACGCCCTTCATCGACCTGCAGCCCCTGCCCAACGGCATGGGCGACGTGTTCTCGGCCGTGCTGCTGGGCCATCTGCTGCGCGGTGCGGCCACGCCCGATGCGGTGTCGGGCGCGGTCAGCAGCCTCTATGCGCTGGTGTCGCGCACCACGCCGGGCCAGCGCGACCTGCCGCTGGTGGCCTGCCGCGAACAGATCACCGCGCCCTCGGAACGTTTCGCCGCCCGGCCGGCGGACTCGACGCCAGCGGCCGCCTCGGCCTCCTCGAACTCCTGATCGCTCAGGCCGCGAGCATGCGGCGCGCACCCGGCACCGGCCCGGGCAGCGGCTGGCCTGGCCGATGCTGCTGCGCAGCGCTGCCATCGAGCTGGGCGGGCACGGAGGGCAGCTGGAACACCGACACCGTGCGTGCCAGCTGCTCCGCCTGATCGCGCAGGCTCTGGGCCGCCGCGGCGCTTTCCTCCACCAGCGCAGCGTTCTGCTGCGTCATCTGGTCCAGCCGGCCCACCGACTCGCTCACCTGGCCGATGCCAGCGCTCTGTTCCGAAGCCGCGGCGGTGATCCCGCCGATCATGTCGTGGACCTGCTGCACCGAACGCATGATGTCCTGCATGGTGCCGCCCGCGTCATGCACCAGCCGGCTGCCGGCCTCCACGCGCTGGACCGAGGCCTCGATCAGCTGCTTGATCTCGCGGGCCGCCGAGGCCGAGCGCTGCGCCAGCGCGCGCACTTCGCTGGCCACCACGGCGAAGCCACGGCCCTGCTCGCCCGCGCGGGCTGCCTCCACGGCGGCGTTGAGCGCCAGGATGTTGGTCTGGAAGGCGATGGAGTCGATCACGCCGATGATGTCGGCGATCTTGCGGCTGCTTTCATGGATGTCCTCCATCGTGGAAACCACCTGCGTCACCACCTCGCCGCCGCGCTGCGCCACGCTGCGGGCGCCGGCCGCCAGGCCGCTGGCCTGCTGCGCGCTGCCGGCGGTCTGCTGCAGGGTGCTGGTGAACTGGCCCATGGCGGTCGCCGCCTCCTGCAGGCTGGCCGAGGCCTGCTCGGTACGCATGGACAGGTCCTGGTTGCCGGTGGCGATCTCGGCGCTGGCCGTGGCGATGCTGTCGGTGCTCCGGCGGACCTGCTGCACCACGCCGGCCAGCGAGTCTCCCATGGCGCCGAGCGAGCGCAGCAGCTCTCCGAATTCGTCCCCGCGGCCCTGCGGAACGGGTGAGGCCAGATCGCCGGCAGCGATGCGCGCGGCCACGGCATTGGCCTCGGCCAGTGGCTTCTGGATGCTGCGCACCAGCAGCATGCCACCCGCCACGATGCCGGCCAGCAGCAGCGCAATGGCGCCAGCCGCAGCCTGCAGGATGCGGCGCAGCGACGCGGCCGTGCGCTCGCGCAGCGCGTCTGCGGCATCGGACTGCATCTGCGCGAAGTCGCGCAGCAGCTGCAGGTAGGCGGCCACGGCCGGCTGATAGCGCTGCAGCACTAGGGCCCGGGCATCGTCGCGCCGACCTGCGGCCGACAGCCGGCCCACCTCGGAGCGCAGGTCCAGCGTCGCCTGGCGCGCCGCGGCGATCCGGGCCATCTGGGCCTTGTCCTGCTCGGACAGGTCCATGCCGGCAAGAGTCTTCTGCGCTTCGGAAATGCGTGCCGAGGTCTCGGAGATGGTGGACTTGAACTGCGCCTCCAGCAACGGGTCGGCCGCCAGGGCCACCGCCAGGGTCCGGGCCGCGTTGGCCTCCGTCAGGCCGGCCCAGCGCAGCGCCACCTGGCTGCGCTGCGCCATTTCCTCGCGCTCCACCTCGGTCCGCGCCTGTTCGCGCTGATAGCGCAGGCCGGCCAGGCCGAGCACCACGGCCAGCGTGACCACCAGGAGGGCGATGGACATCCAGAGCTTGTGGACGATACCCAGTGAATGGGGCATGACGAAACTCCTCATTCGTTTTGTTTCTTGGCTACTGCCGTTTCAGGTCAGCCGCAGGCATGGGAGTGGCTGCAGCCATGGTGCATAAAGCCACGGTCTGGGCGCTCGGTGTTTACACCAGAGGCCGGCCGCCACGTGAGGCTGGTCTCAGAAGGTTTCCCAGTCGTCGCTGCGCGCCGAACCGGACTTGCGTGCGGACGAGGCTGCCGCCGGGGCGGCAGGCTGGCTGCGCCGCCGATGCGCGGTGACGGCGATCTGGCTGGTACGGCATCGCCCGGCGGGCGCTCGATGCAGCGAGTGACCCACCAGGCGGACAGTCCGCCGGCCAGCAGGGCCTGCGGCTTCTGCGCAAGCTCGGTGTATTGCGCCGACAGCGGTATTTCTGAAGTTTTTCATCGTTGTGCTGTTCGGGGGAGAAGTCGAGGCTGTCGGCATCATGCAAAGGAATCTGCTCAAAGTAAGCGGAACAACACCTGCCGCCTCGTCGGTCTGCAGGGTCCCCGAAACAGAATTATGCATTAATTTGATAAAAATGAAACAATCACCATCTTGCCAGGCCTTATAGGCCAGGGCAGGACATTGGCAGCACCGATGCGCTCGATTCACTGCATCGCCAACGTCCTGCAGGCACAGGATTGCATGGCGACGCCACAGACCCGGGCGGCTCCATGCGCATGGCCAGAAAAGAAAATGTGATAACAATGATCGATTGGTTGGCCAGCTGCAGAATGCGCTGGGGCGCGCTGGGGATGCGTGGCTGCTTCGGGCGCGCCGCACATGGCATGGTTCATGTCCTTGCACCGACAGCACGGAGCTCATACACCCGCCTCATGGCCGCAGGTCACCAACGTCTGCTGCGTGCGCCTTACGGGCTGCAGCGACGCCACGCTGGCGCCAGACGACAGGTGCGCATCAGCATCAGCAAGGATCCATGTCGGCCATGCATCCTCCGGGTTTCGGTCTCGGCAATGCGCGCGAAGAAAACGGCCTTGATCGGCTTCTCGAATGAGGCCATCGGCCGTCGGCGCCACGGCCAACGGAGGTGGGGCATCAGGCCGGCCCGCACCGGTCCGCACCAGGGGATACAAAGGCCCATGGCTCCATGACGGCCCGGCCTCATGGAGTCATAAGAACGTGTTCACGATCTCCCAGGGGGCGCGCAGCGGTGTGGGCGGGATGGGATGCAAGGCGCGGTGCGACCCCTGGGAGATCGTGAACACGTTCTGGGCGCTTCGCGGGCGGCACCCCGCCGGTCGAGCGGCGCGCCTTCGTCTTCGGCGCGCAGAAGATCAACCTGCATGTGAAGGGGCGCGAATTCGAGCCCAAGGCGCACACGCCGGTGCCGGGTGCGCTGGACCTGTGCTTTCTCGCGTCGCAGCCTCTGGACGCGGTGATCGAGCGGCTCGGCCGCCTGGGCGTGGCCATCGTCGAAGGGCCGGTGCTGCGCACGGGCGCGGTTTCGCGCATCCGCTCGGTGTACGTGCGCGACCCGGACCTAAACCTGATCGAGATATCGGAGCCCGCGGCTACCTGACTGAATGAAGTCAGGAGGCCAACTGGCGCACGGATAATCGCGGCCTTTCCCGCGCAGGCCTGCAGCTCCGCGCGGCCGCCTGCCTTCCTCCCGCCTTCCCGCTTCGTGAACTCCCCCGTCTTCTCCTCGCTCATCCCGGTGCTGCTGAGCATCGGCATCGGCTTCGGCGCCGCCCGCATCGGCTGGGTGCGGGCTTCGGCCATCAAGGACCTGTCCAACATCGTGTTCCTGGTGCTTACGCCCGCGCTGCTGTTCCGCACCATGGCCGGCGTGCGTGTGCAGGACCTGGACTTCAAGCCCGTGGGCCTCTACTTTCTGGCCAGCGGACTGGTGTTCGTGGGCACGATGGCGGTGTGCGGCTTTTCCACCCGTGCGGCAGCGCGCGGCCTGGCGCAGATGTTCAGCAACACGCTGATGATCGGCGTGCCGCTGATCGGCCTGGTCTATGGCGACCCCGGCCTGGTCACGCTGTTCACCCTGATCTCGCTGCACGCGCTGATCCTGCTGACCGCAGCCACCATCGTCTTCGAGCTGGCCGAGGCGCGCGAGCGGCAGCGTGCGGGGCAGGGCGGCCCGCGATCCCTGCCCCGCACCGTGCTGCAGGCGGTGCGCAACGGCATCGTCCACCCGGTGCCGCTACCCATCCTGGCCGGCCTGCTGCTGGCCCAGACCGGCCTGCATCTGCCGGAGGTGGTGGACAAGCCGCTGCAGGTGCTGGGCGCGGCGCTGGGGCCCATCGCGCTGCTGCTGGTGGGCATCACCCTGGCCTACAGCAAGATCGGCCAGCACTGGCGCGACGCGCTGGGCATCGCGCTGGTCAAGACCCTGGTGCATCCGCTGCTGCTGTTCGGGCTGGCCTGGGCCATGGGTCTCACGGGCCTGGAGGTGGCCGTGATGTTCGCCGCCGCCACGCTGCCGGTGGGCGCGAACGTGTTCCTCTTCACGCAGCGCTACGGCGTGCTGCAGGAGGAGGTGTCTTCCAGCATCGCCCTTTCGACGGCCGTGGGCATGCTCACCATGCCGCTGATGCTGCTGCTGGGCCAGCGGCTGCTGCACTGACCGCCATCTCGGACCGGAAGGCCGGTCCGGATTGCTAGGGCGCCAGGCGTTCGCGCAGCCAGTGGCCGCCGTCCGCACGGTAGCGCAGCCGGTCGTGCAGGCGGCTCTTGCGGCCCTGCCAGAACTCCCATTGCTCGGGCTTGAGGCGGTAGCCGCCCCAGTGCGGCGGCCGGGGCGGGTCGAGCAGGAACTGCGCGCCGTAGCGCGCCGCGTTGGCCACCAGCACGCCGCGACCGGAGATCACCTGGCTCTGCGGGCTGGCCCAGGCGCCGATGCGCGAATCCAGCGGGCGGCTGGCGAAATAGGCATCGCTTTCCTCGTCGCTCACCTTCTCCACCGTGCCCTCGATGCGCACCACGCGCTCCAGCTCCACCCAGTGGAACTGCAGTGCGGCGAAGGGGTTGCCCGCCAGTTGGCGGCCCTTGCGGCTGTCGTAGTTGGTGTACCAGACGATGCCGCGCTCGTCGTAGCCCTTGATGAGCACGATGCGGGTGCTGGGACGCAGGTCGGCGCCCACGGTGGCCAGGGTCATGGCATTGGGCTCGGGCACCTGGGCGGCCAGGGCCTCGTTCAGCCACTGGTCGAACTGGCGCAGCGGATCGGAATGGGAGGCGTCCTCGCTCAGTTCGGCGCGCTCGTAGCTCTTGCGCAGATCGGCGACGGCGGAGGACAGCGGAGCGGGGGAGGGGGCGGAGGAAGGCGTGCTGGCGGTCATGCGGGGATTGTGCCCGCATGACCGCTGGCGGCGCGCGGCCGCCGTGCCTACTTGGCGGCCTGGATCACGGCGCAGGCGAGGCGCGCGCCGGAGTTGCCGGTGGGCTGGGTCGTGTAGTCGTCGGCATTCGCATGCACGATCAGGCCGCGGCCGACGATGTCGGTCACGCCGCTGCCCACGGTGAAGTCGCGGGTCTCGAACGTGAAGCGCGCCACGCCGTTGGCGTCCGCCACCAGGCTGGGCAGGTCGCCGGTGTGGTGCTGGCCTTGGCCGAAATGGCCGTGAGGCTTGCCGGTGGGATTGAAGTGGCCGCCGGCGCTGTTGCCGTCGCCGCTGGAGCAGTCGCCCTTTTCATGGATGTGGAAGCCGTGCTCGGTGCCGGGCTTGAGGCCGCGCACCTCGCCGCTCACGCGCACCAGGTCGCCCTGTTGCACGAAGCGGACATCGCCCGAGGTCTGGTTGCCGCGCGTGGGTTCCAGCTTGGCGACGGCCGCGGGGCCGGTGGACATTCCGGCGCAGCCGGCCAGGGCGGCTGCGGCCAGGCCGAGCAGCAGGAAACGGGAATGGGTTCGCATGGAAAGGGCTCCTGGTTGTGGTGTGCGGCGCCGATCATCTCCCATCCCCATGCTCCTCCCGCGTCGGACGGGGCCTACGGCGTTCGAGGCTCGTCCCCCGGTGCCCGGCTCCTGCGCTGCGCCAGGGCCAGCAGCCGGCCCAGGGCGCGGTCTTCTATGCCCATGCGCTGCAGCTCGTCGTAGGTGGCCTGGGCATAGTCCAGCGTGGTGCCGTAGATGCCCGAGGCTTCGCTGAAGATGCGGCGGTATTCATCGTCGGGCAGCACGCCTGCATGGCTGGGGCTGCGGCGCGAGAGGGTGAAGGCCAGGGCGCGCACGGGGCCTTGCGGCGTCTGGCAATCGACCCAGCGGGGGTCATAGACGCCCAGTGCCATTTCACGCTGCCAGAGCGGGGGCATGATCTCGGGCACGAGCCGGCGTTCGATGCGGTAGGCCATGCCCTGGCAGCTGCCTCCCGAAAGCATGCCGAAGACCAGGCCCGGGCATTCCGGCGTGCCCCGGTTCAGCCGGCTCCACATCTTGAGAGCGCGGTGCCAGCCGTGCACCTTCGCGCGGCGGCGTTCGGCGAATTCGAAACCGGGCCGCCAGATCAGCGAGCCGTAGCCGAAGATCCAGAGGTCGTTCCCGCCACCCCATTCGGCCAGCGTCGCCTCCAGCATGGGGGCAGGATCGCGCAGGGGGGCGGCATTCGGGGGCATGCGGAGACTTTACAATTTGCAGGTTTTGTCCAACCCAGCATTATTTACGGAGTTCTTCACCATGTCCTTCAGCAGTTCCGACGACGACAGCCAGCAACGTTTCGCCCTCGGGCTCGTGTTCGCGCTGATCGCCCTGGTGGTGACATCGGTGGTGGGCACCGTGGTCTACAAGCAGCGCGTCCATATGCGTGCCCAGGCCGAGCCCGCGGCGGTGGTGGTCGATCCCGCCGGCACCCCGGTGGTGGCCGTCAACGACGAAGTCGCCCGCGTGGTGGTCGATGGCGCCGTGGTGCGCTTCTACTTCGCGACCGGCAGCGCCGCGGTCACGCCCGATGCGCAGCCGGCTCTGGCCGACATCGCCCGCGCCGTCAAGGGCGGCCGCTCGGTCGTCGTGTCCGGTTTCCATGACGCGACCGGCGATGCCGCCGCCAACGAAGAGCTGGCCAAGCAGCGTGCCCTGGCCGTGCGCGACGCCCTGGTGGCGGCCGGCGTGCCCGAAGAAAAGATCGAGCTGCGCAAGCCCCAGGCCACCCAGGGCGACGGCGACAACGCCGAAGCCCGCCGCGTCGAAGTGGCGCTGGCTCCGGTCTGAGCCTGGTGCCTGCAGGCACGCATTCACGGCATCGTGCCGCTGTGGCCTGCATGAACGAAAGAGCGAAGAGAAAGCCCGGTACGCCGGGCTTTTTTGCGGGCGGCTGCGGAATGTCGCGGCGTCCCGCCTGCCGTCGGTCGCGGCTTGATGGAGGTTGAAGGGGCATGCGAATCCTCGTCGTGGAAGATGATCCGGCGCTGCGCCTGGGCATACGCCGCATGCTGCAGTCCGAAGGCTGGCAGGTGGACGTGGTCACCGACGGCGAACTGGCGCTCACGGCCGTCGCCACGGCCGACTACGACGCGGCCGTGCTGGACCTGGGCCTGCCGCGCCGCGACGGCATGCAGGTGCTGCGCGCCTGGCGGGAGCAGCGGCGCGACCTGGCGGTGCTGATCCTCACCGCGCGCGACGAACTCGGCCAGCGCGTGCAAGGCCTGAACGACGGGGCCGACGACTTCCTGGCCAAGCCCTTCGAGTCGCCCGAACTCGTGGCGCGCCTGCGGGCCATCACGCGCCGGCGCAGCAAGGGCCTGGCGACCAATCTGCTGCGCATCGGGTCTCTCCGCTTCGACACGGAAAGCCGCGAACTGCGCTGCGGCGACGAGCGTCTGCCGCTGAGCCCGCGCGAAGCGGCGCTGGTGGAGCTGCTGATGGCTTCGCCCGGCAAGGCCGTGCCCAAGAGCCGCATCGTGTCGGCCATGTCCACGTGGGAGACTGACTTCAGCGCCAATGCGGTGGAGATCTACATCCTCAAGCTGCGCCGCAAGCTGGCCGGCAGCGGCGTTGCCATCGTGACCGTGCGGGGCGTGGGCTACGCCATGGAAGCGGAGCCGGAGCAGGGACCGGAGCCGGAGCAGCCATGAAGCGCGCCTTGCCCTGGACTCTGCGCCGCGCCACCAGCCTGCGCCGCAAGCTGGTCGGGCCGCTGCTCTGGACCTGGGTCGCCTCGGCCGTGCTGGCTTCGCTGGCGGCCTTCTGGCTCACCGGCCGCTCCACGCAGCTGGTGATGGACCGGGCCCTGCGCGACGATGCGGTGGCCCTGGCGTCGCAGATCCGCTGGGACGCCGCCGGACCCCGGCTCGCCATCGATTCGCATACGGCCGCATCGATGGTCTATGACTCCTTCGCCCCCACGCGCTACACGCTGCGCACCGACGAAGGCATCGTGCTGGCCGGCAATGCCGAGCTTTCGCTGCCCGAGCACCTGGACCCGGACACTGGCCCGGGTGCGGGTTCCGGCCCGGGCGATGCCCTGTTCTTCGAGATCGGAAGAGCACACGTCTGAACTCCAGTCACCGTACTAGATCTCGTATGCCGTCTTCTGCTTGAA
>CAJYHL010000051.1 GCA_913774625.1 uncultured Acidovorax sp.
CCGGCTGCTTGCATGGGCATGAGCCCATGCGGCGCATTCGAAGCATCCACTCATCCCGATTGCGCTCCAACGCGATCCCCTGCGAGATCGTAAACACGTTCTTAGACAACTGGCTGGCCACGCGCAGCGCCACGCAGCAGTCGGAATACAACCCCGAGGTGCTGCGGCGCACGAAGGCGCTCGATGCCCTGAAGGCGCGCGAGCAGCAGGCCCGGCAGGCGGTGCAGGCGCAGCAGCAGGCCGCGCTGGATGCCAGCCAGGCCGCCTCCGCCGCGCGCCAGCAGCTCCGGGACCTGGAAGACGGCGGCTACCAGCGCCTCAACGAGGCCACGCGCAAGGTCGAGCTGCGCGTGTTCCTCTACCGGCTGGCGCTGACGCTGCCCCTGCTCGCCGCCGCCGGCTGGCTGTTCGCCAGGAAGCGCAAGAGCACCTACTGGCCCTTCGTGTGGGGCTTCATCTTCTTCGCGCTGTTCGCCTTCTTCGTCGAGCTGGTGCCCTACCTGCCCAGCTACGGCGGCTATGTGCGCTATGTGGTGGGCATCGTGGTGACGGTGCTTGTGGGGCGCTGGGCCATCGCGGCGCTCAACCGCTATCTGGAACGCCAGCGGCTGGCAGAGTCCCTGCCCGATGCACAGCGGCGCGAGGAACTGAGCTACGACGTGGCCCTGGCGCGGCTGGCCAAGGGCGTCTGCCCGGGCTGCGAGCGCAGCGTGGACCTGAAGGACCCGGCCATCGATTTCTGCCCGCACTGCGGCATCGGCCTCTTCGACCGCTGCGGCAGCTGCACCACCCGCAAAAGCGCTTTCGCCCGCTTCTGCCATGCCTGTGGCGCGGGCGCATCGGCCGGGGTCGGCTCTGTGGGACAACATCCCTAAGAACGTGTTCACGATCTCGCAGGGGATCGCGTTGGAGCGCAATCGGGATGAGTGGATGCCTCGGATGCGCCGCATGGGCTCTCAGCCCATGCAAGCAGCCGGGGCGTCAGAACCTCTTTGCCATGGCCCGATTTCGCTCCAACCCGAAGGGCAGCTACGTCGGCGGGCGGTCTGCGGCGTTGCGGCGCTTGTGGATAGCCCAAGCTATCCACTGCGCACCGCGCCTTGCATCCCATCCCGCCGTCGTAGCTGCGCGACCCCTGGGAGATCGTAAACACGTTCTAATTGACGGCGATGGTGATCCAGCGCCGTTAGCGTGCCGTATATCGCACCGAGATCGGCCATCCGGCGCGCATGCACGCTCGCAGGGGCGACCTGAACGGTTGCACCCGCAAGCGCCGATTTCCGGCCAATTTGTAACCATTTGCGTCGATCTTTATCTTTTTGAAATCAACATGTCCACTGCCGAACCCCTTTCCCAAGATCTGCTGGCTGCCCTGGCGCGGGCCGTCCAGCATGCCCAGCCCTGCATCGAACTGGACGCCCGGGGCCAGGTGGTGGGCGCCAACGCCGCCTTCCTGCAGGTCAGCCAGCACCCCGAGGGCGACGTGCTGGGCCACCATTACCGGCAGTGCTTTCCCCGGGCCGCGGAATGGCTGGACGGCTGCTACGCCGTGGGCGCCGAGCCCCTCCAGGTTCTGACGGGACGGCATTTCGGCAGCTGGAAGCGCGACTGCGTCACCCGTACGCAGGCCCACCTGCTGCGCGACGATGCCGGAGCCACGACGCGCGTGGTGCTGCTGCTCGAAGACGTTTCGGCCCAGCGCGCCGCGATGCGGGAATACGAGGGGCACAGGGATGCGATCAACCGGTCGATGGCCGTCATCGAGTTCGACCTGAAGGGCCATGTCCTGCGCGCCAACCAGAACTTCCTGGACACCTTCGGCTACTTGGCCGAAGAGATCGAGGGCGTGCATCACCGCATCTTCTGCGACGCCGAATACGTGCGCAGCCTGGACTACCGCGAGTTCTGGGAACGCTTGGCCGCGGGCGAATTCCAGCGCGGCGAATACCGGCGGCTCAGCAAGGACGGCCGCGATGTGTGGATCCAGGCCTCGTACAACCCCGTGCTGGATGAGGATGGCCGTCCGGTGAAGGTGGTCAAGTACGCCACCGACATCACCGAAGCCAAGCTGCGCACCACCGAGAACGCCGGGCGCGTGCAGGCGATCGACCGCTCCACCGCGGTGGTGGAGTTCTCGCTCGACGGCATCGTGCTGAACGCCAACCAGCTGTTCCTCGACGCGATGGGCTACACGCTCGATCAGGTGGTGGGCCGGCACCACCGGATCTTCTGCACGCCCGAGTACGCCGGCAGCACGGCCTACCGCGACTTCTGGCGCAAGCTGGGCGACGGCGAGTTCGAGTCCGACGTGTACCGCCGCGTGGCCCAGGGCGGCCGCGAGATCTGGCTGCAGGCCAGCTACAACCCGATCTTTGACGGAGAGGGCAACCAGGTGAAGGTCATCAAGTACGCCACGGACATCACCGAGGCCAAGACCCGCAACGCCGAGTACGAAGGCAAGGTCAACGCCATGTCGCGCGCCCAGGCGGTGATCGAATTCGACCTGGAAGGCAACGTGCTGCACGCCAACGCCAACTTCCTCGATGCGATGGGCTACACCTTGCGCGAAGTGGTCGGCCAGCACCACAAGATGTTCTGCGAGCCCGAGTTCGTGCGTTCGTCCGAATACCGCGACTTCTGGGCACGGCTCAGCCGCGGCGAGTTCTATTCGGGCCTGTACAAGCGCATCAGCAAGCACGGCTACCCGGTGTGGATCCAGGCCACCTACAACCCCATCATCGGACCCAACGGCGAGCCGGTGAAGGTCATCAAGTATTCGATCGACGTGAGCGAGCAGGTCGAGCGCGAGCAGCTGGTGCAGAGCCGCGTGCAGGCCATGGGCGATTCGATCCAGCAGCTGAGCGGCACCATCGGCGAGATCGCGCGCACCACGCGGCAATCCACGGAGCTCGCTGCCGAGACGCAGTCCGAGGCCCGGCGCGGCAGCCAGACCCTGCTGCGTTCCATGGAGGCCACCAAGGCGATCCAGGAATCTTCCGATGACATCAACGCCATCGTGCAGGTGATCGGCGACATCGCCAACCAGACCAACCTGCTGGCCTTCAATGCCGCCATCGAGGCCGCCCGTGCGGGCGAGCACGGCCTGGGCTTTTCGGTGGTGGCCGACGAGGTGCGCAAGCTGGCCGAAAAATCGTCACAGGCCACGCGCGAGATCACCAAGCTGATCGCCGAGTCGGTGGCGCGGGTGCGCCAGGGCGGCGACATTTCCTCGCAGGCCGCCGAGAACTTCGAGCGCATCGTGCAGGGCGTGGACCGGACCACCGCCTCCATCGCCGGAATCCACGCCGCCACCGAAGCGCAGACGGCTGCCACGCGCAGCGTCTCGGCGTTGCTGGAGGAGCTGACCCGCGCATCGTCGCGCGACCGGGCCCCTGCTGCCGCTGCATCCACGGCGAGCCGCGCCCAGCAAGGGCGGCCATGACCTCCGACACGGCCTTGCTGCACTACGGCATCGTCCGCGCTGCCGGGCAGGACATCGCGATCGCCGCCAGCGAACTGGTCGAGGCGGTGGACATGCCCCCGCAACTGATGCCGATGCCCGGCGCCTCCGCGCTGATGGCGGGCATGTTCATGCTGCGTGGCCAGCTCATCCCCGTGCTGGAGCTGCAACGGCTGATGGCGCCGCCGGGGCCTGCCCTGACCGTGGCGGACGGCCCGGCCGCCGCCGTCGGCGCCGGATCCGCCGGCCCGGCTGCGGCCCGCCAGGTCGCGGTCGTCGCCCACGGCGGGATGCGCCTGGGCCTCGGGGTCGATGCCATCGCCGAAGTGCTGCGCGTGCTGCCTGCCGCGATCATTCCCCTGGCCGGTGCGCCGGGCGGGCCGTTCGACCGCTGGCTGGTCGCCGACGGGCCGGGCGGGCGCGCCCTGCCGGTGCTGCAGGTGGCGGCCCTGCTGGAGCGCACGCCGGGCGTGGTGCCCGCCCGGGAGCCGGCCGCTGCCGGGCTGATGGCGAGCGCAGGCGGCGCCGACGGCCAGGCACGGCCCGTGGCGGCTCCGCGCCGCCACACCCTGGCGATGCTGGGCGCGCAGGTGCTGGCGTTCGACTTCGCCGACGTGCCCGACGTGCGCCCCATGCCGGAGATGCGGCCATTCTTCGCCGCCAGCGGCGCGTTGCTCGGCCTCGTGGCCTGGCGCGGCCACGACGTTCCGGTGGCCGATCTGCAGCGCTTGCTGGACCTGCCGGCCGCCGCACCCGCCACATCTGCAGGGCCGCGCCCCTTGCTCATGGTGCTGCAGCGCGAAGGGCGCCTTCTCGGCCTGCAGGTGGATGCGCTGCTGGGCATGGAGATGGCCGCCACCGACGCCATCGTGCCGCTGGGCGCCGGGGCCAGCCTGCATCCCGAGTGCTACGCCGGCGCCCTGCGCACGGCGCAGCACGGCATCGCCGCCGTGCTGCGGGTGGACGCTCTGCTCGCGCATCCGCTCGTCGCCTCGTTCCTGGAAGGGCAGCTGTCCGCCGCCGCCCGCAAGGCGCCGCAGGCCGGATCGCCGACATCGCCATCGCCCGTCCAGGCTGCCGGCGCACGCACCACGTTCCTGGTGTACCAGGCGGGGGGCGGCTGCGCTACGCCTTTGGCGGAAGTGGAAGAGATCCTGGCGTACCCAAGCCCCGCCGTGCGCATCGATGCGGCGGGCTCGGGCATGTGCGGGCTGGTCGAATGCAAGGGCCGGCCGCTGGAGGTGTTCGATCTGCGCACGCTGCTAGGCCTGCCGGAGGCCGAGGCGACGCCGCAGGCGCGCGTGCTGGTGGTGCGGCGGGGTGAGCGGCTGCGCGGCTTTCTGGTCGATAGCCTGGTCTCGCTGGTCACTGCCGATGCCGCAGCGCAGATCGGGCGCGATCCGGCTGCGGGCGGCGATGGCCGTGCCGGCGGCAGCGGCCTGGGCCGCATGCTGGTCGTGGGCCAGGGAGCTGGAGCCACGACCTGCCGGCAGGTGGATCTGGGCCGTTTCATGGGGCACTGAGACTGTACCCAGGGCCTCTTCGGGGCAAGGGGCGCGTTCTCCTACAAGCGGGCGGCAGCGGGCGCTTCGAGGCTCGGTGCATGGGCCCGCCAAGCGGGCGGGCCTCCATGCAAGCAAGCCACCTTTCGCAGGAACCCCCATGCCACCCATCGACCCACGCACCGCCGGCCCCCGGCCGCCCTTCGACGACCAGCAGCCCCTGACCCCGCCGGGCGCAGAGGCCGACATGCAGCCCCGTCCGGATTACGGCGCCGATTCTTACCAGGGCGCGGGCCGGCTGCAGGGCCGCAAGGCCGTCATCACCGGCGGCGACAGCGGCATCGGGCGCGCGGTGGCGCTGGCCTTCGCCCGCGAGGGCGCGGACGTGCTGATCGCCTATCTGCCCGAGGAAGAGAACGACGCCCGCCGCACGCTGCAGCTGGTGTCCGCCGAGGGCCGGCGCGCCGTGGGCGTGGCGGGCGACATCCGCGAGGAGGCGCATTGCAACGGCATCGTCGAGCGCGCCGTGCAGGAACTGGGCGGCCTGGACATCCTGGTCAACAACGCCGCCTACCAGATGACGCACGAGCGTATCGAGGACATCTCCGCCGCCGAGTTCGACCGCACCTTCCGCACCAACGTCTACGCCGCGTTCTATCTGAGCAAGGCGGCGTCCAGGCACATGCCGCCCGGCAGCGCCATCATCAATACCGTGTCGGTGAACGCGGACAAGCCCAACCAGACGCTGCTGGCCTATGCGGCCACCAAGGGCGCGCTGCAGAACTTCACGGGCGGGCTCGCCCAGCTGCTGGCGGAAAAGGGCATCCGCGTCAACTGCGTGGCGCCCGGCCCGGTCTGGACGCCGCTGATTCCCTCGACCATGGACATCGGCCGCGTGCGCGAATTCGGCAGCCAGGTGCCGCTCAAGCGGCCCGGCCAGCCGGCCGAAGTGGCGCCGGCCTACGTGCTGCTGGCCTCGGACCAGGCCAGCTTCATGTCGGGCGCCACGCTGGCGGTCACGGGCGGCGTGCCCATCCTGTGAAACCGGGCCTCGCGCCGCACCGCGCCGAGGCCGGTCCGGACGGCGCCAGCGGGATCAGGAGCCCATCACCACCGGCCCGCCCTTGTCCAGCGCGCGCTGGTAGGCCGGCCGGGCGCGGATGCGGTCGCGGTACGCGCACAGATGCGGGTGGCGGTCGGCCCCTTCGGCGCGCGAGAGCGCGGCTTCGACCGGAAAGCTCATCTGGAAGTCCGCCAGGCTCAGCGCCTCGCCAGCGAACCAGACGTGGCGCGCGAGGTGGTCGTCCATGAAGGCCAGGGCGGTGGCGAGGTTCGGGTCCACCAGCTTCTGCTGCGCCTTGCCGCAGACGGCGCGCGCCACGGGCCGTACGAAAAAGGGCATGGGCTGGGTGGGCAGTGTCTTGAAGACCAGCTTCATCACCAGCCAGTTCATCAGCGAGCCTTCGGCGTAGTGCATCCAGAAGCGGAACTGCCGATGGGCGGGCGTGCCGCGTGCGGGCTCCAGCTGGGCGAGCTCGGGCGGCGCATCGGCGCCGAAGCGCTCGGCGAGGTATTCGAGGATGGCGCCCGATTCGGCGATCACCTCGCCCTCGTCGGTGATGACGGGCGACTTGCCCAGCGGGTGGACGCGCTTGAGCTCGGGCGGCGCCAGGCGGGTGCGCGGATCGCGGGCATAGCGCTTGAGCTCGTAGGGCACGCCCAGCTCTTCCAGCAGCCAGAGGACGCGCTGCGAGCGCGAGGTTTCGAGGTGGTGGACGGTCAGCATGCCTGCATCGTAGAGGCTCGGCCGCCCCGCGTCATG
The DNA here is from genome assembly GCA_913774625.1 of uncultured Acidovorax sp. Lineage (GTDB taxonomy): Bacteria > Pseudomonadota > Gammaproteobacteria > Burkholderiales > Burkholderiaceae_C > Paracidovorax. Next base: position 6,785 of record CAJYHL010000051.1, read on the forward strand.
TCGGACTGGCGGCGTTCGTCCAGTCCGCTTCCGCCAGGCTGCCGGGCCGGTCGAGGGCGCGGAACACCACGCAATCGCGGCCGGCGGCCTGGGCCTTGTCCAGCAGCAGCTCCGCATCGCCGAGCATGCGGCGGATCAGGTCGGCCGGCGTGCAGTCCGCGCGGGGCTCCACTCGGGCGTAGAAGGCGGCGCCCACGCTCACCGTGACGCGCAGGGGCGAGCCGTCCGGCGCGGTGGCGGAAACCGAGCGGGCCGTGGCGCACAGGCGTTCCGCGGTGGCCAGGGCGGCCGCGTCGCTCGCGCCGGGCAGCAGCAGGACGAACTTTTCGCTGCTGCCCAGCCGTGCCAACGCCTCGCCGGGCTGGAGCGTGCGCACCACGGCATCTGCGAAGGCGGCCAGCAGCTGGTTGCCCGCTGCCGGGCCGTGCTGGGCGGCGAGCTGTGGAAGCGGGTCCAGGCCCAGCAACAGCAGTGCGGCGCAGCGGCGGCCCGCGTCCGGCTGGGGCTGCGCCAGCCACTGCCGCGCGCGGCGCACCACGGCGCTGCGCGTCAGGATGTCGTGCAGGTCCCTGGCGCCTGCGGCGTCGCGCTGCCGTTGCAGGCACTGCAGCGCTTCGTTGCGCGCGGTGATGACGCTGGCCACGCCCAGCGGGCCCAGCGAGAGCATGGCGATGCCGATGCGCAGCGACAGGATCATCTGCCAGTGGTCGGGCTGGAAGGCCAGGGCCGTCGCGGCCGCCAGCTCAACGGTCTTCCAGAGGCATACCGCCAGGCACAGCAGGGCGGTGATGAAGCGGCTGTAGCTGACTGCGCACCACAGCAGGGCCGGCACCACCAGGGCGATGGCCCAGGAGGCCCCGCGCAGGGCGGGCACCAGGGCCTCGGTGGCCAGCACCGCGAGCAGCGGGCCGCCCTGCTTCCAGGCCGGGGTGTCCGGGCGCCAGGTGACGAAGACGCTGTTCAGGTGGCCGCGCCGGGGCGCGCTGAGGACTACCGGCAGGATCAGCAGGTAGTTCATCAGGTCGGACGAGAACCACATGGCCAGGCTGGGCAGCCAGGGCGTCTTGAAGGCCAGGGGCGCGGAGCCGGCGCCCACCAGCGCCGCGACCGAGGCGGCCGCCACGCAGATCCAGAGCAGGTGCAGTGCCGACAGCGGGCGGCGCAGCTGCCGGGTGGGCGCATCGAGACGGCGCAGCAGCAGGGTGACGATCGCCACGCCGGCCACGTTGGCGCCGGTCAGCCAGGCGGCGAGCATCCAGCTCGATCCGTTCAGCAGATCCGCCGCCATGTAGCCGGCGAAGGCGCACACCCAGACCGCAGGCCGCCGCGTGAGGCGCAGGCGCACCAGCAGGCCGGCCATCAGCGCGTTGGCGGGCCAGAACGACGAGAAGAAGCCGATGGGCCGCATCGCGATGCCGGCCAGGCATGCCAGCAGCACGCCGAGGCCGATCAGCAGCGGCAGGCGCGCTGCCCGCGCGGCTGCGAAGGCGCGGGCCAGCAGAGGGCTGGCCGTGCGGCCGGGGAGCTGGGGCGGCGGGGCGGCGGGCATGTCGGTGATGTGCGGCTGGGTATTGCAGTCGTATGGAACGGGCTGGCGAGAAGCGGGGCTCAGACGCCGCGCGCCCGGTCGGCCGCGAACTGGCGGCGGAACGCCGCGAAGCGGCCGGCATCCAGCGCCTCGCGGATCTCGCGCATCAGGTTCAGGTAGTAGTGCAGATTGTGGATGGTCGTGAGCATGGGGCCCAGCATCTCGCCGCAGCGGTCCAGGTGGTGCAGGTAGGCGCGGCTGAAGCCGCCCCGGCCGCCCTGGTCCCAGGCCACGCCGTCCTTGCCGGCGCAGGCGTGGCAGGTGCAGGTGGGGTCCAGGGGCTGGTGGTCGGCCTTGTGGCGGGCGTTGCGCAGCTTCAGGTCGCCGTAGCGGGTGAAGATGGTGCCGTTGCGCGCATTGCGGGTGGGCATCACGCAATCGAACATGTCCACGCCGTCGGCCACGCCCTGCACCAGGTCCTCGGGCGTGCCCACGCCCATCAGATAGCGCGGCTTGTGGGCCGGCAGCCGGTGCGGCGTGTGGGCCATGATCTCCAGCATCTCGTCCTTGGGCTCGCCCACGCTGACGCCGCCCACGGCGTAGCCGGGGAAGTCCATCTCGACCAGCGCCTCCAGCGATTCCTGGCGCAGGTTCTGGTACATGCCGCCCTGCACGATGCCGAAGAGCGCGTTGGGGTTGCCCAGGCGCTCGAATTCGTTCTTGGAGCGCACAGCCCAGCGGCGGCTCATCTCCATGGACTTGCGCGCCTCGGCTTCGGTGGTCTTGCGGCCCTGGGTCTCGTAGGGCGTGCATTCGTCCAGCTGCATCACGATGTCGGAATTGAGCGTGGTCTGGATCTGCATACTGACCTCGGGCGACATGAAGAGCTTGTCGCCGTTCACCGGGCTGGCGAAGGTCACGCCTTCCTCGGTGATCTTGCGCATGGCGCCGAGGCTCCAGACCTGGAAGCCGCCGGAGTCGGTGAGGATGGGCTTGTTCCACTGCTCGAAGCCGTGCAGGCCGCCGAAGCTCTGCATCACGTCCAGGCCCGGGCGCATCCAGAGGTGGAAGGTATTGCCCAGGATGATCTGCGCGCCCATGTCGTGCAGGCTTTGCGGCATCACGCCCTTGACTGTGCCGTAGGTGCCCACGGGCATGAAGATGGGGGTCTGCACCACGCCGTGGTTGAGGGTGAGGGTGCCGCGCCGCGCATGGCTTGCGGGGTCGGTCTTGAGAAGGTCGAACTGGAGCATGGCAAGGATTGTCACAGACGGCGCGGGGGCGAAGCGCAGCCCGGGGCATGGCTACACTGGATCGGAGTCTTCATCCCTTTCAGGAGAGCACATGTCCCTCAAGATCCTCATCGCCGTCGATGGCTCCGAACTCTCCCTCGATGCCGTGCATCACGCCCTTTCGCTGCTGCAGTCGGGCCTGCAGGCCGGCCTGGTGCTGGCCCATGTGCAGGAGCCGGCGTCGCTCTATGAAATGGTGGTTTCGCGCGACCCCGAACTCATCGCCGCCGCCAGCCTGGAGGCCGGCCAGCACCTGATGGCTTCCGCACGCGCCCTCATCGAGGCGGCTGGCGTGCCCTACGAGGCCGAGGTGGGCGTGGGCGACGTGGCGCACACGCTGGTGGACATCGCCGAGCGGCAGGGCTGCGGGCAGATCGTCATCGGCGCGCGCGGCCATGGCGCCATCGCCAGCGCGCTGCTGGGCTCCGTGTCCCAGGCGCTGGTGCAGGCCAGCCCGGTGCCGGTGACCATCGTCAAGCACGCCGATGCGCAGGCGCAGGCCGTGCCGGACGAAGAAGGAGAAGCGGAAGAAGACTAGAGCCCGGAGCCCGGTAGGTAAGCTCAGGCCGCCTTGCGGAAGGGCTCGGCCGTGCGCTGGAACTTGCCGTGCGGCAGGCTGGCCAGGCGCTTGAACATGCGCCGGCAGTAGCCGTTGATCCAGAGGCATTTGTTCAGCTCGTCCACCGGCAGCGGGCCGGAGACGACGACGATGTCGTTGGCCGCTTCCACCGCGCCCGCGGCGCGCAGGCGGCGGCGCGTGTGGCTGGCCCAGGACTGGATGCGGTGCGGGCTGCCGTGCTGATGCACCTGGCCGGTATGCAGGTCGAACGCGATGGCCACGGTGTCGGTCTTCAGTTTGAAGCGGCGTTCGCCGGTGACCGCGCTGGGCGCATCACGCATGTCGTAGAGGTAGTAGCTGCCCGACTTGAGCTGGTATTGCATTTCCATGGTTTCGTCCTCCGAGCGGCATTTTCTGGTGGGCTCGTGGCGGGCAATGGCGGGGAATACGGGAAGAAAAGGGCTCTTATCGAAGAGCTGACACGCGATGGCCGGCCGGGAGGCATTGTGTCGCCGTGCGCGGCGGCACGAGGCCCGGGCGGGCCGGCAAAGGGTAACGGGTTGTTGTGGCGCCTGCTGCCGCGCAGGCGCCTCGGGCGCGGTGGCTGGCGCGGTCAGAAATCGACCAGGCTCAGCCCCACGCTGAACACCGTGCGCTTGCGGTTGTAGTCGATCAGGCTGTCGCCGTAGCCCGAGAAGAGCGCCGTGTGCAGCCGCAGGTTGCTCTTGCCGGCGCCGATGTTCTGGCCCAGCGTCTGCAGCCATTCCAGACGGGCCGAGCCCCGGTTGGCGTTGCCCAGCGAATGCCGGCCGGTCAGGATGAAGGTGTTGCTGCGGTCGGGGCGCCAGCTCACGGTCATCTCGCCGCGGCCCAGGTAGTTGCTGATGCCGGGGTTGTCGTCGTCGGCGGCGCTTTCGTGCAGGCGCTTCCAGAGGCGGGCGCTCACCGTCCAGCGGTTGTCCAGCTCGATGCCGGTCATCAGGTAGGCGCGGTTCCAGCTGCGCGACAGCGGCAGGCTCTGGCCGTTGGACTGATGGACCAGTCCGATGCCCGAATAGCGCCAGCGCCAGCCGAAGGGCAGTTGCGCTGTGGTGGGATAGACGTACATCACCTCGGGCTCGTGGTCGGTGGCACGGAAGGGGCGGGAGATGGCCGGGCTGAACACCTGCCAGTACGACTGCTGCGAATAGGCCAGCCAGAGCGAGTCGCGCAGGTTGGAATTCTCCGAGGTGAGCAGGTTCTGCGCGAGCTTGGTGCGCACCGACAGCTGCACGCGCATTTCGGCCGTGCGGTAGTCGATGGGCGCGGCGGCGGTATGGCCCGGCGCGTCGGAGGTGGGCTGCCGGTTCACGTTGCTGGCCTTGGTGAGCGACACGCTGATCGGCCGGTAGCCACGGAAGCGGAAGCTGCCGCAGTCGCTGCCCGATTCCAGCTCCCAGAAGCGCGACAGGGTGCTGTATTGCTCGTCGCGGCAGCCGTCGGACTGGGCGACTTCGATGATGCGGGTGGCGGGCAGGGTGGCGTCCACGGGCTTGGGCGGAGGCGCGGCAGCCGCTTCCGCGGACGTGCCTGGCCTGGCCTCGGCAGGCGGGGTGGAGGTGGCAGCGGCGGCGCTGGCCGCAGGCGCCTGCCAGGACTGCTGGCCGGCCCACTGGTCGAAACACGCCAGCCGCGCATCGCTGCTGTCCGTCATGGCGGCGCAGCGGCGCCAGGCGGTGTCGCCCGCGGCGGCCGGCGCGGGCGGCAGCTGCTGGGCCAGGGCGGAGCCCAGCGGTGCGCCGAGCGCCAGCGCGGCGGCGAGGGCGGCATTGCGGGAAAGGGCGGATGGGGGCGGTAGGAGCATGGTGCGCATCGTTTTCTGCAGGCGGCGGCGGTCGGCGAGTATCGCCGGCTCTGGCGCGGAGCAGGGCCGGCGGGGCGGCAAAACCTTGGCCGGGCTCCGTTCGCCGCAACCTGCTCGCACCGCTGCAGGTTTTGAGTGCTTGTCACAAATACATACAATTGAGACACTTGTAGGTTAATATCCAAGGGTTTTCCCTAGGAAATTAGCTCAAGAAATGACTCTGCATCACTTTTCCATCGGCAAGCGCCTGGGCATGGCCTTCGGGCTGCTGACTCTGTTCATCATCGGCATGGTGGCCGTCGGAACCTGGCAGCTGCAATCCGTGGCCCGCGAAACCGCCAACGTCATGGCCCAGCCGCTCGCCAAGGAGCGCACGCTGTCGGACTGGTATCGCAACATCTACAGCAATGTGCGTCGCCACACCGTCGTGGCCTTGAGCAGCGACCCCACCCTGGCTTCGCGCCTGGCCGGCGAGAACGCCGCGTTCTCGCGCACCTCGTCGCAGCAGCAGCAGGAACTGGCCAGGCTCGTTTCCGGGCCCGAGGAGCAGGCCCTGTTCGACAACGTGGGGGCGCAGCGCAAGCTCTTCCTCGCCGCCCGCGATGCCATCTACAAGGCCAAGGCGGAAGGCCGCGAAGAGGACGTGCAGCGGTTGCTGAACAGCGAGCTCACCCCGCTGGGCGACCGCTATCTGGCCGCGCTGCAGACCTTGCTGGACTTCCAGCGCAAGCGCATCAACCAGGCGGGCGAATCCGTGCAGCGCAACTACGAGGCCGGCCGCGATGCGCTGATCGCACTGGGCGTGCTGGCCACGGCGGCCGCCATGGGCCTGGCCTGGGCCATCACCCGCAGCGTCACCCAGCCGCTGCACCGCGCCGTGTCGGTGGCTGAATCGGTCGCCGGCGGCGACCTGACGGTGCGCGCCGAGAGCCAGGCGCGCGACGAGACCGGGCAACTGCTGCGCGCCCTGGACGCCATGGGCCGGCAACTGCGCGGCACCGTTGATCAGGTGCGCCGCGGCGCGGACGGCATCGCCCTGGCCTCCAGCGAGATCGCCAGCGGCAACATCGACCTCTCCAGCCGCACCGAGCAGCAGGCCAGCGCGCTGCAGCAGACGGCCGCCTCGATGGAGCAGATGACCGCCACCGTGCGCCAGAACGCCGACAGCGCCGCGCTGGCCGACCAGCTGGCGCGATCGGCCTCCGACATGGCGGTGCGCGGCGGCGAGGTGGTGGGCAACGTGGTCAGCACCATGGGCGGCATCCACAGCTCCTCGCGCAAGATCGTGGACATCATCGGGGTGATCGACTCCATCGCCTTCCAGACCAACATCCTGGCGCTGAACGCCGCCGTGGAAGCGGCCCGCGCAGGTGAACAAGGCCGTGGCTTCGCCGTGGTGGCCAGCGAGGTGCGCACCCTGGCGCAGCGCAGCGCCACGGCCGCGCGGGAGATCAAGGCGCTGATCGACGACTCGGTGACCCAGGTGGATGAGGGCAACCGCCTGGTCGAGGAAGCCGGCAAGGTGATCGGCGACGTGGTGGCCGGCGTGCGCCGCGTGACCGACATCGTGGGCGAGATCAGCGCGGCCAGCCGCGAACAGACCCAGGGCCTGGAGCAGGTGAACCAGGCCATCGCGCAGATGGACCAGGTCACGCAGCAGAACGCCGCGCTGGTCGAGGAAGCCGCCGCCGCCACGGGCTCGCTGGAGGCGCAGTCCAGCCAGCTGGTGCAGGCCGTGTCGGTGTTCCAGCTGGACCAGGGCCACGCCCATGCCCACCGCGCGCCGCTGCGCCTGACTGCGGCCTGAGCCGCAGCCGGCTCGGCCGGGGTCAGCCCCCGGCCGCCGGCTGGGCCTTGCGCGCCGCGAATTCGGCGCGCAGGGCGCGCAGCTTTTCGCGCGGGTCTTCGCGGGCGGTGGCCTTGTCCAGGCCCATCTCGGCGATGAAGCGGCTGGGCTGGGCGTTGACGAATTCGCGGCCCTTCTTGCGCTTCTTGGTCCAGCTCACGGCCAGGCTGCGCTGGGCGCGGGTGATGCCCACGTACATCAGGCGGCGCTCTTCCTGCAGGCGCTGCAGGGTGTCGTCGCTCACCACCTGCTGGCGGCCCTCGTCGTCGTCGAGCTTGAAGGGCAGCATGCCCTCGGTCACGCCCACCAGCATCACGTGCGGCCATTCCAGGCCCTTGGATGCGTGCAGGGTGGACAGGGTGACCAGGTCCTCGTCCTTCTCGCGCTCGCTGATGGTGGAAAGCAGGGCGATGGTCTGCGCCACTTCCAGCAGGCTCTTGGTCTCCTTGGCCATCACGGTGCCGGCGGCGTCCTCGATCTGTCCGCCCGCGCGCTGGCTCATCCAGTCGCAGAACTCCAGCACGTTGGTCCAGCGCGACGAGGCGGCGGTCTCGCTTTCCTCGCTGTCGTAGAGGTACTGCTCGTAGCCGATCTCCTTGAGCCAGTCGGTCATGAAGGCGCGCGAGGCCTCGGCGCCGTGGGTCTGGCGGGCCTTGTATTCCAGGTAGTTGATGTAGCGGCCGAACTCCAGCACGCTTTCGTGCGCCTTGCGCGGCAGCACGGCTTCGAGCATGTGGTTGAAGAGCGCGCCGAACATGCTCACCTTGTGCTGCGTGGCGAATTCGCCCAGCTTGGCCAGCGTGGTGTGGCCGATGCCGCGCTTCGGCGTGGTGATGGCGCGCAGGAAGGCCGGGTCGTCGTCGTTGTTGATCCAGAGGCGGAACCAGGCGCAGAGGTCCTTGATCTCGGCCCGGTCGAAGAAGCTGGTGCCGCCCGAGACCTTGTAGGGCACGTTCGCCTTGCGCAGGGCCTTCTCGAAGGGCTTGGCCTGGTGGTTGGCGCGGTAGAGGATGGCGAAGCTCTTCCACGCCGGCTGCGGGTTCAGCGTGGCGCGCAGGCTCTGGATGCGGGCCACGGCGCGCTCGGCCTCGTGCTCCTCGTTGTCGGCATCGACGATGCGCACCGGCTCGCCCTCGCCCAGTTCCGAGAACAGCGTCTTCGGATAGAGCTTGGGGTTGGGCTGGATGACGTTGTTGGCCGCGCGCAGGATGGCGCTGGTGGAACGGTAGTTCTGCTCCAGCTTGATGACCTTGAGCCGCGGATAGTCCTGCGGCAGCTTCTTCAGGTTCTCCAGCGTGGCGCCGCGCCAGCCGTAGATGGACTGGTCGTCGTCGCCCACGGCGGTGAAGTGGCCGCGCTCGCCCACGAGCAGCTTGAGCAGTTCGTACTGCGTGGCATTGGTGTCCTGGTATTCATCGACCAGCACGTGGCCCAGCGCCTTCTGCCATTTGGCGCGCACCTCGGGGAAGTCGCGCAGGAGGCGCAGCGGCATGCCGATCAGGTCGTCGAAGTCCACGCTCTGGTAGGCCGTCAGGCGCTCTTCGTAGCGCTGCATGATCACGGCGATGCTGCGCTCGTTGTCGTCCTGGGCCTGGGCCAGGGCCTGGGCGCTGTCGAGGCCGGCGTTCTTCCAGGCGCTGATGGTCCACTGCCACTGGCGCGCGGTGGCGATGTCGGCCGTGCCGCCGGCCGCGTCCTTGATGATGCCGGTCACGTCGTCGGCGTCGAGGATGCTGAACTGGGGCTTGAGGCCCAGCACATGCCCGTCTTCGCGCACCATGCGCACGCCCAGGGCGTGGAAGGTGCAGACCATCACGTCGCGCGCGGCGCGGCCGATCAGGTGCTGGGCGCGCTCGCGCATTTCCGCGGCGGCCTTGTTGGTGAAGGTGATGGCCGCGATGCGGCGCGGCTCCAGGCCGGTCTCGATCAGCCGGCCGATCTTCATCGTGATCACGCGGGTCTTGCCGGAGCCGGCGCCGGCCAGCACCAGGCAGGGCCCCTCGGTGTAGTGGACGGCCTGGAGCTGGGCGAGGTTGAGTCCTGCGGACATGGCGGCGGCTTCTTGGAGAGATCGGGCAGGTGGCGGAACGGGACGGAGCGCGGGCGGCAGCCAGGCTGGCGGGCAGGCTGCGCTTCGGTGCGGCCCGGCGGGCGCCTGATCGGGGCAGGGCTGCCGGGCGGAGCGCGAATGATACAGACCGGGCGCGGCGCTCCCGGGCCGGGGACAATGCGCGGCGTGCTGTCCGTTCTCGCCATCACCTTCCCTTTCTTCGCCCTGGTGGCGTGCGGCTACCTGGCCGCGCGCGGCGGGCTGCTGCCCCAGGCCGCCATTCCGGGGCTGAACGCCTTCGTGCTGTTCTTCGCGCTGCCCTGCATGCTGTACCGCTTCGGCGCGCAGACGCCCATCGGCCAGTTGCTGGACCCGGCGGCGGGCGGCGTCTATCTGCTCTGCGCGCTGGCCATGGTGGCGGCCACGGTGGCGCTCACGCGGCGGCGCCTGGGCTGGAACGACGCGGCCTTCGGCGCGCTGGTGGCGGCCTTTCCCAACACCGGTTTCATGGGCGTGCCGCTGCTGGTGGCGCTGCTGGGGCCGGCCGCCGCCGGGCCGGCCATCCTGACCATGCTGGTGGACATGGTGCTCACCACCTCGCTGTGCATCGCGCTCTCTCGGCTCGACGGCGCGGGCACGCACGGCGTGGCGGTGGCGCTGCGGCGCGCGCTGCGTGGCATGCTGGCCAACCCCATGCCCTGGTCGATCGCGCTGGGGGCCGTGGCTTCGGCCGCGCAGTGGCGGCTGCCCGGTCCCATCGACGGCACGCTGGCCCTGCTGGCCCAGGCGGCTTCGCCCGTGGCGCTCTTCACCATCGGCGCGGTGCTGGCGCGTTCGCGCATGCAGGCCGGCGGCGATCCCGGCGAACGCGTGGCGCCGCGCGACTATGTGCCCATCGCGCTGGTCAAGCTCTTCGTGCATCCGCTGCTGGTGTGGGCGGCGGGATGGGCGGCCATCGCCCTGGGGCTGCCCCTCTCGCCCTTCGCGCATACCGCGCTGGTGCTGGCGGCGGCGCTGCCCAGCGCCAGCAACGTGTCCTTGCTGGCCGAACGCTTCGGCGCCCACACCGGGCGCATCGCGCGGATCATCCTGGTATCGACCGCACTGGCCTTCCTGAGCTTTTCAGGGGCGGTGGCGCTGCGGCCCTGATCCGCCATGCTATCGAATGAGTAGCTGGCTGCCGTTGCTCAGCGCCGGTGGCCGGCTGAAATCGCCGGGGCGGGCGTCAGGCGTCGGCCGGCACGCGCCGGCCCACCAGATAGGCCACGCCCCGGGGGCCGTACCACTCGGCATGCGGCTGCCCGGCGCCCAGGTGGAAGACCTCGCCCTCGCGGTAGGTGCGCTCGGCGCCGTCTTCGGTACGGATGCGGATCTCGCCCGAGACGATGAGCGCCTTGGCCTCGAATTCGTGGCTGTGGTCGTCCCACATGCCGCCGGGCTCGCGTTCCACGCGCACGATCTGGTCGAAGCCCTCCTGGGCGAGCTGGGTCTGGAAGCTGGCGATGTCCATGGCTGCGATGCGGGGTGGGCTGTGTGAGGACGGTGGCGCGAGGGGGCTCGAAGTGGCTGGCTTTCGCCCTGCGATCAGCCCTATCGGATCCCGGTCAAGTTTCAAATTTTACAATTGCGGTGTTTCCGCCGCGCGGCCATGTCCGCTTCTCCCTCTTCCATGTCCGCCCATTCCCCTGCCTCTTCCCCATTGCAGCTTCCCGCGCCCTGGCGTCCCGTCGCGTGGTTCGCCCTGGCCTACGTGCTGGCCTGGTCGCTGCTGCCGCCGCTGCTCGGCTCCAGCCTGCCGCTGGACGTGGCCGAAAGCCTGTCCTGGGGCCATGAATGGCAGTGGGGCTACTACAAGCACCCGCCGCTGGCGCCCTGGCTGCTGGAGCTGTCCTACCGCGCCTTCGGCCATGTCGGCCCCTTCTTCCTGAGCCAGCTCTTCATCGCCCTGACGCTCTGGATCGTATGGCGCACCGGCTGCCGGCTCATGCCGCGCGAGCGGGCGTTCATCGGCACGCTGCTGACCATGGGCGTGGCCTACTACACGCGCCCGGCGCTGGAGTTCAACCACAACATCGCGCAGATGCCGTTCTGGGCCGCCGTGGGCTACGGCTTCACGGCCGCCCTGCAGAAGGACGGGCGGCTGCGCCACTGGGCGCTGGTGGGCGTGGCGGGCGGGCTGGGCCTCATCACCAAGTATTCCGTGGGCGCGCTGCTGGCCACGCTGGCGCTCTACCTGCTGGCCACGCCCGCGCGCCGGCAGCTGCTGCGCCCGGGCCCCTGGCTGGCGCTGGCGCTGATGGCGCTCATCTTCTGGCCGCACCTGATGTGGCTGCAGCACACCGACTGGCTGCCCATGGCCTATGCCAGCAGCCGCGCCTCCGCCGACGGCGACGTCAGCCGCGCGGATGCGCTCAACTTCATGCTCACGCAGTGCCTCAACCATGTGCCGCTGGCGCTTATCGTGCTGGCCGCCGCCTTCTTCACGCGCCGCCAGCGCCGGGCTCTCGCGGCGCACGACCCGGGCGCTGCCCGCTGGCGCCTGCATTCGGCCCGGCCGGCCTATCTGCTGGTGCTGGCGGCGGGTTCGGCCCTGCTGGTGTCCGCGGTGGGCCTGGCCCTGGGCCTGCGCGTGCGCGACATGTGGGGCGTGCCCATGTGGGTCTTCAGCGGCCTGCTGGTGGCCGCCTGGCTGCCGTCGGCCGGCCTGCGACCCATGCGGCCCTATCTGCTGCGCGGCCTGGCCGTTTGGCTGGTGCTCGTTTCCGTGCTGACCTTCGCCTTCCTGGCCTGGGGCGCGCACTGGCGCCAGCGCCCTTCGCGCATGGACTGGCCCCAGGCCGCGCTGGCCCGGCAGGCCGACGCCACCTGGCAGTCGCAGTCGCGCTGCGCCATCGACTCCGTGTCGGGCGACTACTGGCTGGTGGGGCTGCTGGCCGCGCAGATGCCGGAGCGGCCTTCGGTCTTCATCGCGGGCGACGAGCGCTTTTCTCCCTGGATCTCGCCCGAACGCCTGGCGGCACGCGGTACGCTCTGGGTCGGGCTGGACGGCGATGCGCCGCCGCCCTGGCTGGAGCTTCTGGGTGCCGACCCTTCCATGCGCGTGCAGCAGGGCCAGTGGACGGTGGACTGGCCCGAAAAGCGCGCCGGCCCGCCCATCGCCATGCGCTGGCGCAGCTATGTGCCGGCGGCCTGCGCCCGCACGCCCTGACCGATCCGGCCGATTCCCACGACCTCTACCTACAAAGCCCGTCCCTGCCCATGTCTTCCCTGCCCGCTGCCGAACCCCATTTCTATGCCGAGTTCGCCCCGGACGCTCCCAGTGCCGCGCTGCCGCGCGCGCCGCTGCGGCTGAGCTGCGTCGTGCCCGCGCACAACGAGGCGCCCAACCTGGCCGGCTTCGTGCGCGCCCTGGCGCAGGCGGTGGCCCAGCTCACGCCCGACTTCGAGATCGTCGTGGTCAACGACGGCAGCCGCGACGCCACGCACGACATCGCGCTGGAGCTGGCCGCCGAGCTGCCGCTGCGCTACATCGCCCTGTCGCGCAACTTCGGCAAGGAAGCGGCGCTCTCGGCCGGCATCGACCATGCGCGCGGCAACGCCGTGCTGCTGATCGACGCCGATTTCCAGCACCCGCTGGATCTGCTGCCCGAGATGCATGCGCTCTGGCAGCGCGGCTACGAGATGATCTACGGCGTGATCGCGGACCGCTGCGCGGAGAGCGGCGTCAAGCGCGTGGGCACCAACGTGTTCTACCGGCTGATGAACCTGGGCAATGCGGTCAAGGTGCCGCCGCATGCGGGCGACTTCCGCTGGATGGACCGCCGCGTGGCCGACGCGCTCAAGGCCCTGCCCGAGCGCAACCTGTTCATGAAGGGCCTCTACGCCTGGGTGGGCTTCAAGACCGCCGCGCTGCCCTTCGTGCCGCTGGAGCGTGCGGCCGGCGTGTCCAGCTTCCGGCTGCGGCAGCTGGGCTCGCTGGCCATGCTGGGGCTGACCTCGTTCACCACGCTGCCGCTGCGCATGTGGAGCCTGCTGGGCGGCATCATCTCGGTGGTGGCGCTGGCCTACGGCCTGTGGATCGCCATCGCCACCCTGGCCTTCGGCAGCGACCTGGAAGGCTGGCCCACGCTGGCCGTCAGCATCATGCTGTTCTCGGGCGTGCAGCTCATGTCCATCGGCATCCTGGGCGAATACATCGGCCGCATCTACGACGAGGTCAAGAGCCGGCCCAAGTACCTGGTGGCGCGCGACGAAGACCGCAGCCCGCTGCGCGGCGAACGCCAGCCATGACCGCCGCGCAGCAGCAGGACCAGGAGCAGCGGCACGCCATCGTCCTCTGCGCCGACGACTACGCCCTGCACCCGCTGGTGGACGAGGCGGTCGAGCGCCTGGCGCTGGCCGGGCGCCTGTCGGCCACCAGCTGCATGGCGACTTCGCCGCTGTGGCCGGAGGCCGCATCCCGGCTGGCCGCGCTGCGCCCGCAGCTGGCCGTGGGCCTGCACTTCAACCTGACCGAAAGCCACAGCGGCGCCCATCCGGCGCAGGCGCTGGGCGCGGTGATCCGCCAGGCCTATCTGCGCCGCGACCCGGCCGATGCGCTGCGTGCCGCCTGGCGCGAACAACTCGACGCCTTCGAGCAGGCCCTCGGCACGCCGCCCGACTTCATCGACGGCCACCAGCATGTCCACCAGCTGCCCGGCCTGCGCGACGCGCTGCTGGCCGAGCTGCAGGCCCGCTACGCGCCGCACGAGCGGCCCTGGGTGCGCTCCACCGTGCCCGCCGGGGCGCTCTGGCGCAGCCCCAAGGCCGCCGTCATCGCCCTGCTGGGCGGCTGGACGGCCACGCGCCGGCTGCGCCGCGCCGGGGTGGCGATGAACCGGGGCTTCGGCGGGGTCTATGGCTTCGACGCCGCCACCGAAGCCGGCTACGGCGCGCAGATGGCCGCCTGGCTGCCCCAGTCGGCGCATGGTGGCCTGCTCATGTGCCACCCGGCGGCCGGCGTGGTGCAGGGCGATGCCATCGGCGCGCAGCGGCCGGTCGAATACCGCTACCTGCTGTCCGACGCCTTCGGCGCACTGCTGCAGCGCTCGGGCTGCGTGGTGCAGCAGGGGCCCCAGGCCATCGCCGCGCTGCTCGCGCCGGCTGCCTGATGCTACGCAAAAGATAGCTGCAGGCCTCCAGCGCACGGGGCATCCCGGCCCCGGGTCGCGGCAGCGACAGGCGCCTGCGCTGCGCGCGCGCCGCCAGCGGCATGATCCTTGCCTCACCGCCGGGCGGGCCGGGCAGGTCATCACCACACACACCACAGGAGTCGATGCATGGCAAAGAAAACCTGGCTCTGGGCGATCACGCCCCTGGCCCTGGCGGCGGCCCTTTCCGGCTGCGGCGGCGGGGGCTCCGGCAGCACGCCGCTGATCGTGGACAGCAAGGCGCAGAGCTGCTCGGTGCTCTCCGGCACCGGCTCGGCCGTGGTGGTGGGCTCGGGCGCATCGGGCGACCCGGCCGCGCCGGAGGCCGCCTCCGGCTACCGCCTGGGCAACAAGGCCAAGTACTCGAACAGCTACATGGTGGTCGCCAACACGCCGCTGGCCACCAAGGCCGGCTGCGACGTGCTCAAGGCCGGCGGCACCGCCGTGGACGCCGCGGTGGCCGTGCAGGCCGTGCTGGGCCTGGTGGAGCCGCAGTCGAGCACCATCGCCGGCAGCGCCTTCCTGATGTACTACGACGCGGCCAGCCGCAAGGTCGTCGCCTACGACGGCCGCGAGACGGCGCCCGCCGCCGCCACCGGCTACTACCTGGTGCGCCAGGACCAGTCCAGCGCCGCGTCCCCGGCCCCGGTGCCCAGCGCGCGCCGCAGCGGGCGCTCCATCGGCGTGCCCGGCGTGATGCGCATGCTGGACATGGCCCACCGCGACTACGGCCGCCTGGCCTGGAGCGGCCTGTTCGACGAGGGCGTGCGCCTGGCGTCGGGCGGCTTCACCATCCCGGCCCGCCTGGGCAGCGCCATCAGCAGCAACGCGGCCAGCCTGCGGCTCGATGCCAACGCCATGGCGGTGTTCTTCAACCCCGACGGCACGCCGCGCGCCGCGGGCACGACCATGACCAACGCGCCCTATGCGCAGTCGCTGCGCACGCTGGCCAGCCAGGGCGCGGGCGCGATGTACAGCGGCCCCATGGCCCAGGACATCGTGGCCAAGGCCGCGCAGTCGGTGGGCGACGATGCGGCCCGCACGCCCATCACCCCCAGCCTGATGACGCTCGACGACCTGCGCAACTACCAGGCCAAAAAGCGCGAGCCGGTGTGCACCACCTACCGCGGCGCGTACTACGTCTGCACCATGTCGCCGCCGTCCTCGGGCGGCATCGCCATCGCGCAGTCGCTGGGCATCCTGGAGAACTTCGACCTGTCGCAGTACCCGCCGTCCAACCCGGCCAACGAAGGCGGCGTGCCCAGCGTGATGGGCGTGCACCTGGTGTCCGAGGCCGAGCGCCTGGCCTACGCCGACCGCGACAAGTACGTGGCCGACACCGACTTCGTGCCCCTGCCCGGCAAGGGCGTGGCGACGATGCTCGACAAGGCCTACCTGAAGCAGCGCGCCGCGCTGATCCGCCCCGGCGGCAGCTCCCTGGGCGTGGCCCCGGCGGGCGACCTGGGCACGGTGCCCCTGGGCGTGGACAAGACGGTCGAGCACGGCACGACGCATTTTTCCATCGTCGATGCCTACGGCAACGTGCTGTCCATGACCTCCACCGTGGAGTCGAGCATGGGCTCCTTCCACATGGTCGGCGGCTTCCTGCTGACCAACCAGCTGACCGACTTCTCCGCCCAGCCCGCCGACAGCTCCGGCACGCCGGTGGCCAACCGCGTGGCGCCGGGCAAGCGTCCGCGCAGCACCATGGCGCCCACGCTGGTGTTCAAGGGCACGGCGCCGGGCGACTTCCTCATGGCCACCGGCTCGCCGGGCGGCGGCACCATCATCCAGTACGTGCTGAAGACGGTCGTCGGCGCCTTGGACTGGAAGCTGAACGCACAGCAGGCCACGTCGCTGGTGAACTTCGGCGCGGCCAACAGCGCCACCACCAACGTGGATGGGTCCAACACCGCGCTGGACCTGACCGGCCTGGTCAGCGGGCTGCAGGCCAAGGGCCACACGGTGTCCACCGCCGCGCAGTCCAGCGGCGTGTCCACCATCATGCGGGTCCAGCGTACCGGCGGCGCCACGCTGGAACTGGAAGGCGGCGTGGACCCGCGCCGCGAAGGCATCGTGCTGGGCGACGGCGCGCTGTGACCGGAGCGCCCCGGCCGCCCCGCTGCAATGCGGGCGGCGTGGCGCTGGGCTTGCGATCTTTCGGGGAGCCTTTCGGGGAGCGCTAGGCCGCCTGTGCGCTCGCACCGGGGCAAGCTAGCTGTGCGATTCCTTGGTTGATCGTCAGCCTCAGCGTTTTCAGATCGCCAGCGGATCCACATCCACCAGCCAGCGCACCAGCCCCTTGTGCTCGGGCGCGGCGCGCGTGGCGTGCAGCAGCGGCTGCCAGGCCGCCAGGAAACGCTGCAGCGCGGCGCGGCTGGAGCTTTCCAGCAGCATCTGTGCGCGCTCCACGTTCGCCACGCGCTGCACCGCCAGCGGCACGGGCGGGAAGATGAAGACATGCTCCAGCCCCGGCAGGGCGGCGGCCTGGGCGGCCTCGCCGGCCGCGCGCAGAAAGGCCTGGGCGGCCTCCTGCGTGCGGGCATCGGCGCGCACCAGGGCCTGGTAGGCGAAGGGCGGCATGCCGGCCTCCACGCGCTCGGCCAGCTGCGCGGCGGCGAAGGCCGGGTAGTCGTGCCGGCGCAGCGCGGCATAGAGGGCGTGCTCCGGGTGCCAGGTCTGCACCCACATCTCGCTGGGCCGGCCCCCCTGCGCGGCCACGTACTGCGCATCGCGCCCGGCGCGGCCGGCGGCCTGCATCAAGAGGGCGAAGAGCCGCTCGGGCGCACGGAAGTCGCTGGAAAAAAGCGCCCCGTCGGGCTGCACCGCCGCCACCAGGGTGATGCGGCGGAAGTCGTGGCCCTTGGCGACCATCTGCGTGCCGACCAGCACGTCCACCTCGCCCGCATGCACCTGGGCCAACTGCTCTTCCAGCGCGCCCTTGGCCCGGGTGGTGTCGGCGTCGATGCGGGCCACGCGCGCGGCGCGGCGCTCGGGCGTGATCACGTTGCGCAGCAGCGCGGCCAGCTGCTCTTCGAGCTGCTCCGTTCCCCGTCCGATGGGCGCGATGTCCGGGTTGCCGCAGCCGGGGCAGGCGAAGGGCACGCGCTGCGCCCAGCCGCAGTGGTGGCAGCGCAGCGTGCGGTCGATCTTGTGGAACACTTGGTGCGCGCTGCAGTGCGGGCAGTCGCTCTTCCAGCCGCATTCGGTGCAGTGCAGCACGGGCGCGAAGCCGCGCCGGTTGAGCAGCACCAGGCACTGCTCGCCGCGCTCCACCCGCTCGGTGATGGCCGCCACCAGCGGCGGCGAGAACACCGTGCCCCGGGGCTGCTGGGCCAGGTCCACCAGCCGCACGCGGGGCAGGGCGCCCGCGCCGATGCGGCTGGGCATGGCGAGGCGCAGGTAGCGTCCGCCGGGGTCGCCTTCCTGCGGCGGGCGGCTGGCATGCCAGGTCTCCAGCGACGGCGTGGCCGAGCCCAGGATCACCTTGGCCCCCTGTTCGCGTCCGCGCCAGATGGCCAGGTCGCGGGCGGAATAGCGCGCGCCCTCCTGCTGCTTGTAGCTGGCGTCGTGCTCCTCGTCCACCACGATCAGCTTCAGGCCCGGCAGGCTGGCGAACACGGCCATGCGCGTGCCCAGCACGATGCGCGCCGTGCCGGCATGGGCCGCCAGCCAGCTTTTGAGGCGCTGCGGGTTGGTCATGCCGCTGTGCAGGCTGACCACGCTGCCCGCGCCGTAGCGGCCGGCGAAGCGCGCCTCGAAGCGCTCCTGCAGCTGGGGCGTGAGATTGATCTCCGGCACCATCACCAGCGCCTGGGCGGCGGGGTCGGCCTCCAGCACGCGCTGCACGGCATGCAGATAGACCTCGGTCTTGCCGCTGCCGGTGCTGCCGTAGAGCAGGAAGGGGCCGGGCTCGGCCTCGATCCTGGCGGTGGCCTGCGCCTGTTCCTCGCTCAGCGCGATGGTCGCCGCAAGGGCACAGGCCGTGCCCGCCGCATCGGCTGCCGGCGCGGCCGGCCGGCGCAGGCGGCGCGCCAGCTGCTCGGGCGACAGGTCGCGCAGCTGCGGCGGCAGGGCCGACAGGGCGATCTCGCCCAGCGAGCGCTGGTAGTAGCGCGCCGCGAAGGCCACCAGCCGGCGCCAGGGCGCGCCCAGCGGCGGCAGGCCGTCCAGCACGCCGGCCACGGCGCGGGGCGCGAAGCCGGGCGGCAGGCCGCCGCTGCCGCCGCCATCGCCCTCGTCCTGCCCGGGTGCGTCCCAGACCACGCCCAGCACCTCGCGCCGGCCCAGGGGCACGCGCACCAGCGTGCCGGGCGCGAGCGGGCGCTCGCTGGCGTAGCTCAGCAGATGGCCCACGCCGCTGTGCGCGGGCGTCTGCACGGCCACCTGGACCAGCGTGGCAGCAGCAGAGGCCGCTGCCATGGCGCCGGGTTCGGGCGTCGAAGGGGTGGATGGGGAACTTGCGGGCACTTCTTCAGACGGTGGGGCGGGTGGGCGTTCTAAGTGCTTGATTTGCCGGGCAATCCACAGCTGTTCAGGTTTTCTGTGGATAACTTTGTTGACATCTGCCGGCGACCGGCTTCCGGGCCGCATGGATGCTGGCTTTCGTCAGTTTGCCCGCGAAACGGGCAGCTATCAAAAACGTATATGAATCAACGATCTTTGCTGCAGTGCAGCGTGGTTCAGGGGGCGCTGTACCCCGCTGCCTGAAAACCCGCCGCTGCCCGGAATGTGTGCATAAGTGGGGTTGTCAAGAGCCGGGACGGGTGCTTTTTTGTGGTAGCGGATCGCTGCGCTGCAGGATTGTGCGTGCAGTTCCGGCGCCAAGTGCTTGATTTTCCAAGGTTTGCCGAGAAATTCAGATTTTCTGTGGATAACTTTGTTGATATATCGGGCCCAACCGCTGCAGAGCCTTGAAAACACTGCGTTTCCTTAGGTTGCACGCAAAAACGGCAAAAGTGCTTCGCCTATAAAAATCAAGCACTTAGCGCATCTTCCTGGAATGTTGATCTGTCACAAATCCAGGGGGCGGCCCGATCCGCCCTGGAGCGCCGCCTGTCCATTTGTGTGCATAAGTCAAGCCCCCCGCGTGGGGGGCGGCGCGGCTCGGCTGCGGCTCAGCTGCGGCTGCGCTGTGCCCGGGAATGGCTGTGGACGGCTTCCACCAGGGCCGCCACATGCTCGGGCGGGGTGAACTGGCTGATGCCGTGGCCCAGGTTGAAGATGTGGGTGGGGCCGGTGGTGGCGCGGTCGGTGTGCGGGGCGCCGAAGCTGTCCAGCACCGCGCGCACCTGGGCCGCGATGGCCTCGGGCGGGGCGAACAGCACGTTGGGGTCGATGTTGCCCTGCAGCGCCTTGCCCGGGCCGCCCACGGCGCCGCCCACCAGGGCGCGGGCGCGGGCCAGGCTGGCCGTCCAGTCCAGGCCCAGCACTTCGCAGTCCAGACCATTCATGTCTTCCAGCCACAGGGCGCCGCCCTTGGTGAAGACGATGCGCGGCACATCGGCCCCTTCCGGCCCGGTGCGCTTGAGCTGCGCCAGCACCCGGGCGGTATAGGCCAGGCTGAACTGCTGGAAGGCGCCGTCGGCCAGCACGCCGCCCCAGCTGTCGAAGACCATCACCGCCTGCGCGCCCGCGTCGA
The DNA here is from genome assembly GCA_913774625.1 of uncultured Acidovorax sp. Lineage (GTDB taxonomy): Bacteria > Pseudomonadota > Gammaproteobacteria > Burkholderiales > Burkholderiaceae_C > Paracidovorax. The sequence goes on from CAJYHL010000051.1 coordinate 26,733, forward strand.
TCTGGGCGTTCAGGTAGGCGGCCACCGCATCGGCATTCACGGCCAGGATGCGGTGCATCAGGTCGGGGCGCGCATACATCAGCGTCTTGACCAGCCGGTAGTCGTCGCTGCCCTTGCCCTCGACCATGTAGCAGGCCAGCGTCCAGGGGCTGCCCGAAAAGCCGATCAGCGGCACCCGGCCCTGCAGCGCCCGGCGGATGGATGTGACGGCATCGAACACGTAGCGCAGCTTGTCCATGTCGGGCACGGCGAGGCGATCCACGGCCGCCTCGTCGCGCACCACCTGGGCGAAGCGCGGGCCTTCGCCTTCCGCGAATGACAGGCCCAGGCCCATGGCGTCGGGCACGGTCAGGATGTCGGAGAAGAGGATCGCCGCGTCCAGCGGGAAGCGCTCCAGAGGCTGCAGCGTGACCTCGGTGGCGTAATCCACGTTCGTGGCCAGCCCCATGAAACTGCCGGCCCGGGCGCGCGTGGCCTTGTATTCAGGCAGGTAGCGGCCGGCCTGGCGCATCAGCCACAGGGGCGTGTAGTCGGTGGCCTGGCGCCGGCAGGCGCGCAGGAACGTGTCGTTCTGGAGCGGGGCGAAACTCATGGCGGGCATTGTCGCAGGGCCTGTCCGCGCGGGGCCGGCAGCGGTCTTGCCTCGGATCAAGGAACCGGTCGATGCCGGCAGGGCCCGCGCCCTCCTTCCCTACTGCTGCCGCCGTCCATAGGCATATCCACATAACCGCGGATGATGTGGCTTGTGCCAGCATGCGCAGCCTGCCGCCTCTCTGAAGAAGGTGGACGGTTTCCTTTTTTCGCTTTGTCTTTCTCTTCCCCTGTTTCCTTTTCCCTGCCCGGAGTCCCCGCGATGACCTCTCGCCGCCAGTTCCTCTCCCGTTCCGCTCTGCTGGCCTCCGCGCCGCTGGCCGCATCCGCGCCTGCCTGGGCGCAGGACAGCACCCTGCGCATCGTGGTGGGCTACCCGCCCGGCGGATCGAGCGACCGCGTGGCCCGCATCGTGGCCGACGGCCTGCAGCGCGTGCTGGGCCAGCCTGTCATCGTCGAGAACAAGGTGGGCGCCGGGGGCCGCATCTCGGCCCAGTACGTGAAGAACGCCCCCGCCAGCCAGCCCATGCTGCTGCTGGCCAACCCGGCGGTGATGGTCGTCTCGCCCCTGGTGGTGAGCGACGTGGGCTACCAGCCCGATCAGGACTTCGTGCCCCTGAGCGAGGTCAACAACTACGTCTTCGGCGTGGCCGTGGCCTCGGCCGTGCCCGTGCAGGAACTGCAGCACCTGCTGGCCTGGCTGCGCGCCAACCCCGCCCAGGCCAACATCGGCGTGCCGGCCACCGGCAGCCTGCCGCACTTCTTCGCCCTCATGCTGGGCAAGAAGGCCGGCGTCACCATCGAAGCCGTGGGCTACCGCGGCTCCGCCCCGCTCATCACCGACCTGATCGGCGGGCAGGTGCCCGTGGCGGTAGACACGCTGGACGCCCTGCAGCCCCAGTTCGAAGGCGGCAAGCTGCGCCTGCTGGCCGTCTCCAGCGAACAGCGCCTTCCCGAGCTGCCCAAGGTGCCCACGCTGCGCCAGGCCGGCGTGGACCTGGCCGCATCGGGCTGGAACACCGTGTTCGCGCCCCGCTCCATGCCCGCCGCGCAGGCCGAACGCTACGCCGAAGCCATCCAGAAAGTGATGAAGGACCCGGACGTGGTCCGCCAGTTCAAGGCCAACCACCTCGACCCCGTGGTCAGCACCCCGGCCCAGACCCGCCAGGCCCTGGCCGCCTACCGCAAGCAGTGGGTGCCGGTCATCCGCGAATCGGGCTACCGCCCCTGAGCCCGGAGGCCGCCGCCATGCCGCAACGCCAACCCCCACGCCCGAACATCGTCTTCATCGTGGCCGACGACCTCGGCTATGCCGACCTGGGCTGCTACGGCGGGCGCGACGCCGCCTTCGGCCCCGTCTCGCCCGTGCTGGACGCGCTCGCCGCCGGCGGGCTCAAGCTCACCCAGGGCTATTCCAACTCGCCCGTCTGCTCGCCCACCCGCTTCGCGCTGATGACGGCGCGCTACCAGTACCGCTTGCGCGGCGCCGCCGAAGAGCCCATCCGCACCGCCACGCGCGGCAACGACCGCCTGGGCCTGCCGCCCTCGCACCCCACGCTGCCTTCGCTGCTGAAAGACGCCGGCTACCGCACCGCCCTGATGGGCAAATGGCACTTGGGCTACCCGCCGCACTTCAGCCCCTTGAAGTCGGGCTACGAGGAATTCTTCGGCCCCATGTCCGGCGGGGTGGACTACTTCACCCACTGCGGCGCCAACGGCACGCACGACCTCTGGTTCGGCGAAGAGGAAAAGGCGCAGGAGGGCTACCTGACCGACCTCATCACCGAGCATTCGGTGGACTACATAGAGCGCATGGCCGAAGGGGCCAAGCAGGGCACGCCCTTCTTCCTGAGCGTCCACTACACCGCCCCCCACTGGCCCTGGGAAACCCGCGACGACGAAGCCCTGGCCCACGAACTGCGCGAGAGCAAGCAGGCCATCTACCACCTGGCCGGCGGCAACGTCGAAACCTACCGCCGCATGATCCACCACATGGATGAAGGCATAGGCCGCATCGTCGAGACCCTGCGCGCCCACGGCCTGGAGCGCGACACGCTCATCGTCTTCACCAGCGACAACGGCGGCGAACGCTTCTCCGACAACTGGCCCCTGGTGGGCGGCAAGATGGACCTGACCGAAGGCGGCATCCGCGTACCCTGGATCGCCCACTGGCCCGCCGCCATCCCCCCCGGCGGCACCAGCGCCCAGCCCTGCCTGACCATGGACTGGTCCACCACGATGCTGGAACTGGGCGGCGCGCAGCCGCACGCCGACTATCCATGGGACGGCCAGACCCTGGCGCCCCTGCTGGCAGACGCAACCTGGACCGCCGACCGTCCCCTGTTCTGGCGCATGAACCACCGCGGCCAGCGCGCCATGCGGCACGGTGACTGGAAATACCTGCGGGTGGATGGGGTGGACTACCTGTTCAATTTGTCGCAGGACGAGCGCGAGCGGGCCAACCTGGCGCCGCTGCAGCCCGCAAGGCTGGCGGAGATGGTGCAGGCGTGGGAAGCGTGGAATGCGACCATGCCGGCGATTCCGGGGGATGCGACGGTGAGTCTTTGTTATACGGACAAGGATATGCCGCAGAGGTGAGACGGGTGGGCGGGCTGTGCGTGAGCGGCCCGCCTTTCTTCTGTTGACAGCGCCCAGGAATTAGGGCGGCGATAGGGCCCAGGGCTTGCGTCTCAATGGGTTAGTCAGCCGCTCGTGTTCCCCGGCACTTCGGATAGGTCGAACAGCCCCAGAAGTTGCGGCCCGCATGGGCCCCCTGCCGCGCCGTGCGCAACTGCATCGCGGCCCCGCAGCGCGGACACTCGGGCTGTTGAACGGATGCTGATGCTGCCGCCGCTGCCGGATGCGGGGCCACTGTTCCGGCCGGGTCGTGCGGGGTTCCCGCCGCGCTGGTGAATTCTCGGGTTGTTGTTCCCGGGGTGGCATGGCCTTGGGCCTGCCTCGCGCGCCGCATCATCGCGAAGAGCTGGGGGCCATCGACCAACTGGATATTGCGTCCCTGCGCGAACGCCTGGGCATCATGGGTGAATCGCCCCGATGTAACGACGAAACCACCCGCCGCACCCTTGGCCGCCATGACGCCATACAGCTCACGTACGGTGGTCACGCCCACCTTGTAGGCCTTCCACTGCTTGCACTGCACGAAGAACTTCTTGCCACCTTTGAGCAGCACCAGATCCACGCCGCCATCTGCGCCGTTGCCGCCCAGCTCGGTCACGCGGTACCCCTGCTGCCGATACGCCTCACCCACCAGCAACTCGAATTCTCGCCAACTGATGCCCTCCAGGGCATCGGCATTGGGCGCGTGAGCAACGTCTGCCAGCAGCGATTGCCGGTGTTTTCTCCGCCAGGCGGACATGGCTGCTGCGGCGAGGCAGAGCAAAGGAACCAGGTATTGGCCGACCGAAGCCAAGCCGTGGATCACAGCCTTTTGCATCATGGCGCCCGCGATTGCACTGCCTTGGCCCTGAAAGTCTGCCGCCTGAAGGGGTGTGGCCAAGCGATGTAAGACCGCATAGCTCAACGCAGCGAGCAACAGGCAGACCCACCAGGGGAGCATGGCGAGTAGATCCAGGATGTCGTCCAGTGGACGGGATTTCTTGCGTCTTGCCATGGCTTCCTGAATCGCCCCGGCTTTCGTGGAGGCCAGTTGGTGTGAGTCAGACCGACATGGCCTGACCTGCGATTTGCCGATGGTAGTTCACCAGCCGCCATCAGGCCGCCATGCCAAAAGTGCCCAATTTCGCTTTCTGCTCCCAGCAATCGCCACGTAGAGGCACCATTTCAAGGGCTCAGGCCCGCGGGAACAACGGCTTCCATGGCCGCTCCTGGACGGTACCACCACACCAAAAGATTGGCAGCGTGTTGTTTGGCGTCGTGTTGTAGAACACGACCAACGCCCCCATGTCTCCGTGACCGAGAGGGTAGTTTGGCGACAACTCACGACCGATCTGCTGCAAGATGTCCTGGGCAAAGGTTCGCTCTGCCGGAGTCTCAAAGATCCCCGACTCTTCATCGCAGGCGCGCAACTCATCGCCAAAGTGGTGCGCGACCAGTACTGGAATCCCAGGGAACGCCTCTTCGACAGCCCTGACCGCGTCTGGAAAGGCGTACATCAGGAAGAGACACAGCCGCCCCTCGACAACGTAGCGATCCCATAGCTCTGGAGACACCTTCGCACGTGCCTTCTTGAGGCCGCCAACCAGTGTTTGTCCCGTTCCGGCAAAGTCGTCGACGAGGGCCACGAAGCCTTCCTTCTCAAGGTTGGCACGCATCCAAGGCTCCATGTCGTTGGCCGAGGCGCATTTGCCCGCTTGCATGCGAGTTTTCATTTCGCGAGCCATGGTCGCGCCGCTCTTGTGGTCGACATCCAGGTAGCTGATGGCAAGGTTCGTCCTGCGGTTCTTAACGATCGTCCATGTGCCGCTGCCCGTGGCAACCCTCTTGGCAACAATCATTTCTTCTACCCTGGCAAGCATGGTCGCGCGCATACCTTCGGTGATAAAGCCCTGCTCGGAAATGCGTTTCAGCAATTGGTAGGCGGTCTCAATACGCGCGTCGTCATCGAACTGCCGCAGCCACTGCTTGATCTCAGCGACGTCCTTCTGCTTTCCACAGTACGTAAGCCTTTGAGAGACCGCCAGCAGATCATCTTCGTCGACTGGGAATGTTGCATCGGGAGCTTCAAGCTGGACGGCCGGCATCGGCTCGTCTTCAGCAGACGCTGGCTGGAGCTCCAGGTAATTGGTCCAGATAGGAAGGAGCTTCGAGCGTGCGTTCTCTCCGAGCCACTCCCGGAAGATCTGCAGTGAGATGACCTTCTCATCATGGCCACCACGGTCGTACAAGACACCGCGCTTGTGCAGCCTCGCACAAGCTTTTCTGAGCATCCCCGCGCTGGCTCGGTCCTCCACAACGATTGGGAGCCCTTGCTGAGCTTCAACTAACTCTTCAACGTCCTCGAAACGACCACCGAGCGCGGAGATGCAAGCGAGCGCAATGCAGTTCTCGGCAGCCTCGCGTCGCTTGTCCTGAGCGTCCAGTACAGGGTTGTCTTCCCAAAGGTGCGCGAAGTTTGTTGCACCTAGGGACTTAAGTAGTTGGTGTCGGACCGCAGAGGTGTCGTTGGCATCTATAAACGTCCGATGCTCAAGCAGGCACCTCTGGAAAAGCTGAAAGCAAAAGTTGTGAATGTAGAACGGGTTGCCTGCCGTGTAGTCGACGATGAATTCGACGGCCGTTGCATCGAATTCCAGGGCCCCTTCCACAGGCGTTCGGATCAGTGCCTGGCAATCAGCTCGATTGTCGATCCTGTCTAGTCGCGCATTCGTCCACTTGTTTAAGTCAGCTTGGTGTCGCTCGAAGATGGCGTCCATCCTCTCGCTACCAACGAAGAAAAATGTCAAGCCCGCCTCTGACGCTGACCGCAGCCCCTTCATGAACTGGCGCCCACGCTCGCCGGTGTAGAAGGCGGGGTCTAGATCATCGAACTCGTCGATGATGACCACGAACTTGTGCCGCTCCATCTTCTCGGCCAACCGCTCAACGAAGGGCACCAGAAGGCTGATGCCAGCACCGAAATCAGTCTCCTGAGGCGCCTCGATCTTCGTGTCCACCTTGTCCAACAATCGACGTGCTATGCGATGAGCCAGTTGCCCTTCGTGAAGCGAAGTCAACTCGCCCATGCGCAGGAGAACGCACGTGGTGTCTGGCCTTGAGGATAAATTCCCCGCGAGGACCTGCAGAAGCGACGTCTTGCCGATGCGCTTCTGCCCCCAAACAAAAGTTGATGTACCCGCCATCGCGTTCAGAACCAAGCTCTGAAGGATGGAGCCGCGGCCGTACAGCCTGTCAGCCCTCTTGATTGGGTTCAACGTGTATGGCGGGTCGGATAGGAGAGTCTCCCAGTTCGGTTCTGTAACCTGCTGCGAGATTTCCAGTTCGCCTATGGCGGCAACCGGCCTCCCCGTGCTCGTGACACAGCTCCACTGCAACGGAATGCGAAGTTCCGCACAGGGTACCGCCAGCCTTAGACGGAGCCTAACGAGTTGCTCTCCGCCGGGCGGGACCGCGAAAGGTCCATTCGGCTCATACACAACCAGATCGTAGGCCGTAGCCTCCGTCTCATCCCCTCCGCGCTGCAATGAGACGTCACGCGCATAGCCCTTCCCTTGATTCACCAGCGAGAAAGAGAGGAAAACGTCCGCACCTGCTGCACGAAGGTCGGCTTTTGTTCGCGGGTTCCTTAGCGCCAGCGAAGGCGCTAGGGCAATTTCGCCCCGCGACGTCGCGTCGTCGACGAGTGTGACTAGGTGATCGAGAACCGGCTGCACAATGTTCAGCCACACTTGGCTCTGCAATCGCGGGTCCGGCGCGGAGGGGCGATGCCCAGCGATGTTCTCCAGGTACTCGGGAGCCCGGCGCAACACCTCGGCGTCTTGGTTCTTTTCGTAGGCCTCAAATAGCTTGCGGAATGCCGGTCCAATCAGAACATCAAGGTCGCCTAAGAACTCTTGTTCTGCAGCCACAATCAAGGGCTGTAAGCGGTGAGCGAGTGGCAAAAGGTCACTCGAAGCGATTCGAGCTGTTGCAGGCGTTGCCCGCAAGAATCGTGTGACGATCGAGGCGCCTTTGGCAAGCAGTTCTTCAAGTTTTGCCAGCGAAGCTCGGCATACCTCGACAGGCGAGCGAGCATCAACACCATAAGCTGCTGCTATATCGTCCTTGATCTTGAAGGCGAAGTCGCGCTCCGACGCACTTAGTTCGGGATCGACGGCATCAACGCGATGAATCGCATTGATGAAGGCAGTAGCCAAGTTCTTGCGCGAGTAAGACTCCAGCCGCTCCATCATGTCAGTGAGCGAGGCTGGGTCTGCGGGCACGGCTCGCGGCGACGCCCACGCATTGACGATCTTGGCGATGAGTTCTTCGGACTGCTCCTCCGATGCCGTTTGCAACTGCTGAGACAGGAGTTCCCCAATCGTGAACCCATCTCCCCTGTCTCTCGCCGCCATGAGCATGGCTCCAAGCATGTCGGCGGCCTGCTCCGGCTCAACTGTGGCCGTCGGCGTCCCCGCGATGCTTGAGGCCTTGGGGTTCAGTTGCGCGAAGAACTCTTGCAGCCGCTGCCGTACGCGCAGCCCCAGTTCGCGATTCCACGGCTGCCTTAGCTTTACTGGGAGGTAGACCGTAGCAAGACCTTGCTCTTGCCAACGTTGAGCGCTAGCTAAGTCACCGCCCTCGAGCTCAGCCTTGTGCTCGCCCACAAAAGTTCGACGCCACTCACCGAGCTCGACAGCTGTCACGGTGGGCATCACCGGCAAGTCCTCCTTGCCCTGCCTTGGTCTCGCCTCGCCTGTACGCTCGTCCCAAACGAAGGTCTGCCTGCTTGCATAGTCCATGATGGCGGCCCAAAGGTCAGGACGCGTCCGCCCATCAGGTTTGAGGAGGTCCTGGGGGACCTCTGCCGGCACTATCGCTTTGGATGAAGCCTCGCTTGCGCGAGGCTCACCGGAGCCGCCCCTGGTCGCCTGTACCGACTCAGAGGCTATCGTCAGCTTTACCACACCATGCCCAGTCGCCTTGGTGACGATCAGTTCTGGCGCTAGCATCGCCAAAAAGGCACGCAAGTCGGCCACGCCGAAGTCTCTGGCATCAAATCGCCGATCTGTGATTTGTAGGAGCCTGTTCTTCAGTTCGGCGATCGACATCGTCTTCGCCTCGGGGCCGAGCTTTCTCTGCGCATGCAGAAAGGCCACGACCACCAGTTCCAGGGCCTCTTGCCGCGTTTTCATCTACTTTTCTCCCTCTCGTCAGCCCCGGAGATTCGCTCTGAACGCTCAGAGGATGGGCGCGTAATCTAATGATTAATATGGTACTCCGTCGACATACAAGCAGCCTCGGGTAGCCACCGCCGCTTGTAACGAACGCTCGACGAGTTCGTTTGCTTTTAATAATGGGAGGTTTGGTTTGGCGACAAGAGCTGGCTCTCATGCGGGACGTGGGTTCCGGTATCAGGATGCTGTTGCTGCAAGCCTTGCCGTGGAAGGCTTTGTCGGGCAGTCTGGGTTCGGAAGCATCGTCCCTGAAGGGGGCGACGATCTTGAGCTCAAGGCGGCCAGCGCTAGAACGCTCGCGCAGGTTAAGTCACGACGCGACCATATGGGCCCATTTTCAGCACGCTCAGTGGCGGGTTTCGTCAGGAAAATGTGGGACGAAAAGGGGATTCAACCTGACGACCAATTTTTGCTGGTGCTCGAGAGCAATGTTGGTGAACGCAGCACTGCCGTCCGCCAGTTGCAGGGACTTTCCGCCTATCCGACCGTTGGAGCTGAGTTGAAGGGACGCAAGGGACTGGCTGGCCTCATTGCGCGAACCAAGGTACTTGTGCTGCCTGATCCTCGCGGAAGCGCAGTAGCTCAGATTTCGGCCAGGCAAGCCTGCACTTACTTTGAAGCCGAGATTTACTTCGCGGACCTCATGGGCGTTGTGGGGCGTCTTTCTGACGACAACGGCACACGCGCGGCGAACGCCTATCTTGGGCTTGCCGTGTCTGATGTTCAGCAGCGGTTTGACGCGCTACAGCCGCTTTTGACTTCAGCGGTAGTCGAGGCAGCGTTGACCGAGGGCTTGTGTTCAGCTGTGGATTTCCTGACGCCCGAAGAGGATCCACTGTTCTACCTGGGTGTCGATGCGCAGGCATCACACGTAGCTGCAGGACTAGTTGTGGAACGCCCTGAGCTTCGTGCAGCCGTTCTAGAAGGACTGGAGAGCCGCAGAAATGCGCTCATTCACGGCGCTTCCGGCTCAGGAAAGTCCGCAGTCCTTTGGGAAGCCGCGTACGCCAGTCGCCACGCAGTGCGTTGGTTTCAGATTCGGCACCTGCCGCCGGCCGCCATTGCGTCACTTGTCCAGCTTGCGCGCTCCAGGCGAGCGACTGCAGATGCACCCGTCGGCTTCATCATCGATGACGTGGGCCGAGGGTTCTCGGAGAGCTGGACCGCGTTGACTGCGGAGGTAAATCGCACACCCGGGTTGCTGCTCTTGGCATCTGTACGAGAGGAGGATCGATACCCGCTGGTAGATAGCCGTCGCGCTGCCCAGGTCAAGGTTCAGGGTGACGACACACTGGCTGAAAGAGTGTGGCGAGAGCTGAGGGATAGAGGTCAAACCGCTTGGCAAGGATGGCGAGAGCCTTGGACGCTGGCAGCTGGTCACCTGCTTGAGTACACCCACGTGCTTACCCAGGGTCATCGATTGAGCGAGACGCTGTACGCGCAGGTTGCAGCGCGCATGAACGATGTCACTCGACACGATGAGCTGGACGTCTTGCGAGTGGTGGCTTGTGCGAACGCCGCAGGTTGCAGTGTCGAGGTGTCAGAGTTGCCACGAGTATTGGCTAAGCCTGCGCCTGCGGTCTCGCTCGCACTGACCAGACTCAAGGATGAGCACCTGGTTCAAGACGCACATGACGGCAGGATCGTGGGGCTGCATGAGTTGAGGTCAACAGAGCTGCTACGCCTGTCTCACGAGTTCCCGCCTCCCATACTATCAACGACAGTCGCAAATGCGGTTTGGCTGGTGCCGGCATCCGAGATGTCTCGTTTCCTCGAGCGCACGCTCTCTAGACACGACGGATGCGATGACGCGGTAATTAAAAGTTTGGCGCTTAGATTGGAGGCCGCACCGACACTGGCGTTGCTCGGCGCGATTCTGACAGGCCTAGACCTCGCGAACGCGCATCGGGTCATCAGACGATGGCTTCAGACCACCGAAGCACAGGCGATGGCGAGGTCGTTGCAGGGAACGCCTGCTGGACTCGCGATTGGCGACATCGAGCCACCGGACATCGGTCCGACGGTACCAGCATCCCGACGCTTCACTGAAATCAGGACTGAAGTCATCGCTTCTGGTTTAACCACCCGCTTTTTGGCTCGGTTAGGTCCAAGCGATCTGCGCCGCGCGCTGCAAGCAGCAAGCAACGTGGGAGACTTAACGCAGTTCATGGTGTCGCTGCTTGGTCAAGTCATCCCGACTTCGCACTTGGGTGAGCTGGCCGCACTTTCGCCCCCACTCGTCGACGCGGACTTTCAAGCCGTAGTCTCGCTACTCCAAGTCACAGCAAGGGTCGACAGGGCTCTGGCGATCTGCTGGGTCAATGCAGCAGGGCAAGACGCGTTGTTTCAGCGCTTCTCCGACAATGTGGCCTGGGCTGAGGCACCGAGTCTGAGCCCATGTGAGGAAGGTCAAGAGGTTCGCTCAGACATCTGGTTTGTCGCAACGTCCGTGCAGACCGACCTTAACCACGAGGTGTATCAAACTTGTGAGACCTTGTTGGCATTGACACCAGCAGCAGATGTTGTGTTCAGCAACGCGCTCGGAGCTGATGGGGCCATAGTCCCGTCCACAGTCGGAGACTACCCGCTTGCCTGCAAACGCATGCCTAGGGCGAATGTTCCTGCGCCCGAGCAAGTCGCCCGCAATCGTGCGTGGCTGGCCATACTTAACGCGTACTTGGCTACTGAGAGTTACACCGCCTATCTAGCGCAGTGCCTGGATCTGCTCAAGCTGCTCGTCCCGAACCTCAGAGCGCTTCTTGACGGGCAGTTCAGAGGAAGGGCCGAGGCCACAGCGCTCAGCGTCTTGGGGCGCGTATACGAGGCAGCCATGAGCTTGGTAGCGCCACAGGAGGAACCGCCAGTTGGCGAGGTTCGGAGATGGTCGAGGCTGCCCTCGATCCTGTCCAGTTGCTCCACGGATCTCGTCCGCAGGTTTCTTGCGCTGCCGCAGGGTGCTCCAGCCTACATGGGCTGGCTTTCCGACATCCAGAAGAGCATCGCGACTGCGGCCTCCGAAGAGCCATGGGATGTGTTGTCAATCGAGGCTCCAGAAGAGTTGGATGAGCTGCGGCGCCTCGTGGACATGTTGCAGATGATGGCCGGTGAGGCTGAAAGAAGAGGGCTACAGCCGTTCCTCACCCACCGGAGTAAGACGGCACCAAAGGGGAGTGCGCTTGGCAAGGTGGCACTCGCCGCGCGCCGTTATCGCGAAGCCGAGTTCAAAGACCTGGAAGGTAGGCTGAGGACTGGCCTGACCGCAATCAGCCCCGGCATCGGCGTCCATCTGCTGGCTGAGGCCACCATTCCCCAGGTGTGGCCGCCTGCGGATGTGCTGATCACCTTGCCTGTGAATGCCGATGGGACGGACGTGGACCTGGCGAGTGGCTGGCCAGCCTGGCGTGCCCTCGTAGACGACGGACGCAAGATTTGCGTCCTGCCTGTCATGAACGGGCTCGGATTGACGAATCTTGCTACCTCTGGCTTCGATAGGTTGTTCCCGGTTCTACCAAATGAACTGGCGCAACCCTGGTGCGCCGTCGCAGGATTCGATGCAGCTCCGCTGGATTCGCTGAACGGATTTACGCGTATCACCAACCCGTTGGCAGAGCTCCAGGGCATTGATGCGTACTGGAGCAGCAAGGGAACCAGTACGCCCGAGGAGGAACGCATCTATCGGGCAGTCTCTGAGACCCTCGACGAAGCGAGGGAGGCTTGGAGCAACTTGGCGCTCACGGATGACATCAAGGAGGCTGGCCTGCAGCTCGTGGATGCCGCTCTTCAAGGCGAGTTCCCGATTGCGAATGCCGCCGCAAGGCTGCTGCACGGCGAGCGGCCCCAGACCATAGAAGTCATCGAGTCATTCGTTTTTGCGCTTACCTTGTTCGACTGTCAGCGCACAGGTGAGCGCAGTGCACAAAATCGGCAATGACAACCATGATCTACACCCACGTGCTCAAGGTGGGGGGCGCGGCGGAGCCCTGTGGATTCCTGCCCGGGACTGATCTGCTGTAAAGCAGCCATTGCTGAACTTCCGCCTTCAGCCTTTTGCAGTCATTCGCCCCGAGTCAATTCCTGGTCGCACCCTCAATCCAACCCCCGCCCCTCCACCAGCCTCGTGACCAACGGATGCATCACCTTCCTCTCACTGAAGATCAGGTGAAACTGCTCCTGCACATCCGCAGTCGTCCCCACCGCCACCAGCCCATGCGTGCGCGCCAGATGCTCGCCCATGGACTCCGGCGCGGGCATCACGCCCATGCCGGTGCTGGCGAAGGTGGCGAGCAGGGCGCTGTCTTCGAATTCACCCGCAATCCGCGGGCGGATGCGTTCGCGTTCCAGCCAGTGGTCGATGCGGGCGCGGGCGGCGGCGTGTTCCGTTGGTAGCAGCACGGGCACGACGGCCAGGCTCTGGGGGAACTGATGGGCGGCGGCCTCGGCCCACTGGGGCGGGGCGTACCAGGCGAGGGGGCTTATGCCCAGCAGCTGGCTGGTGGTCTTCAGGGCCGGGTTGGGCGGGGCGGGGCGGTCGGCCAGCACGGCGTCGAGCTTGTGCAGGGCCAACTCGCCCAGCAGGGGCTGGAATTCGCCTTCGTGGCACAGCAAACGCAGGTGGGGCGCGTCCAGCACGGGGGTGAGCAGGCGGTGGACGGCCACCTTGGCGATGCCGTCCGAAATCCCTAAGTTCAGCCGCAGGATGCGGCCGGTGGCGGCTTCGGCCACGCGGTGGGGCAGCTGTTCGCCCAGGGCGAAGATGTGGTCGGCCTCGTGCATGGCGGCCACGCCGGCATCGGTCAGCACTAGGTTGCGGCCCTCGGCGCGCAGCAGGGCGGTGCCCAGATCCTTTTCCAGGGTGCGCACCTGGGCGCTGATGGTCTGCACGGCCATGTCCAGGCGCTCGGCGGCGCGTGCCACGCCGCCTTCCTTGGCGACGACCCAGAAGTAGTAGAGGTGCCGGTAGTTGAAGCTCTGGCTCATTTTTTGTAGGACAACGAAGCGAAACAGTTCGGAAAAACCGAAGTGATCTTACGGCGCGGCTATCTTTCTCCGCGCGCCGTAACGGGCGACAGTGCCGGCTCGTGTGTCCCTTTCCGTTCTCCGCCTTTTTTCTTCTCCTTCTTTGACGAACCTACAGGATCGCTTCGCCATGACGACAACTTCCCGACTCCCCCTGGTGCCGCAAGGCGCCATGCCGGCCGGGCGCGGCTGCGTTGCCGCCCCGTTCCCCGTAGCCATTGGTGCGCCCCTGCGGCGCGAGGAGGGCTGACGCCATGGTCGAAACCATCGGAACCCCCATGATGTGGGCCGGCTTCGGCCTGTTCGTCGTGATCGCCATCGCCATCGACCTGCTGGTGATGGAGCGCCAGGGTGCGCACAAGGTGACCATGAAGGAGGCGCTCAAGTGGAGCGTGCTGTGGTTCTCGCTGGCCTTCGTGTTCGTGGGCCTCTTGTGGTGGTACCTGGACGGCTCTCAGGGCCGGGAGGTGGCCAACACGGTGTCGATGCAGTTCATCACCGGCTACCTCGTGGAAAAGAGCCTGTCGGTGGACAACATCTTCGTCTTCCTGATGATCTTCAGCTACTTCGCCGTGCCGGCGGAATACCAGAAGCGCGCGCTCATCATCGGCATCATCGGCGCCATCGTGCTGCGCACGGTGCTGATCCTGGCGGGCGCCTGGCTGCTGGCGACCTTCCACTGGCTGCTCTACGTGTTCGGCGCGTTCCTGGTCATCACGGGCGTGAAGATGTGGATCGCCGCGGGCAAGGAGCCCGACATCTCCACCAACCCGGTGCTCAAGTTCCTGCGCAAGCACATCCGCATGTCGGACCGCTTCGACGGCGAGAAGATGACCACGGTGGTGGGTGGCGTGAAGCGGTTCACCCCGCTGTTCGTGGTGCTGCTGATGATCGGCATCACCGACGTGATCTTCGCGGTGGACAGCATCCCGGCCATCTTCGCCATCACCAGCGACCCGTTCATCGTCCTCACGGCCAACATCTTCGCCATCCTGGGCCTGCGCGCGCTCTACTTCCTGCTGGCCGACCTGGCGGACCGCTTCCACCTGCTGGCCTACGGCCTGGCGCTGGTGCTGGTCTTCATCGGCTCCAAGATGCTGCTGATCGACCTCTACAAGATTCCGATCGGCTATGCGCTGCTGGTGACGGCGGTGCTGATCGCCGGCTCCATCGTGCTGTCGCTGCGCACTTCGCGCCCCCAGGCGGCTGCGCCTGCGGCCCTCCCGCACCAGAGGAGTGACGGAGCGTGAAGGGCGCACCGACGACGCTGCAGACCTTGCTGCTGCAACCTCTGGTCAGCCTGCGCCGCGCGCTGCGCCGGCTGGAGCCCCGGGCCCGCGGCCTGTTGGGCCAAGGCCTGCTGCAGCGGTGGCAGCCCTGGCTGGAGCGGCGCCAGCTGCTGCGCTTCCAGCGCCAGCCGCTGGCGCGGGGCGTGGCGGCCGGCGCGTTCTGCGGGCTGATCCCCGGCCCGCTGCAGCTGCCGGCCACGGCGCTGGCCTGCGCCTGGCTGCGCGGCAACGTGGTGGCGGGCGGCGTGACCACCTTCTATACCAACCCGCTCACCATCGTGCCGCTCTACGCGCTGGCCTTCTACCTCGGGGCGGCGCTGCTGCCGGGCGAGCATGCGTTCCCGGCCTTCGGCAGCGTGGCGCCGGGCGGCCATTTCAGCGTGGAGGCGCTGGCTGCGTGGATGCAGGCGCTGGGCCTGCCGCTGCTGGTTGGGCTGCCCGTGCTGGGCCTGGCGCTGGCGGCGCTGGGCTATGCGGCGGTGCAGGCCCTGTGGCTGGCGCCTGCCGTGCAGCGGGGCCGGCGCTGGCGCCATGCGCGGGCCGCGGCGCTGCAGCGGGGCATGCCGGGCGGCTGAGCGCCCAGCCGAACAGCCGGCGGCGAGGGACCTGCATGCACTGCCCCGCAGCGCTTGATTGGCAAGCGCTGAGCGCTATTGAAAGCATAGCGTTCGCCGCCGGCTTCCTGATCTGGGATGGCCCGGCCTCCCGCAGCCGGCAGCTCTTCGCCTGACGCAGGCCCCTTCAGCGATGGTGGCCGGGCAGGGCCCGCGCCGCGAACGCCGCGGTAGCGGCCAGCGCGATCAGCAGCGTGCCGTAGCCCAGCGCCGTGTCGCGCAGCCCGAAGAGGCCGGTGAACAGGCCGGCGGCGATGGCCGGCAGGCTGAAGGCCAGATAGCTGAGCACGAAGAAGCTGGCCATCAGGCCCGCGCGGTCCTGCGGCGAGGCCAGGGGTACCAGGCAGCGCACGGCCGCGTTGAAGCCGGCCCCGAAGCCCAGGCCCGCCACCAGCGTGCCGCCGAAGAAGGCTGCCGGGCTGTGCCAGGCCACGCCCGCCAGCGTGATCGCGAGGCCCGCCGCCAGCGCCGCGGCGCTGCCCTGCAGCACCCCGCGCGGCGGGCGCTGGCGCACGGCGGCGATGGCCAGCGCGCCGGGCAGCACCAGGGCGGTGATCAGCAGCCCGCCCACCAGCGGCGAGGCGCTGCCCGTCACCAGCCGCCCCAGCGAAGGGCCCAGCGACAGGTAGAAGCCGCCCAGCGCCCAGCCGGCCGTGCTGAGCGGCAGGATGCGCAGCAGGGTGGGCCGCGCCGTGTGCGGCACATGCATGCGCGGCACGAGCGATCGCCATGCGCCCGGGCGGCGCGCCACCGTCTCCGGCAGCCAGAGGGCCGCCGCGCCCTGCAGCGCGATCACCACCAGCAGCAGTTCGAACACCAGATGCGTAGGCGAGGGCAGGTACTGCACCAGCACGCTGGTGCCCAGAGCGCCGATGGCCATGCCGGCCATGGGCCCCACGCTGTTCATCAGCGGGCCGCGCACGGGGTGCAGGTCCACCAGCAGGGCGCTGAGCGCGCTGGTGGCCATGCCGGTGGCCACGCCCTGCAGCACGCGCGCCGCCACCAGCCAGGCGACGGACTCTGCCTGCCAGAACGCCAGCACCGACACGAATTCCAGCGCCAGCGCCGCCAGCACCACGCTGCGCCGGCCGATGTGGTCCGACAGCGCGCCGAAGCACAGCAGCGCCGCCAGCAGCGCGAAGGCGTAGCTCGAGAAGATCACCGTGAGGCTGAAGGCCGAGAAGCCCCACATCTCGCGGTACAGCGCGTAGAGGGGCGACGGGGCGCTGGATGCTGCGAGGAACATCATCAGCACGGACGACGCGAGCGCCAGCGCGGCATCGGGCCCCAGCCGGCGTCCGGGCCAGGCGGGGGAAGAGGTGGTGGCGATGGCAGAGGTCATGGCGTTAACGCTAAGAAATTGCGTTAGTGGATTGTCGCACTAAAGCAAAGTCTTTGCTTTACGGCGCGGGCGTGGAGGCCTGCGCTCCTAAAATGGCCGCATGACGTCTGGAGCCACCCGATTGCGCCCCGGCGGGCGCAGCGCCCGCGTGCAGGCCGCCGTACACCAGGCCGTGCGCGACCTGACGGCGCTGCACGGCCGCGATGCGCTGACCATTCCGCAGATCGCCGCCCAGGCCGGCGTCACGCCGTCCACCATCTACCGCCGCTGGGGCGATCTGGTCGAGCTGCTGGCGGACGTGTCGATAGAGCGCCTGCGCGACGAGGCCGAGCCGCCCGACACCGGCAGCGTGCGCGGCGACCTGCTGGCCTGGGGCGAACAGTTCCTGGAGGAGATGTCGTCCGACCTGGGCCGCCAGGTGCTCAAGGACGTGCTCACGGCCAGCGGCTACGGCGACGGTTCGTCGCCCTGCCAGTGCCAGCAGATCACGGCCGGGCAGATCACCCAGATGGCCGAGCGCGCGCGGTCCCGCGGACAGGCCATGCCTTCGGTGGACTGCGTGCTCGACATGGTGGTGGCCCCCATCATCTACCGCCTGCTCATGAGCGTGGGCGCGCCCAATAAGCAGCAGCTCGTGCAGTGGGTGGATGCGTGCATGGCGCAAGCGGGCGCAGCCGCTGGCAGGCCGACGCACTAGCCGGGGCCGCCGAGGGTATCGCCGCGGTCGGGGCGCGTGCATGCCGTGGCACCATGGGCTGCGGGCCCCCGCAACGGGCGTGCCCGGGATGGTTCCGCCACGGCATACCTCTTGCAGGAGCGCCCCCATGGAGACTTTCCACCTTCTTTCCCGGTGCAGCGCCGCTTGGGTGGCACTGTGCCTGTGCTGGCCTGCCGCGCAGTCCGCCCCCGTTGCGTCCGCCGCGCCGGTGTGGACCAACTCGCTGGGCATGGCCTTCGTGCGCGTGCCGGCCGGGCAGTTCCGCATGGGCAGCGACGAGCCGGTGGAGGCGCTGGCGCGCGACTTCCCGCAGCTGGAGCGCAGCCGCTTCGAGCAGCTGGGCGACGAGGCGCCCGTCCACACCGTGCGCATCACGCGCGCTTTCTGGATGGGGCAGACCGAGGTCACGGTGGGGCAGTTCCGCCGCTTCGTCGAGGCCTCTGGCTACCGCGCCGAGTCGGAGGCCGACGGCACCGGCGGCTACGGCTACAACCCGGCCTACGACCCCGCCACCACGCGGCGCGGCGATGCCTTCGAGGGGCGCGATCCGCGCTATTCGTGGCGCAATCCCGGCTTCGCGCAGGGCGACGACCATCCGGTGGTCAACATCACCTGGCACGACGCGCACGCGCTGGCCGCCTGGCTGAGCGCCACCGAAGGCCACCGCTACCGCCTGCCGACCGAAGCCGAATGGGAATACGCCTGCCGCGCCGGCACGCGCACCCGCTGGCCCTCGGGCGACGACCCGGCCGGCCTGCCGCGCGAGGCCAACCTGTTCGACCGGTCCGCCGCGCCCTACTGGCCGCGCTGGCGCTGGCAGGCGGTGCCCGGCGACGACGGCTATGCCTTCACCTCGCCCGCCGCGGCCCATGCGCCCAATGCCTTCGGCCTGCACGGCATGGTGGGCAATGTGTGGGAATGGGTGTCGGACTGGCACGATGAAGGCACCTACGCCGCCAGCCCGCGCGATGACCCGCAGGGCCCGGCTACCGGCACGGTGCGGGTGCGGCGCGGCGGCTCCTGGCACACCTGGCCGTTCTATGCGCGCTGCGCCTACCGCAACTGGAATGCGCCCGACACGCGCTACACGCTGGTGGGCGTGCGGCTGCTGCGCGAGGTGGATGAGCCGCCGCAGCAGGCCCGGCGGCGGGCGCCACGGCAGCAGCAGCGCCAGGGCGGCGCCACCGCCGGCCGTCCGCTCACAGGCTCTTGAGCGGCACGACTTCCTTGCCCTTGAAGGTGAACACCGTCACGGCCGAGGAGCGCAGGTCGTGCTTGTCGTCGTAGCTGTATTCGCCGCTCACGCCGGCGTACTTTCCGCGGGCGATGTGGTCGATGAGCTTCTTCGCGTCGGTGCTCTGCGTGGCCTCGATGGCCGAGGCCAGCAGGTTCATGCCGTCGTAGAAGGCGGCGGCGTAGGTCAGCGGGTCGCGCTTGTATTCGGCGCGGTAGCGTTCGATGAACTTCTGGCCCTTGTCGCTGCGGTCCAGCATGGAGCCGCCTTGGGTGCAATAGACGTTCAGGTTGCCGCTGACCTGCGACAGCGTGGCCGTCTCGGTCGAGCAGATGCCGTCGCCGCCCAGCAGGGGCACGTTCAGGCCCAGCGCGCGCATCTGGCGCAGCATGGGGCCGCCCTGGGGCGAATAGCCGCCGAAGAACACGGCGTCGGGCTTGCTGGCGCGCAGGCCGGTCAGGATGGCGGTGAAGTCGGTGGCCTTGTCGGTGGTGAATTCGTGGCTCACCACCTTGATGCCCTGGCGCCTGGCCTCTTCCTCGAACTCCTTGGCCACGCCCTGGCCGTAGGCCGTGCGGTCGTCGATCACGGCCACGGTCTTGAGCTTCAGGTCCTGCGCCGCATAGACCGCCATCTTGGTGCCCAGCTGGTTGTCGCTGGCGCCGATGCGGAACAGCGGGCGATAGCCCTGCTGCGTGATCTTGGGGTTGGAGGCGACGGTGAAGGTGAGGATGTCCGCATCGGCCAGCACGCGCGATGCGGGCATGGCCACGCCCGAGTTGTAGGGGCCGAGCACGAACCGGATCTTCTTGTCGGCCAGCGTCTGGGCGATCTGCACGCCCTGCTTGGGGTCGGCGCCGTCGTCGTTGATGTCCAGCTCGAACTGCACCGGCTTGCCGGCCAGCTTCAGGCCCTTGGCGTTCAGCTCCTTGATGGCCAGCAGCGCGCCGTCGCGGTTGTCCACGCCGTTGGCGGCCTGCGGGCCGGTGACGGGGCTCATGAAGCCCACGCGGATGCGCTCCTGGGCGTGGCTGAAGCCGGCGGCGGCCAGGCTGGCGATGAGCAGGGCGGAGCGGAGAAGCATCTGTCGATTCACGGCATGTTCCTTGTGTCTCTTGTTGAAATCAGGGGATGGCGCCGGCCCGCCTCGGCGGATAGCCGAAGCAGCCCGGGTGCGCGAGTATGCCTGCGCCCTGCAGAGACGGATCAATCAGTGCGCAGCCTGTTCGCTGCCGGTGCTCCACGGCGCCTGCCAGCCGCCGCCCAGCGCCTGCACCAGCGCGGCGGCAGCCAGCTGGCGGCTGACCTGCAGCTGCAGCAGCGTGCGCCGGGCGGTAAGCGCGGCGATCTGCGCGGTGACCACGTCGGTGTAGCTGGCCTGGCCGGCGCGGTAGCGGTTCTGCAGCTGGGTTTCGGTCAGGCGCGCGGCGTTCACGGCTTCCTGGCGCAGCGGCTCCTGGGTCTGCAGGGTGCGGATGGCGGTGAGCTGGTCTTCCACGCCCTGGAAGGCGGTCAGCACCGTCTGGCGGTAGCTGGCGGCGCGGGCGTCGCGCGCGGCCCGGGCTTCATCGACGCGCGCCGCGATGGCGCCGCCGTCGAACACCGTCTGCGCCACCGACAGGCCCAGCGACCACAGGGTGCCCGGGGCGTTGAACAGGTCGCCCACGCTGGAGCCGGTGCGCCCCAGCGAGGCGCTGAGGCTGAGGCTGGGGAAATAGGCCGCGCGCTGCACGCCGATCTGGGCATTGGCGGCGGCCACGGCGCGTTCGGCCGAGGCGATGTCCGGCCGGCGCTGCAGCAGCTCCGACGGCAGGGCCGCCGGCACCTGGGGCACGCGCATCACCCAGGCGGCGGGCGGCAGGCTGAAGCTGCCCGGCGCCACGCCCGTCAGCACCGCAATGGCATGTTCGTAGCGCGCGCGGTTCTGCCGCACGGTGGCCAGGTCGGCCTGGGCGTTGGCCAGCTGCGTGCGGGCCTGCTGCACGTCCGAGGCGGGCGCCACGCCGGCCTCGTAGCGGTTGCGGGTGATCTGCAGGCTGCGCTGGTAGGCCTGGTCGATCTCCTGCAGCAGCGCGATCTCGGCGTCGGCCTCGCGCAGCTGGAAGTAGGCCGCCACCAGCGAGCCCACGGCCGACAGGCGCGCCGAGGCCAGGTCCGCCTGGCTGGCCTGGGCGCTGGCCTGCGCGCCGCTCACCGTGCTGCCCAGGCGCCCCCAGAGGTCGGGCGCCCAGCTGGCGCCCAGCGCGGCCTGGGCGGTGGTGCCGCGCCGGGCCGAGCCTTCGCCGCCCGCGCGCGTCTCGCTGCCCGAGAGGTTCACCGACGGCAGCAGGGCCGCGCCCTGTTCGCGCACCAGGGCCTGGGCCTGCGCGTAGGCGGCCACGGCGGCGGCGATGTTCTGGTTGGACAGCTGCACCTGCGCGGCCAGGCGGTTCAGGTCCTCGTCCTGGAACAGCGTCCACCACTCGCCGCGGTCGATGGCGTCGGCCGGCTGCGCGGGCTGCCAGAGCGCGCCGGCTTCCTTGAAGGCGGCGGGCACGGCGGCGATGTCGGGGCGCTGGTAGGGCGGCGCGACCGAACAGGCGGCCAGCGGCAGCAGAGCGCCCAGGCAGGCGGCGCGCAAGGCACGGGAGGCGCGGGGGGCGAAGGGAGGGCGGCGGCCGGTGGTCATGGTCATTGGGGCAGTGGAGGCCGGGGCGCGCCCTCGTCGGGCGGTGCGGCCAGGCGGCTCAGTTGGCGGTCGTTGGCGGCGGGGCGGCGCAGCCGGTCCAGCAGCACATAGACCACGGGGGTGGTCAGCAGGGTCAGCAGCTGGCTGGCGACCAGGCCGCCGATGATGGCCACGCCCAGGGGCTGGCGCAGCTCCGAGCCCTGGCCGAAGCCGATGGCCAGCGGCAGCGCGCCCAGGGCGGCGGCCATGGTGGTCATCAGGATGGGGCGGAAGCGCAGCAGGCAAGCCTCGCGCACCGCCTCGGTGGCCGAGAGGCCGCGCGCGCGCTCGGCCTCCAGCGCGAAGTCGATGATCAGGATGGCGTTCTTCTTGACGATGCCGATCAGCAGGAACACGCCGATCAGCGCGATCACGGTGAACTGCATGTGGAAGAGCAGCAGCGCCAGCACCGCGCCCACGCCGGCCGAGGGCAGGGTGGTGAGCACGGTGACGGGGTGGATCAGGCTTTCGTAGAGCACGCCCAGCACGATGTAGATGACCACCAGCGCCGCGAGGATCAAGAAGAGCTGCTGCGACTGCGACTGCTGCGCGCTCAGCGCCGTGCCCTGGAAGCTGCCGCGCACGTTGGTGGGCATGGCGATGTCGGCCTCGGCCTGGGCGATGGCCTGGCGGGCCTCTTCCAGCGTGGTGCCGTCGGCCAGGTCGAACGAGATGGTGGTGGCCAGCTCGCCGTCCTGGTGGTTGATGGCGGTGGGCGATGCGCGCTCGACCACGTGGGCGATGGCGCTGAGCGGCACCATGGTGGACGCGGTGTTGCTCAGCACCTGGCCGGTCGATGCGCCGCGCTGGCCGGGGTTGGCGGCCGTGCCCACGGCGCCCGTGGGGTTGGCCGGCACGAAGACGTCGGCCAGCGCCGGCGGGCCGCGCGTGTATTCGGGCGCCCATTCCATGATGACGGAATACTGGTTCAGCTCGCCGTAGATGGTGGCGACCGAGCGCTGGCCGAAGGCGTTGTAGAGCGCGCTGTCGATGGCGGAGGCGCTCACGCCCAGGCGCGAGGCGCTGGCCTTGTCCACCTCCACATAGCTTTCCACGCCGTTGTCGGCCTGGTCGGTGTCCACATCGACCAGCTCCGGCGACTGCCGCAGGCGCTCGGTCAGGCGGGTAGCCCAGAGGCGCATGTCGGCCAGGTTGTCGCTCTGCAGCGTGTACTGGTAGGTGGAGTTGCTGGAGCGCCCGCCCATGCGCAGCTCCTGCACCGGGCTCAGGAAAACGCGCAGGCCGGTGATCTGCGCCAGCTGCGGGCGCAGCCGGTTGATGACGGTGGCGCTGCTGTCGGCGCGCTGGTCCACGGGCTTCAGGTTGACGAACATGAAGCCGCCGCCCGCGCGTCCGCCGCCCGAGAAGCCGACCACCGTGGCCACCGCCGGGTCGCGGTGGATGATGTCCACGGCCTGGCGCAGTTTGCGGCCCAGCGCGTCCGAGGAGATGCTCTGGTCGGCCCGCAGGCCGGCGTTGATCTGGCCGTTGTCCTGCTGCGGGAAGTAGCCCTTGGGAATGTGGCGGAACAGATAGACGTTGAGGCCCACCACGACCAGCAGCAGCACCATGACCAGCGCCTTGCTGGCCAGCGCCCAGTCCAGCGCATGGGCATAGCCGCGCAGCATGGCCTGGTAGCCGGACTCGGCCCAGCGCGCCAGCCGGCCCGGGGGCTTGGGCTGCGCGCCGGCGTCGTGCGAGCGCAGCAGCCAGGCGCACATCATGGGCGTGGCGGTGAGCGAGATGATCAGCGAGATCGCCACCGCCGCCGACAGCGTGACCGCGAATTCGCGGAACAGGCGGCCGACCTGCCCTTCCATGAACAGCAGCGGTATGAACACCGCCACCAGCGACAGGCTGATGGAGAGCACGGTGAAGCCGACCTCGCGCGCGCCCAGCAGGGCGGCCTGCATGCGGTCCATGCCGGCCTCGATGTGGCGGCTGGTGTTCTCCAGCACCACGATGGCGTCGTCCACCACGAAGCCGGTGGCCACGGTGAGCGCCATCAGGCTCAGGTTGTTGAGGCTGAAGCCCAGCAGGTACATCACGCCGAAGGTGCCCAGCAGCGACACCACCGTGGCCACGGCGGGTATCACCGTGGCGCGTGCCTTGCGCAAAAAGAGGCCCACCACCAGCACCACCAGGGCGATGGAGATCATCAGCGTGAATTCGATCTCGTGCAGCGAGGCGCGGATGGAGTTGGTGCTGTCCGAGGCCACCGAGATGCGGATGTCCTGCGGCAGCTGCGCCTGCAGCTCGGGCAGCAGGGCGCGCACGTTGTTCACCGTCTCGATGACGTTGGCGCCCGGCTGGCGGGTGATCAGCACGATGATGGCCGGCTGGCCGTTGAAGAGGCCCAGCGTGCGGGTGTTCTCCACGCCGTCCACCACCCGCGCCACGTCGCCCAGGCGCACGGCCGCGCCGTCGCGCCAGGCGATGACCAGGGAGGCGTAGTCGGCCGCCTTGCGCGAGGGCGAGGGGGTGTAGATCTGCAGGCGCCGGCCGTCGCCCTCGATGGCGCCCTTGGGCCGGTTGGCGTTGGCGGCCTGGATGGCGGCGCGCACGTCTTCGGTGCTGATGCCGTAGCGGTTGAGCGCGAAGGGCAGCAGTTCCACGCGCACGGCGGGCAGGGAGCCGCCGCCGATCTCGACCTCGCCCACGCCGTCCACCTGCGACAGGCGCTGGCTGACGACGTTGGAGACCTCGTCGTAGATCTCGCCGGGCGTGCGCGTGTTGGAAGTGAGCGCCAGGATGACGGCCGGCGAGTCGGCCGAGTTGCGCTTGCGGTAGGTGGGGTTGCTGCGCAGCGTGGCGGGCAGATCGACGCGCGATGCGTTGATGGCGGCCTGCACCTCGCGCGCGGCGCTGTCGATGTCGCGGCTCAGGTCGAACTGCAGGCTGATGCGGGCCGAGCCCTGCGAGCTGCTGGAGGTCAGCTCGTTGACCCCCGCGATCACGCCCAGGCGCCGCTCCAGCGGCGTGGCCACGCTGCTGGCCATGGTCTCGGGGCTGGCGCCCGCGAGGTTGGCCGACACCGAGATGGCCGGGTAGTCCACCTGCGGCAGCGGCGCCACCGGCAGCACGAAGAAGGCGGCGATGCCGGCCAGCGCCATGCCGATGGTCAGCAGCACCGTGGCCACCGGCCGCTCGATGAAGGGACGCGAGAGGTTCATGGCGCGGCGGCGTCGCCCGGCGTGGCGGCTGCGGGCAGGGAGGGCGCTGCGGCCGTGCCCCGGCCCGTCCAGCGGCGGCCCAGGCGGTCGAAGGCCAGGTAGATCACCGGCGTGGTGAACAGGGTGAGCAGCTGGCTCAGCACCAGCCCGCCGAAGATGGCGAGACCCAGCGGCCGGCGCAGCTCGGCGCCCTCGCCCCAGCCCAGCATCAGCGGCAGCGCGGCGAAGAGCGCGGCCAGCGTGGTCATCAGGATGGGGCGGAAGCGCAGCAGCGCGGCCTGGTGGATGGCCTGCTGCGGGCCCATGCCCTGGTTGCGCTCGGCGTCGATGGCGAAGTCGATCATCATGATCGCGTTCTTCTTCACGATGCCGATGAGCAGGATGATGCCGATGATGCCGATCACGCCCAGGTCGTTGCCCGTCAGCATCAGCGCCAGCAGGGCGCCCACGCCGGCCGAGGGCAGGGTGGAGAGGATGGTGAGCGGATGCACGTAGCTCTCGTAGAGCACGCCCAGCACGATGTAGACGCAGACCATGGCCGCCAGGATCAGCCAGAGCTGGCTGGTGAGCGACTTCTCGTAGGCGCTGGCCGCGCCCAGGAATTCCATGGAGAGCCCGGCGGGCATGCCGATCTCCTGCGCCGCGGCGCGGATGGCATCGACCGCGCGGCCCAGCGACACGCCCGGCGCCGTGTCGAAGCCCAGCGTGGCGGCCGGGTACTGCGCCACGCGCGTGACCTGCAGCGGCGCGAACTGCTCGCGGATGGTGGCCACGGCCGCCAGCGGCGTGGGCGCGTTGCTGCCCGTGCGCAGCGACAGCGTGCCCAGGCCCTCGGGGCTGTTCAGGTGCTCCTGCTGCGCTTCGAGGATCACGCGGTACTGGTTGGTTTCGGTGAAGATGGTGGAGACGATGCGCTGGCCGAAGGCGCTGTAGAGCGTGTCGTCGACCGAGCTGGCCGTGACCCCCACGCGCGAGGCGGTGTCGCGGTCGATGTCCACATAGGCCGACAGGCCCTGGGCGCCCGCGTCGGTGGTGGCGTTGCGCACCTCGGGCACGGTCTTCAGGCGCAGGGCCAGCTTCTGGGTCCAGCTGTTGACCTGGGCCGAATCCACGCCGCCGATGGAGGCGCGGTATTCGGTGGGCCCGCTCTCGGCGTCGATGGTCAGGTCCTGCGTGGGCTGCAGGAACAGCGTCACGCCGGCCACGGCGGAAACGCGCTCGCGCAGGCGCTGCATCACGGTGGCCTGCGCGTCGTGGCCGGCTTTCAGGTTGATCAGCATGCGGCCGGCGTTGAGCATGGTGTTGTTGGCCGCGTCCACGCCCACGAAGGAGCTGAGCGATTCCACATCCGGGTCCTGCAGGATGGCGCGGGCCGCGGCCTGCTGCAGCTCGCTCATGCGGGCATACGACACGTCCTGCGAGGCCTGCACCCGCGCCTGCAGCTGGCCCGTGTCCTGGGTGGGGAAGAGGCCCTTGGGGATCACCACGTAGAGCAGGGCGGTGAGCGCCATGGTCAGCAGCGCCACCACGAGCGTGGCGCGCTGGTGGCGCAGCACCCACTGCAGCCACAGGTCGTAGCGCGCGATCACGCGGTCGAAGCCGCGCTGCACCGCGCCTGTCCAGCCGCGCTGGCCGGCGTGGTCGGGCTCGTGCTTGAGCCAGCGCGCCGACATCATCGGCACCAGCGTGAGCGACACCACGGCCGAGATCAGGATGGTGATGGCCAGCGTGACCGCGAACTCGCGGAAGAGGCGCCCCACCACGTCGCTCATGAAGAGCAGCGGGATCAGCACCGCGATCAGCGACACGGTGAGCGAGATGATGGTGAAGCCGATCTGCGTCGCGCCCTTGAGCGCGGCCTGGAAGGGCGGCTCGCCCTCTTCGATGTAGCGCGCGATGTTCTCGATCATCACGATGGCGTCATCGACCACGAAGCCGGTGGCGATGGTCAGCGCCATCAGGCTCAGGTTGTTGAGGCTGTAGCCCAGCAGGTACATCACGCCGCAGGTGCCGATGAGCGAGATGGGCACGGCCAGGCTGGCGATGACGGTGGCGCGCAGGCTGTGCAGGAAGAAGAAGATCACCAGCACCACCATCAGCACGGCCAGCACCAGCTCCATCTGCACATGCTCCACCGAGGCGCGGATGCCGGTGGTGCGGTCGGACAGCACCTGCACCTTGATGGAGGCGGGCAGCTGCGACTCCAGCTCGGGCAGCAGGCGCTTGATGCCGTCCACGGTGGCGATCACGTTGGCGCCCGGCTGGCGCTGCACATTCAGGATGATGGAAGGAGTGAGGGTGGCCCCCACGCTCCCCGCTTCGCTGGGTTCGCTGCCCCCCGAGGGGGCCTCCGCTTGCTTGGGGCGGCCCGGCGCGGCGCGGACGGGGTCGCTGACCCCGGCCCATGCGCCCAAGCGGTTGTTTTCCGCTGCGTCCACCACGCGCGCCACGTCCGACAGGCGCACCGGCGCGCCGTTCTTCCAGGTCAGGATGAGGCGCTTGTAGTCTTCCGGCGTCACCAGCTGGTCGTTGGCGTTGATGTTGTAGGCGCGCTGCGGCCCGTCGAAGCTGCCCTTGGCGCTGTTGGCGTTGGCGGCGGCGATGGCGGTGCGCAGCGTGTCGAGGCCCAGGCCGTGGGCGGCCAGGGCCTTGGTGTCGGCCTGGATGCGCACGGCAGGGCGCTGGCCGCCGGCCAGCGTGACCAGGCCCACGCCCGGCACCTGGCTGATCTTCTGCGCCAGCCGGGTGTTGACCAGGTTCTGCACCTCTGTGAGCGGCATGGTGTCGGAGCTGATCGCCAGCGTCAGCACCGGCGCGTCGGCCGGGTTCACCTTGGCATAGACGGGCGGCGCGGGCAGGTCGGCCGGCAGCAGCGAGGCGCCCGCGTTGATGGCAGCCTGCACTTCCTGCTCGGCCACGTCCAGCGCCAGCCCCAGGCTGAACTGCAGCGTGACGATGGACACGCCCGCCGCGCTGGTGGACGACATGCGGTCCAGCCCGGGCATCTGGCCGAACTGGCGCTCCAGCGGCGCGCTCACGGTGCGGCTCATCACCTCGGGGCTGGCGCCGGGGTAGAGGGTCTGCACCTGGATGGTGGGGTAGTCCACCTCGGGCAGGGCCGAGAGCGGCAGCAGCTTGAAGCCCAGCAGCCCCGCCAGCACGATGGCCAGCATCAGCAGCGCGGTGGCGACGGGCCGTTCGATGAACGGGCGCGACGGACTCAGGGAACTCATGGGCGGGGCCGGGCGGTCGTTGTCATCAGCGGGCCACCGGCTGCGAGGCAGCGGGCGCGGCGGGTCCGGAGGCTGCGGCGGCGGGCGCGCCCGGTGCTCCCTGCGCGGCAGGGGCCTGGCCGGGCGCGGCGCCGTCGGGCCGCTGGCGGTGGTGCCGGCCCTCGCCCTGCGCGTCCGAACTGCGCGGGCGCCGGCCCGGGGCGCCGTCGGCGCTGCCGCCGCCGGGCCGCTGGCCCTGCGGGCCCTGCAACTGCACCTTCACGCCGTCCTTGAGGCGGTCACCGCCCTCGGTCACCACGCGCTCGCCGGCCTTCAGGCCCTCGGCGATGGCGACCTGGCTCACCGTGGCCTGGCCGCGCCGGACCTTGCGCAGCGACACGGTGCGGTCTTCGTTGATCACATAGACGAAGTCGCCGTTGGCGCCGGTGCGCACGGCGGTCACCGGCACGACCACGGCCGGATCCTGGCGCAGCAGCAGCCGCACGTTGACGAACTGGTTGGGGAAGAGCGCGCCGTCCGCATTGTCGAAGCGGGCCTTGGCCTTGACGGTGCCGGTGGCGGTATCCACCTGGTTGTCCAGCGTCAGGAAGCGCCCCTGGGCCAGCGCCCGGGTGCGCGTGCGGTCGAAGGCCGTCACCGCCAGCGGCGCGCCGCCGCGCTGCGCGGCCTGCACGTCGCCCAGGCGGTCCTGCGGTATGGCGAAGGCCACGTCGATGGGGTCTTCCTGGGTGAGGGTGGCGATGCCGTTGGTGTCTCCCGTGCCCACGTAGTTGCCCGCATCCACCGCGCGCAGGCCGATGCGGCCGTTGGTGGGCGCGGTGATGCGCGTGTAGCCCAGGTTCAGCTGGGCGGCCTGCTCCTGCGCCAGGTCGGTGGTGACGGTGCCCTGCAGCTGGCGCACCAGCGCCGCCTGCGTGTCCACGTCCTGCCGCGCGATGGAGTCCTGCGCCAGCAGCGTGCGGTAGCGTTCCAGCACGATGCGGGCGTTGTCCAGCTGGGCCTGGTCGCGCTGGCGCGCGCCCTGGGCCTGCGTCAGCGCCTGCTCGAAGGGGCGCGGGTCGATGCGCGCCAGCACCTGGCCCTTCTTCACGCGCTGGCCTTCTGTGAACAGCACCTCGGTCAGCACGCCCGACACCTGCGCGCGCAGCGTGACGGTGGCCAGGGGCGTGACGGTGCCCAGCGCCTCGATCGTCACCGGCAGGTCGGCCTGGCGGGCCGTGGCCTCGCCCACCGTGACCATCATCCGCCCGCCGGGAAAGCCGCCGCCGGCCGGCGCCTGCGCGCGCTGCACCAGGTACCAGGCCGCGCCGCCCAGCAGGGCGACGGCGCCGATCGCCAGGGTGGCACCCAGCCAGCGGTTGCGGCGGCGGAGCGGTGGCGGAGCGGAGGCGGCCGCGTCGGCGGCAGGCGGATGGGCGGGCGCGGCGGGAGAAGAGTCGTCTTGCGGGCTCATGGCTTTCCTGTTCTGGGCGGTGGCGCCGCCCGGCCTGCCGTGAGGCACCGGGCGCAGTTGCCGATCGTAGGCGCGACTTCTATCGCTTTTTCGGCGGCCGTGCGAAGAAAAGTAAAGGGAGCGGGGGGCTAATCGCAATCCCCTGGAGATACCCCTCTCGCCGTGAGCCGGGCCTCGGGGCTGCCGTTTACAGCTTCGCCAGGGTGTCTCTCAGGCACTGGAAGCTTTGCGAACGATTGTTCTGAATATCCATGTACGTGGATACCGACCGCGCCAGTTCCAGCTTGCGCAGCCCTTCCTTGAAATAGCCCTTCCTCTGGAGTTCGCGCTCCAGGGCCTCCCAGGTTCCCCCCTTGATCGCGTCGGGGTCCCGGTAGCCGGCTTTGTTCGGTACGGTGGCCTCCACCTTGGGATAGGCGGCCCGCACGGCATTCCAGTCCCCGAAAAACCAGGCCTCCAGCTCTTCGACGGCGATCCGGTTGATCACCTTGAACCGATCCTTCAAGGGCGCTTGGCGGGTGCCAAGCCCTGCATGGTGCGCCATCTGTTCCAGGCGGGCCTTGAGCTGCAGGCAGTCGTCGTCGTCTCGGTCCACCAGGACCAGAACCATCGATGTTTCCGGCAGCCATTGCGCATAGCCTGCCAGCCGCTGCGGAAGCTGTTTGAGCAGGTCGTCCTTGCAACGGAACTGGAGAATCTTGGCGCTGATTCCCTGGCGAAGCATGCGGGGCAGCAGGCTTTGCAAGGCCAGTTCCATGGACGGCTCTTCCACCAGCACGTACAAGGTGTCAATGGCCACGAAGACTCCTGCCCGTGCCGGCCAGAGACCAGGGCGCGCCTTGATTGCGCAGCGGGTCGCTCATGCCGAACTGCCCTTCCATCCACAAGTGCCCCAATGACGCTCCTGCCGCAATGAACTCCCGGATGCCCTGGATGTCCGCCGCCGTGTGGGCCTGGGTGAAGCCATGGTCGTCCCTGTACAGGATTCGCACCTCCTCCGGCCTGCAGCTGTCGAGGAAGAACGGCGAATGCGTGGTGACCAGCAATTGGGCGCGTTCCGCAGCCAGCCGGCACTCTTCGCCGAGCTCCGCCAGCAGGCGCGGGTGCAGGAAGTTCTCGGGTTCTTCGATGCCGATGAACTGGGGCGGCGTCGGGTCGTAGAGCACCGTGAGATAGGCCAGCATCTTCAGCGTGCCATCCGATGCGAACTTCGACAGCACCGGCTGTTCGAAGGGGGCGTCTTTCAGCTGCAGCAGCAGGCGCCCGTCCGGCATGGGAGAGGCGTCGATGCGCTCCAGCCTGGGGATGCGTTGGCGCAGCACCTGCATGATGCGGGCGAGTTGTTCCTCGTGGCTTTCCTTGAGGTACTGGATGACGTTGGGCAGGTTGTCCCCGGTCTTGGAAAGCCGATCCTGCGGCCCCGACTCCGGCTGGGTGCGCGTGCTGTCCACGGACAGGTAGGACACATACCAGTCGGTGATGAAGTCCCGCAAGGCCGCCACGCGAGGGTGCTGGGCGATTTGGCCCAGCGTATTCACGGCGATGAGGTCCGGGCCGCGCAAAGGCACTTCGAGCCGCTGGTCCTGGGCATCGGGCTGTTCACCGCTGATGACGCTGCCGATGCCATGGCGGTAGTTCAGGAAGCGGAATGGCTGGCCGTGCAGCCCGCGTTTCCATGCCAGCCACTCCTCCGCCACGACGGGCCCTTTGGGCGTTTCGTCGATGGAAAGGTGGTAGGTGATCAAAGGGGTCTTGGGCCGCTCCCGGTATTTGAGTTCGATCACCACGGGGCCTTCCGCTCCCCTGGTCTTCAGCTCCTTGCCCCGGCCGCGCCGATCCCAGGCCTGCCGCAGGCCTCCCTGGAAGCATTCCGAAAGAAAGTTGAATACGTCGAACAGCGTGGATTTGCCGCTGCCATTCGGACCCAGCAGAACGGTCAGCGGCGTGATGCCTTTGAGCTCGATGTGCTTGAGCGCCCTGAAGTTCTGCACCTTCAGGTACTCGATGCGAGGCACGGCGGTTTTGAAAACGGTCATTGAAGAAGCCGGTGGCAGGGTGGGCGCCGGCCGAGAATCAGCCGGCGCGGCCTGCATGTCGAACATGAAAGAGAAGAAGGCGAAGCACCTTCTTGCTTTCCCTTTGTGTCATTGTCGTCGTGAGGTGGCCCTAAAAACGAGCGGGAGTCTCAAATCCGTGCGATGGCGGCGCGCAGCTCGTCCGCGCCCAGGATCTCCGAGAACACCACCGGCGCACGGCCCGGCGCGTGCAGCACATAGACCGGCACGCCGCTGCGGCCCAGGGCGGCCAGCGCGGCGGTGATGGCCGGGTCGCGGCGCGTCCAGTCGGCCCGCAGCAGGGCCACGTTCTTGGCCGCGAAGTCCTGCAGCACGGCCGCGTCCGACAGCGTGGTCTGCTTGTTGTATTGGCAGGTCACGCACCAGGCGGCCGTGTAGTCCACGAACACCGGCCGGCCTTCGGCCACCAGCTTTTCGGGCAGGCCGGCCTGCCAGGGCTGCCAGCCGGCGGGCAGCGCCGCCGTGGCGCTGGCAGCAGCCGGCGCAGGTTCGATGGCCTTGGGGCCCCAGGCCCAGGCAAGCCAAGCGCATAGTGCTATGGAAAGAGGAGCGATCACGGCCCGCCCGCGCCCTGCCAGCGTGAGCGACCACACGGCCATGGCCAGCGCCACCAGCAGCGCCAGCAGGGCCGCCGCGCCGTTGATGCCGCTTTGCTGGCCCAGCACCCAGACCAGCCAGACCACGGTGGCGAACATGGGGAAGGCCATCAGCCGGCGCAGCGTGTCCATCCAGGCGCCGGGGCGGGGCAGGGCGCGCGCCACGGCCGGCACCCAGCTGGCGGCCAGATAGGGCAGGGCCAGGCCCAGGCCCAGCGCAGCGAAGATGGCCAGCGCCTGCACGCCCGGCAGGGTGGCCGTCAGGCCCAGCGAGGCGCCCATGAAGGGCGCGGTGCAGGGCGATGCCACGGCCACGGCCAGCACGCCGGTCAGGAAGGCGTCGGCCACCGGGTGCCGCGCCTGCAGGCCGGCCAGCCGGCCCGGCAGCATGCGGCCGAATTCGAAGACGCCCGCCAGGTTCAGCCCCAGCAGGGTGAAGAGCGCTGCCAGCCCGGCCACCACGGCGGGCGACTGCAGCTGGAAGCCCCAGCCCACGGCCTCGCCCGCCGCGCGCAGGCCCAGCATCAGCGCGCCCAGCAGCACGAAAGACAGCAGCACGCCGGCGGTGTAGGCCAGCCCGCTGACGCGGTGCGAACGCAGGCTCTGCGTGTGGCGGGCGAAGCCCACCACCTTGATCGCCAGCACCGGGAACACGCAGGGCATGAGGTTGAGGATCAGCCCGCCCAGCAGCGCCCCGGCCAGGGCCGCGAGGAAGGTGCCCAGCGGTGCGGGCGTGGGCGCGGACCGGGGAGCCGGCGCCGCAGCGGCATTGGCCTGCAGCGCGGCCTGCAGGGCGGGCGACACGCCGGCCTGGCCGGGCAGCGGCGGCCAGCCTTCCCGCACGGGCAGCTCCACCCGCCAGCCCTGGCCGCCATGGGCCAGCACCAGGGGCAGGGGCTCGGGGCCGGCGCTGCGGTGGGGCGACAGGGGCAGGCGGGCCGTCCACACGCCGCCCTGCCAGCGCTGGGCCACCGGGGCGGCGGTTTCGGCCACGCCGGGCGTTTCCGCGAACACGTCCAGCGTCTTGCCCTGCAGCGCGACCGGCAGGCCGGCCACCGACAGCGCCACCGCCGTGCCTTCCACGTGCGCCTGCGTTTCCGGCGCGGACGGCAGCGGCGCCGGATGGGCCTTGGCCGCGGCGTCGAAGGCGGCGGCATTCAGCGCGGTCGAGCCCTGCAGCGGCACCGTCAGCGTGAAGCTGCCCTCTTCGGGAATGCATTCCTTGCGGCAGACCAGCCACGAGGCATGCAGGGTGAAGCTCGCCTCCCGCGCCAGCGGGCCTGGCGCGAAGGCGCTGGTGACCGTCATGGGCACGGGCAGCAGCACCGTGCCTTCGTAGCCGTAGTTGGCCAGGTTGCCGATGGGAATCTTGCGCGGCACAGGCCAGGCGATCTCGCCCGCGTCGATGCCGGCCGGCAGCTGCCATTCGAACTGCGTGGGCAGGCCGGAATCGCCCGGGTTCTTCCAGTAGGTGTGCCAGTCGGGCTGGTGGGTGATGGAAAGCCCCAGCCAGAGCGGCTTGCCCGGCCCCACGCCCTCGGGCGCCTGGGCGATGAGTTCGGCCTGCACGTGCGGCGTGGTCACCACGCTGCCCGCCGCGCCGGGCCTGGGGGCCAGCTGCGCGCTGGCGCTCATCGGCAGAGCGCCTAGCGCTATGAAAAAAAGAGTGGGCAGCAGGCGCTGCAGCGGGCGGATGGACATGGCGGGTATGGGAGGCGGGGCGGGCGGCTTTGGTTCCTGCGGGTGGGGGCGTGCCCGGGTCAGGCGAAGCCCAGCACCACGCGGCGCGCCATGGCGCCCTTCTTCTCGATCTTGGCGACCACCACCGCCCCGATCTCCGCGGTGCGCGCCACGTGCGTGCCGCCGCAGGGCTGCAGGTCGATCAGCGGATCGCTGCCGTCCGCGCCGCCCACCCGCACGGTGCGCACCGTGCCGGTGCCGCGCGGGGGCTGCACGCTCATGCTCTTGATCAGAGCCGGGTTGGCGTCCAGCTCGGCATCGCTGATGGCGCCGATGGCGACGGCATGGTCCTCGGCCACCAGCCGGGCGATGGCGGCGGTCAGCGCGTCCTTGTCCAGCGTGCCGTCCATGTGGAAGTCCATGCGCGCGCCTTCGGGCGTGATCGAGCAGCCGTTGACCGGCTGCGCCACCACATGGCAGAGCAGGTGCGTGGTGGTGTGCAGGCGCATCAGCCGGTGGCGGCGCTCCCAGTCCAGCCGTGCGGTCACCGCTTCGCCCACGGCGGGCCGGGGCGCGGCGGCATCGGCCGGCAGGTGGACGATGTCGGCGGTGGGGCGTCCCTCGGCGTCCTTGCCCTTGCGCGTGTCCGCCACGGTCCAGGCGCTGCCGTCCGCCCGCAGCAGCACCCCGCTGTCGCCCGCCTGCCCGCCGCCCAGCGGATAGAACACCGTGCGGTCCAGCACCACGCCGCCTTCGGGCGTGTGGGCGGTGACGGTGGCGCTGCATTCGCGGAGGTGGCTGTCCTGGCGGAAGAGGTCTTGGGTCATCGTGAAATGGTAGTCAATCCTGGCGGCAGGGCCGCCGCCGCATGCCGGCCCCTGGCGGGAACGCCATCCAGCGGCCTGGTCCCTGCATGGTGAAGGCCAAGGCTGCCCTTGTTGCCAAAAGGGACATTTGTTAGCATAGGTAACATGCGGGGGAGGCAAGGCAACCGTCCCGCGGCCTTCTTTGCTCTGCTCTCCTTTGCTCTTCTCCCGATCACCTCCATACGACCACAAGGAGCTGACCCGCATGACTTCGCTGCTCATGTTCGCAGGCCGGCGTGCCGCCGGGGTCCTGGCCCTGGCCTGCCGGCTGGCCGCCGTGGTGTCGGTGCTGCCGGCCCATGCCGCCGGGGTGCGGGGTCTGGCCGAACCGCCGGAGGCCGTCGCGCTGGTCAAGCGCGTGGCGGGCCATGCCGAACTGTGGCGTGAAGGCGTGCGCCAGCCGCTGCAGGAAGGCCAGTCCCTCGCTGCGACCGACCGGCTGCAAATGGGCGCCGACGGCACGGCCGCGCTGGTGTTCCGCGACGGCACGCGGCTCACGATCGGCAATTCCTCCGAACTGCAGCTGCGCCGCTACGCCTTCGCGCCGAAGGCCGACGGATGCGACGACTGCGCCTTCGACGTCTATCTGGCCCGGGGCCGGGCGGTCTATGCCTCGGGCAAGATCGGCAAGCTCGCGCCGCAGTCGGTGCTGCTGGAAACACCCCACGGCACTGCCGGCGTGCGGGGCACCCGGCTGATCCTGGAGGTGGATTGATGGGCCTGCGAATGCCTTTCGGCCCGCGCGTGCTGCTGGCCGCGCTCTGCGGCGTGCTGGCCCTGCTGCTCGGCGGCTGCGCCGCGCCGCCGCCGGCGCCCCGGGCGGGCACGACGCTGATCCTGCTGCCCGACGATGACGGCCATGTCGGCAGCGCCTGGCTCGGCGGGGCGCAGGGCCGCCAGACGCTCAGCGAGGGCTTCAGCGGCACGACCATCGCCGGCGGGGCAGCGGCGCCTTCCGCGCCCCGGGCGCTCGGCCAGGGGGCTGTCGACGCCCGCTACGCCGCGCTGCTGGCCGCCCAGCCGCTGCCTTCGCGCAGCTTCACCCTGTATTTCCTGCATGGCAAGACCGTGCTGACGCCGGCCTCCAGGACCCAGGTTCCCGAACTGCTGCGCGCCGTGCGCGAGCGCAGGCCCGCGGTCATCGGCATCTTCGGCCATACCAGCGCCGTGGGCGAAGGGGACTTCAACCAGCAGCTTTCGCTGAGGCGCGCCCAGGCCGTCGAACGCCTCGTGCGCCAGGACGATCCCGACGTGGGCCCGGTGGAGGTCCGCGGGCTCGGCAGCACCGAGCCGCTCAAGGAAGCCGGCATCGGCCCCAATGACCCGCGCAACCGCCGGGTCGAGGTGCAGATATTTTGATCGCCGGCCTGCGTTGGTTCCGCTTCGACCACCCGTTCAGCCGCCGGCAGGTGATCGCGCTGTTCTGCGCGAGCCTGGCCGTGGCGATGGCCGCCGGCGTGCTGTCCGCTGTGCGGCTGCCGTTTTTCGCATCGGCGGACCATCTGGTGCTGGACAACTGGCTGCGCATCGGGGCGCCGGCCGCTCGTGAGCCCGGCACCGTCATGGTGGATATCGACGATGCCAGCCTGGCCGCCGCCGGCCAGTGGCCCTGGCCGCGCTACCGCATCGCCACGCTGGTGCAGCGCATCGCCGCAGCGCGGCCCGCTGCGATCGCCCTGGACATCTTCTTCCCCGAGCCCGACCGCAGCTCCCTGAACACGCTGCGCGAGAGCTTCCGGCGCGACTTCGGGCTGGAGCTGTCCATCTCGGGCGCTCCCGCCGGCCTCTACGACAACGACGGCTACCTGGGCCGCGTGCTGGCCCGCACGGGCACCGTCGGCGCGAACTACCTGTACTTCGACCGCCGCACCGCGACCCCGCCGCCGGGCGGGCCGGCGTCAGCCGAACTGCCGCCGGACCCCTCGTTCGGCCTGCTGGACCTGCCGCGCGCGACCGGCATCCTGCCCAATACGCCAGCCATCGAGGACAGCCTGGGCCGAAGCGGCTTCGTCAACAACAGCGTGGACAGCGACGGCACGCTGCGCCGCGTGCCGCTGCTGATCGCGCACGAGGGCAAGGTGTATCCCAGCCTGGCGCTGGCGGCCGCGATGCAGGCCCGGGGCGTGCGGGCCGTGCAGGTCGAGGAGACGCCGGGCGGGCTGCAGGTGAAGGCCGGGCCGCTCACCGTGCCGGTGGACCGGCAGGGGCAGGCCCTGCTGCGCACGGCGCGCAGCGCTGCGGATTACCCGACCCTGTCTGCGGTGGATGTCCTGAACGGGCGCTTCTCTCCGGAGGCCTTCGCGGGCCGGGTCGTCTTTCTGGGCAGTTCGGCCATCGGGCTGAACGACTACCACCGCACCGCCGTGATTCCCCGATTGCCGGGCGTGGCCGTCCAGGCGGCAGCGGCCGAGAACCTCCTGAACGGCGGCTTCGTCCGCCAGCCGGCCTGGGCGCCCTATGCGACGACCGCCGCGGCAATGCTGGCCGCCGCAGCCATCGCCTGTCTCTTCCTCTGGAGCAACAATCTCGCGCTGCTTCTGGGCGGCGCGGCGGCCGGCCTGCTGCCTTGCGCCGGCAGCCTGCTGCTCTTCCTGCGCACGGGCCTCTTCGTGTCCGCGGCCGTGCCCCTGCTGGTGGCCGGAGGGCTGCTGGCCGGCAGCTTCGCGGTGCGCTATGCCCTCGAGCGGTGGCGGGCCCGGACCTGGCAGCGCCAGCTGGCCAACGCGCGCGAGATCACCATCGCTTCCATGGCCTCGGTGGCCGAGACGCGCGACCCCGAAACCGGCGCGCACATCCAGCGCACCCAGCACTACGTGCGCGAGATCGCCCTGAAGCTGCGCAACATGGGCCTGCATCCGCAGATCCTCACGCGCGCCTACATCGAACTGCTGTTCCGCTCGGCGCCCTTGCACGACATCGGCAAGGTCGGCGTGCCCGACCACATCCTGCTCAAGCCCGGCCGGCTCACCCCGGAAGAGATGGTGGAGATGAAGCGCCACGCCGAGTACGGCCGCAAGATCCTGCTGAGCGCCGCGCAGCGCATCGACGGCGAGAACTTCCTCACCATCGCGGCGGACATCGCCGGCAGCCACCACGAGAAGTGGGACGGCAGCGGCTATCCGCTCGGCCTGGCCGGCCAGGCCATCCCGCTGGCGGCGCGCATCATGGCTGTGGCCGACGTGTACGACGCGCTCATCAGCCGCCGCTGCTACAAGCCGGCCTTCCCGCACGAACGTGCCATGGAACTGATCCGCGAGCAGCGCGGCACCGCCTTCGATCCCGAGGTCCTGGACGCGTTCTTCTCGATCGAGCCCGTCATCGTCTCCATCGCCGCCCGGTTCAGGGATGACGAGGAGCCCGGACACGCATCCGGGCAGACCGGTCCTGCGGCAGCCGTTACCGTCCCGCCTCGCCTGGAAGGCGGCGCGGGCCTGTCCTGATTCGCGGGCCCTGCGAGATCGTCAACACGGTTTCTGCACCGCCATGCCTTGTCCTGCTGGTCCGGCTGGTCCGGCTTGCGCGTGCGCGCAGACCGGCGAAGGCGGCAGGGCGCCGACCTCGGCCGGCGTGCCCACGGGAGGGGCGCCCTCCGGCGCCAGCATGCGTGCCTGGCGCCAGCGGCCCCAGCGGTAGTAGGCCATCGACATCAGCATGGCGCAGAGGGCGCTGGCGGGAAAGCTCCACCAGATCGCGTCCGCGCCCAGCCAGGGCTGCAGGCCGTAGGCGATGGGCAGGCGGATGCCCCAGAGCGCCAGGCCCAGGATGACGAGCGGCGGCACCACCGCGCCGGTGGAGCGCACCACGCCCGAGAGCACGAAGGTCACGCCGAAGAACAGGAACGAGCCCACGGCGATGTGGTTGAGGTGCCGGGCCGCCTCCAGCGCCGCGCTGCCGGCGGGCAGGAAGAGCGACAGCACCGTGCGGTCCAGCAGCACCAGCGGCACGATCAGCGCGCCCGTCAGCGCGAAGTTGAAGAGGGTGCCGCTGCGGGCCACGCCGTCCACCCGGTCCCAGCGCCGCGCGCCCACGTTCTGCGCTGCCATGGACGAGCAGGCCGCGCCGATGGCCATGGCCGGCATCTGCACGTAGGTCCACAGCTGCAGCGCCGCGCCGTAGGCGGGCGCGGTGACCACGCCCTGCGCGTTGACCAGCCCCATCAGCATGAGCATGGCGGTGGAGATCATCACCATCTGCGCGCCCATGGGCAGGCCCTTGACGACGAGCGCGCGCAGGATGGCGCCGTCCGGCACGAAGAGCCGCCAGTCGGCGCTGCCGATCCAGAGCGGGTGCCGGCGCCAGCGCAGCCAGCCCAGCAGGGCCGCGAAGCTGACGGCGTTGGCCACCAGCGTGGCCAGGGCCGAGCCCGCGATGCCCATGCGCGGCACCGGGCCCCAGCCGAAGATGAGCAGCGGGTTCAGCGCCGTGTCCAGCACCACCACCAGCAGCAGGAAGAGAAAGGGCGTGCGCGTATCGCCCGCGCCGCGCAGCACGGCCGAGATGAAGGCGAACAGGTAGAGCAGCGGAATCGCCAGGAACAGCGTGCGCAGATAGGTTTCGGCCAGGGGCAGCGCGGCGGCGGGCGTGCCCATCCAGCCCAGGATCTCGCGCGAGAGCGGCGGCCCGGCCGCCGCGATCAGCACCGCCGTGCCGCCGAAGAAGCTGGCGCTGGTGCCGATCACGCGGCGCGCCTGCTGCGGGTTGCGCGCCCCCATGGCCTGCGCCACCAGGATGGTGGCCGCCATGCCGATGCCGAACACCGCACCGATCAGCAGGAACAGGATGTTGTTGGCGTTCGCCGTGGCCGTGAGCGCGGCCTCGCCCAGGTAGCGCCCCACCCAGACCGCATTGACCGAGCCGTTGAGCGACTGCAGCACGTTGCCCGCCAGGATGGGCAGGGCGAAGACCAGCAGCGTGCGGCCTATGGGCCCCTGCGTCAGGTCGCGGGTGGGCGGGCGTGCCGGCCGGTGGGGCGGCTGGGCGCTGTCGGGCGCCACGGGGGAGGGGGCTGGGGCGGGCATGCGGCATGGTGCCTGCGCGGCGCTGCCCGGGCGGTCGGCCGATGCCGGCAAGTCGCGGGGCGGCGGCGCCTGCTTTTCCCCCGGGGCCGGCCCGGCGCCGTCCGTCAGCCCAGCTTCTGCGTGGACAGCAGGATGCTGGTTTCCGAGCTGGCGATGCCCGAGAGCCGGCGCAGGCTGCTCAGCAGCTGCTCGAATTCCGACAGGCTGTCGGTCTGCAGCTCGGCCACGATGTCCCAGCGGCCGTTGGTCATGTGCAGGGAGGTGACGTGCGGATTGCCGCGCAGCGCATGCAGCACCTGCGTCGCCTGGTTGCCTTCGGCCGCGATGGTCATCAGCGCCCGCACCCCGGTGCGCACGGCCAGCGGCTTCAGCCGCACGGTGTAGCCCACGATCACGCCCTCGCGCTCCAGCCGCGCCAGCCGGTTCTGCACCGTGCCGCGCGCCAGCTGCAGGCGCCTGGCCAGCGTGGCGACGGGCATGCGGGCGTCGTCGCGCAGCAGCGCGATCAGGCGGTGGTCGGTGTCGTCCAAGTCCATGCTCACGCAGCGAGTGTAGGCCTGTTGCGCGCGGGGATCGATCACTTTGCACAGCCACGCCGGGCAGATCGCGCAGCCAAGGCCGGCCCGCCACGCAGTTTGCCGGCTGGCCTTTGGCGGTGGGCCGGGCAAGAATTTCCCGGTCATTCCACCGCTACATCTCAGGGAGGCCCCATGACCCGCTTCATCGACATCGCCAGCCTGCTGGCCCTTCTGCAGCAGCGCGGCGCAGAGCGCTTTCTGTGCGAACTCGCCGACGAGCTGCACGCCGACTTCATCCGCTGGAACGACTTCGACAAGTCGCCGCGCACCGCCGCCCATTCCCGGCTGGGCGTGATCGAGCTGATGCCGGTGGCCGATGCCGCCACCTACGCCTTCAAATACGTCAACGGCCACCCCGCCAATACCGCGCGCGGCCTGCCCACGGTGATGGCCTTCGGCGTGCTGGCCGAGGTGGAGACCGGCTACCCGGTGCTGCTGTCCGAGCTGACGCTGACCACGGCGCTGCGCACCGCCGCCACCTCGGCGCTGGCGGCCCGCGCGCTGGCGCGGCCGGGCGCCCGCAGCATGGCGCTGATCGGCAACGGCTCGCAGAGCGAATTCCAGGCGCTGGCCTTCCACGCGCTGCTGGGCGTGCGCGAGATCCGCGCCTTCGACACCGACCCCGCCGCCACGGCCAAGCTGCAGCGCAACCTGGCGCGGCAGCAGCCCGGCCTGCGGGTGGCGCGGGCGGCATCCGCGCGCGAGGCCGTGCGCGGGGCCGACATCGTGACCACCGTCACGGCCGACAAGGCGCGGGCGGCCATCCTCACGGCGGACATGGTCGAGCCCGGCATGCACATCAACGCGGTGGGCGGCGACTGCCCGGGCAAGACCGAACTGCATCCGGACGTGCTGCGGGCGGCCCGCGTCTTCGTGGAGTTCGAGCCGCAGACCCGGGTGGAGGGCGACATCCAGCAGATGCCGGCCGATTTCCCGGTGCAGGCGCTGTGGCAGGTGCTGGCCGGCACGGCGCCGGGCCGCCGGGACGCGCGCGAGGTGACGGTGTTCGACTCGGTCGGCTTCGCGCTGGAGGATTTCTCCGCGCTGCGCTACGTGCATCGGCTGGCCATGGAGCAGGGCGTGGGCCAGCACATCGCCCTGGTGCCCGAACTGGACGATCCCAAGGACCTGTTCGGGCTGACGGCGGGCGCGCGCCGGCCGGCGGCGCTGAAGCGCGTGGCATAAACGGGGGCTTGCCGCAGCCCTCGCTTCGTCTTTCCCTCCTTTCCATCGCCCATGCTGATCCTGCACAACCCCCTGCAAGCGCGCCACTCCGGCCGCCAGGAAATGTTCCGCGGCCGCCTGGTGGACTGCCATGAGCACCCCGGCCGCTTCGACCACGTGATGGCCGCGCTGCAGCGCCGCCCCCAGGGCCCGCTGGCCGAGCCCGGCCCGGCCGACATGGCGCTGGTGCGGCGCGTGCATGCGCCCGAATACGTGGATTTCCTGCAGAACGCCTGGGCGCAGTGGGTGGCGCTGGACGCCGCCAACGCCGCGCTGGACATCCTGCCCTCCGTCTGGCCCGGCCACGGCCTGCGGCGCGACGTGCAGCCGGCCAACTTCTCGGCCCAGGTGGGGCGCTTCGCCTTCGACAGCGGCTCGCCCATCACCGCCGGCACCTGGGAGGCCGCCCAGGCCGGCGCCGCCTGCGCCATCGACGCGGCCCGCGCCGTCGCGCAGCCCGGCGGGCCGCGCGCGGCCTTCGCGCTGACCCGCCCGCCCGGCCACCATGCGGGCACCGACTTCTACGGCGGCTACTGCTTCCTCAACAATTCGGCGCTGGCCGCGCAGGCTCTGCGCGAAGCCGGCCTGGAGCGCGTGGCGGTGCTGGACGTGGACTACCACCACGGCAACGGCACGCAGCAGATCTTCTATGCGCGCGGCGACGTGCTCACCGTCTCGCTGCACGGCGATCCCTCGACCGAATACCCGTTCTACCTGGGCTATGCCGAGGAGGAGGGCGAAGGCGCCGGTGCGGGCTGGAACCTCAACCTGCCGCTGCCCGCCGGCACCGGCGCCGAGGCCTGGTTCGCCGCGCTGCAGCAAGGCCTGGCGCGGGTGGCCCAGTCGGGCGCGCAGGCGCTGGTGGTGGCGCTGGGCGTCGATACCTTCGCGGGCGACCCCATCTCGAAGTTCCTGCTGCACAGCCCCGACTACCTGCGCATCGGCCAGCAGATCGCCACGGCCGGCCTGCCCACCGTCTTCGTGATGGAAGGGGGCTATGCGGTCGAGGACATCGGAGTGAACGTGGTCAACGTGCTGGAAGGCTTCGCACGCGCAGCCTGATGGCCCGATAATCGGCGCCATGTCCGCCCGCCCGCGCCGTCGAACCACCCCACCAGCGATCACCCGCTGGGTGCTGGCGTGGTTCCTGCTGGCGCTGGGCGTGGCCACCGCCGCCCCGCTGGTGCAGCCCAAGCCCTGGGTGCTGGTGTGCAGTGCCAGCGGCGTGGTGGCCCTCGTCGCCCTGCAGGACGACGACGGCAGCAGTGGCGGCGGCAACGACGGGACTGCGGCTCCGGGCGGCATGCACCACACGCTCGACTGCGCGCTCTGCCTGCCGGGCGGTGCGCCGCCGCCCGTGCTGGCCTGGGCGCTGGCTGCGCCCGCGCAGCTGCCGCATGTGCTGCTGCCGGTGGAGGCCGCGCGCATCGCCGCCCTGGTGGGCGCGCCGCTGCCGGCGCGCGGGCCGCCGGGCGCGCTGGGCTGACCCCGCTTCCGCCCCTCTTTCCCCTTCATCTTCCTCCTCCTCCGGGCACCGCCGCAT
The DNA here is from genome assembly GCA_913774625.1 of uncultured Acidovorax sp. Taxonomy (GTDB): domain Bacteria; phylum Pseudomonadota; class Gammaproteobacteria; order Burkholderiales; family Burkholderiaceae_C; genus Paracidovorax. The sequence continues at coordinate 69,536 of CAJYHL010000051.1, forward strand.
CCCAGGCGCGTGCCCTATCGCATGTCTGCCCGCCTCCCGGTGCCGGCCTCGCGCGCCTTGCCGGCCGTGGGGCGGCCGGCAGGTGCCGGCGCTTTTTGTGGGCTCCCATCCATGCCACCCCGCATCGTTGCTTTCCTTTCCATTCCGGGCGGCGCCCGGCTGCACGCCATGGCCTGCGCCGTTCCGGCCTTGATCGCCGCCGTGCCTGCCGCGGCCCAGCCGGCTTCGTCTCTTCCTCCGTCCGGTGCGGCTGCGCCATCCACCGGATCGGCTGCATCGGCCCCTTCTGCCGATGCCGCGCTCTCCCTGGGCACTGTGCAGGTGCAGGCCGCCTCCACCGGGCCGCTGCCCGTGCGTGGCGTGTTCAGCTCGGTGGACATCCTGGGCGCCAGCCTCGTGCAGGACCAGCATGTGGACTACAGCTGGGAGCTGTTCTCCCGCGCGCCCGGCATCCAGGTCACGCCCTTCCGCCAGGGCACGGATGCCGGGCGCTTTTCCATGCGCGGCTTCAACGGCGAGGGCCGCGTCAACGCCGTGAAGCTGCTGATCGACGGCATTCCGTCCAACGACAACGCGGGCGGCATGCCGTTCCTGGACGCGGTGTTCCCCATCGATATCGAGGCCATCGAGATCGTGCGCGGCACCAACGACCCGCGCTACGGCCTGAACAACATCGCCGGCAATGCCAACGTCATCACCCGCACGGGCGGCAACGAGGGCCGCGCCACGGCCACCGTGGGCAGCTTCGGCACGCGCGAGCTGCAGGTGGCCAAGGGCATCGAAAGCGGCAACTGGAGTCAGAACTATTCGCTGGCCTGGCGCGACGGCGACGGCTGGCGCGACCATGCCGACGCCACCAAGCATGCGCTGTCGGGCAAGTGGTTCTACACCACCGACGACGGCCGCTGGCGCGCGGGCCTCTCGGCGCGGGCCTACCGCAACCGGGCGCTGGAGTCGGGCTATCTCACCTGGGACCAGGCCCAGGCCGCGCCGCGCAGCTCGCCGCCCTGGTCCGCTTCCGACCGCAGCATGCGCGACACCACGCAGCTGGGCCTCTATCTGGACGGCGAGCTGGCCGAGCGCCTGTCGTGGTCCACCCGTATCTACCGCAACCACTACGAGAACCAGCGCTGGGTACGCTTCTCGCAGGCCGGCGTGCAGCAGGAGCGCGACAACGACGAGACCCACCACGGCGTCATCTCCACGCTGACCTGGCGCCCGCAGGTGCGCTGGGCGCATGAATTCACGCTCGAAGGCGGGCTGGACGCGCAGTGGCAGGACAACGCCGCCCAGCGGTACCGTACCGTGGACCGCGTGCGCACCTCGCAGATCCGCGACTGGAGCTTCGACCTGAACACGCGCGGCGCCTACGTGCAGGCCGTGATCCGCCCGGTGGCGGCGCTGAAGATCGTGCCCGCCCTGCGCGTGGACCGGGTCGGCGGCTCGTTCGACAACCTGCAGACCGGCGCCGTCGCGCCCACTTACGACTACGGCAGCATCCGCCAGCCCAAGATCAGCGTGGCCTATGCCTTGCGCGACGACCTCAGCGTCTATGGCAACTGGGGCCGCACCTTCCAGATCGGCACCGGCATCGATGCCTACCGCACCCAGGCGCGCAACCTCTCGCCGTCCATCAACGACGGCTGGGAAAGCGGCGTGAAGTTCCAGCCCCTGCCGTGGCTGAACGCCCGCGTGGCCTACTGGGAGCAGCGCGCCTCGGGCGAGGTCACGCGCGTGCTGGGCGTCGACGGCCTGCCCGACCCCGGCGGCCAGGGCAACGTGGGCCGCACGCTGCGCCGGGGCTACGACCTGCAGCTCAATGCCCAGATGGGCGCGCGCCTGACCGGCTGGCTGGCCTGGTCGCACCAACTGGCCCGCATCGTCACGCCCGACCCCAGCGCGCCGCAGACCGCCGGCAAGGAAGTGGAGAACGTGCCGCACTACCTGGCCACCGCCGGCGTGCAGTACCGTGCCACCGACCGGCTGCGCCTCTCAGCCTCGGCCAGCGCCCAGGGCAACTACTGGCTGGACCGCGCCAACACCCTGCCGCGCACCGGCGGCTTCGCGCTGCTCAACCTGGGCGCGCAGTGGCAGCTCACGCCCACGGTCGATGTGAGCCTGCAGGTCAACAATGCGACCGACCGCCGCTATGTCTATGCCTGGTACGACAGCGGCTCCTCCGGCTATTCGCCGGGCGACGGGCGCAGCGTGGCGTTCACTCTGGGCTCGAAATTCTAGTGGGGCAGCAACACCTCCCTGAGGCCCTGCGGGCCTTCCCTCCGCTCTCGCAGGGCTGCGCCCTGCGGGCAGAGGGACGCAGCCCTCGCTGCGGAGCGGCCCTTGCTCGGCTGCTGCTGGCCCGGGCCGTGCCCGTATCAGAGGCTGCTGGCAGAGCGCTGCGTCATGGATCACTGCAATCGAAATACCGCCATGCCATCCACCACTGACACCTTGCCTCCCCTGGCCCCCAGCCTCTACCGCGCCGTATGGCGCTGGCATTTCTATGCCGGCCTGCTGGTGCTGCCTTTCATCGCCTGGCTGGCGGTGACGGGCGCGGCCTTCCTGTTCCATGACGAGATCGACGGCTGGTATCACCGCGACCTGCTCGGCGTGCCCGCCGCATCGGCCGGGCGGGCCGCGCTGCCGCATGGGCGCATCGTCGGCGCGGCGCTGGCGGCCCATCCGGGCGCGCAATGGTTCCGCTATACGCCCGCGCCGGACGCGCAGCATTCCGCCAGCGTGGGCGTGGCCCTGCCGCAGGGCGGCGCGCGCCTGGCGGTCTATGTGGACCCGGCCACGGCCCGCGTGCTGGGCGAGCTGCCCGAGCGCGGCACGCTGATGTGGACCGTGCGCCAGCTGCACAGCCTGAAGTACTTCGGCCCCGTCGCGCGCGGCTTCATGGAAATGGCGGCCGGCTGGGCCCTGGTGCTGGTCGCCAGCGGCATCTACCTGTGGTGGCCCCGGGGCGGCAAGGGCCCGGGTGGCGTGGTGGCGGTGCGAGGCCGCCCGGCCCAGCGCGTCTTCTGGCGCGACCTGCACGCCATCACCGGCGTATCGGTGGGGCTGGTGCTGGCCTTCCTGGCGATCACCGGCATGCCCTGGTCGGTGCTCTGGGGCAGCCAGGTCAATGCCTGGGCCAACGGCCAGAACTTCGGCTACCCGGCCGGCGTGCGCGTGCAGCTGCCCCTGTCGGGCCAGCGCTTGGCCGACGTGGCCCATGTGCCCTGGACGCTGCAGCAGGCCCGCCTGCCCGGCGACCCGCATGCCGGCCATGAAGGCCACGGCAGCGCGGCGCCCGCCGCAGCCGAAGATCCGCTGCTGGGCACGCCGCTGTCCCTCGACGCCGCCATGGCCGTGATCGGCCGGCTGGGGCTGGCGCCGGGCTACAGCGTCACCGCGCCGAACGGCGCCCGGGGCGTGTTCACCGCATCGGCCTATCCGCACGACCTGGCCCGCCAGCGCGTGGTGCACATCGACCGCTACAGCGGCGCCGTGCTGCTGGACCAGGGCTATGCCGACTACGGCCCCGCCGGCCAGGCGCTGGAATGGGGCATCAACGTCCACCTGGGGCAGGAATACGGCGCGCTCAACCAGTGGCTGCTGCTGGCGGCCTGCGTGGCCACCCTGCTGCTGTGCGTGACGGGTGCCATCGCCTGGTGGAAGCGCCGCCCCAGCGGCGGCGGCCTGGCCGTGCCGCCGCTGCCCGCGCGCCCCGAGGCGCTGGCCGGGCTCACGGCGGTGCTGGCGCTGGGCGGCGTGGTGTTCCCTCTGGTGGGGCTGTCGCTGCTGGTGGTGCTGGGGAGCGATCTGTGGTGGCAGCGGCGGCTGGCGGCGCGGATGCGGGCAGTGTGAATGGGTAGAAACCGGGCGGTGGTCTTGGGCCTGGAAACTCCATGAATGCCAAGTGGGCTCTACTCTCGGCCACTGCTATCTTTCCGTTATCGCCTGCCATCGAACGCGGGCCCTGCCAGAAAGAAACGAGGCTTGGCCATGAAATTCAACAATATCCTCGGCAACGTCATGCTTGCGGTGCTACTCGCATCGTGTTCCAGCCTGCCCAGCACAAGCTCCGCTGACCAGGGGCTTGGCCTTTGGCTTGTGCCGGTCAACCATACGGATCGCGATGCCTCCAATATTTTCGTTGACGGTGCATGGGCCGGTAATGTGGGGCGCCAGGGGGGAGGCGGCGGCGCAGCCTGCTGCATCGCGGGGCGAGCGGATTGGTCAAAGCCCGTGGAGGTGAAATGGGAGTGGGGCTACGAGGTGGATCCACTCACAAAGAAGGTCACCATTCCGGATGAGCCACATTCCACCATGGTTGCTTTGCCTGGGGTGCCCAAGCGCCTGAACAAGTCCATCAAGGAAGAGTGGTCCAGGGAGGACTACATGGCCGATGAGGCTTATCTCTGCGTGATTTTCCGGTCGCGCGAGAAAGTCGAGCTCGCTTATTCTTACAGCGGCGGCGAGTGTCGGAAGAAATAGCTGTCTTCCCGGTAACTTCTGCCTTCAGATGGGCCCTGCCAGAAAGAAACGAGGCTTCGCCATGAAATTCAACAATATCCTCGGCAACGTCATGCTTGCGGTGCTGCTCGCATCGTGCTCCAGCCTGCCCAGCACGAGCTCAGCTGACCAGGGGCCTGGCCTTTGGCTTGTGCCGGTCAACCATACGGATCGCTATGCCTCCAATATTTTCGTTGACGGTGCATGGGCTGGTAATGTGGGGCGCCAAGGTGGAGGGGGCGGCGCAGCCTGCTGCATCGCGGGGAGAGCGGATTGGTCAAAGCCCGTGGAGGTTAAATGGGAGTGGGGCTACGAGGTGGACCCCATCACAAAGAAGGTCACCATTCCGGATGAGCCACATTCCACCATGGTTGCTTTGCCTGGGGTGCCCAAGCGTCTTAACAAGTCCATCAAGGAAGAGTGGTCCAGAGAGGACTACATGGCCGATGAGGCATATCTCTGCGTTATCTTCCGTTCACGCGAGAAAGTCGAACTCGCATACTCATACAGCCGAGGGGGCTGCAAACAAAAGTAAAGAGTCAAGGAGAGGGGAATGAGCATCAAGCAAGGAGAAGCCGCAATCACAGATGAGCAGCTGGGAAATGCCCATCGGCAAGGTGCTTTGAAGACGATGAGGGAGCAACTGGCGTGGTGCAAGTCCGAAGTGTCTCCCTACGAACGCGTCCGATGCCGGTTGTATCCAAAGCTCGCTTTCTTCTTCGACGGGACTGGCAACAATCTGTGGGAAGAACTCAAGAAGCCCGCCGAGGAGCGGGCCTTGTCAAATATTGCGAAGCTATACCAAGCTGCGGTCAACGATAAGGAGGGTGTGGAAGCCGTCCCTACGTACATTACCGGCGTTGGCACACCCTACCGATACCCTTTCAGCAATATTTCGCCCAACGAAGACAGGGGCGGCCTCATGGGGATGGGGTTCGGAGCGGGCGGAGATATGCGGCTGGCAGCGGCCTTGTTCGAGTTTCGTCGGCTGCTTGAAATCGAATGGAGCGGCGGCGCGCTTCGCCACATGCAATGGGTCAGCCTGTCGGTGTTCGGCTTTTCCCGGGGCGCCACCCTCGCGCGTGCCTTCGTTCGGCGGCTGATCGCCGAGCAATGCGAGCGCACGGCGGAGGGCCTGGTGTGGAAAGGCACGCATGGCGATTGCGTCCGCCTGCGCATCGTGTTCATGGGGCTGTTCGAAACCGTGGCCTCCGTCGGCGGCCCTGGCATGCACCTGGCCTGGGGTTCGGAACTGGCCATTCCGAAGGAGGTCGAGCGCTGCGTCCACCATGTGGCCGGGCACGAGGTGCGCCAGGCATTCCCGCTCGATTCGGTGCGGGTGGGCCAGTCCTACCCGGGCAACTGCGAAGAAGTCGTGTATCCCGGTGTCCACTCCGATGTGGGCGGTGGATACTTCGACGGATTTCAGGGGCGCAGCAATCAACTGTCCCGCATTCCGCTGCGACACATGTATGCCGAAGCGCTCAAGAGCGGTGTCATGCTGCAGCGGTTCGACGAAATTCCTCCGAAAGATCAGGCGGAAATGACGCTGCCCGATGACTCGCCGGTACTCGCCAGATACGGTGCTTACATGGATGCCCTGCCGCCATCCGGTGGATCGCTTGAGAGTCTTATCCACGGCCATCGCATCGCGCAGTTCCAGTGGCGAAGCGCCATCACCCGTGCAGGGCAGGACACGCGGGTGCTGGGCGCGCTGTACCGGCAGGTCGATCCAGCCATGTGCGAGGCCGTGCCCGCCCAGGACAACCACAAGACGTGCCCGCCCAGAACCTGGAAATACCAGCTTCCACGCACACCCGATGAACAGGCCAGGCAGTTGCTGGCCGAGCATCGCCGATTGGTCAGGCACATTCCATCCATCCGGAATCCGATGGAACGCCAGGGTGATATGGATTTTTCGAGGCCCCGAACGGCTTATGAAGACCTCATCATCGCGGCCTGGGATTCTGCGGCAGATCAACCGGAACTGGTGGAGACGTTCCTCGCGGAAAACGTCCATGATTCGGTGGCGCACTTCACCGACTGGCCTTGCGCTTTGCATGAGCAGCGTGGCGTTTACTGCGACCATGATCGGTATCTGGCACGCATCCCCCAGCAGCCCGCGACGGCGGTCACATGAACGCGTTCTGAGCCGTGCCGCGGTGGCTGACAGTCCATGCGCACAGGTGCGCATATGCGTGCATGAGGCCGGGACAGGCTGGCTCCCCAATCGTTCGCCTAGCTTCCACAGGCTACGGGATGCGACAGCTATGCCGCAAAACCGTTGCATGGTCAAACACTCGTGAGACCATAAGCCCGTTCCGTCACACTACAGAATTACATGTCGTTTCCGCAGCCAGTGCGCGACCGCCGCGTCGTCATCATCGGGTTTGGTCTGGTCGGCCCGGCTATCGTCCCTTTGCTTATCAAGGATCTTGGGATAAAGAGGGAAAAAATCCTCGCGATCTCGGCAAACGAAGATGGCAGCCAGGACGCGACCCGTCTTGGGATCAAGTTTCTGTGTCTCCCGCTGACCAGGCAAAACTACGGAAGCGTCTTGGCCGACAAGTTGACCTCAGGCGACTGGCTCATCAACGTCAGTGTGGACGTTTCGAGTTTGGCGCTCATCGACTGGGCGCAAGAAAATGGCATCCATTATTTGGATACCTGTATCGAGCCATGGGCCGGCGGGTATGAATCTTCCGATGTCGCCAGCACCACCAATTATGATTTGCGGCGCCAGGCGCTCGATAAGGCTGCCGCGGGCAAGCCTACCGCCATCATCGCCCACGGGGCCAATCCAGGGCTGATCACGCACATCGCGAAAGAAGGCCTGTTGAAGATCGCAGCCATCCTCGGCCACGAATTCTCAGGGCATTGGGGGGAACTGGCCGAGCGATGTGGCGTGCGAGTCGTCCAGATCGCCGAAAAGGACAGCCAGCAGACGGCGGGCAGCCCGAATACGAACACTTTCTTCAACACCTGGTCGGTAACTGGTTTCCTGGCCGAGCTCGATCAACGCGCTGAGATCGGCTGGGGAACCCACGAAGCAGGGATGCCAGCCGGCGCCGCAGAACATGAATTGGGCGACCGATCGGCCATATACCTTGAATCACGGGGATGTGAGACGGTGGTCAAGTCGTGGGTGCCCGGGGCGGGGCCCGTTACCGCACTGGCGATACCGCACCATGAAGCCAGTTCATTGGCCTCCTTGTTCAGCGTCCACCACGGTACTGCGCTCCGGTACCGGCCGACCGTCTACTACGCCTACGACCCAGCCCCCGCAGCCCAGGCGTCAATCAGCACTTGGAAGGAGAGAGGCAGGCAGAGGCCGGAGCGCGGCCGTGTTCTGAGAGATGAACTGACCTCCGGATCGGATGACCTCGGCGTGCTGTTCCTGACGACGTCGGGCGGATTCTGGTACGGATCGCGCCTGAGTCTTTCTCAGGCCCGCCGACTCGCTCCCTGCAACACCGCCACATCGTTGCAAGTTGCGGCTGGCATCATCGGTGCGCTCACGTGGCTGGGCCTCCATCCCGAGGCCGGAGTGGTGGAGGCCGAGAACATAGACCACCAGGTCGTGATGAACATTGCCAGGCCCTATCTGGGTGAACTGGAGCTTCACGCCACCCATTGGATGCCTGGAGAACAAGACAATTTCAGGTTCGAAGCATTTGTAGAAAAGAATATGGAGGGTATGTGAAGAGATCACTGACGGTTAAGCTGGTTTTTCTCGGAACGGTTGCCTCTGCCGTCACGGCTTGCGGGCGCGAAGAAAAGATTCAGGTCCATCAGCAGACATATGCATCGCGAGAGGCGTGCGAGGCCGATTGGGGCCGCGATAACGACGACTGCAAGCCGGATACCACCTCGTCAAGCAGCGGAGGTTCGCATGGTGGCAGCAGTGCCTACGTAGGGCCCAGATATTACTGGGACCGGGGTTTGGGCCATCCGATGGTGGTGGAGCCTTCTGGTGCCACCCGCCCAGCACCTGGAAGCCACGTGACGGCGAATGGATCCAGCCTGGCCCGGGCCGTCTCTACGGCATCGGCCAGCCGTAGCTCTTCCGGCTCCGTCGTTCGTGGTGGATTCGGAACAAGCGCCCACGCAATGTCCGCAGGAGGCTGAACGAATGAAACGCGTGCAGATCGCACCCCGGGCAGGCTATCAATCCAGACTGGAAGAGGCAGGGCTTTCCTTCCATAGCTGGGACAACTACTGGTCTGAATCGGTGGCCTACGAATTCACGTTGGCGCAGGTCGAGACCATCGAGGCGGTTGCGGAAGAACTCCACGGCATGGCCATCACGGCGTTGAAGCATGTCATCGCGAACAGGCAGCTGGGGCGCCTGGGTATCAATGCTACTTATCATGGCGCCATCGAATCGTCATTCGATCGTGGTGACTTCAGCCTCTATGGGCGCTTCGATCTCCGATACGACGGGGTCAATCCCCCCAAACTGCTGGAACTCAATTACGACACGCCAACCAGCATTCTGGAGACGGCCGTCTGTGGCTGGCAGTGGATGGAAGATGTTTTTCCGATGGCAGATCAGTTCAATTCCTTGCACGAGAAACTGATCGAGCAGTGGAAGAGGCTGCCCCAAGGGCCAATCCATGTCGCCACCTTGCGCGGGAATGAAGAGGATTGGGTTTCGGGTGCGTACTTGGTCGATACCTTGACCCAGGCCGGCCACAGCGGCCATCACATCGTCATCGAAGAGATCGACTATGACACGGAGCGCAAGATCTTCATGGATCGGTCGGGCCGGGATATCGAGACGGTGTTCGCCTTGTATCCGTGGGAATGGATGTTCGCCGAGGCTTTCGGCCCTTATATCGCTGGCAGCAGAACACGCTTCATCGAACCTATGTGGAAAGCTCCATTGTCGTCGAAGGCGATATTGCCCGTGATGTGGGAGCTTTTCCCCGGGCATCCGAACCTTCTGCCCGCCTATTTCGAGGCCGGAAAGCTCACATCCTTTGCCAGGAAGCCGATCTACTCCAGGGAAGGTGCCAACGTCACCCTGGTCCAAGATGGCCGGGTGATCGCTGCGGACGACGGGCCCTATGGCGCTGAAGGTTACGTCGAACAGGAACTGTGTCTATTGCCAGAATTCGATGGCCATTATCCGGTCATCGGTGCCTGGATCGTGGGGGATCAGCCTGCCGGCATGACCGTTCGGGAGAGTCCCAATCCGATCACGACCAATATGAGCAACATCGTGCAGCACTATTTCATCTAATCGAAGGAGCACCCGATGATCATCCAAGGATTTATTGCATTCGTCTCTTATCTGGCGGGGGCGCTGTGCCTTTTAGGGGTTTTCGTGGCGGCCTACGTACACCTGACTCCATACAAAGAGTTCACCTTGATCAAGCAAGGGAATATCGCCGCCGCGATCACTCTGGCCGGCGCGGTCCTCGGTTTCGTCTTCCCGCTGGCGTCGTCGATCTACTTCACGCAAAGCCTGTCCGAGATGTGCCTGTGGGCGGTGATCACTGCCGGCGTTCAATTCATGGTCTTCATCGTCCTGCGCAAACAGGCTCGCGAGATCGAGAGCGGGAATGTCGCAGCAGGCCTCACCGTCGCAGCGTTTTCAGTCGCTGCAGGCATTCTCAATGCCGTATCGATAAGTCACTGATGGGGCAAGAAAGCGCTCTGTTCCGGGCCGGTTGATTATCGAAAATCGACACTGCCTGACGGCCGTGAATCGGAGCGCAGGCACCCTGGGCTGATAGAGTCGATGCGAGCATCCTCGCCGGACGTTCTTGCAAGCCGCCTTGGCAGGCCGTGAACACCTGGCGCCAGCCCCTGCGCCCTATCCACGGATCGGCCTGGATACGACGGCCAGCCATTCCATTATTTCCACATCGCCGCATGCAGCAGCACCACCCCTCACGCTTCTGGGCCGACCTTTCCACGCGCGACTTTTCCGAGGCCCGGGCCTCGGGCCTGGCCGCGCAGACGGTGGCCGTGCTGCCCGTGGCCGCCGTGGAGCAGCATGGCCCGCACCTGCCGCTGCATGTCGATGCCACGCTGCTGCAGGGCGTGATCGACGCGGCGCTGCCGCAGCTGCCGGCCGATCTGCCGGCGCTGTTCCTGCCGCCGCAGAATGTGGGCTTTTCCACCGAGCACACGGCGTATCCGGGCACGCTCACGCTTTCGCCGGCCACCGTCATCGCGCTCTGGACCGAGCTGGGCGCCTGCGTGGCGCGGGCGGGCGTGAAGAAGCTGCTGCTGCTCAACGGCCATGGCGGCCAGGTCAGCGTGATGGACATCGTGGCGCGCGAGCTGCGCCAGCAGTTCGGCCTGCTGGTCTATAGCGCCAGCTGGTTCAGCCTGCCGCTGCCCGATGCGGTGCAAGGCCTTTTCAGCGCCGAGGAGCACCGCTTCGGCATCCATGCCGGCGAGATCGAGACTTCGATGATGCTGCACCTGGCGCCGCACACGGTGCGCATGGAGCATGCCGCGGAATGGCGCTCCAGCTCGCAGGACCGGGCCGAGCGCTATGCCGTGCTGGGCAACGGCCGCAGCGCCAAGATGGGCTGGGCCATGCAGGACTACCACCCGGGCGGCGCGGTCGGCAACGCGGCGGGCGCCACGGCCGGCAAGGGCCGCGCCGTGGTGGAGGCCGCGGGTGCCGCCCTGGTGCAGCTGCTGGGCGAGATCCACGACCTGCCCTGGAGCCCTGCACCCGCTGCGTACTGAGCGGAGCGGCCGGCCTGGCCCGCTTCGTCTCGGACCGCTTCGACTCGCATGCCGGGAGCGGCGGATGCCACTGGTCTGCTATCTAAAGAAGAGCGTCTTGCGCAGTCAACGCAAGGGCCGTGGGCCGAGAAGGCTCTGATCCCGCGCCGTTGGGCGCTGCCGCCCGCCCAGGTCAGTCAGACCTTTCTCAGAAACTTTCCCAATCGTCGTCGGCCTGCTTGGCGGGGGGCGCTGCGGGCTTGCTGGGCGCCGGGGGAGCGCTCAGCGTGGGCTGGCTGCTGGCGGCCGTGGTCTTGGGCCTGGCGTTCGCCTTGGCTGCTGCCGTGGCGCGGACGGGCGCGGCGACGGCGGGGGGCCGCGAGGTTGCCAGCGTGGGTTCGCGGCGGGGCGCCGGGGCAGGAGCTGCGCGATGCGCCGCCGGTGCCGGTGCCGGTGCGGAAGCCGGCGCCTGGGCTGCTTCCGCGTGGTCGATGACGAACACCTTCACCAGTTCCACCAGCCGGGCGGCCTGCACGTTGAGGCTGTCGGCGGCTGCGGCGGATTCTTCCACCAGCGCGGCGTTCTGCTGCGTCACCTGGTCGAGCTGGTTCACGGCGCCGCTCACCTGTGCGATGCCTTGCTCCTGCTCCTGCGCGGCGGCGCCGATCTCGGCGATCAGGTCGGCCACGCGGCGCGCCTGCTGCACGAGTTCTTCCATCGTGGTGCCCGCCTCGTTCACCAGCTGCGCGCCGGCTTCGACGCGGTCCACGCTGGCGCCGATCAGCTGCTTGATTTCCTTGGCGGCCTCGGCGCTGCGCTGGGCCAGCGAGCGCACTTCGCCCGCCACCACCGCGAAGCCGCGGCCTTGCTCGCCCGCGCGGGCGGCTTCCACGGCCGCGTTCAGCGCCAGGATGTTGGTCTGGAAGGCGATGCCGTCGATCACGCCGATGATGTCGCCGATCCGGCGCGAGCTGGTCGTGATCTCCTGCATGGTGGAAACCACGTTGCTCACCACGTCGCCGCCGCGTGCGGCGGTCTGGCTGGCGGCATGGGCCATCTGCGTGGCGGTGCGTACCGTTTCGGAGTTCTGGTGGATGGTGGAGCCGATCTCTTCCATGGAGGCGGCCGTCTGCTGCAGGTTGGACGCCTGCTCTTCGGTGCGCTGGCTCAGGTCGGCATTGCCCATGGCGATCTGGCGCGCGCCCGTGGCGATGGATTCGCTGCTCTGGCGCACCTGGCTGACCACGCCGCTTAGGCTGCGGCGCATGCTTTCCATGGCGGCCATCACGCTGGTGGTGTCGCCGGGGCGCAGGTCGATGCGCATGGCCAGCTGGCCCTGGGCCACCTGCTGTGCGATCTCGGCGGCATGGGCGGGCTCGCCGCCCAACTGGCCCTTGACCCGGCGGGTGATGCTCCAGGCCACCAGAACGCCGATGGCGGCGGCCAGCGCGGCCAGCATGAGCATGGCGTTGCTGGCGTTCAGGGAGTTACGCTTGGCGTCCAGTGCGATGGCCCGGGACTGGTCGCGCTCCATTCCCACCAGCTTGTCGATCGCCTTGAAGTAGCGGTCCTGCTCGGTGCGCAGCGCGCCCTGGATGGCCTCGCGCGCCGCGTCGATCTGGTCGGACGAGGCCAGGTCCACCGCCTTGTCGAAGGCCGCGCGGTAGCCGGTGGTGGCGGAGGCCAGCTCCGCCAGCAGGGCCTTGCCGTCCGGCGTGGGGTAGCGCTCGCGCAGGTCGTCCTGGATGGCCATGGCCTGCGTGCGGTTCTTGTCCATGAGCTTTTTCTGGCCCGGAATGCGGCTGCGGTCGGTCTGCATCGCCATGTTGCGCACCACGCGGGCGTTTTCGTTCACCAGTTCGCGCAGGTTCTGCAGCATCAGCAGGGATTCCAGCCGCTCGTCTGCCAGCTGGGAGACGTTGCTGGCCACGTCCGTCAGGTGGACCCGGCCGTAGAGGGCGACCAGCAGGCTGATCAGGATCATTGCGGCGAAGCTCAGCCCTAGCTGGGTGCCCAACCGCATGTTGCGCAGAAAACTCATCAATCGACTCCGATATGCACGCGTCCTGACCGGGAATGGTGGAACGTGTGTTTCTGTTACTTGTGTAGTGCAGAAGTTCCTGTTGTACCGCCCGATATGCGGGTTGTCGTGACAACGAGGAACCTGTCCTGGCTTTTCGCACCGGCCGGCCGGTTTGCATCGGGGGGATGCGGCTGCGTTAGCATTGACGTTGACGTCAACGTAAGAAGCCCAGCGCCGCCCCATGTCCACCACCTACACCATCAGCGACCTCGCCAAGGAATTCGATCTGACCACCCGGGCCATGCGCTTCTACGAAGACATGGGCCTGCTGCAGCCCGAGCGCACCGGCCCGGGCGGGCGCAACCGCATCTACAGCGCGCGTGACCGCACGCGGCTGCGCCTGACGCTGCGGGCCAAGCGGCTGGGCCTGTCGCTGACCGAGGCCAAGGAGATTATCGACCTCTACGACAGCCCGCGCGACACGGGCGTGCAGCTGCGCCGCTTCCTCGACGTGCTGGGCCAGCACCGCAAGCAGCTCGAAGCGCAGATGGCCGACCTGCAGGCCAACCTGGACGAGGTGCGCGAGCACGAGAAGGAAGCGCGGGCGCTGCTGCGCAAGAGCGAAAAGCAAAAGGGCGGCTGAGGCCGGCCCCGGCGAATGCAAATGCCTGATAATTGCGATTGACGTTTACGTCAACGTCACATTCCAAGAGCATAGTGGCTCCGCTGCGGCCTGCCGGCCCGGCACGCGGCGAAGCCAGAGAACCAGGAGACACATCCATGAGCGCCACCCACTCCCTGCCCGGCCTGAACTTCCAGCTGGGCGAAGACATCGATGCCCTGCGCGACGCCGTGCGCGACTTCGCCCAGGCTGAGATCGCGCCGCGCGCGGCCGAGATCGACCGCAGCGACCAGTTCCCCATGGACCTCTGGCGCAAGCTGGGCGAGCTGGGCGTGCTGGGCATCACCGTGCCCGAGGCCTACGGCGGCGCCGCCATGGGCTATCTGGCGCACATGGTGGCCATGGAGGAGATCTCCCGTGCCAGCGCGTCGGTGGGGCTTTCCTACGGCGCGCACAGCAACCTGTGCGTGAACCAGATCAACCGCAACGGCAGCGAGGAGCAGAAGCGCAAGTACCTGCCCGGGCTGATCAGCGGCGAACACGTGGGCGCGCTCGCCATGAGCGAGCCCGGCGCCGGCTCCGACGTCATCAGCATGAAGCTGCGCGCCGAGGACAAGGGCGGCTACTACCTGCTCAATGGCAGCAAGATGTGGATCACCAACGGCCCCGACGCCGACACCCTGGTGGTCTATGCCAAGACCGAACCCGAGATGGGCGCGCGCGGCGTCACGGCGTTCCTGATCGAGAAGGGCATGAAGGGATTTTCCGTCGCGCAGAAGCTCGACAAGCTGGGCATGCGCGGCAGCCACACGGGCGAGCTGGTGTTCCAGGACGTGGAAGTGCCCGCCGCCAACGTGCTGGGCCAGCCGGGCGGCGGCGCGCGGGTGCTGATGAGCGGGCTGGACTACGAGCGCGCCGTGCTCACCGGCGGGCCGCTGGGCATCATGCAGGCGGTGATGGACAACGTCGTGCCCTACATCCACGACCGCAAGCAGTTCGGCCAGAGCATCGGCGAATTCCAGCTCATCCAGGGCAAGGTGGCCGACATGTACACCGTGCTGCAGGCCGGCCGCGCCTTCGCCTACACCGTGGCCAAGAACCTCGACCTGCTGGGCGAGGCCCATGTGCGCCAGGTGCGCAAGGACTGCGCCTCGGTCATCCTCTGGTGCGCCGAGAAGGCCACCTGGATGGCCGGCGAGGGCGTGCAGATCCACGGCGGCAACGGCTACATCAACGACTATCCGCTCGGCCGCCTCTGGCGGGATGCGAAACTCTACGAGATCGGCGCCGGCACCAGCGAGATCCGCCGCATGCTGATCGGCCGCGAGCTGTTCGCCGAGACCTGTTGAACATTCTTTTTCCTTTTTTGATTTTGCAGATAGCAGAAAGCGACCCGCGCGTGCCCACCTCCATCGATGCCCTTTTCGTCCACAACCGCGCCTGGGCGGCCGGGATGGAGGCTGAGCGCCCCGGCTTCTTCACCAACCTGCTGGCACAGCAGGAACCCAAGTACATGTGGATCGGCTGCTCCGACAGCCGCGTGCCGGCCAACCAGATCACCGGCCTGCAGCCGGGCGAGGTGTTCGTGCACCGCAACATCGCCAACGTGGTGGTGCCCACCGACCTGAACTGCCTCTCCACCATCCAGTACGCGGTGGACCAGCTGCATGTGGAACACCTGATGGTCGTGGGCCACTACGGCTGCGGCGGCGTGCTGGCGGGCCTCACGGGCATGCGCGTGGGCCTGGCCGACAACTGGATCCGCCACGTCTCCGACGTGCGCGACCGCCACCGCGAGCTGCTGGACGCCATCGAACCCGCCTGGCGCCACGACGCGCTGTGCGAGCTGAACGTGATCGAGCAGGTGGTCAACGTGGCCCAGACCACGGTGATGGCCGACGCCTGGGAGCGCGGCCAGCAGGTGACCCTGCACGGCTGGTGCTACGGCCTCAAGGACGGGATCATCAACAACCTGCACATGACCGTGGCCGGCCGCGCCGAGCTGGCCGATTGCTACCGCGCCGCCATCGAGGGCGTGGCCCGGGCGCCGCGCGGCCAGTGAGGCCGCTGGTCCATTAACCCGCAACCGCCGCACCGGCCATGTTTCCCCAGCGCCTCGATTCGCCGCAAGCCTGGGGCATCGCCCAGGCGATGATGGACGGCTTCGACCGCCATTACCGGCTGTTCCGCGCCGCATCGGCCGGCGCGCAGGCGCGCTTCGAGGCGCAGGACTGGCACGGCCAGCAGCGCGCCCAGCGTGAGCGCATCGAGTTCTACGAGCTGCGCGTGAAGGAATGCGTGCGCCGGCTCGACGAGGAATTCGACGCCGGCCACCAGCCCATGGAGGTCTGGCAGCAGGCCAAGCTGCACTACATCGGCCTGCTGGTGGGCCACTTCCAGCCCGAGCTGGCCGAGACCTTCTTCAACTCAGTCACCACCAAGATCCTGCACCGCACGCACTTCCAGAACGACTTCATCTTCGTGCGGCCGGCCGTCAGCACCGAATACATAGAGAACGACGGCCCCGGCGCGCTGCCCACCTACCGCGCCTACTATCCGGCGGGCGAGGGCCTCGAAGCCACGCTGCAGCGCATCGTGGGCGACTTCCGCCTCTCCTGCGGCTTCCAGGACCTGCCGCGCGACGTGGCCCGCGTGGTGGCCGCCATGCAGCCGCACATCGCGCCCATGAAGCTGCGCGCCAACTTCCAGATCCAGGTGCTGTCCAGCCTGTTCTACCGCAACAAGGGCGCCTACCTGGTCGGCCGGCTCATCAACGGCTTCACCGAGATCCCGCTGGCCCTGCCCCTGCTGCACGCGCCTGGCGGCGGCGGGCTGGTGATCGACGCCGCGCTGTTCGGCGAGGACGACCTGCTGGCGCTCTTCAGCTTCGCGCGCGCCTATTTCCTGGTGGACATGGAGATTCCCAGCGCCTACGTGCGCTTCCTGCGCAGCCTGATGCCGCGCAAGCCCCGCGCCGAGCTCTACAACGCGCTGGGCCTGGCCAAGCAGGGCAAGACGCTCTTCTACCGCGACTTCCTGCACCACCTGAAATATTCCAGCGACGCTTTCCGCATCGCGCCGGGCATCAAGGGCATGGTGATGCTGGTCTTCGACCTGCCGAGCTTTCCCTACGTCTTCAAGCTCATCAAGGACTTCTACCCGCATCCCAAGGAGACCACGCGCGGACAGGTCAAGGGCAAGTACCTGCTGGTCAAGCAGCACGACCGCGTGGGCCGCATGGCCGACACGCTGGAATACAGCGAGGTGGCCTTCCCGCGCGAGCGCTTCAGCGACGAGCTGATCGCCGAGATCGAGCGCTTCGCGCCCAGCCAGCTGGAGATCAGCGACCGCGACGGCGACGGCCGCACCGAGGTCATCATCAAGCACCTCTACATCGAGCGGCGCATGATCCCGCTCAACATCTACCTGCAGGAGGCCTTCGACGCCGGCCCCGGCAACGCCGAGGCCGCGCGGCAGATCGAGCGCTGCGTCGTCGAATACGGCAACGCCATCAAGGACCTGGTGGCGGCCAACATCTTCCCGGGCGACATGCTGTGGAAGAACTTCGGCATCACCCGCCACGGCAAGGTGGTGTTCTACGACTACGACGAGATCGAATACCTCACCGACTGCCAATTCCGCCGCGTGCCCGCGCCGCGCAACGAAGAGGACGAGATAAGCGGCGAGATCTGGTGGCCGGTGGGCCCGCGCGACGTCTTCCCAGAGACCTTCGAGCCCTTCCTGCTGGGCAACCCGGCGGTGCGCGAGGCCTTCATGCGCCACCACGCCGACCTGCTCGATCCCGCCTTCTGGCAGGCACACCAGGCGCGCATCCGCGCCGGCCAGATGTCCGACGTTTTCCCCTACGACGCGGAGCGCCGCTTCCAGAACGGCGCCCGTACCAGCTCATCCACCTTGACTGCAGGAGACACCGCATGACTTCCATTCCCTCCAACACACCTTCTTCGCTGCACGACGACCCCGTCGTCATCGTGGGCGCCGCGCGCACGCCCATGGGCGCCTTCCAGGGCGACTTCGCCGGCCTGGCCGCGCACGACCTGGGCGGCGCCGCCATCCGCGCCGCAGTGGAGCGCGCCGGCGTGGCGCCCGAGGCCGTGGGCGAGGTGCTGTTCGGCAACTGCCTGATGGCGGGCCAGGGCCAGGCGCCCGCGCGGCAGGCCGGCTTCAAGGGCGGGCTGCCGCAGAGCGCGGGCGCCGTCACCCTCAGCAAGATGTGCGGCTCCGGCATGAAGGCCGCCATGCTGGCGCACGACCTGCTGCTGGCCGGCACGCATGACGTGATCGTGGCCGGCGGCATGGAAAGCATGACCAACGCGCCCTACCTGCTGCAGAAGGGCCGCGGCGGCTACCGCATGGGCCATGACCGCATCTTCGACCACATGATGCTCGACGGCCTGGAAGACGCCTACGAGCCCGGCCGCAGCATGGGCACCTTCGGCGAGGACTGCGCGGCCAAGTACCAGTTCACGCGCGAGGCGCAGGACGCCTTCGCCATCGCCAGCGTGCAGCGCGCGCAGGCCGCCACCGCCTCGGGCGCCTTCGCGGCCGAGATCGCGCCCGTCACCGTCAAGACGCGCGCGGGCGAGACGGTCGTCTCCACCGACGAAGGCCCGGCCAAGGCGCGGCTGGACAAGATCCCGCAGCTCAAGCCCGCGTTCAAGAAGGACGGCACCATCACCGCCGCCTCCAGCTCCAGCATCAACGACGGTGCCGCCGCGCTGGTGATGATGCGCGCCTCCACCGCCGCGCGCCTGGGTTGCCGGCCGCTGGCGCGCGTGGTGTCGCACGCCACGCATGCGCAGGCGCCCGAATGGTTCTCCACCGCGCCCGTGGGCGCCACGCAGAAGGCGCTGGACAAGGCCGGCTGGAGCGTGGCCGACGTGCAGCTCTGGGAAGTGAACGAGGCCTTCGCCGTCGTGCCCATGGCGCTCATGAAGGAGCTGAACATTCCGCACGACATCGTCAACGTGAACGGCGGCGCCTGCGCCCTGGGCCACCCCATCGGCGCGAGCGGCGCGCGCATCCTGGTCACGCTGATCCATGCGCTCAAGGCCCGCGGCCTGCAGCGCGGCCTGGCCACGCTGTGCATTGGCGGCGGCGAGGGCACGGCCATGGCCGTCGAACTGGTCTGACGGGCCGGCGCACGAAAAATAAGGCGGCCGCCATGATCACCACCGAAGCCCAGCTGCGCGCCCTCTATGCCGCGCCGGCCGACCGCGCGCTGCGCAAGCAGCTGGACCGGCTGGACGCGCATTGCCGCCGCTTCATCGCCCTGTCGCCCCTGTGCGTGCTGGCCACCGGCGGCGGCGCGGGCAGCCTGATGGACGCCTCGCCGCGCGGCGGCCCGCCGGGCTTCGTGCAGGTGACCGAGGCCGGCGAGCTGCTGCTGCCCGATGCGGGCGGCAACAACCGGCTGGATTCGCTGGCCAACCTGCTGCACGACCCGCGCATCGGCCTGCTGTTCCTCATTCCCGGTGTGGACGAGACCCTGCGCGTGAACGGCACGGCCCGGCTGCGCGACGAGCCCGAATTCATCGCCCGCTTCGGCGCCGAGCGCCAGCCGCCCCGGCTGGTGGTGGAGGTGCAGGTGCGCGAGGCCTACCTGCACTGCCCCAAGGCGCTGATGCGCTCGCGCCTGTGGCGGCCCGAATCGCAGGTCGAACGCGGCGTGCTGCCCACGCTCAACCAGATGATCCACGCGCAGACCGGCAATACGGCCCCGCCCGAGGCGCAGGAAGCGATGGTCGAGCGCTATGCGCGGCAGATCGCGGCCGAGCAGGGTGGCGAGTGATCTGCTATGGAATGAATGGCTGAATGCGCTTGATTCACGAGCGCTGCAGGCCGGAAGGCCTTGAGGAAGAGCCCGCCCGGGCGGCAGAAAGGAAAACGACATGTCCCTGGTTCTCGTGATCGGCGCCTCGCGCGGCATCGGACTGGAGCTGGTGCGCCAGTACCGCGAAGCCGGCCAGCGCGTCATCGCCACCGTGCGCGACGCCGCAGGCCGCGACCGCGTGCAGGCGCTGGGCGCGCAGGCCCTCACCGTCGATGTCGCTAACCCGGCCAGCGTCAGCGGCCTGGCCTGGCAGCTCGACGGCGAAAAGATCGACGTGGCGCTCTACGTGGCCGGCGTCATCCGGCGACCGGGCGCGCTCACCCCGCCCACGCGGGACGACTTTGACGCCGTCATGCGCACCAACGTGCTGGGTGCCATGCAGGCGCTGCCGCAGGTGGCGCCGATGGTGTCCGAGGCGCGTGGCGTGTTCGCCTTTCTGTCTTCGTCCATGTCGCAGATCGGCAGCGTGCAGAGCAGCGGATCGTGGCTGTACCGCACCAGCAAGGCCGCGCTGAACATGGCCGTGGCGGCCGCGCAGCACGACTATCCCGACGCCACGCTGGTCACCATCGACCCGGGCTGGGTGCAGACCGACATGGGCGGTGCCGGCGCCGCGCTGACAGTGGAGCACAGCGTGCGCGGCATGCGCGCGGTGCTGGGCGGCGTGACGCCTGCCGACAAGGGCCGCCTGCTGCACCACGACGGCCGCCGCGCCGCGCATTGGTAGCTGGCATTTCCTTTCACCGAGAAACACCGACAAAAGACACCGGAGACAACATCATGCTGCTGACCCCCGACCAGGAAATGATCCGCGACGCCGTGCGCGACTTCGCCCAGGAACAGCTCTGGCCCCACGCCGCGCGCTGGGACCGCGAGCACCACTTCCCCAGGGAGGCCCACCAGGGCCTGGCCGCGCTGGGCGCCTACGGCATCTGCGTGCCCGAGGAATACGGCGGCGCCGCGCTGGACTACGTCTCGCTGGCCCTGGTGCTCGAAGAGATCGCAGCCGGCGACGGCGGCACCAGCACCGCCATCAGCGTGACCAACTGCCCGGTCAACGCCATCCTGATGCGCTACGGCAATGCGCAGCAAAAGCGCGACTGGCTCACGCCTCTGGCGCGCGGCGAGATGCTGGGCGCCTTCTGCCTGACCGAGCCGCACGTGGGCTCCGATGCCTCCGCGCTGCGCACCACGGCGGTGAAGCAGGGCGACGAATACGTCATCGACGGCGTCAAGCAGTTCATCACCAGCGGCAAGAACGGGCAGGTCGCCATCGTCATCGCCGTGACCGACAAGGCCGCCGGCAAGAAGGGCATGAGCGCCTTCATCGTGCCCACCGGCACGCCGGGCTACGTGGTGGCGCGGCTGGAGGACAAGCTGGGCCAGCACAGCAGCGACACGGCGCAGATCAACTTCGACGGCTGCCGCATCCCGGCCGCGAACCTGATCGGCGCCGAGGGCGAGGGCTACCGGATCGCCCTGGGCGCGCTGGAGGGCGGGCGCATCGGCATTGCCGCGCAGAGCGTGGGCATGGCGCGCAGCGCCTTCGACGCAGCCCTGCAGTACGCCAAGGAGCGCGAGAGCTTCGGCACCGCCATCTTCAACCACCAAGCGGTGGGCTTCCGCCTTGCCGACTGCGCCACGCAGATCGAGGCTGCGCGCCAGCTCGTCTGGCACGCCGCCGCGCTGCGCGACGCCGGCCGCCCGTGCCTGAAGGAAGCCGCCATGGCCAAGCTCTTCGCCAGCGAGATGGCCGAGCGCGTGTGCAGCGCCGCCATCCAGACCCTGGGCGGCTACGGCGTGGTGAACGACTTCCCGGTCGAACGCATCTACCGCGACGTGCGCGTCTGCCAGATCTACGAAGGTACCAGCGACGTGCAGAAGATCCTCATCCAGCGCGCGCTGGCTTGACCGGCGGACAGGCGCTGCCCCACGTCGCCGAAGCGACTGGCGCGGCCTTTGTTCCGGGTCGTGCCCGTTGCGCCCGGGAGTGCCGGGCGTCAAGAATGAGGGCGTCATCCGAAAGGGATCCCCCATGCCTTTTGCGCACGTCAATGGACAGAAGCTGTATTACGAAGACACCGGGGGCGACGGCCCGGCGATCATCTTCTCGCATGGCTTGTTGATGGACAGCAGCATGTTCGCGCCCCAGGTGCAGGCTCTGCGGGGCACGTGGCGCTGCATCAGCTGGGACGAGCGCGGCCACGGCCGCACGGCCGACCCCGCACAGTGCGCTCCCTTCAGCTACTACGACTCGGCCGACGACCTGGCCGCGCTGCTGGCCCACCTGGGCGTGCGCCAGGCCGTGCTGGCGGGCATGTCGCAAGGCGGCTATCTGTCGCTGCGCTGTGCGTTGACCCACCCGGAGATCGTGCGCGCGCTGGTGCTCATCGATACGCAGGCCTTGCCCGAAGATCCCGCCAAGATGGTGGGCCACCAAGCCTTGATCGAGGCGTGGCTGCAAGGCGGGCTGTCGGACGAGATCGCAGCCGCGGTGGCCCATGTCATCCTGGGCGATGGCTGGCCCGGCACGGCCGCCTGGCAGGCCAAGTGGCGCCAGTTCACGCCGGCCAACCTGCTGCAATGCTTCACCACGCTGGGTACCCGCGACGACATCAGCGCCCGGCTGGGCGCCATCACCGTGCCCGCGCTGGTGGTGCATGGCGCCATCGACCACGCCATCGACCTGGAGCGTGCGCAGGCCATGGCCGATGGCTTGAAGCATGCCAAGGTGGTGGTGGTGCCTGGCGCCGGCCATGCCGCCAATCTCACGCACCCCGATCCGGTCAATGCTGCCTTGGCGGAATTTCTGGGCGCACTCTGAAGGAAAGTGCAAGCGGCGAAGGGGCTGGCTGCCCGCCCCGTGCCCGTCCGGCTACTGGCGACCGGGCCGCAGCACCACGGTGATCTGCCCGTTGACCTCCAGCGTGGCGCGCTCCACCTCGTGCAGGTGCAGGCAGCCGCCGGCACGCAGGGCGGCGGCCAGGTCGTCGGCCGAAAGCAGCTGCTGCTGCAGCATCTGCTCGTCCACGCGGCCCTCGCGGACCAGCTCCTTAGGCCGGCCGTCCACCAGGTCGGCCAGGCGCGGGAAGCGGTAGGTCAGGTGGGCCAGCAGCACGTGGCACATCAGCAGCGTGGCGGCCGAGATCAGCCCGCCGATCAGCGAGTTGTCGCCCGCGTTCATGGAGTTCTGCACCGCGTTCGAGAGGATCAGCAGCAGCACCAGGTCGAAGGGGGCGAACTGCCCCGTCTGCCGCCGCCCGGTCAGGCGCAGGAAGACCAGCAGGAAGGCATAGACCACCACGCCGCGGATGATGAATTCCCACCACGGCACGTTGAGCGAAAACATCGGCGCAGACTCCTTCGGATGATGTGACGGCGTGCCGCCATCATGGCAGCAACGCCGCGGGGCGTCTGCAAGAATGTTCCGCCGTTTTCTCCTTTCACCTGCCTTCCGCCGATCTTCTTCCGATGCCTTCCGACGCCTCCCATCTTCCCTGTCCCTGCGGCCGCACCCAGGGCCGCGCCGCGCTGGCCTATGCCGACTGCTGCGGCCGCTACATCGGCCACTGGGACGACTGCCCGGCACCCGATGCCGAAAGCCTGATGCGCTCGCGCTATACGGCTTTCGTGCGCGAGGACGGGGCCTATCTGCTGGCCACCTGGGACGCGGCCCACCGGCCCGCGTCCATCGACTTCGACCCCGGCACGCGCTGGCTGGGCCTGGAGGTGCGTGCGCACCGCACGGCGGGCGAAGACCGCGCCGAAGTCGAATTCGTCGCCCGCCAGCGCGGTCCCGGCGGGCGTGCCCACCGCCTGCACGAGACCAGCCGCTTCGTGCGCACCGGCGGGCGCTGGTACTACGTGGACGGCGACCTGCGCTGAGCATGGCTGCGACGGACATCTCCTCGCCCCCGCCGGAAGACGACGACGCCCGGCCGTCCGCCTGGTCGTCCTCCATGCTGCCCGGCGAAGGGCCGGACCAGCTGGAGCTGGCCATGAAGCGGCGCCTGCTGCATTCGCTCTCCGAGCGCGGCTCCACCGAGGCTGCGGCGCTGGTCATTCCCGGCGTGCTGTGCTGGATGTACGGCCTCGCGCCCGGCCACCAGGGCATGTGGGCCTGGTGGGCGGGCTTCGTGGTGGCGGCCTGCCTGCTGAACGCGCAGCGCCGCCGCATGCAGCGCGCCACGCGCAAGCCCGATGCCGACGCCGTGCAGCGCTGGGAGCGGCACTACGCCCGCACCGCCCTCATCGTGGGCCTGTTCTGGGCCGCGCCGCTGGGCTTCGGCCTCTACGGCAGCACGGTGGAATTCCGGCTGGTCGTCTATATCTGCCTCTGCGCCATCCTCGCGTCCACCGCCACCTTCGTCGCACCGCTGCCGCAGATCTTCTGGCGCTTCTATGCCGTGGTCTTCGTGCCCATGGCGGTGGCCGTGCCCTGGTCGTTCCCGCTGCGCTGGAAATACCTGCTGCCGCTCACGCTGCTCTATGGCGCCGTGATCGCGCGGCATGCCTGGGGCGGGCGCCGGATCATCGAGCAGCAGGTCGAGCAGGAACGCCAGCGGCTGCGGCTGGCCGAGCGCTACCGCCTCGCCAAGGAGGAGGCCGAGCGCGCGCTGCAGGAGCGCAACCGCTTCATCTCCACCACCAGCCACGACCTGCGCCAGCCGCTGCATGCCATGGGCCTGCTGGTGCAGGCGGCGGTGCAGCGCAATGCCGACGCGCAGTTGGCCCCGGTGCTGCGCGATGTGCAGGACTGCGTGCGCTCGCTGAGCTTCATGTTCAACGCGCTGCTCGACCTGTCGCGGCTGGAGTCCGGCGCATTCGCGGCGCGGCAGGAAGACCTGCCTCTGGCCGCCGTCTTCGAGGACGCGGCCCGCCTGTTCGGCCCCGACGCGGAGCACCGGGGCCTGGGGCTGCGGGTCGTCCTGCCGCGCTCCCGCGACCCCTGGGTGCGCGCCGATCCCACCCTGCTGCGGCAGATGGTGTTCAACCTGCTGCAGAACGCGCTGCGCTACACGCCCGCCGGCGGCGTGCTGCTGGCCGCGCGCCCGCGCGGCGGCCGCTGGCGCATCGAGGTCTGGGACACGGGTTCCGGCATCGCCGAGCAGGACCGCGAGCGCATCTACGCCCCCTATGCGCGCGGCGAGGCCGGCCTGCTGGCCGCCGCCCAGGGCCATGGCCTGGGCCTGGCCGTGGTGGCCCGCTGCGCGCAGCTGACCGGGGCGGAATACGGCTTCGCGTCCCGGCCGCAGCGCGGCTCCTGCTTCTGGCTGGAGCTGCCGGCGGCGAGCCCCGGCGTGCGTCCCGCGCCGGCCGCGCCGCAGCGGCCGGCGGTGCCCCGCGACGCCTCGCTGGCCGGCACCTGCCTGCTGGTGGACGACGATCCGCAGGTCGCGTCCGCGCTCGCCCAGCTGCTGCAGTCCTGGGGCGTGCAGGTGCGTGCGGCCGCGGGCGGGGCACAGGCCCGCGCCTGGCTCGACCAGGGCTGGATGCCGGATGCCATCGTCTGCGACTACCGCCTCGCCCCCGGCGAAACCGGGCTGGCCGTGCTGCAGGAGCTGCTGAGGCGCTGCGGCCACTCGCGCGGCGCATTGCTCACCGGCGAGCATGCGGCGCCCGGCGTGGCCCAGGCGGAAGACGACGGCTACCTGGTGCTGCGCAAGCCGCTGGAACCCGAACTGCTCTACGGGCTGCTGGCGCACTGGCTCGGCCGGCGCGATGCGCCGCAGGAGGCTGGAGCGCCGTAGCGGGCGGCGGCCCGCAGTCCGGTCAGGAGTGGGCGGACGCGGCCTCCGGCACCTCCAGCCGCACGCCGCGCAGCCGGGCGATGGCTTCCACCCGGTTGCGCGCGCCCAGCTTGCCCAGCAGGGCGGTGACGTGCTCCTTCACCGTGTGCTCCGACAGGTTCAGCGTGGCGGCGATGTGCTTGTTGGGCCGGCCTTCGAGCAGCTGCGCCAGGATCTGGCCCTGACGCGGCGTGAGGCCCAGCTCGGCCGGCGAGAGCGGCAGCTCGCGCAGCTGCTGCACATGGGGCGGAGTGCCCGCCGCCTCGTCGAACCAGGTGCCGCCCTGCAGCACCGCCGTGGCGGCCTGCGCGAACACCTCGGGGCAGCGCTGCTTGTGGATGAAGCCGTGGGCGCCGCAGCTGCGCGCCTTCAGCGGAATGCCCGGGTGGTTGTCGCCGCTCACCATCAGCACCCGCGTCTGCGGCGCCAGCGCCAGCAGGTCGCGCACGCAGTGCGTGGTCGAGCCTTCGGCCAGCCAGAAGTCCAGCAGCGTCAGGGCGGGCTGGCCGCACGCGGCGATGGTGCGCAGCGCTTCATCCGTCGTGCCGGCGAAGGCGGCATCTTCCAGGCAGGGCAGCTGGCGCAGGAATTCGCACATGCCGCGGGCGACGAGCGGGTGGTCGTCCAGCACCAGCGCATAGCGCGAGTGCGGGGCCGGAAAAGAGGAGGGGGACGTCATGGCAATCCGTTGGGCAAGGCCTTGGCCTGCGGTGGGAGGTCTGCACACGGCGTGCGAACCATCGGGTCTTCATCGCGTCCGGCAGGGCGCACGGCAAACCCGTCGGGATGCAGTGTGAAACAAAAACCATGCTTTGGGGGGGAAGGACCGTACGGCCTTAGTGCAAATAATTTTCTTTTGCACTGGGCGTGCGGTCCGGCCTGTTGCAACGACGCAACGGGACGGGCTGCCACCGATCCACTCCCACTCAGCTACCACGAAGGATTGCCATGAATGCTCTTGCCATGACCCGCCGCGCTGCGGCCCTTGCCCTGACCGCCTGCCTGGCCGCCTGCGGCGGCGGCGGCGGGGGCGGAGGAGACATCTCCGCAGGCGGCGGCAGCGGGGGCGGTGGAGGCGGGGACGGCGGCGGAAATGGAGGTGGAAGCGGTGGTGGGGGTGGCGGTGGCGGCACCGCCCCGGCCCAGGTCACCGGCCAGTACATCGCCCAACCGGCCGCGTCCGGCGCTGCGCTGCTGGCCGCCATGAACGACCAGGGCTCGCGCGGCTATGCCTACCTGTCGGCCCTAGCGACGGGAGGCGGAGTGCAGTCGGACTTCTACGTGACCGACACCGCGCACGGCAGTTCGCGGCTGAGCTATGAAACGGTGGCGCAGGCCAGCTCGGGCGATGGGCTGGTGGCCCAGCTCAACCAGCAGGGAGCGCGCGGCTTCGCCTTCAAGGCGCCCTACATGTCCGCCGGCGGTTCGGGCATCAGCCTGCTGACGGTGCGCGACGCGGCGCGCGGCACCACCTATGCCTACGAGCGGCAGGCCATCTCCGGCAGCCTGGGCAGCGATGCCTTCCAGGCCCAGCTGAACGCCGAGGGCGCGCGGGGCTACCGGCTGGTCGGCCCGATCGGCGCGGGCCAGGACAGCTTCAACCTCTACGTCAAGGACTCCAGCGCCACCACCTATGCCTACACCGTGATCCCCGTATCCGGCTTCGGCGGCATGGCCAGCGGCGACGCGCTGCGCCAGCGGCTCAACGAGCAGGGCGCGCAGGGCAGGTTCTACCTGGGCGCGTTCTCGCTGCAGGGCGGCGCCAGCGGGCAGGTCTTCGAGAAGAGTTCGGCGCAGAACGGCGCCGTCGAATACGACCTGAGCGCCGTCAACCTGCAGCAGACGGCGGACCAGCGGCTGGCCGCCATGAACCAGCGTGCCGCGCAGGGCTTCTTCTTCGTGAGCGACCTTTCGACCGACGACGGCAGCAGCTACACCCTGTCGGCGCGCAACGCGGCCAGCCTGCGCAGTCCGCTGGCCGGCATCGCTTTCCCGAACTGATGGATAGAAGGAGAAGGGTGGGCCTTTCGCCCGGCACCGCCGCCGGGCTCACGCATACTCGCAGGGCGCCTTCGGGCGCCTTTTCCATTTCCACTTTCCCAACTAGTTCTAGAAAGACGTTGACATCATGCTGGCCTTCGATGCGGTGCTGTTCGATTGCGATGGAGTCCTGGTGGACAGCGAGCCCATCACCCACCGCGTGCTGCGCGAGCTGCTGGCCGAATCCGGCTGGGTGATGACGGAAGAAGAATGCCTGCACATCTTCCTGGGCAAGGCCGTGCGTTCCGAAGCGGCGCGCATCGAGGCGAACACCGGCCGGCCGCTGACCGACGCCTGGATGGACGAGTTCTACGCCCGGCGCAACGCCGCGCTGGCGGCCGAGCTGCAGGCCATTCCCGGCGCCGCCGAGGCCGTGGCGGCGGTGCGTGCGCGGCTGCTGCCGGGCCGCATCGCCTGCGCCTCCGGCGCCGACCGCGTCAAGGTGGAGCTGCAGCTGGACAAGACCGGCCTGGCTCCGTTGTTCGAGGGTCGCGTCTTCAGCGGCCACGAGGTGCCGCGCACCAAGCCCGCGCCCGATGTCTATCTGGCCGCCGCCGCAGCCCTGGGCGTGCCGCCCGCGCGCTGCCTGGTGGTGGAGGATTCGGCCACGGGCGTGACGGCCGGCGTGGCTGCGGGCGCCACGGTGGTGGGCTACAGCCCGGGCGGGCTGGGGCACCAGACGGCCGATGCGCTGCGCGCTGCCGGCGCGGCGCAGATCATCGTCCGCATGGACGAGCTGCCGGGACTGCTGGACGCGGCCTGAACCGGCGGGTCGCGGCCCGGTCATGAGGCTGCCACGAGCCCGCCCTAGGCTGGCGGGCTTTGTGTCACCCCCTGCCGCAGCCGTCATGTCCTCCTTCGTTCCATCCCTCCGCTGGGCCGTCCTGGCCGCCACCTTCGCGCTCGCTGCCTGCGGCGGCGGCGATTCCGCCTCGGCTTCGGCTTCGGCCTCCGCGTCCTCCGGCTTCTATGCCACCAAGACGGGCTACCAGCCGCGCCAGCCGCTGGCCAGCTACGAGCCGCCGCCCGCGGGCTTCACCAAGGTCTATGCGGAGCTGGTCGCGCGGCACGGCACGCGGGGCCTGTCCAGCATGAAGTACGACGACGCGGTGCTCAACCTGTGGACCCGCGCCCAGGCCGACGGCGCATTGACGCCGCTGGGCCAGAAGCTGGGCCCTGACGTGCAGAAGATCATGCAGGCCAACTTCGTGCTGGGCTGGGGTGTCGCCGGCATCAGCACGCCCGGCTACGGCAACCTCACGCAGGTGGGCATCGCCGAACATCGCCAGCTGGCCGCGCGCCTGGCGCAGCGCGATCCGGAACTGTTCACCGGCCAGCTCTTCCAGGGCCGAGCCCGCGCCATCGAGGTGCTGCATTCCGGCCAGGACCGCGCGGTGGACAGCTCGCAGTTCTTCGCGGCCTCGCTGGCCGCCTCGGCTCCGGCGGCGGCCGGCGCCATCGCGCCGGCCGTGGTGGACCGCTTCCAGCTCTATCCGCACAAGCTCTCCACCAGCACCGACGCGGTGACCGACGGCAACCCCGTGCGTGCCGCGGTGTTGGCCGCCAGCCAGGACTACCAGCGCTACGCGGCGGCCCAGGACACGGCCGGCTTCGGCGCCGAAGCCGCCGCCAAGGTGGCCGCGGCCCGCAAGGCGCCCGAGGTGCGCGCCCATGCGCGCGCCGTGCTGGAGCGGCTCTTCTCCAGCGCCTTCCTCGACAAGCTCGATGCCGGCACCTATAGCTTCTCCAACAACGGCAAGCGCAGCTTCTCCAGCGCCGACGGCCGCTTTACCAGCACGCTGGCGGGCGACGGCAAGACCAAGATCCAGAGCTCCGTCGATGCCGCCGCGCTGCTCTACGAGCTCTACATCATCGCCCCCGGCATGAAGGCGGAAACCGGCGGCGTGGACTTCAGCCCCTACATGCCGATCGAGCACGCACCCACCTTCGCCTATCTGCAGGACATCGACGACTTCTACGGCAAGGGCCCGGCCGCGCCCGAGTACGGCGGCGTCACCACCCGCTTCACGCAGGCGCTGCTGAAGGACTTCTTCGATGAGGTGGGCCGCATCGCCCGGGGCGACATGGGCCACGCCGCCCGCCTGCGCTTCACGCATGCCGAGGTCATGATTCCCTTCATCGCCCGCCTGGGCCTGCGCAACGCGGCCACGCCCGTGCCGCGCGCCGCCACCTACGCCTATGCGAACAACCCCTGGCGCGGCGAAGACGTGTCGCCCATGGCCACCAACGTGCAGTGGGACGTGGTGCGCGACCCCTGGGGCGTGACCCTGGTGAAGATGCTGTTCAACGAGCAGGAGGTGGACTTCCCCGCCGCCTGCGAGTCCGCCCGCTACGCGGCCGGCAGCCGCTACTACGACTACACCGGCCTCAGAAGCTGCTACGGCCTGTAGCCGGCAGGCCGGCGGCGGGGCGCTGGCGCCGCCGGTATTCGGTGGGCGCCAGGCCCGTCCATTCGCGGAAGGCGCGCGTGAAGCTCTTCTCGCTGGCGAAGCCCGCCGCCTGCGCCACCGCCTTGACCGGGCGGTCGGTGCGCTGCAGCAGATCGCGCGCCCGCTGCTGGCGCGCCTCGTCTTTCAAGGCCTGCAGCGAGGCGCCTTCCTCCTTCAATTGCCTGTGCAGCGTGCGCGGCGACACGTGCAGATGGTCGGCCAGCGTCTGCGCGCTGTGGGCCGCCTCCGGCGCCTGGGCCAGCACCTGGCGCACGCGCTGGACCAGCAGCCGGTCGCGCCGGTACTGGCGCACGGTGAGCGGCAGGGCGCGCTGCAGCATCTGGCGCAGCATGGCCTCGTCGCGCTGCAGGGGCATGTCCAGATAGCGCGCGTCGAAGCGCAGCAGCGCCTGGGGCGCGCCGAAGCGCGGCGCCACGCCGAAGAGCAGCGGATAGACACCGGCATGCGGCGGCGCAGCGAACGGGAAGGCCGCCTCCAGCAGCGGCAGGCGCGAGTCGATGAACCAGCACGAGAGCCCCAGCGCATTGCGCAGCACCGAAACAATGCAGAACTCGCGCAGATCGCCCAGGCCGCGGTGCTCGGCCAGCGTCAGCGTGGCCGTGGCGCCCTGGGCATCCAGGTGCAGGCCGATGTCGTCCGCGATCAGCGCATGGTGGCGGCACCAGCGCCGCAGCGCCAGGCCCAGCGTGGGCGAGCTGATGGAGGCGCGCGCCAGCATGCCGTAGCTGCCCCAGGGCAGGCGGCGCGAGAACCAGCCCAGCGCCTCGTCGTCCAGCTCGCGCATGGCGGCGGCCGATAGCGCCTCCATCTGCAGCGCCGTGATGCGGGCGCCGGCATCCTGCACCAGCGCTGGCGGGATTCGTGCCGCTGCCAGCGCGGCAGCGGGGGCCATGCCACGCTGCGCATAGGCCTGCACGATGGCCTGCACGAAGGCCATGGGTGTGGCCGCTACGGGTTGCGAAGCCGTGGCGGCAGCGGGCGGGGCCGGCGGTGGGGCAGGGGAGCGGGGCATGGAGCCAGTGTGGCTTTCGATGGCACGATTTGCAACCTTTCTGGCCCGATCCGGGGTACAGGCCCCGGGCCCGCAGGCGTATGCTGCACAGCACGCCTGCCTGCCCACGCCGGGCCGGCGCAGCTGCCCGAAGTCCGCCAGAGACCACCTGCCAGGAGACATCGCCGTGACCGCTGCCCCCACCGCTTCGACCCGCTCCGACGCCGCCCCCAGCTACGCCCGCGGCGAAACCCAGGTGCCGCTCATCGAGCAGACCCTGGGCGGCTTCTTCGCCGCCATGGCCGCCCGCCAGCCGGACCGCGAAGCGCTGGTGAGCCGCCACCAGGGCCTGCGCTATACCTATGCCGAACTGCATGCCGCCGTGCGCCGCCTGGCCGGCGCGCTGCTGGGCCTGGGGCTCGTGCCGGGCGACCGCGTCGGCATCTGGTCGCACAACAACGCCGAATGGGTGCTGATGCAGTTCGCCACCGCCCAGGTCGGCCTGGTGCTGGTCAACATCAACCCGGCCTACCGCACGGCCGAAGTCGAATACGCGCTCAACAAGGTCGGCTGCAAGGCCCTGGTGGCCATGGCGCGCTTCAAGACCAGCGACTACCTGGGCATGCTGCGCGAACTGGCGCCCGAGCTGGCAGCCGCCGCCCCCGGCGCCCTGCAGGCCGCGCGCCTGCCCGATCTGCGCACCGTGGTCTGGATCGACGAGGGCCCAGGGCAGGGCGCCGACGAGCCCGGCCTGCTGCGCTTTTCCGAGCTGATGGCGCGGGGCGACGCCGAGGACGCGCGCATCGACGC
The DNA here is from genome assembly GCA_913774625.1 of uncultured Acidovorax sp. GTDB lineage: Bacteria > Pseudomonadota > Gammaproteobacteria > Burkholderiales > Burkholderiaceae_C > Paracidovorax. Next base: position 101,326 of record CAJYHL010000051.1, read on the forward strand.
CGTGGCCGCCACGCTGAAGAACACCGACCCCATCAACATCCAGTTCACCAGCGGCACCACGGGCTTTCCGAAAGGGGCGACGCTCACGCACCGCAACATCCTGAACAACGGCTTCTTCATCGGCGAATGCATGGAGCTCACGCCCGAGGACCGCCTGTGCATCCCCGTGCCGCTCTACCACTGCTTCGGCATGGTGCTGGGCAACCTGGCCTGCATCACGCACGGCTCTGCCATCGTCTATCCGGCCGACGGCTTCGATCCGCTCAAGGTGCTGGAGACCGTCCAGGCCGAGCGCTGCACCGGCCTGCACGGCGTGCCCACCATGTTCATCGCCGAGCTGGACCACCCGCGCTTCGCGGAGTTCGACCTCTCTACCCTGCGCACCGGCATCATGGCCGGTTCTCCCTGCCCCATCGAGGTCATGAAGCGCGTGGTGCGCGATATGCACCTGGAGCAGATCACCATCGCCTACGGCATGACCGAGACCAGCCCGGTCAGCTGCCAGAGCAGCACCGCCACGCCGCTGGACAAGCGCGTGTCCACCGTGGGCACGGTGCAGCCGCACCTGGAGGTGAAGATCATCCACCCCGACACCGGCGCCGTGGTGCCGCGCGGCAGCTCGGGCGAGCTCTGCACGCGCGGCTATTCGGTCATGCACGGCTACTGGGGCGATGAAGCCAAGACCCGCGAGGCCATCGACGCCGAAGGCTGGATGCACACCGGCGACCTGGCGACCATGGACGCCGAGGGCTACGTGAACATCGTCGGCCGCATCAAGGACATGGTGATCCGCGGCGGCGAGAACGTCTATCCGCGCGAGATCGAGGAATTCCTCTACCGCCACCCCCAGGTGCAGGACGTGCAGGTGGTGGGCGTGCCCGACGCGAAATACGGCGAGGAACTGTGCGCCTGGATCATCCCCAAGCCCGGCACCGAGCCCACCGAGGACGGCATCCGTGCCTTCTGCCAGGGCCGGATCGCGCACTACAAGGTGCCGCGCCACATCCGCTTCGTCGCCGAATTCCCGATGACGGTGACCGGCAAGATCCAGAAATTCAAGATCCGCGAAGCGATGAAGGAACAGCTGGGGCTGCAGGAAAGCCGCACCGCCTGACGCGGCGCCTCGCTTCGCTTTGATCCCTCTTCATTCCGCTCCACGGCCCGATGCCCGAACGACTGCTTCCATGATCCTCGACACCCAACTCAATGCCCGCTCGGCCGACTTCCTGGCCAACGCCGCCGCCATGCGCGCCCTGGTGGACGACCTGCGCGCCCGGCTGGCCCAGGTCGCCCAGGGCGGCGGCGAGGCCGCGCGCGCCAAGCACGTCGCGCGCGGCAAGCTGCTGCCGCGCGAGCGGGTGGACCGGCTGCTGGACCCGGGCACGCCCTTCCTGGAGCTGGCGCCGCTCGCCGCACTGGGCATGTACGGCGGCGACGCGCCCGGCGCCGGCCTCATCGCCGGCATCGGCCGCGTGGCCGGCGTGGACTGCATGGTGGTCTGCAACGACGCCACGGTGAAGGGCGGCACCTACTACCCGCTCACCGTCAAGAAGCACCTGCGCGCGCAGGAGATCGCCGAGCAGAACCGCCTGCCCTGCATCTATCTCGTCGATTCGGGCGGCGCCAACCTCCCCAACCAGGACGAGGTCTTCCCCGACCGCGACCACTTCGGCCGCATCTTCTACAACCAGGCCAACATGAGCGCGCAGGGCATCGGCCAGATCGCCGTGGTCATGGGCTCCTGCACGGCCGGCGGCGCCTACGTGCCCGCCATGAGCGACGAGACCATCATCGTCAAGAACCAGGGCACCATCTTCCTGGGCGGCCCGCCGCTGGTGAAGGCCGCCACGGGCGAGGTGGTGACGGCGGAAGACTTAGGCGGCGGCGACGTCCACACGCGCCTCTCGGGCGTGGCCGACCATCTGGCGCAGAACGATCTGCACGCGCTGGCGCTGGCGCGCGAGGCGGTCAAGAACCTGAATGTCCATCAGCCCGCGGCCCTCGATCAGCCTGCGCCTGTCGCCCCCAGATTCGCAGCGGAAGAGCTCTACGGCGTGATCCCGGTGGACACGCGCAAGCCCTTCGACGTGCGCGAGATCATCGCCCGCATCGTCGATGGCAGCGAGTTCGACGAGTTCAAGGCCCGCTTCGGCACCACCCTGGTCACGGGCTTCGCGCGCATCGAAGGCATGCCGGTGGGCATCATCGCCAACAACGGCATCCTGTTCTCCGAATCGGCCCTGAAGGGCGCGCACTTCATCGAGCTGTGCTGCCAGCGCAAGATCCCGCTGGTCTTTTTGCAGAACATCACCGGCTTCATGGTGGGCCGCAAGTACGAGAACGAAGGCATCGCGCGCAACGGCGCCAAGATGGTCACGGCCGTGGCCACGGCCAACGTGCCGAAGTTCACCATCATCATCGGCGGCAGCTTCGGCGCCGGCAACTACGGCATGTGCGGCCGGGCCTACAGCCCGCGCTTCCTCTGGATGTGGCCCAACGCCCGCATCAGCGTCATGGGCGGCGAACAGGCCGCCAGCGTGCTGGCCACCGTCCGCCGCGACGGCATCGAAGCCAAGGGCGGTCAGTGGAGCGCGGAGGAAGAAGAAGGGTTCAAGGCGCCCATCCGCAAGCAGTACGAGGAACAGGGCCACCCGTACTACGCCACCGCGCGGCTCTGGGACGACGGCATCATCGACCCGGCCGACACGCGGCGCGTGCTGGCGCTGGGGCTGGCGGCTGCGCGCAACGCGCCCATCGGCGACATGAAGTTCGGCGTGTTCCGCATGTAGGATTTTTCCCTTCCAGGACACAGGTCTTCAGCAGAAGGGGTCATTCCATGCCAGGTCGTTTCCATTCCATCGTCCGGCGCCTCTGCGCCATGGCGCTCGCCGCCGTGTGCGCGGGCGCCGGTGCGCAGAGCGCGCCGCCCGCGCCGCTGGATGCCGGCCTGCGTGAGCAGGTCGTGATGGTGCCCAAGGGCAGCGGCCTGCTGTCCACATCGCTGGAAACCACCTTCTTCCGGCCGCCAGGGCCGGGGCCTTTCCCCATCGTCGTCATCAATCACGGCAAGCAGCACGGCAACCCGCGCTTCCAGGCGCGGGCGCGGTACGAGCCGGCCGTGCGCACCTTCCTGTCGCGCGGCTACATGGTGGTCGTTCCCATGCGGCAGGGCTTCTCGCAGTCCACGGGGGCCTACATCGGCGGCGGCTGCAATACCGAAGGCAACGGGCTGGCCCAGGCCGAAGACGTGCAGGCCGTGCTGGCCTACCTGCGCACCGTGCCGGATGCGGACAACAGCCGCATCGTGATCGCGGGCCAGTCGCATGGGGGCCTGACCACCATGGCGCTCAGTTCACTGCCGCCGGCACAGGGAGTGAAGGGCTATATCAACTTCGCAGGCGGTTTGAACAACGACAGCTGCGTGAATTGGGAGGGCGCCTTGGCCGGCGCCATGGGCGACTATGGCAAGACGGCGCGCCTGCCCTCGCTCTGGTTCTACGGCAGCAACGACAGCTACTGGCCCGAGGCCCTGTGGCGCGACATGTACGCCCGCTACGTGGCCGGCGGCGCGCCGGCCCGGCTGGTGGCCTACGGCCCCTTCGCATCGGATGCGCACGGCATGTTCGCCTCGCGCGCCGGCCTGAAGATCTGGGTGCCCGAGGTGGACAAGTTCCTGGCTGAACTGGGCCTGCCATCGCAGGTCACCGTCGCCCTGCCCGGTTTGCAGCACGACCATGCGCCGCCGGCCGCCACCGATGCCTTCCCCGTCGGCGATGCGGCGGCCATCCCCCATGTGGGCACGGCTGCGCGCGAGGGCTACCAGCGGTTCCTGGCCACACCTTTCCCGCGCGCTTTCGCCATCGCCGAAACCGGCGCCTGGGCCTACTTCTATGGCCGCGCCGACGCCATGAACGCCGCCATGGAGCGCTGCACGCGCAACGCCCAGGCCAAGGGCGGCACCTGCCATCTCTACGCCGTGGACGACCAGATCGTCTGGCCCAAGCCATGAAGCGCTCCTTCCTCCGCCTGATCTCCCCGGGGCTGCTGGCCGCGCTGCTGTCGGCATGCCAGACCCCGGGCCCGTCCACCCAGGGCGTGCCGCTGGAGTCGCCTGCGCCAGCCGCGCAGCCGCCTCACGCCGAGAAGCCGTCCGGGCTGCAGCGCATCCAGCTGCCCCTGCCCGGCGGCGAGAGCCTGCAGGCCCACTGGTGGCCTGCGGACGGTGCCGATGCCGCCCATCCGCAGCCGGCCGTGATGGCCCTGCACGGCTGCGGCGGCCTCTATGCCCGCAGCGGCCAGCTGGCCCAGCGCTACCGCGAGACCGCTGCGCGCCTGCATGCGGCCGGCTATGCCGTGCTGCTGCCCGACAGCTTCGGCTCGCGCGGCCTGCAGTCCCTCTGCAGCACCCGCTACCGCGATCGCGACGTGCCCGTGGCCCTGCGCGTGCAGGACGCGCGCGCCGCCATCGCCTGGCTGGCGGCGCAGCCCGGCGTGGACGCGCAGCGCATCGGCGTGATGGGCTGGTCCAACGGCGGCACCACCACGCTCAACCTGCTGGAGCAGCGCCGGCTGCACCCCGCGCCGGGCGATGTGCCGCTGGCGGGTGCTGCCGTGTTCTACCCTGGCTGCGGCCCGCTGCAGCGCCGGCATGCCGCGCTGGAGCCCGCGCCCCTGCTGATGCAGCTGGGCGCGCTGGACGACTGGACGCCCGCCCAGCCCTGCGTGGACTTCGCCCACTCGCTGCAGGCGCGGCCCGGCAGCGACGTCACCCTGCATGTCTATGCGGACAGCTACCACGGCTTCGACGGCACGGCCCCTGTGCGGCTGCGCGCCGAAGTGCCCAACGGCGTGTCGCCCCAGGGCGTGCATGAAGGCGGCAACCCGGCCGCGCGAGCGCAGGCGCTGCCGGCCCTCGATGCCTTCTGGAACCGCGTGTTCGCTGCGAGGAGCGAAGGCCAGTGAACGCGATTCCCTTCCATAGCATTAACAGGCCCTAGCCATGACCCATCCCTTCCACGCCCACTTCGTGCAACTGGCCCGCTACAACGCCTGGGCCACGGCGCGCCTGCTCGATGCCGTGGCGCACGTGCCCGACGCCGACTACCGGCGCGATGCGGGCCTGTTCTTTCGCAGCGTCCACGGCACGCTCAACCACCTGCTGGTGGCGGAGCAGTTGCTGTGGTTCGTGCGCTTTGCCGAAGGCATCTCGCCGCGCGTGGCGCTGGACGCAGAGGCCGAGCCTGACCGTGCCCGGCTGGACCAGCGGCTGCGGGCCGGCACGCTGCGCTGGGAGCCGCTGATCGCCGCGCTGCCGGCCGAGCGCTGGGCCGGCACGCTGGACTACACCACCATGCGCGGCACGGCGGCATCCTTGCCCTTTGCCGGCGGGCTGGCGCACGTCTTCAACCATTCCACCCACCACCGCGGGCAGATCACGGCGGCACTGACGGCACTGGGCCGCCCGGCGCCGGTGATCGACCTCGTCTATTACCTGCAGAACCCCTCGCAGCCATGAGCCAAGCCCCCCTCGCCATCACCCAGTCCGGCGCCGTCGCGCGCATCACGCTGACCCGGCCCGAAGTGCGCAATGCGTTCAGCGACGAGGCCATTGCCGCCATCACCGCCGCCTTCGAGGACGTGGGCGCGCGCAGCGACGTGCGGGCCATCGTGCTGGCGGCCGAGGGCCCGGCCTTCTGCGCGGGCGCCGACCTGAACTGGATGCGGCGCATGGCCGACTACACGCGGGACGAGAACATCGCCGACGCCGCACTGCTGGCCGCCATGCTGCGCACCATCGCCGAATGCCCCAAGCCCACCATCGCCCGCGTGCAGGGCGATGTCTATGCCGGCGGCATGGGCCTGGTGGCGGCCTGCGACATGGCGGTGGCGGTGGAGACGGCGGGCTTCTGCCTGTCGGAAGTCAAGCTCGGCCTCATCCCCGCGACCATCAGCCCCTATGTGATCCGCGCCATGGGCGCACGTGCCGCGCAGCGCTACTTCCTCACGGCCGAGCGCTTCGACGCGGCCGAGGCGCTGCGCATCGGCTTCGTGCATGCGCTGGTGGCCGATGCGGCGGCGCTCGATGCCGCCGTCGATGCCTGGACGCTCCAGCTCGCCGCCAACAGCCCGCATGCCGTGCGCGTCTGCAAGCGCCTGGTGCAGGACGTGGCCGGCCGCGCCATCGACGACGCGCTGATCGCCGCGACGGTGGAAGGCATCGCCGACATCCGCGCGAGCGACGAGGGGCGCGAGGGCGTGCAGGCCTTCCTGAACAAGCGCAAGCCGTCCTGGCTGGCGACGGCGGGCTGAAGGCAGGGCGGGGCTGCAGGACATGGACGCGATCTGGCTTTCCCTGGTGCAGTGGTGGCATGCGCTGGGCCTGCACATCGATGCGGGCACGGCGCAGGCGGTCGCCGACGGCGCGCGCCAGGCCACGTCCCACCTGGACATGCCCGGCCTGCTGGCCCTGGCCGCCGCGCTGGGCTGGGCCAGCGGCTTGCGGCTCTACGCGGTGGTGTTCCTGGTCGGACTGATGGGCTGGACCGGCTGGCTGGCGCTGCCGCCGGGCCTGGCGCTGCTGCAGCACCCGGCGGTGCTGTGCGCCAGCGGCTTCATGCTGTGCGTCGAATTCTTCGCCGACAAAGTGCCCTGGATCGACAGCGCCTGGGATGCCGTCCACGCCTTCATCCGCGTGCCGGCCGGCGCGCTGCTGGCGGCCGGCGTCTTCGGCGCCGACCACGGCGCCATGGCGCTGGCGGCGGGGCTCGTGGGCGGATCGCTGTCGGCCACGGCGCTGGCCACCAAGATGACCACGCGGGCGGCGGCCAACACGTCGCCGGAGCCCCTCTCCAACTGGCTGCTGTCCTTCTTCGAGGACGGCCTGGTGGTCGCCGTGGTCTGGCTGGCCACGCAGCACCCGCTGCTCTTCGGCCTGACGCTGGCCGTGATGCTGGCGGTGTCGGCGCTGCTGCTGGCCGTGCTGTTCAAGTTCCTGCGGGCGGTGCTGCGGCGCCTCTCGGCCCTTTTTTCCAGTCCTGCGAAGGTGGTTTGAATGTCCAAGAAAGTTCTGATCGAAGGAGGGCGCCATGTTTAAGAAGATCCTCATCGCCAACCGCGGCGAAAGCAGCCGCGCAGCGGTCGCTTCTGCACATCGCCTGGCACGCGCAGCGTGCGCAGGCGATCTCGCCGCGGGAGGGCGCCATGTTTAAGAAAATCCTGATCGCCAACCGCGGCGAGATCGCCTGCCGCGTCGCCGAGACCGCCCGCCGCCTGGGCGTGAAGACCGTCGCCGTCCATTCCGATGCCGATGCCGATGCCAAGCATGTCGCCGCCTGCGATGAGTCCGTCCACATCGGCGGCAGCGCGCCCAAGGACAGCTATCTGCGCTGGGAACGCATCATCGAGGCCGCCCGCGCCTGCGGAGCGGAGGCCATCCACCCGGGCTACGGCTTCCTGTCCGAGAACGAGGACTTCGCCCACGCCTGCGCCGAAGCCGGCCTGGTCTTCATCGGCCCGCCGCCCTCGGCCATCAAGGACATGGGCCTGAAGGCCGAATCCAAGCAGCTGATGGAAAAGGCCGGCGTGCCGCTGGTGCCCGGCTACCACGGCCACGACCAGGACCCGGCCCTGCTGCAGCGCGAGGCCGACCGCATCGGCTACCCCGTGCTCATCAAGGCCAGCGCGGGCGGCGGCGGCAAGGGCATGCGCGCGGTGGAGAAGGCCGAGGACTTCGCCGCCGCGCTGGCCTCGTGCAAGCGCGAGGCGATGGGCAGCTTCGGCGACGACGCCGTGCTGGTCGAAAAGTACGTGCAGCGCCCGCGCCATATCGAGATCCAGGTCTTCGGCGACGCGCACGGCAACATCGTCCATCTGTTCGAGCGCGACTGCTCCGTGCAGCGCCGCCACCAGAAGGTGCTGGAAGAAGCCCCCGCGCCCGGCATGACGCCAGAGCTGCGCGCCCGCATGGGCGCCGCCGCCGTGGCCGCCGCACGTGCCGTGAACTACGTGGGCGCGGGCACGGTGGAATTCATCGTCGAGCAGCCGGGTGGCTACGAGCGGCCCCAGGACATGAAGTTCTATTTCATGGAGATGAACACCCGGCTGCAGGTGGAGCATCCCGTGACCGAGGCCATCACCGGCCAGGACCTGGTGGAGTGGCAGCTGCGCGTGGCCAGTGGCGAGCCGCTGCCCTGCACGCAGGATGAGCTGCGCATCACCGGCCATGCGATCGAGGCGCGCATCTGCGCCGAGAACCCCGACAACCAGTTCCTGCCCGCCACCGGCACGCTGCATGTCTATCGCAAGCCGGCCGCTGCCAGCTTCGAGCGGGCGCCGGTGCGCATCGACGACGGCGTGCGCGAGGGCGATGCGATCAGCCCGTTCTACGACTCCATGATCGCCAAGCTCATCGTGCAGGGCGATACGCGCGAACAGGCGCTGGCGCGGCTGGACGAGGCGCTGGCGCAGACGCACATCGTGGGCCTGGCGACCAACGTGCAGTTCCTGCGCCGCGTGGCCCGCACCGATGCCTTCGCGCAGGCGCGGCTGGACACGGCCCTGATCCAGCGCGAATCGGCCGTGCTGTTCCAGCAGGAACCCGTGGGCCTGCCCCTGGCCGCCGCCGCTGCCGTGGCCGCCACGCTGCTGCGCGAACGGCAGGCCGAGGCGCCCGGCCAGCCGTTCAGCCGGCGCGACGGCTGGCGCCTGGGCGGCCTGCACCGCCGGCCGTTCGACTTCCTCTTCGGCGGCGAGGCCGTGCAGGCCTGGCTGACCTACGCCCCCGGTGGCACGCCCACGCTGGAAGTGGGCGAGGGCGAGGGCGTGGCCGGCCCGCTGGCCTTCGCCGCGGCGCCGGGCGCAGAGTGCGCTGGCGGCGCAGGTGGCGCAGGTGGCGCCATCGACCTGCAGTTCGCCGGCCGCCGCACGCGCGCCACCGTGCATGCGCAGGGTGAGGCCCTGCACGTCTTCACGCCCGAAGGCGCGACGCGCATCGACATCGTGGACCCGCTGGCCCATGCGGGCGACACCCAGGCCGAGGGCGGGCGCCTGACCGCGCCCATGCCGGGCAAGGTGGTGTCGTTCGCCGTGCAGGCCGGCGACAGCGTGGCGCGCGGTCAGCCGCTGGCGGTGATGGAGGCCATGAAGATGGAGCACACCATCGCCGCGCCCGCCGACGGCGTGGTGCAGGAACTGCTCTACGCGCCGGGCGACCAGGTGACCGAAGGCGCCGAGCTGCTCAGGCTTTCTATCTAGGCATGAGGCGCTGGCCTCAGAATAGGGGGTGAGCTCTAGGCAAGGGCATGTCTCAGAAAATGATTGAGTAGCGCCTTGGCCAAAACCTATGCTTTTTGTGAGGCGTAATAGTGAAAGTTTTTCTGACTCGTGTGGTTCTGCGCAACTATAAAAGCATTGGCAATTGCGATGTACGGCTTGGTCCGTTGACGTATTTGGTTGGTGCCAATGGGTCAGGGAAAAGTAACTTTTTGGATGCCCTTCATCTGGTTAGGGACTCGCTTTCCGGCTCGCTGGATAACGCCCTGAACGAACGGGGGGGGCTCACTGAGGTTCGTCGCAGATCCAGCGGGCATCCCACAAATTTTGGTATTCGCCTTGAATTTTTGCTGCCGGGTGGTGATTTTGGGCATTACTCTTTCAATATCGGTGCATTGCCTGGCCGTGGCTATGAAGTGCAGGCGGAAGAGTGCGCTGTTAATGCGAAGGGAAAGGGGCCTTTCTTTCGTGTTGAGCGTGGGTCCGTGGTCGCAAGTAGTGAGGCTACATTCCCTGCTGTTACTTCAGATCGCTTGGCCCTTGTTACGGTTTCGGGTATGGCCGTTTTCAGGCCTGTTTTTGATGCTCTAACTGCAATGGGATTCTATAACTTGAATCCAAAACTAATGAGGGAGCCTCAAAAGCCGCAGGATGGACGTCTTTTGAGACCGGTGGGTGAGAATGTGGTCAGCGTGATTGGTCATCTGGAGAGGGTGTCTCCTGAGCGGATGATGGAGATTCAAAATTACCTCCAGACCGTGGTGCCCATGGTGCATGGGGTGGAAAGAAAGCAAATTGGTCCGCTTGAGACGCTTGAATTCCGGCAAGACATGGCGGGTTCAAAGCACCCTTGGAGATTTCCGGCGCAAAATATGTCTGATGGGACACTTCGTGCACTCGGAGTATTGACGGCCCTATTCCAAGGGAATAGGGACTATGCTCCCTTGTTGATCGGCATTGAAGAGCCGGAAACCGCATTGCACCCTGCTGCAAGTGCCGCCCTGCGGGAGGCGCTTGCCAAGGCTGCAGAGCAAACGCAGATCATCGTTACCAGCCACAGCCCGGATTTGTTGGACTCGGCAAGCGTGCTTCCTGATCAAGTGCTTGCGGTGGTTTCTGAGGGCGGCGAGACAAAAATAGCCCCACTTGATGAAGCATCTCGCTCGGTCATGAAGGACCATCTTTTTTCCGCAGGTGAACTATTGCGACTCAATCAGCTGGCCCCTGATCGTGAATTTTTGGATTCTCAACGTCAGGCAGATCTCTTCGGAAGGGTTGCCTGATGCTGTCGGTTGCAAGTATTGTTGAGGGCGATGGAGAGGTGGCCGCGCTACCTATATTGTTAAGACGTATCGCTCAATGGTTAACGCCGGATGTCTATGTGAACGTTCTCGCGCCCATTCGGGTCTACAAAGATCGCTTTCTTAATCAAGAGAGTGAGTTCAGTAGGCATCTGAAGTTGGCTGCGGCAAAATGTGGGGAGTCTGGATGGATTCTCGTTTTGCTTGATGCGGATGACGATTGCCCAGCTTCGCGAGGAGCTGATGTCCTTGAGCGGGCGGCTCGTTTGATACCTCATAGACGGGTGGGGGTGGTTTTTGCCAATCGGGAATACGAGGCTTGGTTTATCGCTGCTGCTGAATCTTTGCATGATGTGCGCACTTTTAAATTTGATCCGCGTGACAGGCAGGTCAATGCCGAGGTGCCTCGTAATGCTAAAGGCTGGCTTCGTGAGCGAATGGTAAGCGGGGCCTATCGCGAGACAACCGATCAAGCTGGTTTTTCGGCTGTATTTGATTTGAAAATGGCCCGTGAACGTAGTCGGTCATTTCGTAAGTTGTGCTCAGAGTGGTCGAAAAATACCGTTTTTTCCGGTTGATTGGGTCTATGAACATCACCATCTGCTGCACCGATACCAAGACCGTCCCCTGGGTGGCCGGCCTGCGCGCCGCACTGCCGGGCGCCCATGTCTCCGTCTGGCAAGCCGGCGACCCCCAGGCCGACTTCGCCGTGGTCTGGGCGCCGCCCCAGCAGTTCCTGGACGAGCAGCCGGGCCTGCGGGCGCTGTTCAACATCGGCGCGGGCGTGGATGCGCTGCTGCGCCTGCGGTTGCCGCCCGGCGCGCAGGTGGTGCGGCTCGACGATGCGGGCATGTCGGTGCAGATGGCCGAATATGTCTGCCATGCGGTGATCCGCCACTTCCGCGAGCTGGACGCCTACGAGGCCGATATGCGCGGCGGCCGCTGGGGCTACCGCCGGCCGCGCCTGCGTTCGGAATTCACCGTGGGCGTGATGGGCCTGGGTGTGCTGGGCGAGCGCGTGGCGCGGGCGCTGGCGCATTTCGAATTCCCGGTGCTGGGCTGGAGCCGTTCGCCCAAACAGGTGCCGGGCGTGCGCGCCTTCCACGGCGCGGAGCAGTTCGGCGGTTTCCTGGCCGCCAGCCGCGTGCTGGTCAACCTGCTGCCGCTCACGCCCGAGACCGAGAACCTGCTGGACCGCGCGACGCTCTCGCGCCTGCCTGCCGGGGCCTATCTGGTCAACGTGGCGCGTGGCGCGCATGTGGTGGAAGAAGACCTGCTGGCGCTGATCGATTCCGGCCACCTGGCCGGCGCCACGCTGGACGTGTTCCGCACCGAGCCGCTGCCGGCCGGCCACCCGTTCTGGAACCATCCGCGCATCGTCGCCACGCCGCACACCTCGGCCCGCACGCTGCGGGACGAAAGCATCGCGCAGATCGCCGGCAAGATCGCGGCCCTGCAGCGCGGCGAGCCGCTGGCGGGTGTGGTGGACCTGGCGCGGGGCTATTGATGACCGCAGCATGCCGGTCCCTCTAAGGAATGAAACTATGGGCAAGAACGACTACCCCCGCCGCGTCAAGATCGTCGATGTGGGCCCGCGCGACGGCCTGCAGAACGAGAAGTCGCCCGTGCCCGCCGAGGTCAAGATCGGCTTGGTGCATCGCCTGCAGGATGCGGGCCTCAGCGAAATCGAGGTCACCAGCTACGTGAGCCCCAAGTGGGTGCCGCAGATGGCCGACAACCACGAGGTCATGGCCGGCATCGAGCGCCGGCCCGGCGTGCGCTATTCGGTGCTCACGCCCAACGTCAAGGGCTACGAGGCGGCCGTGGCCGACCGGCCCGACGAGATCGTGGTCTTCGGCTCGGCCAGCGAGGCCTTCAGCCAGAAGAACATCAACTGCAGCATCGCCGAGAGCATCGAGCGCTTCGCCCCGGTGGTGGAGGCTGCGCACGCGGCGGGCATCCATGTGCGCGGCGCCATGAGCTGCACCGTGGGCTGCCCCTACGAAGGCGAGGTGGCGCCCGAGCGCGTGGGCTACCTGGCAGGGCTGATGAAGGGCATCGGCGTGCAGCACATCGGCGTGGCCGACACCATCGGCGTGGGCACGCCGCTCAAGGTGCAGCGGGCCATCGAGGCCACGCTCGCGCACTACGCGGTGGACGACATCTCCGGCCACTTCCACGACACCTATGGTCAGGCCCTGGCCAACACCCTGGCCGCGCTGGAACTGGGCGTGTGGCAGTTCGACACCTCGGTCGCCGGCCTGGGCGGCTGTCCCTATGCCAAGGGCGCCACGGGCAACGTGGCGACCGAGGACGTGGTGTACATGCTGCACGGCATGGGCATCGAGACGGGCATCGACCTGGACCGGCTCATCGACGCGGGGGCCTACATCAGCGGCTTCCTGGGCCGCAAGCCCAACTCGCGCGCGGCCACGGCGCTGCTGAACCGGCGGGCCGGCTGAGGGTCCCCTGGCGAAGCGCTGCACAATGCGGCGCTTCGTTGATTTATTTCCCATCCAGGAGGCTTCGAGCATGTGCGGCGCCGAACTTCAATCCCTTCCCGAAGGCGTGCAGCGCGTGGCTGCCGCCCTGCAGGCCCAGGGCCATCCGCATGCCCCGCGCATGCTGGACAGCGCGGCGCGCACCGCGCAGCAGGCGGCCGATGCGCTGGGCATCGCCGTGGGCCAGATCGCCAAGAGCATCATCTTCCGCCGCAAGAGCGACGATGCGGCGGTGCTGGTCATCACCTCGGGCGACCGGCGCGTCGATGAGAAGAAGGTCGATGCGCTGGTCGGCAAGACCGGCCGGGCCGACGCCGACTTCGTCAAGGCCCGAACCGGCTTCACCATCGGCGGCGTCTCGCCCGTCGCGCACGCCACGCCGCCCGTCACGCTGATCGACCGCGAGCTGTTCCGCTTCGACGAAATCTGGGCGGCCGCAGGCCACCCGCACGGCGTGTTCCAGCTGCGCCCGCAGGACCTGGAGGCTCTCACGCAGGCGCCCGTGGCCGACGTGACCCAGCCGCCGGCCGAGGGCGCATGAAGGACGCTCCGCCCGCCGCCATGGACGCCCGGGATCTGATCGCTGCCCGCGCCCGCGATGCCAGCGCCGCAGGCCTGTTCGACGCAGGCAACGAGGCCGCCGCGCCGTCGCCCTGCATCAGCCTGTGCCGCATGGCGCCCGATGGCAGCCACTGCCTGGGCTGTTTCCGCTCGCTGGACGAAATCTGCGGCTGGTCGGGCGCGGGCCCCGCGCAGCGCCGCGCCACCTGGGCCGCGCTGCTGCGGCGCGCAGGCCTGCCGTTGCCGCCAGCGCTGGCGGTGGCTGCAGCGCCGCCGCGCTGAGGCAGCCCAGGCCCTTGACCCAACCCACTCACCGGAGCCGCGCCATGCACCAGATCACCTGCTACCTGGACTTCGTCTCGCCCTACGCCTGGCTGGCCTTCGACGCGCTGCCGCGCGCGCTGCAGGGCCTGAGCCACGAGGTGCGCTACCGCCCCGTGCTGCTGGGCGCGCTGCTGCAGCAGCATGCCAACCCCGGCCCGGCGGGCGTGCCGCCCAAGCGCGAATGGGTCTTCCGCCATGCCAGCTGGCTGGGCCAGGTCCAGGGCTGCGGGCTGGACCTGCCGGCCAGCCATCCCTTCAACCCGCTGCCCCTGCTGCGCCTGGCGCTGGCCTGCAGCGACGACGGCAGCATCAACCGCTTCGTGGCCGGCACGGTGCTGCGCCATGTGTGGCTGGGCGGGCACGATGCGCTGGACCCGGTCCGGCTGGCCGCGTTGCAGGCCGAACTGCAGCCGCAGCTGCGGCCCGATCCCGACGGCCAGGGGGCGGTGCCTAAGGCGCTCCTGCGCGCCAACACCGACGAGGCCATGGCGCGCGGCGTCTTCGGCGTGCCCAGCTTCCTGGTGGGCGACCGGCTCTTCTGGGGGCTGGACAGCCTGCCCATGCTGCGTGCCTGCCTGGAAGGGCAGGATGCCTGGTTCGACGGCCCGGCCTGGGAGGCCTCCGCGCAAGTCCCGAGCGGCCTGCCGGGCATCGCGGGCCGAGCCCGCTGAGAACGTGAACACGTTCTGAGGGTTTGTCCCGGGCAGGGATTACCCGTCCGGAAAACTCGGTGTTTACCCGCCCCGCAGCGCCGGGTTCGCGCGCCGGGGCGCTGCCGCCGCGTCGATATTTCCGCATCGAGAAATCCCCGCTAGGGGTTGCGCCGGGTTTTGTCAGCCAGGCGTAAGAGCACCCCGACGCGGCCCGCCGCACCCGGCCGCGGCCTGTCAGCTTTCGGTCAGACGGCGCTCCCATATTGCGGCCCCAGGCACCTTCTTGCGTGCCACCGTTCACGTCCCGCAATTCATGGAGACACACACCATGGCTACCAACGTCGCTCACCGGCCCATGTCGCCGGAAGAAAGAAAAGTCATCCTGGCCTCGTCGCTGGGCACCGTCTTCGAGTGGTATGACTTCTACCTCTACGGCTCGCTCGCCGCCATCATCGCCAAGCAGTTCTTCAGTGGCCTGGATGCGGGCTCGGCCTTCATCTTCGCGCTGCTGGCCTTCGCGGCCGGCTTCATCGTGCGGCCCTTCGGCGCGCTGGTGTTCGGCCGCCTGGGCGACATGATCGGGCGCAAATACACCTTCCTGGTGACCATCCTCATCATGGGCCTGTCGACCTTCATCGTGGGCCTGCTGCCGAACTACGCCAGCATCGGCGTGGCGGCACCCGTGATCCTCATCGCGCTGCGCCTGCTGCAGGGCCTGGCGCTGGGCGGCGAATACGGCGGCGCGGCGACCTACGTGGCCGAGCATGCGCCGCAGGGCAAGCGCGGCGCCTACACCTCGTGGATCCAGACGACGGCCACCATGGGCCTCTTCCTGTCGCTGCTGGTCATCCTGGGCACCCGCACCTTCATGGGCGAGGAAGCCTTCTCCGACTGGGGCTGGCGCGTTCCCTTCCTCGTCTCCGTGCTGCTGCTGGGCATCTCGCTGTGGATCCGCCTGACGCTGTCGGAGTCGCCCGCCTTCCAGAAGATGAAGGCCGAGGGCAAGACCTCCAAGGCCCCGCTGCGCGAATCCTTCGGCCAGTGGAAGAACCTGAAGATCGTGATCCTGGCGCTGATCGGCCTGACCGCCGGCCAGGCTGTGGTCTGGTACACGGGCCAGTTCTACGCGCTGTTCTTCCTCACGCAGCAGCTCAAGGTCGATGCCGTCACGGCCAACCTGATGATCGCCGCGGCCCTGCTGATCGGCACGCCTTTCTTCGTGGTGTTCGGCTCGCTCTCGGACAAGATCGGCCGCAAGCCCATCATCATGCTGGGTTGCGTGCTGGCCGTGCTGACCTACTTCCCCGTCTTCAAGGCGCTGACCGAAGCCTCCAACCCCGACCTGGCCGCCGCGCAGGCCAAGAACAAGGTGGTGATCGTGGCGGACCCGGCCGAGTGCTCGTTCCAGTTCAACCCCACCGGCACGGCCAAGTTCACCAGTTCCTGCGACGTGGCCAAGCAGGTGCTGGCCGCCAGCTCGGTGAGCTACGAGAACGAGGCCGCAGCGCCCGGCACCCCGGCTGTCATCAAGATCGGCCCGGCCACCATCCCCAGCTATTCGGCCAAGGGCGTTTCGGGTGACGAGGTCAAGGCCAAGGACGCCGCCTTCAAGAAGGCCGTGGCCGATACGCTGAAGGCCGAGGGCTATCCCGCCAAGGCCGACCCCACCAAGATGAACAAGCCGATGATGGTCATCATCCTGACCTATCTGGTGCTGCTGGTGACCATGGTCTACGGCCCCATCGCCGCCATGCTGGTGGAGATGTTCCCCACGCGCATCCGCTACACCTCGATGAGCCTGCCCTACCACATCGGCAACGGCTGGTTCGGCGGCCTGCTGCCCACCATGTCGTTCGCCATCGTGGCCCAGACCGGCAACATGTACAACGGCCTCTGGTATCCCATCGTGATCGCCGGCGCCACGGCCATCATCGGCACGCTGTTCATCCGGGAGACCAAGGACGTCGATATCTACGCGGGCGACTGAGCGCTTAAAACGTTCCGAGGGCCGATATCGATCGATAACCCGGAAAAACGATGACCCGTATTGAGGCGAAAGCCGGGTCATCGTGGTGCATCCCCGCCCGCTGTTGGTGAATTGCGGAGAAAGTGTGGCGGGGATACATCAAGACAATCACGAAAGCTACATTCGCATCTGTTAACTGAATGCTTACACCTAGAATTTGAGCCAGTAGCTGCACACGGAGCTCACGGCCCAACAGGCTGAAAGCGGTGCCTACAACTACCCGCTGGACCCAAGCATTCAAGGAACCCAAATGCAAAAAACCAATCGCCTTCTGCTCGCATCCCTGGCACTGCTGAGCACTTCCGCTGCCTTCGCGCAAAGCAGCGTCACGCTGTACGGCCGCGTGAACACCAGCATCGAACATTCCACCGTGGGCAGCCTGAGCCAGAACGGCGTGAACAACAACGCCTCGCGTTTCGGCTTCAAGGGCGTTGAAGACCTGGGCGGCGGCCTGAAGGCCGGCTTCCAGCTGGAAAGCGGCTTCGACAGCTCCACCGGCCGTTCCGACGCCACGTTCTTCGGCCGTCAGAGCGAACTGAACCTGTCGGGCAACTTCGGTATGCTGCGCCTGGGCAACTGGATCCCCGAGTCGTACTTCGCCATCGCCGACTACGGCGTGCAAGACCAGCCCAACCACGACACGGGCAACTTCTCCAACCAGCTGTACACCTCGGTGTCCTTCGGCAACCAGGCCAACAAGATCGCCTACCGCACGCCCGAACTCAGCGGCTTCTGGGCTGAAGGCTCGGTCAGCATGCACGAGAAGGCCAACCGCACCAACCCCTTCGGCCTGAACGTCGGCCAGAAGAACGCCTACGACTTGGCTGCCAACTGGGAAAGCGGCGCCGTGGCCCTGGGCGCCGGCTACGCCAAGCTGGGTGACAACTGGGACGCCGGCCTGCGCGGCCACTACACCATGGGTGCCGTCCAAGTCGGCGCCTACTACCAGCGCAACGACTACCAAGTCGTCGGTACCCGCAACTCCGTGGGCATCGCTGGCCAGTACGCCTTCGGCGCTTCCGAACTGGTGGCCAACTACATCTGGGCCAGCAAGTGGAGCAACGTTGCCAACTCCGCCGGCCAACAGCTGATCCTGGGCTACAACTACAACCTGAGCAAGCGCACCAAGGTGTACGCTGCCTACACGTACGTGAAGAACCAGTCCGGCGCCAACTACGCCTACGGCTTCGTGAACAACACGGGCACCCTGGCCAACGGCGCAGATCCCCGCACCTTCGGCGTGGGCGTTCGCCACAACTTCTGATGACGCGAGGTGGCGCAGGCCCTGTGGCCTGTGCCATCGCCGGCAACTCGTCGGCACATCGCCGAGGCCTCGCACCTGCAAGGGTGCGGGGCTTTTTTTAGGTTCATCGAGGATTTCCGGGGAATGCGGCGCGGATCTTGAGGAAGAAGTAGTCCTCGTCGCGGTAGCCGTAGGCTCTGCGTTTGATGACCTTGATGGTGTTGTTGATCCCCTCGACCACGCTGGTGTTCAGCGGATGACGGCAGCGAGCGAGGATGCCGTGCCAATAGCTCTGCAGCCGCTTGGCAAAGAGCTGCAGCGCAGCAATCCCGCTTTCCTGGGCGTGCTCGGACCACTGTTCCCAAGCGCGAATGGCCCACGCGGGCTTGCGATAGAACCAGAGTTGCTTGAGCTGATCGCGCAGCAGGTACACGCACAACAGTGGCTCGTTGGCTGCCAACAGCTCCTTGAGTCGAAGCGATTGCTCGGGCGCGAGATTGCTGCGGTTGCGCAAGAGCAGCCAGCGGCTGGACTTCAAGACGCGCCTTGCCGGCCGGTCATGGCGAAGCTGGTTGGCTTGATCTACTCGAACACGATCGATCACCTCCCGCCCGTACTTGGCCACTACGTGGAACAAGTCGTAGACCACCTCGGCCTGAGGGCAGTGCGCCTTGATCTCCAACTCGTAGGCCGTCGTCATGTCGATGGCAACGGCTTGGATGCGTTCGGCCGCCCCCGGAGGCATTTGCTCGAAGAAGGCTCTGGCGGTCTCGCGTGAGCGGCCTGGGCCGATCCATAGCACTTGCCGGGCGATCGGATCGACCACGACCGTGGCGTAGCGGTGGCCCTTGTGCAGCGCGAATTCGTCCATCGCCAGATAGCGGATACCTGACCAGTCGGGCTCGAGCACGCGGGCCTGCAAACGCATCTTGTCGATGGACTTGACCGTATGCCAGCCCAAATCGTAGAAGGCGGCCACTGCCTGCACGCTGCTGGCTCTCAAGAGCTTCTCGCATGCGTCTGCGAATCGCTGCGTCACTCGCTGGTAGCGCCCCAGCCAGTCCAGCCTCTCCAGCCGAGGCCCCCCGCAGTGCTCGCACAGCACCCGTCGACGAGGGACGTGCAAAACCACCCGGTACTCGAACAGAGGCAGATCGCGAACCCGGCGCACTGTCGTCTCGTGAACCTGCCGGCACAGCGCTCCGCACTGTTCGCAATGCATGACATTGCCCACTGGCCTGAGATACAGCGACAGCGTCCGACCATCAGCCTCTGGCCACTCCACCCGGTCTAGCTCATACCCCTTCCAGCACCCCAGTGACTGAAGCGTCTTGCGATCCAGCATCTCCCCTCCCGGCAACCTTCATGACAAGGGTGCCAGCATAGGGGGACCTTCTCCAAGTCCACGGAAATATCCGAAGAACCTTTTTTTATTGGCGGTTTTCCCTTCCGTTCCTGCTTTGCGTCAGCGCGTCGTCAGCATCGCAATGGCTAATATCGGCATCTACCGAGGAGACAAAAAGCATGTGGAAAATCGTCGTGGGTTTCGTTCTGTTCGCCGCCCTTTCCCTGTTCGTCATCATGAAAGCCGGAGACAAGGTGGACATGAGCGGCGAGAAACATGGCGCCGATGCCGTGCATGCGCCCGAGGCGGCAACGCCGGCATCGCCACCCGCCTCCGTGCCTGCATCCGCCGCCAGCGCGGCCCGGTGAATCCTGCCGGCGCCTGCCGGACGACCGATCGAAGAAAGCCCGCAGCCGCGGGTTTTTTTCATGGCCTTGCGACGTCTGCCGCGCGGGCGCTTGTCTTTCATGCCCCGCGCCCCATCTGGTTCAAGCTGGGCGGCCCATTCAGCGTCGCCGCACCGCACGGCGGCAGCCTGTCGCCAAAGCCCCAGGCTGCCGCACCCGTCCTTTTCTCCGACAGGCGGCGCGCCGGCGCGGTGCCTAGAATGTTCCGCCCCCTCCCTCCAGCAGAAAGCACCACCCCATGACCCAGGGACTGATCCGCATCCACGGCGCTCGCCAGCACAACCTCAAGGACATCGATCTCGACATCCGCACCGGCGAGTTGACCGTGGTGACCGGCCCCAGCGGTTCGGGCAAGTCCAGCCTGGTGTTCGACACGCTGTATGCCGAGGGCCAGCGCCGCTACGTCGAAACCTTCAGCGCCTATGCGCGCCAGTTCCTCGACCGCATGGACAAGCCGGCGGTGGACAAGGTCGAAGGCGTGCCGCCGGCCATCGCCATCGACCAGACCAATCCCGTGCGCTCCTCCCGCTCCACCGTGGGCACGATGACGGAGCTCAACGACCACCTGAAGCTGCTGTTCGCACGCGCCGGCCAGCTCTTCGACCGCCAGACCGCGCAGCCGGTGCGCCACGACTCGCCCGACAGCATCTATGCCGAGCTGCAGCAGCGCTGCGCCAGCGCGGGCGACCCGCGCATCGTGCTGACCTTCCCGGTCGAGCTGCCGGCCAACACCTCGCCCGAGCAGGTCGAGCAGTGGCTGTCGGCCAGCGGCTTCACCAAGGTGCAGGCCGAGCGCGAGCAGGACGGACGCAAGCTGCTGGACGTGGTGGCCGACCGCTTCCGCCTGGCGAAGGCCGAGCGCGCCCGCGTGGTGGAGGCCATCGAGGTCGCGCTCAAGCGCGGCACCGGCCGGCTGACCGTCTATCGGCTGGCGGACGAGGAGGGCGGCGAGCCCGAGCTGTGGAAGTTCTCCACCGGCCTGCATTCGCCCGAGAGCGACCTGCGCTACGCCGAGCCCATCCCCTCGATGTTCTCGTTCAACTCCGCCGTGGGCGCCTGCGACACCTGCCGGGGCTTCGGGCGGGTGATCGGCGTCGATTACGGCCTGGTCATTCCCAACGAGAAGCTCACGCTGCGCGCGGGCGCCATCAAGCCCATCCAGACGCCCGCCTGGAAGGAGGCGCAGGACGATCTCATGCGCCATGCCGAGGCCGCCGGCATTCCGCGCGACACGCCCTGGTACAAGCTCACCGAAGAGCAGAAGCAGTGGGTGATCCAGGGCACGCCCGGCTTCAAGGAAGGCAACTGGAACAAGCAGTGGTACGGCATCCGGCGCTTCTTCGAATACCTGGAGAGCAAGGCCTACAAGATGCACATCCGCGTGCTGCTGTCCAAGTACCGCAGCTACACGCCGTGCCCCACTTGCGGTGGCGCGCGCCTGAAGACCGAAAGCCTGCTCTGGCGCATCGGCAGCAAGGCCGCGGCCGACGCCGTGGTCGAGCCCGCGCAGCGCTTCATGCCGCACGGCGTGGCCTGGAGCCGCGCCCAGCTCGAAGCGCTGCCCGGCCTGACCCTGCACGACCTGATGCTGCTGCCCATCGAGCGGCTGCGGCGCTTCTTCGCGCTGCTGGGCGAGGAGGCGATCGCTCCGCTTTCGATCGCTGACGGCGCAGGTGGATCGGCCGCTGCAGGCCCGCAGGCCGCAGAAAATTCGGGCGACGCCCAGGCGCTCAAGCTGCTGCACGAAGAGATCACCACGCGCCTCAAGTACCTGTGCGACGTGGGCATCGGCTATCTCACGCTGGACCGCCAGAGCCGCACGCTGTCGGGGGGCGAGGTGCAGCGCATCAACCTGACGACGGCCCTGGGCACCTCGCTGGTCAACACCCTCTTCGTGCTGGACGAGCCCAGCATCGGCCTGCATCCGCGCGACATGCATCGCATCACCGAAGCCATGCTGCGCCTGCGCGATGCGGGCAACACCCTGGTGGTGGTGGAGCACGACCCGGCCGTGATGCTGGCGGCCGACCGCATGATCGACATGGGCCCAGGCCCGGGCGAGCGCGGCGGGCAGATCGTGTTCGATGGCACCACGGCCGATCTGCGCCGCGCCGACACGCTCACGGGCGTCTACCTGGGCGGGCGCCGCCAGATCACCTCCGGCATGAAGCGCATGGTGACGGATTCCACGCCGCGCCTGGTGCTCGAAGGCGCGCGCCAGCACAACCTGCGGGACGTGTCGGTGGACTTCCCGCTGCAGCGCCTGGTCACCGTCACGGGCGTGAGCGGCTCGGGCAAGTCCACGCTGATCCAGGACGTGCTCGCGCCCGCGCTGCTGCGCCACTTCGGCAAGGCCACCGAATCGCCCGGCGTGCATGACCGCCTGCTGGGCGCCGACCACCTGGGCGACGTGGTGTTCGTCGATCAGTCGCCCATCGGCAAGACGGCGCGCTCCAACCCCGTGAGCTATGTGGGCGCCTGGGACGCCATCCGCGAGCTGTTCGCCATGGCGCCGCTGTCGCGCCAGCGCGGCTACACCGCCGCCAAGTTCAGCTTCAACTCGGGCGACGGGCGCTGCCCGACCTGCGGCGGCTCGGGCTTCGAGCATGTGGAGATGCAGTTCCTCTCCGACGTCTACCTGCGCTGTCCCGACTGCGACGGCAAGCGCTACCGGCCCGAGATCCTGGAGGTGACGATCGAACGCGGCGGCCGGCTGATGAACGTGGCCGACGTGCTGGAACTCACGGTGAGCGAGGCCGCCCAGGCCTTCTCTCAAGATCGTGATGTGATCCGCGCGCTGCAGCCCATCGTCGATGTGGGGCTGGAATACGTGAAGCTCGGCCAGCCCGTGCCCACGCTCTCGGGCGGCGAGGCGCAGCGCCTCAAGCTCGCGGGCTTCCTGGCCGAAGCCGCCAGGAGCGCCAGCAGCAGCCGCCAGCCGCTGGCCAAGAAGGGCACGCTGTTCCTCTTCGACGAGCCCACCACCGGCCTGCACTTCGACGACATCGCCAAGCTCATGCGCGCGCTGCGCAAGCTGCTCGACGCCGGCCATTCGCTGATCGTCATCGAGCACAACCTGGACGTGATCCGCGCCAGCGACTGGCTGATCGACCTGGGGCCCGAAGGCGGCGACGGCGGTGGCCTGGTGGTCGCCGAAGGCACGCCCGAGGACGTGCGCCAGCACCCCACGTCGCATACCGGCGCGGCGCTGCGCGACTACGAACTGGCCCTGGGCGAGGGCGGCCATTCGGTCCACGAAAAGGCCGCAGCGCTACGGAAAGAGAAGCGCAAGGCGCAGGCGCATGCTGCGCCGGAGGCGCGGAACGCCATCGAGATCGTCAACGCCAAGGAGCACAACCTGAAGAACCTGTCGGTGGACATTCCGCGCGGCAAGTTCAACGTGGTGACCGGCGTCTCGGGCTCGGGCAAGTCCACGCTGGCCTTCGACATCCTGTTCAACGAAGGGCAGCGCCGCTACCTCGAATCGCTCAACGCCTATGCGCGTTCCATCGTGCAGCCGGCCGGCCGGCCCGAGGTGGATGCGGTCTACGGCATTCCGCCCACGGTGGCCATCGAGCAGCGCCTTTCGCGCGGCGGCCGCAAGAGCACGGTGGGCACGACCACCGAGGTCTGGCACTTCCTGCGCCTCTTGTACGTGAAGCTGGGCGTGCAGCACTGCATCCACGACGGCGCCGCCGTGCAGCCCACGAGCGCCGACAACATCGCCGCGCAGCTGCTCACGCAGTTCAAGGGCCGGCACATCGGCCTGCTGGCGCCGCTGGTGATGAACCGCAAGGGCGTCTATACCGAGCTGGCCGACTGGGCCCGCCCGCGCGGCTACACGCACCTGCGGGTGGACGGCAACTTCCTGCCGACCACCGGCTTTCCGCGCATCGACCGCTTCAAGGAGCACACCATCGAGCTGCCCGTGGCCAGCCTGGACGTGACGCCTTCGCAGGAGGCCGAGCTGCGCGCCGCGCTGGCCCGTGCGCTGGAGCTGGGCAAGGGCGTGGTCCACGTGCTGAGCGGGCTCGACGGCCTGAAGGAGGCCATGGCCGCCGGCCAGCCCACCGCCGGCATCGGCACGCTGCAGGCCTTTTCCACCAAGCGCGCCTGCCCGGTCTGCGCCACCAGCTATGCCGAGCTGGACCCGCGCCTCTTCTCCTACAACAGCAAGCACGGCTGGTGCCCCGACTGCGTGGGCACGGGCGTGAAGCTCACCCGCGAGCAGCGCAAGGTCTTCGACGACTCGGTGCAGGACGACAAGGATCGGGGCCGCGAGCAGACCTTCGCCGAACCCGAGGCCGAGGACGTGGCCGAGACCGCCTGCCCGACCTGCCAGGGCACGCGCCTGAACCCCGTCGCGCGCGCCGTGCTGTTCGCCGGCGTGCCGGTGACCGAGGTGGCGCGCCTGTCGGTGGCCGAGGTGCGGCAGTGGATCGACGGCCTGCAGCTCTCGGGCCGCGAGGCCGAGATCGCCCGCGACCTGGTGCCCGAGATCAAGAGCCGGCTCGAATTCCTGGAGGAAGTGGGCCTGTCCTACCTCACGCTGGACCGGGGCGCGCCCACGCTCTCGGGCGGCGAGGCGCAGCGCATCCGCCTGGCCGCGCAGCTGGGCAGCAACCTGCAGGGCGTGTGCTACGTGCTCGACGAGCCCACCATCGGCCTGCATGCGCGAGACAACCAGATCCTGCTCAACGCCCTGCACAAGCTGGGCGACAAGGGCAACACCCTGGTGGTGGTGGAGCACGACGAGGACACCATCCGCCGCGCCGACCACATCATCGACATCGGCCCCAGCGCGGGCAAGCGCGGCGGGCGGCTGGTGGCCCAGGGCTCGGTGGCCGACATCCAGGCCGCCGAGGATTCGCAGACCGGCCGCTACCTGCTGCACGCCATGCGCCACCCGCTGCAGGCGCGGCGCAGCATGCAGCCCTCCGAGGTGGACGCCGACACCGTGGCGTCGGCCCAGCCCGCCGATGCACCTGCCGGCCGCCAGAGCGCTGCCGTCAAGAAACGGGCGGCGCAGGCTGCGGCATTGCAAGCCGCTGCGCTGGAGGATGCCAAGGAGCGCGCCGCCATCCGCTGGCTGACGGTGCACGGCGCGAGCCTGCACAACCTGCAGAACGTGACGGCCACCGTGCCGCTGCACCGCCTCGTGGCCGTCACCGGGGTCAGCGGCTCGGGCAAATCCACGCTGGCGCGCGACGTGCTGCTGGCCAACGTGCAGGCCTGGGTGCAGCAGCGCTCCACCAAGGCCGGACGCGACGCCATGGACGCCGGCAAGGCACCGCCGCTGGCCGGCTGCACGGGCCTGTCTGGCTTCGAGACCATCGACCGCGTGCTGGAGGTGGACCAGACCCCCATCGGCAAGACGCCGCGCAGCTGCCCGGCGACCTATATCGGCTTCTGGGACACCATCCGCAAGCTCTTCGCCGAGACGCTGGAGGCCAAGGCCCGCGGCTACGCGGCCGGACGCTTCAGCTTCAACACCGGCGAAGGCCGCTGCCCGGTCTGCGAAGGCCAGGGCATCCGCACCATCGCCATGAGCTTCCTGCCCGACGTGAAGGTGCCCTGCGAAGCCTGCCACGGCGCGCGCTTCAACCCCGAGACGCTGGCCGTCACCTGGCGCGGCAAGAGCATCGGCGACGTGCTGCAGATGGAGGTGGACGAGGCGGTGGACTTCTTCGCCAGCATGCCGTCCATCGCGCACCCGCTGCAACTGCTCAAGGACGTGGGCCTGGGCTACCTCACGCTGGGCCAGCCCAGCCCCACGCTCTCGGGCGGCGAGGCGCAGCGCATCAAGCTGGTGACCGAGCTCACCAAGGTGCGCGACGAGGTGGGCCGCCGCGGGCAGAAGGCGCCGCACACGCTCTACGTGCTGGACGAGCCCACCGTGGGCCTGCACATGGCCGACGTGCACAAGCTCATCCGCGTGCTGCACCGCCTAGTCGATGGCGGCCACAGCGTGGTGGTGATCGAGCACGACCTCGACGTGATCGCCGAGGCCGACTGGATCATCGACCTGGGGCCCGAAGGCGGCAAGGAGGGCGGGCGCATCGTGGCGGCTGCCACGCCGGAAGAGGTGGTGCGCCTGGGAACCCACACCGGCCGGGCCATCGCGCCGGTGCTGGCGAGATAGCCGGGTAGATCGTCAGGCCCGGGCGGCCTGCAGAGGCGCGCCGCTCCGGCCCAGCCGGCTGCTGGCGCCCACCAGCGCCAGCCCCACGGCCGCCAGCGCCGCTGCCGCCCAGGCCACGCTGAGCAGGCCCAGGCCCTGGGCGATCACCAGCCCGCCCAGCCAGGCGCCGATGGCATTGCCCAGGTTGAAGGCGGCGATGTTGAGGCTGGAAGCCAGCGTGGCGCCCTGCGGGCCGGCCTGCTGCAGCACGCGCATCTGCATGGGGGCCACGGTGGCGAAGGCCGCCGTGCCCAGCACCACCACATAGGCCATGGCCAGGGCCGCATGGCCGAAGGCCCAGCGGCCGGCCACCAGCACCAGCAGCAGCGCGGCGATCGACAGGGCCAGCGCCCGCATCACGCCCGCGCGGTCGGCCAGCTTGCCGCCCAGCAGATTGCCGGCGGCCAGGCCCGCGCCGAACAGCAGCAGCGTGACGGCGACCGCGCCGCCCGCCATGTGCGTGACCTGCGTCAGCAGCGGCTCCACATAGGTGTAGAGCGCGAACACGCCGGCGAAGCCGAACACGGTGATGCCCAGGCCCAGCCAGACCTGGGGCCGGGCCAGCACCGCCAGCTCCTGCTGGAGCGGCGTGGCGGCCGGCCGGCCCGTGTCGCGCGGCACGAAGACGGCCAGGATGGCGAGCGCCGCCACGCCCACCAGGGCCACGGCCGCGAAGGCCATGCGCCAGCCGAAGTGCTGGCCGATCCAGGCGCCCGCCGGCACGCCCAGCAAGGTGGCGAGCGTGAGCCCCGAGAACATCAGGGCGATGGCCGAGGCCTTCTTCTCCGCCGGCACCAGCCCGGTGGCCACCACGGCGCCCACGCCGAAGAAGGTGCCGTGCGTGAGCGCCGTCAGCACCCGTGCAGCCAGCAGCCAGCCGTAGCTGGGCGCCAGCACCGCGGCGGCGTTGCCGGCGATGAAGATCAGCATGAGGGCCAGCAGCAGGCGCTTGCGCGGCCATTGCCGCGTGAGCAGCGTGAGCACGGGCGCGCCCACGGCCACGCCGATGGCGTAGCCCGAGATCAGCGTGCCGGCCGTGGGAATGGAGATGCCCAGGTCCTGGCTGACCTGGGTGAGCAGTCCCATGATGATGAATTCGGTGGTGCCGATGCCGAAGGCGCCGGCCGCGAGGGCGAGGAGGGAGAGAGGCATGGGATTCAGGCGCGCCTGGTGTGGGGCGCGCGGAGCGAATGGACGATGGGCTGAACTGTGGCGCCCGGCTCCGCTTTTGTGTAGATGGAATAATGGAAATGGCTTTGTGCCTGCTAGGCACAAATTTCCCATTGAGCCTGTCTCGTTGTCCATGCCCGCTTCCCGCTCCGCCCCTGCATCCCGCCCGCCGGCCGCTTCCGCCGCCACCGTCCCGGTGCCGTCGCCAGCCGGCGGCCTGGCCGATGCCCACCGTTCCGCCGACCTGGAAACCTTGGTGCTGGTGGCCGAGCGCGGCAGCCTGTCGGCCGCGGCGCGGCACCTGGGCGTGTCGCCCTCGGCCGTCAGCAAGGCCATGTCGCGGCTGGAGGCGCGGCTGGGCGTGCAGCTGCTGCAGCGCAGCACCCGGCGCGTGCTGCTCACGCCCGAAGGCGCGCAGCTCTGCCAGGGCGCCAAGCGGCTGCTGGCCGACCTGGCGGAGCTGGAGGCCGAGGTGGCGGCGCGCAGCGAGCCGCGCGGCACGGTGCGCATCAGCGCCAGCACCTCGGCCGGCGCGATCCTGCTGCTGCCGCTGGTGCCGCGGCTGCTGGAGGCGCTGCCGGGGCTCAGCCTGGACCTGCATTTCTCCGACCAGGTGGTGGACCTGGCCGAGACGGGCATCGACATCGCCATCCGCTGGGGAGCGCTGCCCGCTTCCGATGTGATCGCACGGCCGCTGGGCCGCACGCGGCAGGTCGTGGTGGCCGCGCCCGCCTATCTGGAGCGGCACGGCGTGCCCGCCCATCCGCAGGACCTGCAGCACCATCTGCGGCTGGGCTGGAACTACCCGCGCGCCATCCCCCACTGGCCCTTCCTCGTCGATGGCCGGCGCGTGGCGGTGGATGCGGGCCAGGTCATCCGCGTGAACGACGGCGACGCGATGCGCCAGCTGGCGCTGCAGGGCGCGGGGCTGGCGCGCCTGTCGCTCTACCACGCCTGGGACGACCTGCAGCACGGCCGCCTGCTGCCCGTGCTGCAGGCCTTCGACTGCGGCGACCTGGAGCCCATCCATGCCGTCTATGTGGGCCGGCCCGACCGGCTGCCTCCGCGCACCCGCGCGGTGCTGGACTTCCTGCAGGCCCATGTAGACCTGCGCCATGCCGAGGCGCCGTGGGGGGCCACGGCGCGGTGAGCCGGCGCCGCCGGGCGGGCAGGGAGGCGAAGCCGCGGCGTGCAAGGCGCCTGCGTCGAGTCCTACAGCCGCTGCTGCGGCGGGACGACAAGGCACCCCGATGCCGGGTTCCTAGGATCGTTCCACGCTTCGCCGCTCCGCTTTTGGTAGCGAACGGCGCCTATCGACACCATTCCCCGGACTTCCAGGAGCCTCTTTCCATGAAACCTCTGCTCACGGCCTGCGCGGCCATCGCCGCTTCCTCCCTGCTGCTCACGGCCTGCGGCGGTGGCAACGACAGCGATCCCACCCCCAGCGAGCAGACCGGCGTGCTCACCGTGACCGGCGCCACCGATTCCAGCCTGAACGGCATCTACGGCGACGGCAACGTCAACCTGACCGATGTGGACAAGAAGAACCCCATCGGTTCCTACCCCGAGGTCTGCACCTTCCGCTTCGACGGCATCAACAAGGTCGGCACCACCGGCTCGGCCTCCGGCGACATCCGCTACCGCCCCGACGCACTGAACGTGTATGAAGCCTGGCTCACCTTCCAGGGCAAGGAATTCGGCGCCAGCGACTGGTCCGACGTGGCCGTGGTGCGCGGCTCCGACCGCATCCGTCTGTCGGGCAAGCGCCTGACGGCCTCCGACGGCTCGGCTGTGGTGGTCACGGGCGTGGTGCCCATGCGGCCCAACCGGCCCTCCGGCTGCTGACCCTGCTTCCGCCTGCCGCCTCCCCCCCTTTTCGTTCCTCCTCCACCCCTCCCCTCCAGCGGGGCTTGCGCCCTGGAGGCCCTTCACCGGGCCTCCAGGGTCTTTTTTTGGAAACGCCCCCGTCCGCGTCTGCACAAATTGCGCACAAAAGCTCGATAGT
Organism: uncultured Acidovorax sp.; assembly: GCA_913774625.1. GTDB lineage: Bacteria > Pseudomonadota > Gammaproteobacteria > Burkholderiales > Burkholderiaceae_C > Paracidovorax. Next base: position 130,313 of record CAJYHL010000051.1, read on the forward strand.
CGATCAAGGTTGGCTCACCACACTCCGCGGAATAATTTTTCCGGAGTCCCTGTTCCATGACCCTCGACGCTGCCCAGCTCCTCGCTGACGAAGCCAAGTACTGCTCCTTCGGCGACACCGTTCACTACGTGAACCCGCCCAAGATCTTCACGGGCTGCAACGGCAGCTACATGCTGGACGACAACGGCACGCAGTACCTCGACCTGCAGATGTGGTATTCGGCCGTGAACTTCGGCTACAAGAACGAGCGCCTGGAAAACGTGCTCAAGCAGCAGCTCGACACCCTGCCGCAGATCGCCAGCCAGTACCTGCACCCCACCAAGATCGAACTGGCCAAGACCATCGCCCAGGACGCCGAGAAGAAGTGGGGCCGCCCGGGCCGCGTGCATTTCAACGTGGGCGGTGCCCAGGCCATCGAAGACTCGCTCAAGGTGGTGCGCAACGCCACCGGCGGCAAGAGCCTGATGTTCGCCTTCGAGGGCGGCTACCACGGCCGCACGCTGGGCGCCTCCAGCATCACCTCCAGCTACCGCTACCGCCGCCGCTTCGGCCACTTCGGCGACCGCGCGCAGTTCCTGCCCTTCCCGTACCCCTTCCGCCGCCCCAAGGGCATGACGGCCGAGGAATACGCCGACTCGCTGGTGGCCGACTTCGCCCGCAAGTTCGAGAACGAATACCACGCCGTCTGGGACCCCAAGACCCGCCAGTGCGAATACGCCGCCTTCTACATCGAGCCCATCCAGGGCACGGGCGGCTACGTGATCCCTCCGGCCAACTACTTCAAGGGCATCAAGAAGGTGCTCGACGAGCACGGCGTGCTGCTGGTGGTCGACGAGATCCAGATGGGCTTCTGGCGCACCGGCAAGCTCTGGTCCATCGAGAACTTCGGCGTGCAGCCCGATGTGCTGGTCTTCGCCAAGGCGCTGACCAACGGCCTGAACGCCCTGTCGGGCCTGTGGGCGCGCGAGGAGCTGATCAACCCCACGATCTTCCCGCCGGGCTCCACCCACTCCACCTTCGCCTCCAACCCGCTGGGCACGGCCCTGGGTCTGGAAGTGATGAAGATGACGCACGAAGTGGACTTCGGCAAGCAGGTCTGCGATAGCGGCGCCTACTTCCTCGAAGGCCTGAAGGACCTGCAGAAGCGCCACAAGGAAATCGGCGACGTCGATGGCCTGGGCCTGGCGCTGCGCGCCGAGATCTGCGAGGCCGACGGCTTCACGCCCAACCGCGCGCTGCTCGACAAGATGGTGGACATGGGCCTCGAAGGCACGCTGGAATACCAGGGCCAGAAGCGCGGCCTGGTGCTGGATGTGGGCGGCTACTACAAGAACGTCATCACCTTTGCGCCCTCGCTGATGATCTCGCGCTCCGAGATCGACGAGGCCATGGTGCTGCTGGACCAGCTGCTGACCCGCGCGAAGAAGTGATCCAACCCCCTGAGCAGCTTCGCCGTTCCTCCCTTCTCTCGCTTCGCGGGAAGGGGGGTGACGCCAGCGCGGCGGGGCGGCCCTTGCGCGGCGTCCGGGCTTCTGGAGTGCGCTTGGTTTCCGCTGCCGCAGCGATTCCATGAACTGGCGCAACCGGCTGGAGCCGGAGTCGCTCGTGCAGCATGCGCTCGCCCATCCGCCCGAAGGCTTCGGCTGGCTGGGCGGCGTGCCGGCGCCCGTCTTCGAGGCGCCGTTCGACCTGCTGACTACCGCCGACGACGCACTCAAGGCGCGGCTGGCGCGCCTGCCGCTCTTTGCGCGCTGGTCGCGCTGGCTGCGCGTGCGCACGGCGTTCGTGGGCACCACGGTGACGGAATACGCGCCGCTGCCGAAAGACGCCACGCCGGCTGCGCTGGCCGAGGCCGTGCGCACCGGCCCCGGGCGCAGCCATGCACTGGCCATCGTCAAGGACATTCCCCAGGATTCGCCCCTGCTGGACGAGGCCGACAACGCCTATGCCCGCGAGCTGGCCGAGGCCTGCGCGGCCCGGGGCTACGTGCTGGTCGAAGGCCAGGCGCTGGCCTATGTGCCCATCGACTTCGCCAGCGTGGATGAATACCTCTCGCGCCTGTCGTCCAGCCGCCGCAGCAACCTGCGGCGCAAGCTGCGCAGCCGGGCCGAGCTGCGCATCGAGCGCGTGCCGACCGGCGAGGCCTTCGCCGACGACGACCGGGTGGACGCCTGCTATGCGCTCTACGAAGCCGTGCATGCCCAGAGCGAGATCCATTTCGACCGTCTGACGCGCAGCTTCTTCGCGGCCGTGCTGCGCGACGCGGGCAGCGGCGGCATCTGCTTCGAATACCGGCATGCGGGAACCGGCGCGCTGCTGGGCTGGAATCTCTGCTATGAATGCGATGGCCGGCTGGTGGACAAGTACATCGGCCTTTCGTACCCCGCCGCGCGCGAGGTCAATCTCTACTTCGTGAGCTGGATGGTCAATCTCGAATACGCGATAGAACGGGGTCTCTCGCACTACATCGCGGGCTGGACCGACCCCGAGGTCAAGCGCAGCCTGGGCGCGCGCTTCACCTGGACGCGCCATGCCGTGCATGTGCGCAACCCGCTGCTGCGCGCGCTCGCGCGCCGCTTCGCCGGCCATTTCGAGAGCGACAGCCGCTGGCAGGACGGCGCCGCCGCGGAGGGGGCCAGGCCATGATCGCCGCCGCTGCAGCACCGCACACGCCGCCCCCGCCGGTGGTGCTGGACCTGGACGCCTCCGTCGGCGCTCTGCCGGGCGAAGTCCGCCTGCCGCTGAAGGAGGCCTGGCAGGAGCGGCTGCGCTTCGGCTGCGGCCTGCGGACCCTGCGGTCTTTCCGTTCGGTGCTCGATGCCGCCATGCCGGCTTTCGGCGCCCACGGCACGGTGTTCATGGGCAGCGGCGATTTCCACCATCTGAGCTGGCCGCTGATCGAGCGCTGCATCGCCGCGCACGGCTTCACCCAGGCCCGGCCGCTGCACGTGCTGGTGCTGGACAACCATCCCGACAACATGCGCTTTCCCTTCGGCGTGCATTGCGGCTCGTGGGTGCGGCGCGTGGCCCTGCTGCCCCAGGTGGCGCATGTGAACGTGGTGGGCATCACCTCGGGCGACATCGGCGCCGGCCATGCCTGGGAGAACTACCTGGGCCCGCTGCGCGCCGGCAAGCTGACCTACTGGAGCACCGGCGTGGACACCGGCTGGGCGCGCTGGCTGGGGGTGGGGGAGCGCTTCCGCTCGTTCCCGGACGTGGATGCGCTGGTCGGAGCCCTGATGTGCATGCTGAGCCGCCAGAGCCTGCCCACCTATCTCAGCATCGACAAGGACGCGTTCTCGCCGCGCGTGGTGCGCACCAACTGGGACCAGGGCGTGCTGGAGGCGCGCCATGTGGCGGCGGTGCTCACGCTGCTGCGCGGCCATCTGGCAGGCAGCGACGTGACCGGCGACGTCTCCACCCACCGCTACGCCACGGCCTGGAAGCGCTGGCTGAGCGCGGGCGACGGCCAGGACACCGGGGCCGAGCAGGCCGAGCTGCCGGCCTGGCAGGCGGCCCAGGCGGCCTTCAACGTCTGGCTGCTGGACCTGCTGGAAATGGACAGCTGAGGCCGGCCGGCTAGCTAGCTGGCCAGCGGCTCAACGGCGCGCTGCAGCGCGGTGCATAGCCGGTCGAAATCTCCGTCGCCCAGCCAGGGGCTGTTGCTGATCGCCAGCACCCGCGCGGCGAAGTCCCGCGCATGGGGCCAGTCCTCGCCGGGGCTGCGCGCCACGTGCCGCGCATAGCGCTCGTAGTCGGGAAGGGCCTGCACGAAGGGCAGGCTCACGCCCAGGCCCTGGCCCCACAGCGCGGCGATGGCGGCCTCACGCCGGGCGGCGTCGGGCAGCAGCGCCAGCAGCGTGGGCCAGATGCCCTGTGCGCCCGGCACGGCGGCGCTGTCCTCGATCAATTGCAGTTCCGGCACGCGCTCGCGCAGCAGGGCCATGCGCTGCCGCGCCCGCGCCCGGCCCTCGTCCAGCCAGGCGGGCAGCCGGGCCAGTGCGCGCACGCCCACGGCGCGGCGCCAGCGGCCGACGCTGTGCAGCGGAATGGCTTCGTCGAAATCGTCGCCCGCCGCCGCGATGCGGTCGCCCTGGGCCAGCGCCCGGCGCAGCGGCAGGCCGTAGGCCAGCGGCAGGCCGGCCGGGCGGTAGAGGGCGGCATAGCCCAGCAGCTCCGCGCTGCGGCGCAGTTCCCAGCCCCAGCGCCAGGGCGCCACGCGGCGGGCCGCGCGGGCGCAGGCGGCGCGCAGTTCGGGGTCGGCCACCACCAGCGCGCCGCCTTCGTAGATCGTCAAACCCTTGCCCACGGCCAGGCTGAAGAACACCATGTCGCTGCCCGTGGTGCCGATGCAGGCGCCGCCCGCCTCGCGCGCGCCCAGGGCCTGGGCAGCGTCTTCGATGACGCGGGCGCCCGCCGCATGGGCGATGGCGCGCACCGGCGCCACGTCGGCCACGCGGCCGGCCAGATGGGTGGGCAGCACGGCCAGGGTGCGCGGGCCGCAGAGCGCGGCGAGCGCCTGCGGGCACAGGTCCAGGCTGGCGGGCCGCAGGTCGCACACGCGCAGCCGCAGGCCGCAGTGCGCGGCGGCCAGGGCGACCAGGGGGCAGGTGTAGGCCGGGGCGATGACTTCGTCGCGGCCCGGTGCGCGCTCGCGCAGCGCGGTCAGCGCCACCACCAGCGCGGCGGTGCCGGAGCATTCGACCTGCACCGCCGGCACGCCCAGGAAGCGGGCCAGAGCGGCTCCTAAGTCGGCATCGCCGCCGGGCAGCAGGTCGCGCCAGCCCAGCGGCAGGCCGGCGGTGGGCGGCGCCTCAGGCGCCATGGGGGGCGGGTGGAGCGGCGTCCGGCGGCGCCTGCTCATCGGCCTCGCTGCGTGCCAGGCAGGCGATGCCGGCGGCGATCAGCGCGGCGCCCAGCAGCTGCGGCCAGCCGATGGGCTCGTTGAACAGGATGGCCGACAGCGCCAGCACCGAGACGACCTCGAGGTGCGATGCCGCGAAGGCCGGGCCGATGGGCGCATGCTCCAGCAGCGTCATCCAGGTGAAGAAGGCGCCCACGTAGCCCACGAAGGCGCCGTAGATCCAGGGCTGGCCGAAGACCCGCAGCAGCCAGGCGCCGGAGAATTCCAGCGGCAGCGCATGCTCGCCCGCGACCTTGAAGCTGATCTGCGCGAGCGTGTCGAAGGCGACCAGGATGAGGAAGCCGATGGCGTAGAAGCGTCTCACGGCGTCACCCCTTGAGCCCGACGATGGCCACGCCCGCCGACACCAGCAGGATGCCGGCCACGCGCATGGGCGAGAGCTTCTCGCGGAAGAGAAAGCGGCCCGCGACCATCACCGCCACGATGTTGATCGAGCCCAGCAGCACGCCGTCGGACAGCGGCACCAGGGACAGGAAGGCCAGCCATACCAGGAATTCGGCCACATAGCAGCCGATGCCGATCCAGATCCAGGGCCGGCGCGCCATCCAGATCCAGCGTGCCAGGCCCGTGCCCGCGCGCGGGTCGGCGGTGGCGGCGGCCTTGAAAGCCAGCTGCCCGCCCGTGTCCACCAGCATGTTGAGCACCCACAGCAGCGCCACCAGCGGCGTGATGCCGCCACCCTCCGCAGGCGTCATGGCGCGGCGCCTTCGTCGCCCGGGGGCTGCTGCTGCTGCTGCGCGATGCCTTCGGCGAAGGCCACCGTGCGCGCCAGCACCGTGCGGCGGTCGCGGTCGATGGTGATCATGTGGTAGCTGTCGTCCAGCAGCACCAGCTCCACCGGGGCGTGGCGCACGCCGCGCACGATGTCCTGGGCGTTGCCGGCCGCTGCGATGTCGTCGTTGCGGGCATGCATGACCAGGCAGGGCGCGCGCACCGCGCCCAGGTTGCGCCGCACGTAGGCCGAAAGGGCCCGCAGCTCGATCACCGACCACCAGGGGTTGCCCGGCAGGCCGGCGGCGGCGCTGTCGCCCGAATGCATCTGGGACACCACGCGCTCGCGCAGGGCCTCGTCCTTGATGCCGTAGGGCGGCGCTTCCATGAAGACCTTGCGGCGGCCGATGCCGAGGGCGCGGAAGAGCGGCAGCAGGAAGGCCAGGCGCGTGTAGCCCGGAATGCTCCAGCCGTCATAGCGGAAGGTGGTGGACAGCGCCACCACGCCCGCCACCTGCTGCGGCCGCTCGATGGCCAGGGCCAGCGACAGCAGCGCACCCATCGACAGGCCGCAGGCGATGACGGGCCGGCCGGTGTGCTGCATCAGCCGCTCTGCGCCGCGCCGGGCGCTGGCCACCCAGTCCTTCCAGCCCGTGGCGATCAGGTCGTCCTGCGTGCCGCAGTGGCCGGCCAATTGCACGGCCAGCACGGTGAAGCCGGCGCGGTGCAGGCCCTTGGCGAGCAGGCGCATCTCGTTGGGCGTGCCGGTCAGGCCGTGGATCAGCAGCACGCCGGTCGAGGCCAGCGGGCCGTGGCCTTCGAGCAGGTATTCGTGCTCGGTGCCGGTGGTGGAGACGGAGGAATGGCTGGCCCGGGGCGTCTCGTCCATGGCGCGCAGGGTCGCGGTGGCTACTGCTGCTGCGTTCATGCCATCTCCAGCTGGCGGGGGGCCAGCGCATCGAGCTGGTGCAGCATCTGCAGCGTGTCGGAGAAGCCGACGAAGGGCGCGTGGGCTATGCCCTTGCTTTCGCAGTGCGCGATGAGCTTGTACTTGGCGAAGACGAAGTCGGCGCGGCCGGAGACGCAGAAGTCCGAGGTGCTGTCGCCCACGAAGAGCACGCGCCCGTGCAGGGCCCGCTGCTCGGCCAGGCGTTCGCACTTGCAGTTGCCGCTGGCGCGTTCGCAGCGGCCGCTGGCCCAGGGCGATTCCAGGCGCCACTGGCGCGGGCCGGCCTGCACCAGGCGGTTGGCGATCACCGGCAGGCCGTCCAGGCCATGGCGCGCCAGCACGGACCGGATGGCGTAGTCGATGCCGTCGCTCACCACCTGCACGGGCATGCCCAGCTTGCGGGCTTCGCGCACGAAGGCGGCGAAATGCGGATCGACCTCGATGGTCTCCAGGTGGGCGTCGAGTTCGGCACGGTCCATGTCCAGCAGCGCGACCTGGCCCTTCATGCATTCGCGCGAGCCGATCTCGCCGCGCTCCCAGGCGTCTTCCAGCGCCTGCCAGCCGGGCTGGCCGAAGCGCTGCAGCAGCGAGTCGGTCACGTCTGCAGTGCTGATGGTGCCGTCGAAGTCGCACTGGACCATCCAGCCGGCGGAAGCGGCGGCTTCAGGGCGCGCGGCCTGCGCGGAGGCGACGGAGATCACGCGGCGCAGCGAAGCGGCGGATGCCGAGGCGGAAGAGGCGGGCGTGGACGGGGCAAAGGCAACGGGCTTCATGGAGCGCTCCTGCGATCAGCGGTGAAAGGCGACCCGAACGGTCTGGCCGGGGCGGGTGTCCGCCGGGGCTCGTTCGAATTCCAGAATGCATTCGACGACCCGTACCGGGCCGCGCTGGGCATCGTCCAGCAGCCGCGCAGCGCCCAGCACGGGGCTCATGCGGACCACGCGGGCGGGCGGCAGCGTGACGGGGGTGGCGTCGCCATCGGTGGTGACGGTGGCCTGCATGCCGACCTTGACGGCGGCTGCATAGCTTTCATTGACTTCCGCGCGCACCTGCAGCGGGCGGTGCGGCAGCAGCGTGATGGCGGCGTGCCCGCCCGAGCCCGGCAGGCGCTGGCCGGCCTGGGTGGCCACGCGCACCACGATGCCGTCGTCGGGCGCGTGCAGCTCCAGCCGGCCCTGCTGGCTGCGCAGCAGCGCCAGCCGCTGGCGGGCCACGTCGGCTTCGGCGCGGGCGATGGCCACGTCGGATTCGGCGGAGCGCACCGCCTGGGCGGCCTCTTCGGCGCGCTGCGGCTCGGCCGCGCCGGCGGCGCTGGCTTCGGCCAGGCGCTCGGCCGTGCGGCGCAGCGCGGGCAACTGCTGGGCGCGGGCATTGGTGCGGGCCTCGGCCAGCTGCAGCTCGGCCTGGGCGACATTGACCTCCGCCTGCGAGGCGGTGGGCGAGAGGCGCAGCAGCACCTGGCCGCGCTTGACGTGCTGGCCTTCCTGCACGGCCACCGAATCGACCAGGCCTTCCTGCAGCGGAGACAGCTCGACCAGGCCGCCCTGCACCTCGATGCGGCCGCGCGCCACGGCGGCGGGCAGCGCCGCGCTGGCGGAAGTGCCGGGCGTGGCGGGCGCCGAAGCGCTGCCGTTGCCGTTGCTGCTGCTGTTATTGCCGCCCGGCGCGGCCGCAGCCGGTGGGTGGTCGTTGCAGGCGGCGAGCATCGGCAGCACGGCGGCCAGGACAGCGGCGGCAGCGGTGGCGCGCAGCGGCTTGCTGCGCAGGAGGGAGTGGTGGCGGTTCATGCGGCAGAGGTCTCGGGCACGGCGTCGGGCTGGCGCCAGTCGCTGCGGATGGCACCGTCTTCCATGCCGAGCACGCGGTCGGCATGGCGGACGAGGCGCGGGTCATGGCTCACGCACAGCACGGTGGTGCCGTGCGAGCGGGCGATGCGGTGGAGGATGTCGATCACGCGCTGGCCGCTGTCGGCATCCAGCGCGCTGGTGGGCTCGTCGGCGAAGAGCAGCTGGGGCGACTTGGCGATGGCGCGGGCGATGGCCACGCGCTGCTTCTCGCCGCCCGAGAGCTGCGCCGGGCGCATGTGGGCGCGCTGGATCAGGCCGACCTCGTCCAGCGCCTGCTGCGCGCGCTCCTGGCTTTCGCGGGCGCTCAGGCCCAGGTAGCCCAGCGGCAGCTGCACCTGTTCGAGCGAGGTGAGCGCCGGGAACAGGTTGAAGCCCTGGAACACGAAGCCCGTGTGGTGCAGGCGGAAGCGCTCCAGCGCCCGGGCGTTCAGCGAGCCCAGGTCTTCGCCCAGCGCGCGGATGGTGCCGGAATCGGGCTTCTGCAGTGCCGACAGCAGCGACAGCAGCGTGCTCTTGCCGCAGCCCGAAGGGCCGGAGATGAGCGTGAGCTCGCCGGTGTGTATGGACAGGTTCATCTGGCGCAGCACCTGGACCTGCACCACGCCGGACACGAAGGACTTGTGCAGGTCGACGGCCTGCAGGCTGGGGGTGCCGCGCTGGGCGCGGGCAGTGGCGGCCACGGGGGAGCGGGGGGCGGAACGGGTCATCGCAGCAGCAGGGCGGGGTCCGCGGCCATGAGGCCGCGCATGGCGAAAAGGCCCGACAGCAGGGTCACGGCGGCGACCAGCACGGCGCAGGCGCCGGCGGTGAGCGGGGTCATGGCGACGGGCACGCCGTGGGCATTGGCCAGCGCCAGCAGGGCGGCGCTGGCGCAGCCGCCCAGCAGCAGGCCCAGGCCGCCGATCCAGCAGGCCTGCTCGACCACCAGCCGGCCCAGAGCGCGGCGGCTCACGCCCAGGGCGTTGAGCACGGCGTATTCGCGGGCGGAGCCGGCCACCACGCCGATCAGCGACTGGCTGGTGACCACCGTGCCCACCAGGCAGACGATGCCGACCATGAAGAGCACGGCCACTCCGGCGCCGGTGTCCAGCAGCCAGTAGAGCTGCGAGCGGCGGGCGAAGTCCCGGGCGGTCCAGACCTCGAAGGGGCCGAAGCCGGGGGCGCCGTCCGCCAGCCGCGCCTGCACCTCGGCCGCCTGGGCCGGCGTCTGCGTGCGGGCCACCACGTAGGTCGGGCCGGCGGCGGCATCGTTGCCGGCGATCTCGCGGGCCGAGTCGATGGAGGTGAGCACGTTCACGCCGCCCAGGCCGCGCAGGCCTTCGACGGCCGCCACCACGTGCACGGGGTGGGCGTTGATCCAGGCCTGGCCGCCGACGGTGGTGTCCAGCGTGGAGAGGTCTTCGCGGTCCACGATCACCGCGCCCGGGTCGCGCAGCGCGGCGCGCTGCCAGGGCGCCAGCAGGCGCGAGAACATCATGCCGTCGGGCGCAGTGCGGATGCCGGAGACATAGACCGACACGCCGCCGCCGCTGCCCTGGCTGCTGCGCCAGTCGCCGTCCACCCACAGGTAGGGCTCCGTGGCCGTGACGGCCGGGTCCATGGACAGGCGCAGGTTCACGTCCCGGCCGATGGCGCGGCCGAAGTTCACGCTCTGCGTGCCGGGGTAGCCGGCCCAGAGGTCGGCGCCCGAGGCGCGCACATAGACGGCCGCGCTGCCGAAGATGCCCAGCACCAGCGCCGCCTGCACCGACAGCAGCACGCAGGAGAAGCCCACGGCGAACACGGCGGGCACGAAGCGGCGCCATTCGTGGACCAGGGTCTTGCGGGCCAGCGCGATCATCAGGACGCCTCCTGGCGTGCCGCCGTCGCCTGCGCGGGCTGCTGCCGCTGCTGCTGGGGCGCCTGTGCCGCGGCGTCGCCTTCCGCGGGCAGCGGCGCGCCGCCCAGGGCCTTGTAGAGCGCGACGAAGGCCAGCGCCCGCGCGTCGTTGGCGGTGGCCTGCTCGGATTCGGCCTGCAGCAGGGCGCGTTGCGCGGCCAGGCCCTCGTATTCGCTGGACAGGCCCAGCCGCGCGCGGGTGCGGGCGGCCTGGTCGCGCTGCTGCCAGGTGGCGGTGACTGTTGCCAGCGCGTCGGCGCGCGCCTGCTGCGCGGCCAGCGCGGCCAGCGCGCCTTCGGCCTCGGCCACGCCGGCGCGCAGGGCGCGTTCCTGGCCCAGCATGGCGGCCTGCAGCGCTTCCTGCTGCGCATCGACCTGCAGCCGGCGGCGGCCCCAGTCGAAGATCGGCACGTCGATCACCGGGCCGATGGCGGGCATGTCGTCGCTGGTGGTGCGGCGGTTCTGGGTGATGTTGTAGGAATAGAGCAGCGAGCCCGCGATGGAGATGCGCGGGTAGAGCTCGGAACGGGCCAGGCCCAGGGCGGCTTCGGCCTTGCGCACGGCGGCCTCGGCGGCCTGCACGTCGGGCCGGGTGCGGACCAGGTCGGTGGGCAGGGCCTTGAAGGCGAAGGGCGCGAGGGCCACGGCGCCGGGGGCGGAGGCCGCGCTCCAGGCCGCGTCGGGCGCGGGGCGGCCCAGCAGCACGGCCAGCGCCTGGGCGGCGCGGGCGCGGGCCTCTTCGGCCGTGGCGCGGGCCGCCAGAGTCTGCGCTGCCTGGGCGCGGGCCTGGGCGGCTTCGTCGGGAGTGCCGGTGCGGGTGCGCTGGCGCACCTCGGCCAGATCTTGAGCGCGGGCGTCGATGCGGGCGGTGGCGTCCAGCAGCCGCAGCTGGCGGCGGGCGGCCTGCAGGTCGAGGTAGTTGCGCACCACGTCGGCCACCACGGCCACGCGCACACCCTGCTGGTCGGCCAGCGAGCCGTCGGCCTCGGCACGCGCCGCGGAGCGGATGCTTTCGCCGGCGCCGAACAGGCCCAGCTCCCAGATCATGTCGATGCTGGCGTGGAAGTAGGTGTCGGTGGCGGTGATGTCCTGCAGCGTGCGGGCGCCTGCGCTGAAGGAGGGGCGGAACTGCACCGCCGCGCGGCCGGCCTGCAGGCGGGCTTCGCGCAGGCGGTGGGTGGCGATGGCGAGGTCCAGGTTGCGGGCCAGCGCCTCGTCCACCAGCGCATCGAGCGCCGGGTCGTTGAAATGCTTCCACCAGGCCCGCAGGTCGGGCGCGGCCGGGCCCTGGGGCACGGGGGCGGTCCAGGCGGGCGCCACCACCTGCTCGGCAGGCCGCTGCTGCATGTCGGGGCCGGGCGCGGCACAGCCCGCCAGCAGGGCGAGGGCTGCCAGCCCGGCGCCTAAGCGGCGGGGGGCGGCGGAAAACGGGGGAGTGGATCGCACGGGCAGGCTGGCAGGCTTTTGTAACAGCCTGCATTGGACCGTGCCAAGCTTGCGCAGCGATGCATGGAATATGGAGGCTTCGTGGAGAGACGCAGCGGTAGCCCCCGTGCAATGGCCGGTCTGGGCGGGGCGGGGATAATCCGGCCCCATCCCCTGCCGCCTATGCACAACCCCCCCCCATCGCAGACCCCGGCCCCTCTCATCCTCGTGGTGGAAGACGAGCCCGGCATCGCCAGCATCCTCACCGCCTACCTGCAGCGCGACGGCCTGCGTGCCCAGCACGCGGCCGACGGCCTGGAAGCGCTGCGCCTTTTCCGCCAGATCCGGCCCGACATGGTGCTGCTGGACATCCACCTGCCCGGCATGGACGGGCTGGACCTGCTGCGCGAGATCCGCTCCGACGGCCAGACGCCCGTGATCATGGTCACCGCCGTGGCCGACGACGTGGACAAGCTGCTGGGCCTGCGCATGGGGGCGGACGACTACGTGGTCAAGCCCTTCAGCCCGCCCGAGGTGGTGGCGCGCGTGCGCGCCGTGCTGCGCCGGGCGCAGTCGCAGCCGGCGGCACCCAGCCGCGCGGCCGGCCCCATCCGCGTGGGGCGCATCGAGATCGACCAGGAGGCGCATGCCGCCTTCGTGCATGCGGAAGACGGCCAGTCCGTGGCGCTGCCGCTCACGCTCACCGAATTCCGGCTGCTGGCCTGCCTGGCGGCCCAGCCCCGCCGGTGCTTCTCGCGCAGCCACCTGATCGAGCACTGCCTGCCCGAGAGCGACGCGCTCGACCGGGTGATCGATTCGCACCTCTCCAAGCTGCGCCGCAAGCTGCAGCAGGCGGGGCAGGGCGACCTGATCGAGACCGTGCGCGGCATCGGCTACCGCTTCTGGCCCGGCGGCGGCCCGGGACTGCTCGGCGGCAACGGCACGTGATGATGCAGCCCGGCCCGTTCCTGCAGCGCGTCTGGGTCCGCTTCGGCCTCAGCATCGCCGCCACCGTGGTGGCCACCATGGCCCTGCTGGCGGGCAGCGTGATGCTGTTCTCTGAAATCCAGTACCGCGACTTCTACCGCAGCCTGCCCACCGAGGTGCAGCACGAACTGGACGATCTGCGCGACCGCGGCGAGCAGGACGGCCCGCGCGTCATGGAGATCTACGGCCAGTACTGGCGCGGCGACCTGTTCTTGGGCGAGAAATGGTCGCTCGCCATCGGGCTGGTGATCTGCCTGCCCGTGGGGCTGGTGGTGGGCTTCTGGGTGTCGCGCATCGTCACGCAGCCGCTGGCCTCCATGGCCGAGGTGGCCTCCCACGTGGCCGAGGGCGACTTCAGCGTGCGCGCCCAGCCCGGCCATCTGCACGACGAGATGGCCTCCACGGTGCGCCGCTTCAACCAGATGATCGACTCGCTGGAGCGCATGGCCAAGGAGCGCCGCGCCATGGCCGCGTCCGTCTCGCACGAGTTGCGCACGCCGCTGGCCGTGCTGCGCGCGCGGCTGCATGCCATCTGCGACGGCGTGATCGAGGCCGACGCGGCGGAGTCCCGCGCCCTGCTGGACCAGGTGGAGTATCTGGGCCGGCTGGTGGGCGACCTGCACACGCTCTCCATGGCCGAGGCCGGCCAGCTGTCGCTGGAGACCGGCCCGGTCGATCTGGCCGAGCTGGTGCGCGAGGCCCTGGCCGTGCATGCCCAGCGCATCGCCGACCACGGCATGGAGCTGGATCTGAGCCTGCCCGCATCCGGCGCCCCGGTGTGGGTGGTGGTGGACCCGGACCGCGTGCGGCAGATCCTCTTCAACCTGGTGGAGAACGTGCTCAGCCATGCCGCCTCGGGCGGCTGGCTGGGGGTGGACGTCGCCATGGAGGGCGGCTGTGCCGTGCTCAGCGTGAGCGACGCCGGCCCGGGCCTGCCGCCGCACATGCAGGAGCGCCCGTTCGAGCGCTTCCCGCACCCGGCCGGCCGGCGCAGCGACGGCTCGGGCCTGGGCCTGTCCATCGTGCGCGCGCTGGCGGAACGCCAGCAGGGCCGGGTGCAGGTCGAGAGCCGGCCCGAAGGCGGCAGCCGCTTCGTGGTGCAGCTGCCGCTGGCCAGCGTCGCCGCCGGCGAATGACCGCCGCTATGGCTCGGCTGCCGGCGCGATGGGACAATGCCGCCCCATGACCGCAGCCGCCCCCGCTTCCACCCCCGACACCCTCACCATCACCCGGCCCGACGACTGGCACCTGCACGTGCGCGACGGCGAGCCCCTGCGCACCGTGGTGCCGCACACCGCCGCCCAGTTCGGCCGCGCCATCATCATGCCCAACCTGCGCCCGCCCGTGACCACGGCCGAGCAGGCCCTGGCGTACAAGCAGCGCATCCTGGCCGCCGTGCCCGAAGGCGTGGCCTTCGAGCCGCTGATGACGCTCTATCTCACCGACAACCTGCCGCCCGAGGAGATCGCCCGCGCCAAGGCCGCCGGCGTGGTCGCCGCCAAGCTTTACCCGGCCGGCGCCACCACCAACAGCGATGCCGGCGTGACCGACCTGCGCAAGACCTACAAGACCCTGGAAGCCATGCAGAAGGCCGGCCTGCTGCTGCTGGTGCATGGCGAAGTCACCTCCAGCGACATCGACCTCTTCGACCGCGAGGCCGTGTTCATCGAGCAGCAGCTGATCCCGCTGCGCCGCGACTTTCCCGAGCTGAAGATCGTCTTCGAGCACATCACCACGAAGGACGCGGCGCAGTACGTGCGCGAGGCCGGCCCCTTCACCGCCGCCACCATCACCGCCCACCACCTGCTCTACAACCGCAACGCCATCTTCACGGGCGGCGTGCGCCCGCACTACTACTGCCTGCCGGTGCTCAAGCGCGAGACGCACCGCGTGGCGCTGGTCGAGGCCGCCACCAGCGGCAGCGACCGCTTCTTCCTGGGCACCGACAGCGCGCCGCATCCGGCCCACCTGAAGGAGCACGCCACGGGCTGCGCCGGCTGCTACACCGCGCATGCGGCCATCGAGATGTATGCCGAGGCCTTCGACCATGCGGGCGCGCTTGACAAGCTCGAAGGCTTCGCCAGCTTCCACGGCCCGGCCTTCTACGGTCTGCCGCGCAACCAAGGCACCATCACCCTGCGCCGCGAATCGTGGACCCCGCCGGACAGCTTCGCCTTCGGCGAGGCCGAGCTCAAGCCCCTGCGCTCGGGCGAGTCGCTGCCCTGGCGCGTCGTCGCCGCCTGAGGGCGTGGCGGCCACAGCAGCCATCGACTGGTCGCGCCCCTGGCTGCAGCCGCTCGCGGCCGTAGGCCGCGTGGTGGCCGCCCGCGCCGATGCCGGGGCCGGCGGCGTGGCCCAGGCCCTGAACGCCCAGGGCGGCCCGGCGCACGGGGGCGATGCCGTGCCGGAATTCGTCGGCCAGCAGGCCCTGCCCAGGGGCGTGGCCTACGAGAGCTTCATCCACGCCACCGGCAGCGTGCCCACGCGCGACAACCTGCACGACCTCTTCAACGGCCTGGTCTGGCTGCATTACCCGCGCACCAAGCGCCTCCTGAACCAGTGGCAGGCCCGCACCATCGCGCAGCAGGGCGTGGGCGCGGTGCGCGGGCCGCTGCGCGACGCCGCCACGCTCTTCGACGAGAACGGCGCCGTGCTGTTCGCGCCGCCCGCGCTCTGCGAGGCGCTGCGCGAGCGCGCCTGGCGGCGGCTTTTCGTGGAGCTGCGCCCGCTCTGGGCCCGGGCCACGCTGCTGCTCTTCGGCCATGCGCTGATGGAGCAGCTGGTCCAGCCCCGCAAATCGATCACCGCCCATGTCTATTGCGCCGACGCAGCTATCGATTCGGTAGCGGAGGCCGACGCCTGGCTAGCCGCCACGTTGACCGAGGCCGCCTTCGCCGCCAAGCCGTTCAATCCCCTGCAAGTCCTCGGAGTCCCCGGCTGGTGGGCCGGAAACGAAGACTTTTGCTTCTATGATGACCCCCTCGTTTTCCGCAGCAGGCGGCCTCCACAGGCACCACAACAACCGGCTTGACCCTGCTGCGCGGGGCGTGGCTTGAAGGCCTGGGCGCCACCCCCATTTCCCGGACTGTGACGATGGCGGCGGACCTGTTCCGCCGCGCCACACACGCTTTTCGTATCCCTTCGCGGAGAACCTTCGATGAAACGTATCGCACTTTTTCTGCTCACCAACATCGCCGTGGTGGTGGTGCTGGGCATCGTCGCCAGCCTGCTGGGCGTCAACCGCTTCCTGACGGCCAACGGCCTGAACCTGGGCGCGCTGCTCGGCTTCGCCTTCATCATGGGCTTCGGCGGCGCCATCATCTCGCTGCTGATGAGCAAGCCCATCGCCAAGTGGAGCGCGGGCGTCACCCTCATCGACGGCTCGGGCTCGCCCGACGAGCGCTGGATCGTCGAGACCGTGCGCAAGTTCGCCGACCGTGCCGGCATCGGCATGCCCGAAGTCGGCATCTTCGAGGGCGAACCTAACGCCTTCGCCACCGGCGCCTTCAAGAACAGCGCCCTGGTGGCGGTCTCCACCGGCCTGCTGCAGGGCATGACCCGCGACGAGGTCGAGGCCGTGATCGGCCACGAGGTGGCCCACGTCGCCAACGGCGACATGGTCACCATGGCCCTGATCCAGGGCGTGATGAACACCTTCGTCGTGTTCCTCTCGCGCGTGATCGGCTATGCGGTGGACAGCTTCCTGCGCAAGAACGACGAGAACAATTCCGGCCCCGGCATCGGCTACTACGTGACCACCATCGTGCTGGACATCCTGCTGGGCTTCCTCGCCTCCATGATCGTGGCCTGGTTCAGCCGCCAGCGCGAATTCCGCGCCGACGCCGGTTCCGCCCAGCTCATGGGCCAGAAGCAGCCCATGATCAACGCCCTGGCCCGCCTGGGCGGCGCCACGCCCAACGAGCTGCCCAAGAGCATGGCCGCCATGGGCATCACGGGCGGCATCGGCAAGCTGTTCAGCACCCACCCGCCGATCGAGGAGCGCATCGCCGCGCTGCAGGCCCGCTGAGGCCTCCCTGCTCGAAAGCCAAGAAACCCGCCGCATTGCAACGGCGGGTTTTTTCGTTGGGGCGCCATGCGGCACCATGACGATCGACGGGGCGGGCTACCCATGGGGCCAGGCCAGCCTGGCGGCCAGCAGGCAGAAGGCCGCTGCGAAGCACCAGCGCATCGCCTGCAGCACGCCGGGGCGCGAAAGCACGCGGTCGCGCATCGCGGCCGCCAACAGCCCGTAGGCCACGAACACGGCGAAGGTCATCGCCATGAAGACAAGCGAAAGCTCCAGCATGCGATAGGTGGGTTGCGCCTCACGCGGATCGATGAACTGCGGCAGGAAGGCCAGGAAGAACAGGGACAGCTTGGGGTTGAGCGCGTTCACGAGCACGGCTTCGCGGATCACCTGGCCTGCGGAGCGGGCTGCGCCCGCAGGCTCCAGCCGCAGCGGCCCGCCGTCCCTGACGGCCAACCAGGCCAGGTAGAGCAGATAGGCCGCGCCGCCATAGCGCAGCGCCGTGAACGCGGCGGAACTCGCGGCCAGCACGGCGGCGAGACCCGTGATGGCCGCCAGCATGTGCGGCACGATGCCCAGCGTGCAGCCCAGGGCCGCAACCACGGCGGCGCGCCGGCCGTGCGACAGGGCGGCCGACAGGGTGATCAGGGCACCGGTGCCCGGTGCGGCGATGACGACGAGCGAGGTGGCGAGGAATTCACGGGAGAGCTGCACGGCAGGCCTTCGGGCGGGAGTGGATAGGGCCCTATCCTCTGCAGCCCGCGTGCCCCGGTCTTGGATGAAATTGCGGCTGCTTCAGCCCCGGCGCGCCTCGGCATAGCGGCCGGGCGGCATCCCGAAGCTGCGCACGAAGACCCGGCTCATGTGGCTCTGGTCGCAAAAGCCGCTGTCCGCCGCCGCCTGCGCCAGAGGCAGGCCCTGGCCGATCAGCTGGCGGGCGCGGTGGATGCGCCTTTGCAGCAGATAGGCATGGGGCGTCATGCCGGTCGCCCGCGCGAACGCGCGCAGGAACTGGTAGCGGCTGAGCCCGGCGTCTGCGGCCAGGCTGTCCAGGCTGGAGCCGCCTGCCGGGTCGTCGTCCATGCGGGCGCGGGCGCGCGGGATGCCGGGCGGCAGCGGGCCCTGGCGCGGCGTGGCGGGCTGCAGCAGGCCCCCCAGCATCAGCAGCAGGCTTTCCTGTGCGGCCAGCTCGCCCGCGTCGCCAGGCGCCTGTGCCGTCATGGCCTGGAACAGCCGGCCGAAGAGGGCCGCCATGGCGGGGCTGCGCAGCGCGGGCCGGGTGAACTCCACAGCCGGCTGAGGGCCTTCCTCGGCCATGTCCCGGGCCAGCCGCGGCAGCACGGCGGGGTCGAGGTACAGCATGCGCCAGGCGCGTCCGCCCTCGCCGATGGGCGCGCCGTCATGCACTTCGCCGGGGTTGACGGTGATGATGTCGCCCGCGCCGGCCTCGACCACGCCCCGGCCGCTGGCCGACTTCTGCGCGCCGCGCTGGATCAGGCCCAGGCCGAACTGCTCGTGTGTGTGCCGCCCGAAGGCGAATGCGGTGTCCGCCGCCACGGCTTCGATGCCGGCCATGCGGCAGGGCAGCAGCTGGAATCGCTGGTGCTGCATGGGGTGGTGCGCGGGCGGCTGTCCGGGATGGGTTTCAGCGGCCGGGCGGCTGCATGCGCCCGGCCAGCGCGGCATTGCCCCGGCCCGCCGCGCCCTCGGCGGCGCCGGCCCGGTCGCGCGCATCCTTGTTCTGGCTGAGCTTGCGCTTGCCCACCAGCGAGGTCACGGCGATCTCGATGCCGACGATGTGCTGCAGCAGCCCGTCGATGAAGCCCGGTTCCGAATCCGACATCTTCCAGGGGCGTGCCTCGGCCGCTTCGTGCCGGCGCGTGAGCCGGCCCACAAGGCCGCGCATGAAGCGCTCGTCGTCGCGCACCGTGAGCAGGCCGTGGGCGTGGACGACCTCGTAGTTCCAGGTCGGCACCTGGCGATGCGCCTCGTGCTTGCTCGGGTACCAGTTGGGCGAGATGTAGCCCTCGGCGCCCCGGAACACGACCATCACCTGCGCGCCCGCGCAGCGCTGCCAGACCGGGTTGGCCCGCGCCACATGGGCCGTCAGCAGGCCGTGGGTGCCGGCGGCCGGGTCGAACTCGAAGGGGATGTGGTCGGCGTCCAGCCCGTGCGCGCCGTGGGTGACCAGCATGCCCAGCGGATGGGCCTGGATGATGCGGGCCAGTTCGTCGGGCCGGGTTTCGGCGAAGTGCTCTGGGATGTACATCGTGCGGCGCAGGAGGGGGAAGGACGGAGCGAGAGTGCGGCCATCTTGCCTCAAGGCGGCGCTTGCGCAGCGCCGCCGGCCTGCGCCTTGTCCAGCAGGAAGTCGATGCAGGTGCGCACGGCCCGCGTCTGGTGGCGGTTGGGCAGGTACAGCAGGTACATGTGGGTGCCGAAGATGCTCAGCCGGTATTCGTCGAGCGTGGTCAGCACCTCGCCGGTGGTCAGTTCGCCCTGCACCACGTAGTCGGGCACCAGGCCCACGCCCAGGCCGGCCAGGATGCCCTGGCGCAGGAACGGGAAGTGCTCGGAGACGAGGGTGGGCTCCAGCATCACCTCGTGCCGCTCGGTGCCGCGGTAGGCCGACAGGCGCAGTTGCCGCCCGGTCACGCCGGCCGTGATGACGGGGCCGGCGCGCAGTTCGTGCAGGGTGCGCGGCAGGCCGTGGCGGCGAGCGTAGCCGGCCGATGCGCAGGCCAGGTAGCGCACCGTGCCCAGGCTGCGCGCCACCAGCGACAGGGGCGGCTCCTGCACCACGCGGATGGCGATGTCCACCTCGTCGCGCAGGTTGTCGGCGCGGTTCTCGAACAGCACGTCCAGCACGATGCCGGGATAGAGGCGCTTGAACTCGATCAGCCAGTCGCTCGCCACGATCTGCCCATAGCCGCTGGGCAGGCTGATGCCCACGCGGCCCTGCAGCTCCTGGCCCAGCGTGGTCACGGCCTCCTGCGCGGCGCGCAGCTCGTTCTGGATGGTGCGGCCGTGCTCGTACAGGCGCAGGCCGATCTCGGTGGGCTCCACCCGGCGCGTGGTGCGCTGCACCAGCTGCACGCCCACGGCCTTTTCCAGCTTGGTGAGGTGGTAGCTCACATTGGCGCGGCTCATGCGCAGCTTGCGCGCGGCCTGGCTCAGGTTGCCGCTGTCGATGATCTCGACCAGCAGGGTCAGCGAGGGCAGATCCATGGGGAATTCAGCAGATTGGTTGAAATCCTTTGACAGTCTGTCAATGATTGATGTGATTGTCAGAAAACATTGTCGCCGCAAGAATGGATCGGAACCCAGATCCAGGAGACAAAGGCATGACCTCAGCAGCGGCAACCGCGTCGCCCGTGCAAACACGCCTGCAGGGCGACGGCGTTCTCGTCGTCCGCATCGACAATCCGCCCGTGAACGCGCTGGGCGCAGCCGTGCGGCAGGGCCTGATGGAGGCCATCGGCGAGGCCGAATCGCGCGCCGACGTGCAGGCGGTGCTGATCGTGGGCGCCGGCAAGGCCTTCATCGCCGGGGCTGACATCCGCGAATTCGGCAAGCCGCCCGTGCCGCCGGCCCTGCCCGAGGTCTGCCAGCGCATCGAGTCCTGCGCCAAGCGCGTGGTGGCCGCCATCCATGGCGCGGCGCTGGGCGGCGGGCTGGAAGTGGCGCTCGCGGCGCACTACCGCGTGGCGCTGCCGGGCGCGCAGCTCGGCCTGCCCGAGGTGAACCTGGGCCTGCTGCCCGGCGCGGGCGGCACGCAGCGCGCGCCGCGCCTGATGGGCGTGAAGCCGGCCGCCGAGATGATGCTGGGCGGCAAGCCCCTGAATGCCAAGGCGGCCCTGGCCGCCGGCCTGGTGGACCGGCTGGCGGAGGGCGACGACCCGGTCGCCGCAGGCCTGGCCTGCGTGCAGGAGCTGCAGGCCGCGCAGGCGCCGCTGCGCCGCACGCGCGACGTCGCTATCGCCGACCGCACTGCCGCGCTGGCCGAGCTGGACGCGCTGGCCGCCGATACCGCCAAGAAATCGCGCGGCCTCTTTTCGCCGCAGAAGATCGTCGAATGCGTGCGCAACGCCGTGGAGCTGCCCTTCGATGAAGGCATGCAGCGCGAGCGTGCGGCGTTCATGGAATGCATCGCCAGCCCGCAGCGCGCGGGATTGATCCATGCCTTCTTCGCCGAGCGCGAGGTCGCCAAGGTGCCCGAGGCGCAGGCCGCCGCGCCGCGCCCGGTGGCCTCCATCGCCGTCATCGGCGGCGGCACCATGGGCGCGGGCATCACCGTGTCGGCGCTGGACGCCGGCCTGCCCGTGACGATGATCGAGCGCGATGACGCCTCGCTGGCCCGGGGCCGCGCGCATGTCGAGAAGGTGTACGACGGCCTCGTCGCCAAGGGCCGCATGACGGCCGAGGCCAAGGCCGCCGTGATGGCGCGCTACACCGGCAGCACGCGCTACGAAGACATCGCCGAGGCCGATCTGGTGATCGAGGCGGTGTTCGAGGACCTGGAGGTCAAGAAGGCCGTGTTCCGCGAGCTGGACCGCGTCTGCAGGCCCGGCGCGGTGCTGGCCACCAACACCTCGTACCTGGACATCGACGCGATCGCCGCCGCCACGCAGCGCCCGCAGGACGTGATCGGCCTGCACTTCTTCAGCCCCGCCAACATCATGAAGCTGCTGGAGATCGTGGTGCCGGCCAAGGTGAGCGCCGACGTGGTCGCCACCGCCTTCGCGCTCGCCAAGCGGCTCAAGAAGGTGCCGGTGCGTGCCGGCGTGTGCGACGGCTTCATCGGCAACCGCATCCTGGCCGTGTACAAGCAGGCGGCCGACTATCTTCTGGAAGACGGCGCCTCGCCCTACGAGATCGACGCGGCGGTGCGCGGCTTCGGCTACCCCATGGGCCCGTTCCAGGTGACCGACCTGGCCGGCGGCGACATCGGCTGGGCCACGCGCAAGCGCCGCGCGGCCACGCGCGACCCCAAAGCGCGCTACGTGGAGATCGCCGACCGCATCTGCGAGCGCGGCTGGTTCGGCCAGAAGACCGGGCGCGGCTTCTACCTCTACCCCGAGGGCGCCCGCACGGGCCAGCCCGATCCGGAGGTGCTGGCCATCGTCGATGCCGAGCGCGCGAAAAAGGGCGTCGTGCCACGCAGCTTCACGCCCGAAGAAATCATGCGCCGCTACATGGCCGCGATGGTCAACGAGGGCGCGAAGGTGGTGGAAGAGGGCATCGCCTTGCGGCCGCTGGACGTGGACGTGACCTTTCTCTCGGGCTACGGCTTCCCGCGCTTTCGCGGCGGGCCGATGCACTACGCCGACACGGTGGGCCTGCCGACGATCCTGGCCGACATCCGCGAATTCGCGCAGGAAGACCCCCTCTTCTGGAAGCCCGCGCCGCTGCTGGAAAAGCTGGTGGCCGAGGGCCGCGACTTCGGCAGCCTGAACCGCGCTGCTGCCGAAGCGCATTGACGAACCACATCCGAAAGACCCCATGGATCTGCAATTCACCCCCCAGGAGGAGGCCTTCCGCGACGAAGTGCAGGCCTTCCTGAAAGAGCACCTGCCCGCCGAGCTGTCGCACAAGGTGCGCGCCGGCCTGCGCCTGGACAAGGCCGACATGGAGCGCTGGCACGCGATCCTGAACGCGCGCGGCTGGCTCGCGAACCACTGGCCCGAGCAGTACGGCGGGCCGGGCTGGAACGCCGTGCAGAAGTTCATCTTCGAGAACGAATGCGCGCTGGCCGGCGCGCCGCGCATCGTGCCCTTCGGCGTGAACATGCTGGGCCCGGTGCTCATCAAATACGGCAACGAGGCGCAGAAGCAGTACTGGCTGCCGCGCATCCTGAGCGGCGAGGACTGGTGGTGCCAGGGCTATTCGGAGCCCGGCGCGGGATCGGACCTGGCCTCGGTCAAGACCACGGCCGTGCGCCAGGGCGACCACTACGTCGTCAACGGCCAGAAGACCTGGACCACGCTCGGCCAGCACGCCAACATGATCTTCTGCCTGGTGCGCACCGACCGCGAGGCCAAGGCACAGTCGGGCATCAGCTTTCTGCTGGTGGACATGCGCTCGCCCGGTGTCGAGGTGCGGCCGATCATCACGCTGGACGGCGAGCACGAGGTGAACGAGGTGTTCTTCACCGACGTGCGCGTGCCGGCCGAAAACCTGGTGGGCGAGGAGAACAAGGGCTGGACCTACGCCAAGTACCTGCTGACCTACGAGCGCACCAACATCGCGGGCGTGGGCTTCTCGGTGGCAGCGCTGGAGAAGTTGAAGCGCGTGGCCGCCACGGTGCAATGCAACGGCCGCCCGCTCGCGCAGGACCCGCTGTTCGCCGCGCGCCTCGCCCGCGTGGAGATCGACCTGGAGAACATGAAGACCACCAACCTGCGCGTGATCGCCGCCGTCGCCGGCGGCGGCGTGCCGGGTGCGGAAAGCTCCATGCTGAAGATCCGCGGCACCGAGATCCGCCAGGAGATCCTCTCGCTCACGCGCCGCGCCATGGGCCCCTATGCGCTGCCCTTCGAGGAAGAGGCGCTGCACGCCGGCCACGAAGACCTGGCCGTGGGGCCGGAAGGCGCCGCTGCCGCCGCGGCGAACTACTTCAACTACCGCAAGCTGTCGATCTTCGGCGGCTCCAACGAGATCCAGAAAAACATCATCTCCAAGATGATCCTGGGACTGTGACGCCATGAATTTCGAACACACCGAAGACCGCCGCATGCTGGCGGACACGCTGGACCGCTTCATCGCCGGGCAGGCCGGCATCGAGCAGCGCAACCACGCTGCCTACGGCGCGCAGGGCCACAGCCCCGACCTGTACCGCGGCTTCGCCGAGCTGGGCGCGATCGGCGCGCTGTTCACCGAGGCCGACGGCGGCTTCGGCGGCGCGGGCTTCGACGTCAGCGTGGTGTTCGAGCGCCTGGGCCGCGGCCTCGTCGCCGAACCTTTGCTTGGCGCCCTGGTGGTGGGCCGCGCCGTGGCGGCGGCCGGCAGCGCCGCGCAGAAAGACGCCGTGCTGGCGCCGCTGATGGCCGGCGAGGCCGTGGCCGCGCTGGCGCACGACGAGCCGGGCGGGCACTACGAGCCGACGCGCGTGGCGGCCACCGCGCGCCGTGCGGGCGACGGTGGGGGCTGGGTGATCGACGGCGCCAAGGGCGTGGTGCTGTTCGGCGACAGCGCCGGCTGGCTGCTGGTGTCGGCCCGCACGGGCGGCGGCAGCTTCGACGCGGCGGGCATCTCCCTGTTCCTGGTGCCCGGCGATGCCGCGGGCCTCACCCGCCAGGGCCATGGACGCATCGACGGCGGCCGCACGGCCGAACTGGTCTTCACGAACGTGGCCGTGGGCGCGGATGCGCTGCTGGGCGCGGAAGGCGAGGGCGCTGCGCTGCTGGAGCGCGCCGTGGGCTGGGGCCTGCTGGCGCTCTGCGCCGAGGCCGTGGGCGCGATGGACGTGGCCAAGGAACACACGCTGGAATACCTGCGCACCCGCAAGCAGTTCGGCGTGCCGATCGGCAGCTTCCAGGCGCTGCAGCACCGCATGGCGGACCTGCTGCTGGAGGTGGAGCAGGCCCGCTCCGCCGTCATCAACGCCGCGGCCGCGATCGACGGTACCGACCGCGCCGCACGCGAGCGGGCGCTCTCGGCCGCCAAGTTCAGCATAGGCCGCATCGGCACGCTCGTGGCCGAGGAAAGCATCCAGATGCATGGGGGCATCGGCATGACCTGGGAGCTGCCGCTGGCGCACTATGCGAAGCGTCTGGTGATGATCGACCACCAGCTGGGCGATGAAGACCACCATCTGGCGCGCTACATCGAGTTCAGCCAATCGGCGTAAAACGAGAAGGAGCCAGTCCAATGACGGAGACGACCGCGCCCCTGCTGCAGCGCCGCGAGGGCGCCGTGCTGGTGCTCAGCAACAACAACACCGCCGCGCGCAACGCGCTGTCGCCCGCGTTCTATGCCGCGCTGACCGAGGCGCTGGCCGCGGCGCAGCAGGATCCCGCGGTGGGCGCCATCGTGCTCACCGGCGAAGGCGGGCACTTCTGCGCGGGCGGCGACCTGCGCCAATTGGCCAAGCGGCGCGAGCTGCCCATCGAGGAGCGCCGCGCCAGGCTGGAAGGCCTGCACGACCTGATCCGCGCGGTGCGCGGCAGCGGCAAGCCGGTGATCGCCGCGGTGGAGGGGGCGGCGGCCGGTGCGGGCCTGTCGCTGGCGCTGGCCTGCGACATGCTGGTGGCGGCGCGCGATGCCGTCTTCTCCGTGGCCTACGTCAAGGTCGGCCTCACGCCCGACGGCGGCGCGACGGCCTTCCTCGCCGAATTCGTGTCACGCCAGGTGCTGACGGAGCTGTGCCTGACGGGCGAGCGCATCTCGGGCGAGCGCCTGCATGCCCTGGGCGCCGTCAACCGCCTGGCCGAGCCGGGCGAGGCGCTGGCCGGCGCGCTGGCGCTGGCCGCCAGCGTGGCGAACGGGCCGCAGCAGGCCATGGCGCGCATCAAGGCCCTCTGCCTGGCGGCGCCCCAGGCCACGCTCGAAGAGCAGCTGGAGAGCGAAGCGCAGAGCATGGTGCTGTCGCAGGAGACCGAAGAGTCCCGCGAAGGCATCGCCGCCTTCCTGGAAAAGCGCGCGCCCGACTACGTGCGCCTGCGCGGCCCGGCGGCCTGACGCGCTTGCCCTGCCGGGTCGCGCAGGGGGCAGCGGCCACGCCGCCCGCCGCACCACAATGAACGAACGAATGACTGGAGACAAGACATTGAACGCCACCACCCCTGACGCCGTTTCGCCGGACGCCATCGACTTTCCGCTGGAGGGCGTGCGCGTGCTCGACCTCTCGCGCGTGTTCGCCGGGCCGCTGTGCGGCCAGGTGCTGGCCGATTTCGGCGCCGAGGTGGTGAAGGTGGAGCATCCCGGCCGCGGCGACGATACGCGCGACTGGGGCATGCGCATCGGCAAGACCGAGACCACCTACTACAACAGCATGAACCGCAACAAGCGGTCGATCACGCTGGACCTGCAGAGCCCCGAGGGCGCGAAGATCGTGCACGAATTGCTGCCGCTCATCGATGTGGTGATCCACAACTTCAAGACCGGCGGCGCCGAGAAGCTGGGCCTGGGCTACGAGCAGCTCAAGGCGATCAAGCCCGACCTGATCTACTGCGCCGTGGCCGGCTACGACGTGACCGGCCCCGAGGCGAAGCGGCCGGGCTACGACCTGGTGGTGCAGGGCGAGACGGGGCTCATGGCGCTCAACGGCGAGGCCGGCCAGCCCCCGCTGAAGTTCGGCGTGGCCGTGGTGGACCTGATGACCGGCATGTACGCCGCGCAGGCCGTGCTGGCGGCGCTGTTCCAGCGCAGCCGCACGGGCCGCGGCCGCCTGATCGAGATGGCGCTCTACGACTGCGGCCTCATGGTGACCGGCTACTACGGGCTCGATGCGATGCAGCTGGGGCACGACCCGGCACGCTACGGCAATGCGCATCCGTCCATCGTGCCCTACGGCATGTTCGAGGCGGCCGATGGCCCGCTCATCATCGCCGTGGGCAACAACGCCCAGTTCGACAAGTTCTGCCGCCAGGTGATCGAACGGCCCGACATCGTGGAAGACCCGCGTTTCGCCACCAACGTGGAGCGCGCGAAGAACCGCCACGAGATCGGCCCGATGCTCACGGAGCTGATCCGCGGCTTTCCCCGCGAGGTGCTGCTCGAGCGCCTGTCGGCTTGCGGCATTCCCTGCGGCAAGGTGGCCGGCCTGCACGAGGCGCTCACCAGCGAGCGCACGCGGCGCGGCGGCCTGCTACAGGACATGCCGCACCCCGTGGTGGGCACCACGCCCGTGTTCGCGCCGCCTTACCGCATCGACGGCCAGCGCCTGCCCATCCGCAACGCGCCGCCCACGCTGGGCGAGGGCACGCGGGAGGTGCTGCAGCGCCTGCTGCAGATGAGCGATGCGCAACTGCACGAGCTGCAGCAGCGCGGCGTACTCACCTTGCCGGAATGATGGATGGATTGACTGATTGATCGACCGACCCCACGCTCCACGGAGGACTTTCGCCATGAACGCTGACATTCGCCCGCACGCCACCGCCACCGCCGCCGCCGCCGCCGCCGAGCAGGCCGGCAGCGTGCGCCACCAGGTCTCCCCCGAGGAATGGCAGACCCGCGTCGATCTGGCCGCCGCCTACCGGCTGGTGGCTCACTTCGGCTGGGACGACCTGATCTTCACGCACATCTCCGCCCGCGTGCCCGGCGAGCCGGACCGCTTCCTCATCAACCCCTACGGCATGCTGTTCGACGAGATCACCGCCTCCAGCCTGGTGAAGGTGGACCACCACGGCGAGCCCGTGATGCCCACCGACTACGACGTGAACCCGGCCGGCTTCCTGATCCACAGCGCCATCCACGAGGCGCGGCCCGAGGTGCAGTGCGTGCTGCACACCCACACGGCCTACGGCGTGGCGGTGTCGGCGCAGGAAGGCGGGCTGCTGCCTATCTCGCAGCAGTCCATCTTCCCGCTGGCGGGCCTGGCCTACCACGGCTACGAGGGCGTGGCGCTGAACGACGACGAACGCCCGCGCCTGGTGGCCGACCTGGGCACGCGCAACTGCATGATCCTGCGCAACCACGGCCTGCTGACCTGCGGGCGGGGCGTGCCCGAGGCGCTGCTGACCATGTACACGCTGGAATCGGCCTGCCGCATCCAGATCCTGGCGCAGGCCGGCGGCGGCGCGCTCACGCGCATTCCCGGCGAGATCATCGCCACCTCGCTGGAGCAGTCGCGGCAGGTCACCAAGGGCAAGGGCGCGGGCCTGGCCTGGCCCGGGCTGCTGCGCCGGCTGGACCGCCTCGACCCCGGCTACAAGGACTGAGCTGCCAGCACCGGCCTGCGCCGGGCCCGCCGGCGTTCAGACAACGAAGAAGGAGACAGCACGCACCATGGCAGACCACCGCACCCCATCATCCCGCCGCCTTTTCCTGCAGGCCGGCTCGGCGCTGGCCGCAGGCGCCGCCGCCCTGGCGTTGCCCGTCCGGGCCCAGAGCCCGTGGCCGTCGCGGCCCATCCGCATCGTCGTTCCCTATACGGCGGGCGGCTTCACCGACCAGATGGCGCGCCTGCTGCAGGCGGGCCTGCAGCAGCGCCTGGGCCAGCCGGTCATCGTGGACAACAAGCCCGGCGCCAACGGCATCATCGGCGTGGACGCGGTGGCCAAGGCCGCGCCCGACGGCTATACCTTCGGCGTGTTCATCGCCGCCTATGCGGCCAACACCACGCTCTACCCCAAGCTGCCCTACGACCCGAAGAAGGATTTGGCGGGCGTGTCGCTCATGGGCATCTCCCCGCTGGTGGCGGCGGTAGCCTTGAACGCTCCCTTCAAGACCCTGGCCGAGCTGGTGGCCTACGGCAAGTCGCATCCCGGCAAGATCAGCTATGCCTCGTCGGGCACGGGCTCGGCCGCGCATCTCACCTCGGAACTGATGCGCAGCGTCACGGGCGTGGACATGGTCCATGTGCCCTACAAGGGCGCCTCGCCGGCATTGGCCGACCTGCTGGGCGGGCAGGTGCCGCTGTTCCTGGACCCGCCGCCCAACCTGATCCAGCCCGCCAAGGCCGGCAAGATCCGCCTCATCGGCGTTGCCAGCGACAAGCGCCTGGCCGCGCTGCCGGACGTGCCCACCTTCGCAGAGCAGGGCTACCCGGGCCTGGTGGGCAGCACCTGGGCCGCCATGCTGGCGCCTGCGGGTACCCCGGCGGCCACCGAGCAGCGCATGTCCGAAGAGGTGGCGCGCATCATCCGCAGCCCCGAGGTCTCGCGCCGGCTGGAGGAGACCATGGGCACCATCCCCGAAGGATCGACCCCGCAGGAATGCGATGCCTTCATCGCCGCCGAGACCGCCAAGTGGGCCCGCGTGATCCGCTCGGCGGGCGTCACGCTGGACTGAGTGTCCGAGGCCGCCGCCGGGGGCCGTGCTGGCGGCACGCATTCCGGCCCATGGCAAGCGGGCTCGCGGATTGCACGGCGGGGGATCAAGGTCAGCGGCTGTGCGCCGATAAGATAGGGCATGTGAGCCTCCAGCCGCCGCGCGCGTCTGGAGGCTTCGTCCCCTTTGCTCCTTTCCGGCCGCCCACCATGTCACTTCACAATGCCCGTCTTTCCCTGCGCCTGGCCCTGGCCTTCGGCGCGGTCTGCCTGGTCATGTCGCTGGCGTCCGCCGTCGGCGCGTGGCGGCTCATGAACCTGCAGGATCTCGCCGACGACCTGGGCGGCCCCTCCGCAGAGCGGGCGCTGCTGGCGCAGGAGCTCGAAGCCATCGTGGTGCTGAGCGCGGCGCGGGCGGAGTCGCTGCTGGAGGTGGACAACCCGGCCTATGCCGCGCGGGTCGATGCCGACCGCAAGATCACCTCCGCGCGTTCCACCGAGGTGCGCAAGCGCCTGGAGGCGCTGGCCTACGACGACGAGTCGCGCCGCCTCTTCGCCGCCATCGACGAAGCCGGCAACGGCTTCCGCGCGGCGCGCGATGCGCTGGTCAAGCGCCGCCAGGCCGGCGAGGCGCTGCCGCCCGATGCCGTGGGCCAGCAGCTGCGCCCGGCGGCCGACCGCTATGCCGCTGCCGTGAACGCCATGGCCGCCTACCAGCGCAAGCGCGTGGCCGAGGACCGCGAAGCCGCCGGCGCCAGCGAACGCCAGGGCATCGTGCTGCTGGGTGCGGGCGTGGCGCTGGGGCTGGGGCTGAGCCTCGTCTGCGCCGTGCTGCTGTCGCGCTCGCTGCTGCGCCCGCTGGCGCAGGCATCGGACGTGGCCGACCGCATCGCCGAGGGCGACCTGACCGCCGACGTGCCGCCGCCCGTGCCGGGCAACCGCGACGAGGTGCGCGCGCTGCTGGGCCGCCTGGCCGACATGCAGGCGCGGCTGGCCGGGCTGGTCGTGGGCATGCGCGAGGCCAGTGCCTCGGTGGCGGGCGCGAGTTCGGAGATCGCGGCCGGCAACTCCGACCTGTCCGCGCGTACCGAGCACACGGCCTCCAACCTGGAAGAGATCGCCGCCAGCATGGAAGAGCTGCTGGCCACCGTGCGCCAGAGCGCCGATGCCTCCCACCAGGCCAGCGGCCTGGCGGCCTCGGCCAGCGACGTGGCGCAGCGCGGGCGCGATGCGGTCGAGCGCGTGGTGGGCACCATGAACGGCATCGCCCAGTCCTCGCGCAAGATCGCCGACATCACCAGCGTGATCGACGGCATCGCTTTCCAGACCAACATCCTGGCGCTGAACGCGGCGGTGGAAGCGGCCCGTGCCGGCGAGCAGGGCCGGGGCTTCGCCGTGGTGGCGGGCGAGGTGCGCAGCCTGGCGCAGCGCAGCGCCACGGCGGCCAAGGAGATCGGCGCGCTGATCGCCGACAGCGTGCGCCAGGTGGGCGAGGGCACCGAGCTGGCCGATGCGGCCGGCGGCACCATGGGCGAGATCGTGCAGTCGGTGCAGCAGGTGGCGGCCATCATCGGGGAATTGAGCACGTCGGCGCGCCAGCAGAGCGCTGGCCTGGGCCAGGTGGGCGAGGCCGTGAACCAGCTGGACCAGATGACCCAGCAGAACGCTGCGCTGGTCGAGGAATCCTCGGCCGCGGCCCAGGGCCTGCGCGCGCAGGCGCAGCAGCTGGCCGACCTGGTGGCGGCCTTCCGGCTGCCGCCGCCGGCTGGCGGCACGCCGCCCGCGCTGCGCTGACGCGCAACTGCGCCTAACCCGGCGCCAGCCCCGCTCCGGCCGGAGGGCGGTTTCGCTCCATCTTTGCCTCGGCTTTACACGCCCGGGGTGCGCGGCGGGCGTCCCCCTGCCGTTGAATACGCACTTCTCCCTTGCTCTCTCTTTATTGCTTTCTTCCTTCCAACGATGACTGGAGTGTCCGCCATGCCTTCCAACCACCCTGTCGCCCGCATCCGCCGTGCGGGGGCGCTCACCCTGCTGGCGGCCGCCGCTGCCGCCGCGCTGTCCGGCTGCGTGGTGGCCCCGCCGCGCCAGGTGGTGGTGGAGCCGGGCCCTGTCGTGGTCGCGCCGATGGCGCCCCCTGCGCCCTATGTGGAAACGGTCACCGTGGCGCCCTCGCCCGTCCACGTGTGGGTAGGCGGCTTCTGGGAATGGGGCGGCGGGCGCTACGTGTGGCGCCCCGGCCACTGGGCCGCGCCGCCGCGGCCGGGCTGGACCTGGGTGCCCCAGCGCTGGGAGCCGGGCCCGGGCGGCTGGCACATGCGCCCCGGCCACTGGGGCTATCGCTGATCCTGACTGGCTGAGGGCGGGACCGCGTCCGCCCTGCGCCGCCGGCTCCGGGCGGGGGGCTGGGGCGTTTGCTGCGCTGAGCCGGGCTCCAGCCCCTTGAGGATCAGGTGGCAGATCAGTTCCTCCGCCCGGGCATAGTCGCTCTCGGTCAGCGCGGGCTGGCCCAGCAGCAGGGCGAACTGGGTCTGCTGGTCGGCATAGGCTTGGGTGACCGACCAGATGATGAACATCAGGTGCGTGAAGTCCACGGGCGCGATGCGGCCTTCGCCGGCCCAGCGCTGGAAGGTCTGCACGTCCTTCTTCAGCACCGGGCCCACGCGCTCGGCGATCACGCCGGCATAGCGGGGGGCGCCGGCGATCACTTCCTTGGCGAAGACCTTGGCCGCGTTGGGCCGCTCCAGCGAAGAGCGCAGCTTGGCGCGGATGTAGTTGCGCAGCGCCTGCTGCGGGTCGTCGCCGTGCGACATCTCCTCCATGCCCGACAGCCACTGGTTGAGCACGTCGTCGAGCACGCGCAGGTAGAGCGCCTCCTTGCTCGGGAAGTAGTACAGCAGGTTGTGGCGGCTGATGTTCACGGCCGCCGCGATGCTCTCCAGCGATGCGCCCTCGAAGCCGAACTGCGCGAACTGGCTCTCGGCTTCCGTGAGGATGGTGCGTTCCTTGTTCAGCCGCGACGCCGTGGGCGGGCGCGCGGGCGGGAGCGTGGGGGGCTCGCTGTCGTCTGTGGCGGTGCGCCCGCGCACAGGCGCGGGGCGGGTGGGCGGGGGAATTCGTCGCATTGCACCATTGTGGGATGAATGCGGGCGCTTGAAGCTGGCACGCGGCTTGCAGTTGGGTTTTTACCGATTGGTAAATTTTTACTGGTTGGTAAATTGATCAACAGGCAGGGCGACGGCATCGCCGATGACACCTGCCAGCACCCCGTGAGGCCCCCGATGAAATCTCCGCTGTCCGCACCACCGTGCGCCGGGTTCGTTGCCCGCGCATGCGTCCTTTCCCGGGCCTGGCCCGGCCGGCCGGTCTCCGTCCCGTCAGCGTGCAGCGGCGCAGGTCGCCGCGGCGCTCCCATTTCCCTCGACTGACCCCTTCCCGCCGGAGGACCCCCATGGAACCGACCGCAAGCCGCGCCTGCGGCGTGCATGCCGCACGCCTGAACCTGGCCGATTACGCCGTGAACTTCGGCGACGCGCATCCGCCGCTCACCCGCGCCCAGGCGCTGATCGAGGCCGAGCGCTGCTACTACTGCCACGACGCGCCCTGCGCCACGGCCTGCCCCACGGGCATCGACATTCCCTCCTTCATCCACCGCATCGCACAGGGCAACGAGCGCGGCGCGGCGCGCGCCATCCTCGAAGCCAACCCGCTGGGCGGCATGTGCGCCCGCGTCTGCCCGACCGAAGTGCTGTGCGAGCAGGCCTGCGTGCGCAATGCCAACGAGGACAAGCCGGTGGAGATCGGCGCGCTGCAGCGCCACGCCACCGATGCCTACTTCGCCGCCCCCGGCGCGCCGCTCTTCACCCGCGCCGCCCCCACCGGCCGGCGCGTGGCCGTGGTGGGCGCCGGGCCTGCGGGGCTGGCCTGCGCCCATGGCCTGGCGCTGCGCGGGCACGACGTGGTGCTGTTCGAGGCCCGGCCCAAGCTGGGCGGCCTCAACGAATACGGCCTGGCCAGCTACAAGACCGCGGGCGGCTTCGCGCAGAAGGAGGTGGCGTGGCTGCTGTCGGTGGGCGGCATCGAGGTGCGCTGCCAGCAGCAGCTGGGGCGCGACATCACCGTCGATGGCCTGCTGGAGGCCTACGACGCCGTTTTCCTGGGCCTGGGCCTGGCCGGCGTGAACGCCCTGGGCATCGCCGAGCCGCAGGCCGCCGGCCTGCGCAATGCGGTGGACTTCATCGCCGACATCCGCCAGGCCGCCGATCTGTCGGCCGTGCCGGTGGGCCGGCGCGTGGTGGTGATCGGCGGCGGCATGACGGCGGTCGATGCCGCCGTGCAGGCCCGCAAGCTGGGCGCGGAAGAGGTCAGCATCGTCTACCGCCGGGGGGCGGAAAGCATGTCGGCGTCGCAGGTGGAGCAGCGCTGGGCCCAGACCAACGGCGTGGCCCTGCGCCACTGGGCCGCGCCCAAGGAACTGCTGTGCGAGGCCGGCGCCGTGCGCGGCATGCGCTTCGCCGCCACGGCGGCGGCCGAGGGCGGGCGGCTGGTGGAGACGGGCGAGAGCTTCACGCTGGAGGCCGACATGGTGCTCAAGGCCATCGGCCAGAGCTACCTGCCTGCATACGCCGGCCCGTCCATCGCGCTGCAGGCCGGCCGCATCGCCACCGACGAAGAAGGCCGCACCAGCGTGCCCCGCGTCTGGGCCGGCGGCGACTGCCGTGCCGGCGGGCGCGACCTGACCGTGGAGGCCGTGGAGCACGGCAAGGTCGCCGCCGCCTCCATCCACGCAGCGCTGCAGGCGGGCTGAGCCTGCCTCATCACGCCCCATCCAAGCCCCAAGCACAGAACACAGACAGGAGCCGCACATGGCCGACATCCGCAGCGAATTCCTGGGCATCCGCAGCCCCAACCCCTTCTGGCTGGCCTCCGCGCCGCCCACTGACAAGGAGATCAACGTCACCCGCGCCTTCGAGGCCGGCTGGGGCGGCGTGGTCTGGAAGACCCTGGGCGAAGACCCGCACGTGGTTAACGTGAACGGCCCGCGCTATTCCACGCTCATGTCGCAGGACCGGCGCGTGATCGGCCTGAACAACATCGAGCTCATCACCGACCGGCCGCTGGCCGTGAACCTGGAGGAGATCCGCCGCGTCAAGCGCGCCTGGCCCGACCGCGCCATGATCGTCTCGCTGATGGTGCCCTGCGTGGAGGAGAGCTGGAAGCGCATCCTGCCCATGGTGGAAGACACGGGCGCCGACGGCATCGAGCTGAACTTCGGTTGCCCGCACGGCATGAGCGAGCGCGGCATGGGCGCGGCCGTGGGCCAGGTGCCCGAATACATCCAGATGGTCACGCAGTGGTGCAAGCAGTACAGCCACCTGCCGGTGATCGTGAAGCTCACGCCCAACATCACCGACGTGCGCCAGCCGGCGCGCGCGGCCAAGGCCGGCGGGGCCGACGCGGTCTCGCTCATCAACACCATCAACTCCATCATGGGCGTGGACCTGGAGCGCATGGCCATGAGCCCCCATACCGGCGGCTGGGGCTCGCACGGCGGCTACTGCGGCCCGGCCGTCAAGCCCATCGCGCTGAACATGGTGGCCGAGATCGCGCGCGACGCGCAGACCGCCGGCCTGCCCATCAGCGGCATCGGCGGCGTGACCACCTGGCGCGACGCGGCCGAATACATCGCGCTGGGCTGCGGCACGGTGCAGGTCTGCACGGCGGCCATGGTCTATGGCTTCAAGATCGTGCAGGACCTGTGCGACGGCCTCGCCAACTTCATGGACGCGCACGGCTACGAGCGCATCGACGATTTCCGCGGCCAGGCCGTGCCCACCGTCAAGGACTGGAAGCAGCTGGACCTCAACCACATCGAGAAGGCCGTCATCGACCAGGACGCCTGCATCGGCTGCGGCCGCTGCCACGTGGTGTGCGAAGACACCTCGCACCAGGCCATCACCTTCGACAAGCAGGGCGGCGTGCGCCGCTTCGAGGTGAACGAGGCCGAATGCGTGGGCTGCAACCTGTGCGCCTCGATCTGCCCGGTGCCCGACTGCATCAGCATGCGCAGCCTGGCGCCCGGCGAGGTCGATGCGCGCACGGGCAAGGTGGTGACCGGGGAATACGCCAACTGGACCACGCATCCCAACAACCCGCAACGCGTGCCGGCCTGAGCCTTGCTTGTCTGCCATGCGTTCCTTCCTGCCCCTGCGTCTGCAACGTTGAGGAGAGCTTTCCATGAACAGCCTGCAAGCTCCTGGCTCCCACACCGAGCTGTGGAATGAAGACCTCGCGCCCACCCGGGCGCACCAGCGCACCTGGCGCTGGTACCACTTCGCGGCCCTATGGGTAGGCATGGTGATGTGCATACCGGCCTACACCCTGGCCGCCAGCCTGATCGAGAGCGGCATGTCCTGGGGCCAGGCCGTGGGCACGGTGTTCCTGGGCAACCTGATCGTGCTGGTGCCCATGC
This sequence comes from uncultured Acidovorax sp., assembly GCA_913774625.1. GTDB lineage: Bacteria > Pseudomonadota > Gammaproteobacteria > Burkholderiales > Burkholderiaceae_C > Paracidovorax. Next base: position 165,460 of record CAJYHL010000051.1, read on the forward strand.
TGCTCATCGGCCATGCGGGCGCCAAGCACGGCATTCCCTACGCGGTGCTGGCGCGGGCCTCGTTCGGCACGCGCGGCGCCAGGCTGCCGGCGCTGCTGCGGGCCCTGGTGGCCTGCGGCTGGTACGGCATCCAGACCTGGTTCGGCGGCATGATGATCTACACCCTGGCGGGCGTGCTCATCGGCCATCCGCTGGAGGGCGAGAAGATCGCCGGCCTGGGGATCAACCCTGGCCAGCTCGTCTGCTTCCTGCTCTTCTGGGCCATCCAGTTCTACTTCGTGGTGCATGGCATCGAGTCCATCCGCAAGCTGGAGACCTGGACCGCGCCCATCAAGATCGTGATCTGCTTCGTGCTGCTCTGGTGGGCCTGGGACAAGGCCGGCGGCTTCGGGCCCATCCTGCACCAGCCCTCGCAGTTCGCGCCGGGCGGCCCGAAGGCCGGGCAGTTCCATGCCGTGTTCTGGCCCTCGCTCACCGCCATGGTGGGCTTCTGGGCCACGCTGGCGCTCAACATTCCCGACTTCACCCGCTTCGCCAAGTCGCAGCGCGACCAGGTGGTGGGCCAGGCCATCGGCCTGCCCGTGCCCATGGGCCTGCTGGCCGCGCTGGCGGTGATCGTCACCTCCGCCACGGTGGTCATCTACGGCAAGGCGCTGTGGGACCCGGTGGACCTGGCCAGCCGCATGACCGGCGCGGCCGTGCTGGTCGGGCTCATCATCCTGCTGATCGACACGGTGAGCGTGAACCTGGCGGCCAACCTGGTCGGCCCGGCGTATGACTTCTCGGCGCTCAGCCCCTCGCGCATCAGCTACCGCACGGGCGGCTACATCACCGTGGGCATCGCCATCGCGATGATGCCGTGGAAGATCCTCGAATCCACCCAGGGCTACATCTTCACCTGGCTCATCGGCTATTCGGCGCTGCTGGGGCCGGTGGCCGGCATCCTGATGGTGGACTACTACCTCGTGCGCCGCACCGAGCTGGACGTGGATGCGCTCTATGCCGAAACCGGCCCCTACCGCTACAGCGGCGGCTGGAACTTCGTGGCCGTGGCGGCCTTCGTGCTGGGCGTGGCGCCCAACATCCCCGGCTTCCTGAACGCGGCCTTCCCGGCCACCTTCCCGGGCGTGGGCGAGGTCTTCAAGCAGATCTACGCCTATGCCTGGTTCATAGGCTTGGCCATCGCCGCCGTCGTGTACCGGCTGGGCATGGCGGGCCGCCAGCAGCCCGCGGCAGCCGCCGCGCTGCGCCGCGCATGACCCCATCCCCCATTCCAGGAGACACGCCATGACCCAGACCCCTTCGCAAGCCCTGCTGATCCGCGGCGGCACCGTGGTGAACGCCGACCGCGAGGAGCGCGCCGACGTGCTCTGCGTGGACGGCCGCATCGCCGCCGTCGGCGAGGCCGCCGCAGCCCAGGCGCCCGCCGGCGCCGCCACGCTGGACGCGAGCGGCCAGTACGTGCTGCCCGGCGGCATCGATCCGCACACCCACATGCAGCTGCCGTTCATGGGCACCGTCACCATGGACGACTTCTTCACCGGCACGGCGGCGGGGCTGGCGGGCGGCACCACCAGCATCATCGACTTCGTCATTCCCGACCCGCAGGAGCCGCTGATGGACGCCTACCGCAAATGGCGCGGCTGGGCCGAGAAGTCGGCGGCCGACTACGGCTTCCACGTCGCCGTGACCTGGTGGAGCGAGCAGGTACGCGCCGACATGGGCACGCTGGTGCAGCAGGAAGGCATCAACAGCTTCAAGCACTTCATGGCCTACAAGAACGCCATCATGTGCGACGACGAAACGCTGGTGAACAGCTTCAAGCGTGCGCTGGAGCTGGGCGCCATGCCCACCGTGCATGCCGAGAACGGCGAGCTGGTCTATCTGCTGCAGCAGGAAGTGTCCAAGATGGGCATCACCGGCCCCGAGGGCCACCCGCTGGCGCGCCCGCCCATGGTGGAGGCCGAGGCCGCCAACCGCGCCATCGCCATCGCCGACGTGCTGGGCGTGCCGATCTACGTGGTGCACGTGAGCTGCGCCGAGGCGGCCGAGGCCATCGCCCGCGCCCGCTCGCGCGGCCAGCGCGTGTTCGGCGAGGTGCTGGCCGGCCACCTGCTGATCGACGACAGCGTCTATCGCGACCCGGACTTCGCCACCGCCGCCGCGCACGTCATGAGCCCGCCCTTCCGCCCGCGCTCGGGCGGCCACCAGGAGGCGCTCTGGCGCGGCCTGCAGTCCGGCCAGCTGCACACCACGGCCACCGACCACTGCACCTTCTGCGCCGCGCAAAAAGCCATGGGGCGCGAGAACTTCGCCAAGATCCCCAACGGCACGGGCGGCGTGGAAGAGCGCATGGCCGCCATCTGGGACGGCGGCGTCAACACCGGCCGGCTGACGCCCTCCGAGTTCGTGGCGATCACCTCCGCCAACGCCGCCAAGCTGTTCAACATCTACCCGAAGAAGGGCTTCGTGGGCGCGGGCGCCGATGCCGACTTGGTGCTGTGGGACCCGGAGGGCACCAAGACCTTCTCGGCCAGGACCCAGCACAGCAAGGGTGACTTCAACATCTTCGAGGGCCGCACCGTGCGCGGCATTCCCAGCCACACCATCAGCCAGGGCCGCGTGGTCTATGCCCGGGGCGAGCTGCGCGCGGAGCAGGGCGCCGGCCGCTACGTGCCGCGCCCGGCCTTCGGCCCGCAGTTCCAAGCCCAGCAGCGCCGTACGCAGGATCTGGCGCCCACGGCGGTGGCGCGCTGACCGGCGGGCCTCGCCCATCCCCCATTTCCCAGACTCCGGAGAACACCATGGACACCAAAGTGAAGACCGACATCGGCCACCTGCGCATCGACGGCCAGCGCCTCTGGGATTCGCTCATGGAGCTGGCGCAGATCGGCGCCACGCCCAAGGGCGGCGTCTGCCGCCTCACGCTGACCGACCTGGACAAGCAGGGCCGCGACCTGGTCACCGGCTGGGCGCGCGAGGCGGGCATGTCCGTCACCATCGACAAGATCGGCAACGTCTTCATGCGCCGCCCGGGCCGCGACGACAGCCTGCCGCCCATCATGACCGGCAGCCACATCGACACCCAGCCCACGGGCGGCAAGTTCGACGGCAACTACGGCGTGCTGGCGGGCATCGAGGTGGTGCGCACGCTCAACGATCACGGCATCGAGACCGAGGCGCCCATCGAGGTCGCCTTCTGGACCAACGAGGAAGGCAGCCGCTTCGTGCCGGTGATGATGGGCTCGGGCGTCTTCGCCAAGGCCTTCACGCTGGAGCATGCCTATGCCGCCACGGACACCGAGGGCAAGACCGTCAAGGGCGAGCTGGAGCGCATCGGCTACGTCGGCGAGCAGGAGCCGGGCGACCATCCCATCGGCGCGTATTTCGAGACGCACATCGAGCAGGGCCCGGTGCTGGAAGACAACGACAAGACCATCGGCGTGGTGAGCGGCGTGCTGGGCATCCGCTGGTTCGACTGCACCGTGACGGGCATGGAGGCCCATGCCGGTCCCACGCCCATGGCCCTCCGCAAGGACGCCATGCTGGCCGCCACCCGCATCATGCAGGACGTGGTCGCCGCCGCCCATCGCCACCCGCCGCACGGCCGGGGCACGGTGGGCATGGTGCAGGTCTTCCCCAACAGCCGCAACGTCATTCCCGGCCGCGTCAAGTTCAGCATCGACCTGCGCAACAGCACGGATGAACTGGTCGATGCGATGGCCGCCGAGGTCAAGGCCCTGGCAGACCAGGTGGCCAGGGAGCACGGCGTGCAGGTGCAGATCGACCTCGTCTCCAGCTATCCCGCGCAGCAGTTCCATGCCGAGTGCGTGGAGGCCGTGGGCCGCGCCGCCGCCAGCCTGGGCTACAGCCACATGCCTGCCGTGTCGGGGGCCGGGCACGACGCGGTGTACATGGCCAAGCTGGCCCCGGCGGGGATGATCTTCATCCCCTGCAAGGACGGCATCAGCCACAACGAGATCGAGGACGCCCAGCCCGCGCACATCGAGGCCGGCTGCAACGTGCTGCTGCACGCCATGCTGGAGCGGGCCGGGGTGGCCGCCGGCTGAAAACCGGGGTGGGACGAGGCGCGCGGGGGCCGGATCAGTGCGGAGCGGCGCTGCGCCAGGTCAGCAGCCGGAAGGGCAGCAACAGCAGCACGCCCACGGCCAGCTTCACGCCCAGGTCGCCCAGCGCCCAGGTGATCCACGGATCGCCCGAGCCCGCGAAGGCGATGCCCCAGAACACGGCGGTGTCGAGCGCTGCGGCCAGCACCGTGGCCAGCAGCGGCGCGCGCCACCAGGTGCCCTGGCGCAGCCGGTGGAAGATGCTGATGTCCAGGCACTGCGACACGATGAAGGCCGTGCCCGAAGCGATGGCGATGCGCGCGGGCGCCAGCGCCAGCGATGCCGCCACCGCGACAGCGAAGCCCACCCAGGCCACGCGCCGCGCCGGCACCGGGCCGTGGCTGCGGTTGATGAGGTCGCTGACCAGGAAGGCCACGGGGTAGCTCAGCGCGCCCCAGGTCAGCCAGTCGTTGATGGGGTACTGCACCAGGATGTTGGAGGCCAGCACCACGCAGGCCATGGCCAGCGCCGCGCCCGCGAAGCGCAGCAGCGAGGGGGGCGCGAAGGCCGCCGCCGTGTCTGCCGGCAGCGGCGTGGCAGCGGGCGTGTGCGCCGTCATGCTGCGGCTCCCAGGATGGCGCGGGCCACGGCCTCGCCCACCTTGATGCCGTCCACCCCGGCCGAGAGGATGCCGCCCGCGTAGCTGGCGCCTTCGCCCGCCGGATAGAGGCCGGCGGTGTTCAGGCTCTGGAAGTCCTCGCCCCGGCCGATCTTGAGCGGGGAGGAGGTGCGCGTCTCCACCCCAGTCAGCACTGCGTCGTGCATGTCGTAGCCGCGGATCTTCCTGCCGAAGGCCGGCAGGGCCTCGCGCATGGCTTCGGTGGCATAGGCAGGCAGGGCCTCGTGCAGGTCCACCATCGTCACGCCGGGCTTGTAGGAAGGCTCCACGTTGCCCAGCTGCGTCGATGCGCGCCGCGCCAGGAAGTCGCCCACCAGCTGCGCCGGGGCGTTGTAGCTGCTGCCGCCCAGCAGGTAGGCGTTCGATTCCAGCTGCCGCTGCAGCACGATGCCGGCCAGCGGATGGGCCTGGCCCGCGGGCAGTTCCTCCACGCCGTGCGTGGCGCCCAGCGCCGCGGCGAAGGCCTCGGCATCGTGCGGGTAGTCGCTCGGGTCGATGGCCACCACCATGCCGGCGTTGGCATTGCGCTCGTTGCGCGAATACTGGCTCATGCCGTTGGTGACCACGCGGCCGGGCTCGCTGGTGGCGGCCACCACCGTGCCGCCCGGGCACATGCAGAAGCTGTAGACCGCCCGGCCGTTGGCGGCGTGGTGGACCAGCTTGTAGTCGGCCGCGCCCAGCAGCGGGTGGCCGGCGTGGCGGCCCCAGCGGGCGCGGTCGATCACGCTCTGCGGATGCTCGATGCGCACACCCACCGAGAAGGGCTTGGCCTCCATGTGGACGCCGCGTCCGTGCAGCATGGCGAAGGTGTCGCGCGAGCTGTGGCCCAGGGCCATCACCACATGGTCGGCGCGCAGCGTGTGCTGCTGGCCCGTGGCCTGGTCCAGCACCTGCAGGCCGCGCAGGTGGCGCTGGCCGGAGGCGTCGGCCTCGACCACCACGTCGGTCACGCGCTGCCCGAAGCGCACCTCGCCGCCCAGGGCGATGATCTGCTCGCGCAGCGTCTCCACCACCTTGACCAGCTTGAAGGTGCCGATGTGCGGATGCGCGGCGTAGAGGATCTCGGGCGGCGCGCCGGCCTGCACGAACTCCTCCATCACCTTGCGGCCCAGGTGGCGCGGGTCCTTGATCTGGCTGTAGAGCTTGCCGTCGCTGAAGGTGCCGGCACCGCCTTCGCCGAACTGCACGTTCGATTCCGGCGTCAGCGTGCGCTTGCGCCACAGGCCCCAGGTGTCCTTGGTGCGCTCGCGCACCGGCTTGCCGCGCTCCAGCACGATGGGCCTGAAGCCCATCTGCGCCAGCACCAGCGCGGCGAAGATGCCGCAGGGCCCGAAGCCCACCACCACCGGGCGGTGCGCCAGCCCTTCGGGTGCGCGGCCTACGGGCTTCCAGGCCATGTCGGGCGTGGGCTGCACGTGCGGGCGGCCGGCATGGCGCGCCAGCAGGGCGGGCTCCTGCGCCGGGTCGGCCAGCGCGATGTCGAGGATGTACACCGCCAGCAGGTCGGCCTTGCGCGCGTCGAAGCTGCGCTTGTGGACATGCAGGCGCGCGATGTCGGCGGCCGGCACGCCCAGGGCGGCGGCGGCCTGCTCGCGCAGCGCGGCTTCGGGATGGTTGTCGGCGTCGAGGGGGCCGGCGGGCAGGGCGGCCAGCGGCAGCTTGATTTCCGAGAGTCGGATCATGGCGTTCAGGCCCGTATCTATCGGGCGTGGGTCGTTTCGTGGGGGCGCAAATCATACGGCAGGCCGGTTTTTCTGGCGATGCACGGGCGCTTTGCCATGGCTTTGCAAGCGGTTCACAGGCGGCTTCCACAATGGCTGCGTTTGGCAGGGATGTTTCGAGAGGGAGATCGCAGATGGCACGGATCAAGGCGAAGCGTTGTTCGGCAGGCCTGCTCAAGGCGGCGGGCGTGGCGCTGCTGGCCTGGCCCTGGGGCTGGGCCGCGCATGCGGCGGGCGGTGCGGATGCGGAAGGCGTGGCCGAAGGCCCCGCCTGGGCCGCGCCCGCAGGCCAGCGGGTGCTGCGCGACCTGCCCTACGGGCCCGACCGGCGCCAGCGCATGGATGTCTATCTGCCGGCAGCGCCGCCCCGGGACGCGCCCGTGATCTTCATGGTGCATGGCGGCGCCTGGCGCGTGGGCGATAAATCCAGCGCCAGCGTGGTGCGCAACAAGGTGGAACACTGGGTGCCGCAGGGCGCGGTGTTCGTGTCGATCAACTACCGCATGCTGCCCGAGGCCGATCCGCTGGCGCAACTGCAGGACGTGGCCCAGGCGCTGGCCACGGCCCAGCGGCTGGCGCCGCAATGGGGGGCCGATCCGGGCCGCTTCGTCGCCATGGGCCATTCGGCGGGCGCGCATCTGGTGGCCCTGCTGGCGGCCGAGCCCGGCCTGCAGCAGTCGCTGGGCGTGCGGCCGGTGCGCGGCACGGTGCTGCTCGACAGTGCCGCGCTGGATGTGCCCCGGCTCATGCGGCTGCCCCATGCCCGGCTCTATGACCAGGCCTTCGGGGCCGATCCTGCGTACTGGGCCAGCGCTTCGCCGGTGGACCGGCTGCGCCAGGCCGCCGCCCCGGTGCTGGCCGTGTGCTCCAGCCGCCGGGCCATGTCCTGCGGCCAGGCCCGGGAGCTGGCGGCCCGCGCGCAGCCGCTGGCCATGCGCGTTCAAGTGCTGCCGCAGGACCTGGACCACCGCGGAACGAACGAGCAGCTGGGCCTGCCCGGCCCCTACACCGATGCGGTGGATGCTTTCCTGCGCAGCGTGGGCGCGGCCCCTCCCTGAAGGAAGCTGCTGCGGCGGTTCACCGGCGGCGCCGCTTCCAGAACAGCTCGGTCGCCCCGAAGGCCAGCGCCGCCACCCCTAGCGGCGCGAAGAAGTACAGCATGCGGTAGGCCAGCACGGCGGCCAGGGCCTGGGTGGGCGGCATGTAGGCCGAGAGCACGGCGGTGGCTACGGCCTCCAGCACGCCCAGGCCGGCGGGAATGCGCGAGACCAGCCCCGCGATGGCGCCCAGCAGCACGGTGGCCAGCGCCGCCGCGTAGGGTGCCTGCTGGCGCGTCAGGAACCACAGCGCGCCGCCCATCAGCATCCAGTTGGCGCACGAAACCGCCACCTGCAGCAGCCCTGCCTTCGCGTGCGGCAGGGGAAAGTCGTGGCCCCGCACGGCCAGCGGCCGCCCGCCGCGCCAGGCGCACAGGGCCAGGTAGCCGGCCGTGATGGCGGCCAGCCCCAGCCCCATCCAGTGCAGCTGGCCGCTGCGCACGCCCCAGCCTTCGGGCAGCTGGGGCGTCCACGCCCAGAAGACGGCACCTGCCAGCACGAAGTAGCCCAGCCAGTTGGTGATGATGGACAGCACCACGATCTGCCCGATGGCCGCCACGCCCACGCCCTGGCGCGAATAGAGCCGGTAGCGCGTGGTGGCGCCACCGATGAGCGAGCCCAGGTTCAGCGTGAAGGGATAGGCGATCAGCGTGATGCCCAGCGTGCGTGCCACCGGCAGCCCGTGGCGCGTGTAGTGGCGCCCGAACAGGTCGAAGGTGGCGTAGAGCAGATGGCTGGACCAGGCCAGCGCCGCGGCCGGCGCCACCACGGCGAGAGGCAGGGCGCGCAGCGACTGCCACACGGCCGGCCAGTCCACGCGGCTGCCCTGGTGCCACAGCAGGTAGAGCACGAAGGCCGCGAAGCCGCCGGTCAGCCCGGTGGCGAGCCAGGGCCACCAGCGCTGCCCGCGCAGGCGGGCCCAGCGGCTGCGCTGCGGTGCGGCGGTGCCGTCGGCACGCGAGGGGCGGGCGGCCATGCGGGCCATGCCGGCGCGAGGGGCTGGGTCAGCCGGCACCGGACGCAGTCCGCTGCGGAGCGGCCGTGGCGGATGCGGGCGAGGCCGCCTGCGCTGCCAGGTCCTCGTGGCTGACCAGCGATATCTCCGGCGCATGCCGCGGCAGCCAGCCGGCCCAGGTGGGGAACCAGCGCATCAGGTGGAACACGCAGTAGCTGCGCAGCAGGCGCAGACCCTCCCAGCGGCCCGGGGGCTCGGCCTGCACCTGCTTGCAGCTGTGCTCCATAAGCCGCGACAGGCGCTGGTGCAGTCCGGCGTTGAATGCGGCGTCGCGGATGATGACGTTGGCCTCCAGGTTCAGCGACAGGCTCAGCGGGTCGAGGTTGCTGGAGCCCACCGTGGCCCATTCCCCGTCCACCAGCGCCACCTTGCCGTGCAGCGGCCGGTCGCAGTATTCGTAGATGCGCACGCCGGCGCGCAGCAGGTGGTCGTAGAGCAGGCCGGCGGCGGTCTTCACGATGGGCATGTCGGGCTGGCCCTGCAGGATCAGCCGTACATCGACCCCGCGCCGGGCCGCGCGCCGCAGCTCGCGGATGAAGCGGTAGCCCGGGAAGAAGTAGGCGTTGGCGATCACCACGCGCTCGCGCGCCGAGCGCAGGGCGATGCGGTAGTGGCGCTCGATGTCGTTGGTGTGATGGTGGTTGTCGCGCGTCACGAAGAGGGCCTGCGCGGGGCCGGCCGGCGGCAGGCTGCCGGCAGCCGCCTGCCTGGGCCTCAGTTCCCAGCGGCGGCGACGCTGCTTGAGCGGCAGCACGGCCTCCTGCACGAAGGCGTGCATCTGCGCCACCAGCGGGCCGCGCACCTGCACCGAATAGTCCTGCTTGGCCTCGGGGCCGAAGTCGGCCACATGGTCGGCCGAATAGTTGATGCCGCCGATGAAGGCCAGCTCGCCGTCCACCACCACGATCTTGCGGTGCATGCGGCGCAGCACGTTCAGGCGCTGGCCGAAGAGCTGGCGGCCCGGGTCGAAGATGCGGAAGCGCACGCCGGCGGCGACCAGCTCGCCCACGAAGCGCTCTGACAGGTCGGGCGAGCCGAAGCCGTCCACCAGCACATGCACGGCCGCGCCGCGCCGCGCGGCCTCCAGCAGCGCGGCATGCAGCTGCAGGCCGATCTTGTCCTCGAACAGGATGAAGGTCTCCAGCCAGACTTCGCGCCGCGCGTTGCGGATGGCGTCGAACACGCGCGGAAAGAACTCCTCGCCGTTCTCCAGCAGCTCGAAAGCGTTGCCATCGACCCAGCGGCTGCCGGCGCGGCGTGCGGGCCCGAAGGCGCGGGAAGCGGGGCCCAGGCTCATAGCGCGATCTCCGCCGCCAGCGGCGCATGGTCTGACAGGCGGCACCAGGGCCTTCGCGGCAGCGCCACCGGCGTCAGCACCGCCACGTTGCGCACGTAGATGCGGTCCAGCTGCAGCACCGGCAGCGACGCGGGAAAGGTGCGCCGCGCCCGGCCGCCGCCCTGCATGAAGACCTCCTGCAGGCCCGCGCCGTCGCGCAGCACATCGTGCGCGCGGCCGCGCCAGTCGTTGAAGTCGCCGGCCAGCACCACCGGCTCGGCCGGATCGAAGGTGTTCACCAGGTCGCAGATGCGGCGCAGCTGGCGCTGGCGGTGCGCCTCCTGCAGGCCCAGGTGAACGCAGATGGCATGCACCTGCGTGGCGCTGCCGGGCGGCTGCAGCACGCAGTGCAGCATGCCGCGCCGCTCGGGGCCGGTGACGGAGATGTCGTGGTTCTCGTAATGCACGATGGGGAACTTGGACAGCAGGGCATTGCCGTGGTGGCCGTTGTCGTACACCGCGTTGCGGCCATAGGCATGCTGGTGCCAGATGGTGTCGGCCAGGAATTCGTAGTGCGGCTCCTGCGGGAAGTTCTCCACGCGCCCGGCATGCTTCTGGTGGCTGCCCAGCACTTCCTGCAGGAACACCAGGTCGGCCGAGACATCGCGCACCGCATCGCGCAGTTCATGCAGCATGAAGCGCCGGTTGAAGGTGGTGAAGCCCTTGTGGACGTTCACGGTCAGCACCTTGAACGACGCCGCGGGCTGTGGGGTGGCTGTTTCCATCGGGTCGGATCGCAAAGAAAAAAGGCGGGCCCGCTCGCCGGTGCGGCGGGTGTGTCGCCATGTCTTTCGATTGTTCCGATCCGTCCTGCGGCACCCTGTAGGACGGCTGGCCGATACCTTGACGCTGCAGGGCGGCACCCTGAGGGTGCCCGCCGCCGCAGAAAAAAGGGCCGCGATGAGCGGCCCTTCGGATGCAGCGACGCAGGGGTCAGGCCGGCAGGAAGCCGTCCACCGACAGGTAGCGTTCGCCCGTGTCGTAGTTGAAGCCCAGCACGCGCGCGCCGGCCGGCAGCTCGGGCAGCTTCTGGGCGATGGCGGCCAGCGTGGCGCCCGAGGAGATGCCCACCAGCAGGCCCTCTTCGCGCGCGGCGCGGCGGGCGTATTCGCGGGCCGGCTCGGCCTCGACCTGGATCACGCCGTCCAGCAGGGACGTGTCGAGGTTGCCCGGAATGAAGCCCGCGCCGATGCCCTGAATGGGGTGGGGCGCCGGCTGGCCGCCCGAGATCACGGGCGAGGCGGCCGGCTCCACCGCGAACACCTTGAGCTGCGGGAATTTCGCCTTCAGCACGCGGGCCACGCCCGTGATGTGGCCGCCCGTGCCCACGCCGGTGATGACCGCGTCCAGGCCTTCGGGGAAGTCGGCCAGGATCTCCTGCGCCGTGGTGCGCACGTGGACATCGACGTTGGCCGGGTTCTCGAACTGCTGCGGCACCCAGGCGCCGGGCGTGCTGGCGGCCAGTTCCTGCGCGCGGGCGATGGCGCCCTTCATGCCCTTTTCCTTGGGCGTGAGATCGAAGGTGGCGCCGTAGGCCAGCATCAGGCGGCGGCGCTCCAGCGACATGCTCTCGGGCATCACCAGCACCAGCTTGTAGCCCTTGACGGCGGCGACCAGCGCCAGGCCGATGCCGGTGTTGCCCGAGGTGGGCTCGATGATTGTGCCGCCGGGCTTGAGCGCGCCGCTGCGTTCGGCGTCCTCCACCATCGCCAGCGCGATGCGGTCCTTGATCGAGCCGCCGGGGTTGCTGCGTTCCGATTTCACCCACACGTTGGCGCCAGCGCCGAACAGGCGGTTGATGCGAACGTGGGGCGTGTTGCCGATGGTCTGCAGGATGTTCTGTACGGGCATGGCATCTCCGGTAGTTGGGGTGGTCGGGAAGAAAAACGACCGGGCCATTGTGGGCCAGTCCACCTGCCTTGCAGCAATAAGGTTATGCCACCGCCCCGGGTGGGATAATGCGGCCCGTGAAGCACGCCAGACCGCCGCTGGTGCCGTATGGGAAACCTGGCACTGGAGGAACGTCCGGACTGCACAGGACAGCGTAGCAGCTAACGGCTGCCCACCGTGAGGTGAGGATCAGAGCAACAGAGACGAGTCGAAGCGGGCAACCATGCCAGGCCACCGACGGTGTTCTATCGGTCGCCCGCGCAAGCGGGCACGGCTGGCGCAAGCCAGACGGTTCGCGGCTTTCGAGCCGCGAAGACCATAGCCACCCGAAGCGGGCGGCGCCCGCTTCGGGTGAAACGGGCAATCTCTACGCGCAGCAATACCAAGTAGGCCAGCGTCGATGTGGTTCCGCAGAGCTGGCGGGTAGGTAGCACCGAGCCGTGGCGGCGACGCCCGGCCCAGATTAATGGCGGTCACGTTCGGGCAACCGAATGCACAGAATCCGGCTTATCGGCGTGCTTCACACTTTCTTCTTTCCGGCAGGCCGCGCCTGCCCCATTCCCTTTCCGCTCCCCTTTCCGTTCCCCCGGCGCCCGCCTGGGTCAGCCTTCTCCGCCGCCCGGCTTGCGCCTGGCGCGCGGATGGGCCGCGTCGTACACCTTGGCCAGGTGCTGGAAGTCCAGCCGCGTATAGACCTGGGTGGTGGTGATGTTGGCGTGGCCCAGCAGCTCCTGCACCGCGCGCAGGTCGCCGCTGGACTGCAGCAGGTGGCTGGCGAAGGAATGGCGCAGCATGTGCGGATGCACGGGCGTGGTCAGGCCCGCCTGCTGGCTGCGCTGGCGCAGCCGCAGCCAGACCGACTGCGCCGTGAGCCGCGCGCCGCGCTGGCCCACGAAGAGCGCCGCATCCAGCCGGGGCGATGCCTCGCCGCCGAAGGGCTGGGCACGCTGCTCCAGCCAGGCCTGCAACGCGGCCAGCGCGGCGCGGCCCACGGGCACGCTGCGGCGCTTGGAGCCCTTGCCGAAGACATGCGCCTCGCCCGCCTGCAGGTCGATCCAGCCGCGTCCCTGGCGCTGGGTGTCGGGGCCGGGCACGGCGTCCAGGCCGACCAGTTCGCCCACGCGCAGGCCGCAGCCGTAGAGCAGCTCGACCATGGCGGCGTCGCGCGTTTCCAGCCAGGGGTCGGCGCCCGCGTGCTCGTGTTCGGCCAGGCGCACGGCGTCGTCCACCGGCAAGGCCTTCGGTAGCGGCTTGGGCGCCTTGGGCGCGCGCACGTCCAGCACCGGGTTGTGCGGCACCAGGCCCTGGCGCGCGGCCCAGGCGTAGAAGCCGCGCCAGCCCGAGAGGATGAGCGCGATGCCGCGCCCGCTGCGCCCGCCCGAATGCATCTGCGCGACGAAGCGGCGGATGTGGCCGCTGCTCAGCTGCAGCAGCGGCAGGCCGGTCGGCTCGGCCAGCCGCGCCAGGCGTTCCAGGTCCAGGGTGTAGAGCGTGAGCGTGCGGGCGGCCAGCCGCTTTTCGACGCGCACGTGTTCCAGATAGCGCAGCGCGGCTTCGGGCAGGGCGACGGCCGCGGCCTGGGTGGCATCGGCCGGGCCCTTGGCGGTTGTCGCCCCGTCCGCCACGGCGTCCTCAGCGCAGGCGCGAGAGGGCGGCGCTCGCCAGCTCGGCGATGCGCGCGAGGAAGTCCGTGCCCATGTCGGCCTGGAAGCGCTGCGCATCGGGCGAGCCCAGCACCAGCAGGCCGAAGGCCGGGCCGGTGCCGTCCACCGCGCCTTCGCGCAGCGGCAGCAGGGCCAGCGACTGCACCTGGTAGGCCTGGGGCAGCCAGGCCGTGGGCTCGAAGCCCAGGTTGGCGCCGCAGAACGGCGCGGTGAGCGAGGAGGCGAAGGCCTGCGCGTCGGCGCTGGCGCCCTGGGTGAAGGCGGCGCCCTGGAACGGCGCGGCCACGTCCCACACGCGCAGCGCGGCCTGGGGCACGTCGAACAGGCGCTGCAGGCCGCCGGTGATGGCGGCGGGCAGGTCCTGCGCCTGCGGCACGGCGGCCAACTCGCAAGACCAGGTGTGGATCTTCTGCCCGATGCCGGTGTTCTCGCTGCCGTTGCGGATGATCTCCATCACGCGCTGCTCCAGGCCCTTGATCTTCTCGCGCAGCATCTCGGCCTGGCGTTCCTGCAGGCTCACGGCCCGCTGGCTGTGGGGGCTGGTGAAGGTGACGCTGGCCAGCACCTCGGCATGGCGCTCGAAGAAGCCGGGCGTGTGCAGCAGGAATTCGGCGATGTCCTCTTCGGTGATCGGGGGCACGGAAGCGGCGGGCTGGGGGGAGGAAGAAGGAGTGTGGTGGCTGTTGTTGTTCATGGTGCGTCGGGAATCTCGATCTGGCCTTCGAAGACCGTGGTGGCCGGGCCGGTCATGAAGACCGCGTCGCCCTCGCCGCCGGCCCAGGCGATGGTGAGCAGGCCGCCGCGCGTGTGGACGTCCACCCGCGCGTCGAGCAGCCCCAGGCGGATGCCGCAGGCCACGGCCGCGCAGGCGCCCGAGCCGCAGGCCAGCGTCTCGCCGGAGCCGCGCTCGAAGACGCGCAGGCGCACTTCGCCGCGGTTCACGATCTGCAGGTAGCCGGCGTTCACGCGTTGCGGAAAGCGCGCATGGCCCTCGACCAGCGGGCCGGTGGCGGCGACGGGCGCGGTGTCCACGTCGTCCACCAGCTGCACCGCGTGCGGGTTGCCCATGGAGGCGATGGCGATCAGAACGGGAGCTGCCTGCGCAGGCGCATCGAGCGCCAGCGGCCATTGTTCGCCCTGGCCGCGCGGCACGGGCTGCAGGCCGGCGGCGTCGAACGGCACCTCGGCCGGCGCGAAGCGCGGGCGACCCATGTCCACCGTTACGCGGCCGTCGGGCGTGAGCTCGGGCGCGATCACGCCCTTCATGGTCTGTACGCGCAGCAGGTCCTTGTCCGTCAGGCCCTTGTCGCGCACATAGCGGGCGAAGCAGCGCGCGCCGTTGCCGCACTGCTCCACCTCGGCGCCGTCGGCGTTGTGGATGACGTATTCGAAGTCGATGCCCTCGGCCGGCGACGGGCGAACGGTCAGGATCTGGTCGGCGCCCACGCCGAAGTGGCGGTCGGCGAGGAACCGGTATTGCGCGGGCGTCAGGCCCAGGCGGCCCTGAGTCTCGTCGAGCACGACGAAGTCGTTGCCCGCGCCCTGCATCTTGGTGAAGCGGATCTGCATGGACGGGATTATCGCCACGCCGCTGCCTGACTGCACCTTCGGCCGCCGCTGCCCATAATCCCCCCATGCCCCGCACCACCCAGCAACTCCATCCATACCGCGAACCCGTCGCCACGCGGGCCGCCGCCACCGTGCTGCTGCTGCGCGACGTGCCGGCGTCGGAGCTCGGCGGCGAAGGCGGCAGCGTGCTCGAAGTGCTGATGACGCGCCGCTCGCCCCAGGCCAGCTTCGCGCCCGGGGCCTACGTGTTTCCCGGCGGCGGCATCGACGCGCTGGACGCCGCGCCCGCCACCCATGCCGCCGCGCAGCGCCGGGCCGGGCAGAGCGACCTGCGGCTCACCCAGGCCATCGCCGCCATCCGCGAAAGCTTCGAGGAACTGGGCGTGCTGCTGGCCCGCCATGCCGACGGGCGCTTCGCCGATGCCGCCGACATCGCCGCGCTGGACCGCTCCGCGCCCTTCGCGCCGCAGTGCCAGGCGCGCGGCCTCAGCCTGGCGGCCGATGCGGTCTTCGTGCTGGCGCACTGGACGGCCGACCGCGACCTGCCCAAGCGCTTCGACGTGTCCTTCCTGGTCGCCCGCATGCCCGAAGGACAGGAGCCGGTGGCCGACGAATCCGAGCAGTTCGAGCCCGTCTGGGTGCGCCCGGCCGATGCGCTGGCGCGGCATGCGGCGGGGCAGTTCTTCATGATCTTCCCCACCGTGCGCACGCTGGAGCGGCTGGCCGCCTTCGGCAGCGTGCAGGCCGTGCTCGACGCGGTGGCGCGGCAGCCGGAAGAGGCGCCGCTCTGGACCAGCTGCCCGCGCAGCGGCCTGCTGGCGGGCCAGGAGGCGCGCTACATGGAGCACGAGCCCCCCTTCGGCGAGCTGGCCCTGGTCTGCCCCGACGGCCAGATGCTGCACACGCTGGACTGGCAGGCCGACCGCCCCGTGCCCCTCCTGAAGAACGTGCAGCGCCTGACCGCGCCCAACCCCGGCGTGATGACCGGCCCCGGCACCAACAGCTACCTGGTGGGCGACCCGGACACCGGCTACATCGCCATCGACCCCGGGCCGGAAGACGAAGAACACCTGGAACGCCTCTGGCGCGCAGCCGGCGGCGACATCCGCGCCATCGTCTGCACGCATTCGCACCCCGACCATTCCCCGGGCGCCGCGCCGCTGGCCGCCCGCGTGGCCGCGCACGGCCGGCCGCGCCCGCAGGTGCTGGGCCTGCCCTCGGCGCCCACGGCCCGCGCCGCCAGCCGCTTCACGCCCGAACGGGTGCTATCGAATGGAGAGCTGCTCACGCTGGCCCCATCTGTGCCCACGCCGGAAACCACCCACACGCTGGAAGTCGTCCACACGCCCGGCCATGCGGCCAACCATGTCTGCCTGCTGCTGCGCGAAGACGGCCTGCTCTTCAGCGGCGACCACATCCTGAACGGCAGCACCACGGTGGTGGACCCGCCCGATGGCAACATGGCCGACTACCTCGATTCGCTGGACCGGCTGGATGCGCTCTGCGCGCAGCACGGCGCCGAATTCATATTGCCCGCGCACGGCTACGTGCTGGGCGACGCGCGCGGCGCCATCGCCCGCCTGAAGGCCCACCGCCTGGCGCGCGAGGCCAAGGTGCTGGCCGCCATGCAGGCCCTGCCCCAGGGCAGCATGCAGGACTGGGTGCGCCATGCCTACGGCGACGTGCCCGAGCGGATGTGGCCGGTGGCCGAACGCTCCCTGCTGGCGCATGTGGAGCGCATCCGCGCCCTGGCCGCCGCCAATTTCTGAACCGGAAGACCTCTCTTGCAACCGAAACACCAAGACCACCACCGCGATAACAAAGACGGCGGCAAGGGCCACGTGCGCCTCGCCAAGCGCCTGGCCGAACAGCTGGGCTGCTCGCGCTCCACGGCCGAGCAATACATCGAAGGCGGCTGGGTCAGCGTCGATGGCCGCGTGGTCGAGGCGCCCGGCGCCCGCGTATCGCCCGGCCAGGCCGTGGCGCTGGCGACCGATGCCAACCTGATGGAGCTGACGCCCGTCACCCTGCTGCTGCACAAGCCCGCCGGCTACGAAGCCGGCCTGGGCGGCGCCGCGCAGGCCCCGGGAGGGCCGGGCTCCGGCCACCAGAGCCACGGCAGCCGCAGCCAGGGCGCGCCCCGGGCCCTGGCGCTATTGCGCGCCGACACGCACGCAGCCGAGGACGCCAGCGGCGTGCGCGTGCTGCAGCGCCACTTCCGCCAGCTCGAATGCTTCACGCCCCTGCCCACCGAAGCCAGCGGCCTGGTCGTCTATACGCAGGACCGCCGCGTGGCCCGCAAGCTGGCCGAAGACATCGAGACGCTGGAGCAGGAATGCATCGTCACCGTGTCCGGCCAGATCGCCGAAGGCGGGCTGGCGCGGCTCTGCCACGGCCTCAGCTTCAACGGCCGGCCGCTGCCGCCCATCAAGGTCAGCTGGCAGAACGAGAACCGCCTGCGCTTCGCCCTCAAGGGCATCCGCCCGGGCCAGATCCCGTCGATGTGCGAGGCCGTGGGGCTGCGTGTGGAAGCCATCAAGCGCATCCGCATCGGCCGCGTGCCGCTGGCGAAGGTGCCGGAAGGGGCGTGGAGGTTCTTGCAGGGGTGGGAGCGGTTTTGACGCTCCAGCCAGGGGGGCCGCTATTGGACAGATCACTGAAAGCGCATCGCGCCATGATCCATAAAGAACGCGTCACCGGAGTGCTGGAGGGGGAATTCGTCGTTTTCCTCATCGGCATGCGCATCAACAAGCCTTTTGCCGTCAACAAGTGGGTTCCGGTCGCGCGTGCCATGCCTCGCATGATCCAGGAGCTCTATCGGCAGCCAGAACTCGGCTTCCTGCACGCCGAGATGTGGTTCGGGCGCACGACGATCATGGTGCAGTACTGGCGTTCGATGGGCCAATTGCTGGATTATGCGAAGAGCCGAAGCTCGGAGCATTTGCCGGCATGGCGCGCTTTCAACAAGTCCATCGGCACCGATGGGTCCGTCGGCATCTGGCACGAAACATATTCCGTATCGCCAGGAACTTTCGAAAACATCTACGTCAACATGCCTGCATTTGGCTTGGGCAAGGCTGGAAGGTTGGTGTCGGTTTCCGGTGCGAAGAACTCTGCTGCTGGCAGGCTGGGCATCGACAGGGATTGACCGCTTTGGTCGGACTTGCGGGAGGGCCCGAAGCGGCCCTTCTAGCGTTTCCAGACCATCCAAACTGGCAAGCCGCATGCGAGCCAGGCGCACACCATCAGCGCGATGCCGAACGGACTGCGCGGCTTCCGTCCCTGTGCCTGCATCCAATCGTCTGCCTGGCGGCGGCAGTCGGCCAATACGGGTGCGGGAAGCAATCTCGCCGCAAGCCAGATCAATGCAGGCAGCAGCAGGACATCATCCAGATAGCCCAGTACCGGGATGAATCGCGGCTCAGGCTGCCTGCGCTGCGCCCCAGCGCCCGCCCAATACAGCGCAGGCTCTGGCCCTGCGCCCTCTGCGTCTGCAGCATCACCCGCTCTTCGGGCTATAACTGCTGGAATCTTCTCGTCATCTTCACACCCTACCTCATGGGCCCGGTGTTGCATTTCGGATTTGAGACTGCCCTTCGATTTCCAGCTGATGTTGCACCCGTTTTCCCGGCCCCGTCCTATTCGCAATAACGCGCCCAATCAATATAGGCTTGCTCCGGGCGCAGGCTGTAATGCCGCGTGCGGGGGTGGGAGCGCATGCGCTCCAGCAGCTTGGGCTGACGCACTTCAGTAAACGATTCAGGAGTCGGAGCTCAACCAGGGCTCATCCGCCAAATTTCAGGTTTGCCTAACCGGCATGATGCTGGGTCTTCCTGGGGATGGGACGAACGGTGTTGTGTTGGCAGACTGCGGTCGGTAGGATGTCTGTCGTCTAAATCTAGTTAGGCCTCACAGAAATACAGGAGCACTGGATGAGCATTTGGGTAAGAGCGCTCTTATTCGCTTTCGTCGGAGCATTCATGGCACTGGCTGCGTATAGCCTGGCAAATGGTGACAGCAAAGCAGCATGGGGCGCATTTCTTATTGCAGCACTTGCATGCCCTCTTCTCATCGAAGCCTGTTGGCCTAGCAAGTACGCTCTGCGAAAACCATCAGACGGCACGCCCGATACGTTGTCGAATCGTCTTAGGCAGTTCAGGAGTGAGCATCCCGGCATGGATGGCACTCTTCTACTTGGCACCTTTGTGGCCATCTCTTTAGCGACTGTCGCCGGAGGAGCCATCGGCTTGCTGGCGAGCTTCAACTTCTTTTAGCCGCAATTTATTGAGGCAAGCTCATCCATGAGAACTACTTTCCACTCCGTGCCCCAGCCTAACCTGTCTACAGGGACTTCCCGGTTAATCAAGCGGATTGATTTTGGTGGTATTCGATAGCCGCCTTCGCTGTTTTCCTCAAGACCTGAGTTCGGGTTCGATGCAGCGCCACAGAGAACAGACTGCACATCTACAGGCGGCCTTGTTGCACTCGGGTTCCGGTGCGGGCCCAGATACCAACCGCTCAGCAGGGCTCCATTCGTTCGCCGCCGTCGCCACAACTGGCGCGGCACAGGGTTAGTCGAGCTTGCCTGCTGCCGGTCTGACCTGTGAATTGCATCTTCGAACGCACGTCTACGGGGAAGAACTTGTGAGTTGGGTGGGCGTTTCAGGCCGTGGCGGTGCCAGGTCTTGCCGGCACCTCGCCGGGCTTGACCGAGACGTAGTTCGGATCAAACTCTCGCCCCTTGGCCAGCAGTGCCCAGACGATGCGCGCGCTCTTGTTGGCCAGCGCCACCACCGCCTTTTGCCAGCCCACGCGGGCCAGCAACTGCACTAGCCACTGCGAGATCTTGTCGCTGCGTTTGTGCGCCGTCATGACTGCCGACTTGGCGCCCTGGATCAGCAGCGTGCGCAGGTAGTCGTCGCCGCGTTTGGTGATCCGGCCCAGCACCGTCTTGCCGCCGCTGGAGTTCTGCCGCGGCACCAGGCCCAGCCACGAGCCGAACTGCGCGCCGTTCTTGAACTGCTTGAAGTCGCCCACCGTGGCGACCAACGCCGAGGCGGTTACGGGGCCGATGCCGGCGAGCTGCGCAGCAGCCTTGGCCTGCGCGTCCGAACGCACATGCGCGGTGATGCGCTCGTCGCAACTCGCGATGTGGCACTCCAGTTCGACCCAGTGCAGGCGTGCCTCCTGCAGGGCCAGGCGGGCGATGCCGGGCAACTCGTTGCTGGCGTCCTCCAGCACGTCGGCCAGGCCCAGGCGCAGCGCCTCTGGGCTTTGCGCGAAGACGATGCCGAACTCGGTGAGCAGGCCGCGGATGCGGTTGATGCAGGCGGTACGGTCTTCCTTGTAACCCTCGCGCAGGCGGTGAATGGCCAGCAGCGCCTGCTGGGCCGGAGTCTTCACTGGCACGAAGCGCATGTGCGGCCGGCCCGCGGCCTCGCAGATCGCGGCGGCATCAGCCGCGTCGTTCTTGCCGCCTTTGCCGGCCATGCGGTAGGGCGCGACGAAGTGGCCCGCGATGAGGCGTGCATCCAGGCCGTAGCCGCGCAGCTTGCGTGCCCAGTGGTGAGCGCCGCCGCAAGCCTCCATGGCAATGAGGCAACCCGCGGGCAACTGCGCGCACCAAGCTGCGAACTTGTCGGCTGGCAGGGCCTTGGCAGCCACCACGCGGCCTGTTGCATCGACCGCGTGAACCTGGATCACGCGCTTGGCCAGATCGACGCCGACTCGGGTAATCTCGTTCATGGGCTTCCCCTTTCAAAGGACCGCAGATTGACGATTCGCACCCTCAATCTTGGCGCCTCGACGCCGTGGGCCAGAAGGTGGGAAGTCCCTTCGTATTCGTTGCAGCTGACGCCAACAGCTTCGCTGTTGGTACCCTGCGCTTCGCTCCGGCGCCGCTGAAATTGGCGTTAGGCGCCTCTGAAATGATTGTGAATCACCCTCCATCCAAACGAAGCAAGTACGAGCAGCTTTTTGCTGTGTCGGAGCGTTTTTACACGGAACTGGCAAAGCAGCCTGGTGACTTTGCTGTAAAGCAATGTCAAAACTGGGAGAAGGCAAAGCTGTTCTATGCGGACGCGCTCGCCTCAAAGAAAGCGACTCGATCGCAGATTGCCGCCGGGCTCAGACAAGGTCTACGCGAGACCCCTAGAATTCTTGACTCCATGCCCGGACCCGCGCGAAAGGCAGCGATGAGGGCATTGGCTGCCGCTTTTCAGACCGAGTGCCCAGACTTTCTTCTCCAGGATAAAGACCGCATGGTAAAGATTCGTACGCGCAAGAGCATTCGAACCGAAGCAGAGTTCTACTTGGTTAGACACCAGATTGATCTTCTAGAGGAAACCGAAAAATCAACAGAGTTGGCCGAGCTATACGCTCTATTAGATCAATACGAGGCGAGATGAGGATGGCGCCTAACCCTTTATTCAAGCGGACGCGACTTCGTCGCACTGCTTAAGTCAGACGTTAGAGCTCATGGAATTCAGTGCACTCGCCGGTCATCGTCTGAATTCGTTGCGCCTTTTGAGCGTGGGGACCCATCCCGCTTGGGCCGACCACACCTCGCCTCAGATTGCTACGTACGCAGCGAACTTGGAACTTTCCGAGAACGGGCCTTGCGTTCAAGTGCGGCCATGCGAAGTACCGATTCCGAATGCCTACCCTGCACTGGGGATCGAACTGTGTGATTGGCCCGAGTCGCCGGGTGTGCAGCGCTGGAACGAGGAAGAATATGCGGTCGAAACCCCAAAGGAATTGGCGCATTTCCTACCCGCAGACATCGAAACAATTAGGCTATGGGATTCGATGGGTGAAGGCGTAACCTCAGCGCTAGACCTTGTCCTAAGCACCGGCGCGACCATTACCCTTCGACACGTCTTCCCGCCAATGATGCTTGGCGTTGATGTGCACACCGAGAAGCACTATGAGCTCTAGCCTGTCGCTCAACAGGACCCGCAACGGCTTGCCGCCTACGGGGCCTTATTTCATTCTGGCCCTTCGGCGGCAAGCCGTCGCGGGCTGGTTAGCTTCAACGTTAGGCCTCCTGTATGCGAGTGTCAGCCTCTACCACTGTTGCCAAACCAGCTGAGACTCTCTTCTGGCTGTCTCAGGACTACAACCGCAGGCTCGAATGGGACAAGTACCTTTCTGAGGCCTATCTCCTAGGCTCCGCCACCGTTGCAGCCGTGGGAGCTGAATCGTTTTGCAGAAATCGTAGTGGCTCAGTGCTGGTTTCCAAGTACATATCCTTTTCGCCACCATCCCATGCCGCCGTTCAGATGTCCTCCGGCCCATGGGTGTTGAGCAAGTTCGGCGGCACATGGCGGTTCGAAAGCATCGACGAGCGCAGCACAAAAGTCCGATTCATCTATAACTTCAAGGCTCGCCCAGCTGTACTCAAATGGCTAATGGAGCCGATCATCGGTAGCCTGTACCGCAGAGACATGCAGCGTCGACTAGCTGCATTCAAGCACTGGGCGGAAAAGGAGACTGCTTGAATGCAAACAACGGATTCGCCCTCCACCAGTCTAACTGGTCGTTGCACACGGACGTCCATGCTTCGCATGGCCGCCGGTGAACTTGGGCGTTAGGCGTATACAAATGCAGCCGATTGCGTCATGGGCGACTACGTACTGTAAGCGCGTGACCCATATGGGCAAGGTCGCGGTACATTTCTCCCGCACCAAAGCAGAGTGCCCGCGCCTACGTTCGCTGGCGCGCTAGGAATAGAAAAGGAGGGCGGGAAATGCTGGTCAAGTGTCTCGAGTGTGGCAACGAAGTGTCTTCGCAGGCCTCGTCCTGTCCTAAATGCGGCCACCCGGTAGCCCCCAGTCCGCAGCCGGCCCATGTGCCCCAGCCAGCCCAACAGCCCGAAAAGAAGATTTCGCATTCAGCCGGGTGGATTTCGTTGGCCGCGTTCCTATTCGCTAACTTCACCCCTGCCATCCTTGCACCAATTCTCGTGCTGGTCGCCCTCGTCTTCGCGGCCAAGGAGCTAAGCGCAGGCAACAAGATTTTTGGGTGGCTTGTGCTAGCCCTTTCGCTGCTCCAAGGATGGTTCGTCATCGACCACTTCGGCCATATCAGCAGCTCGCTCGGCTTGGTCACTGCCGAGGACGCCAACAAACAGGCTGCATCAAAATACGCGGGCACCAGCATGAACATGCCGTCCGACTGGCAGCAAACCGTAGAGAGCAAGTGTCAGGAGGAGTGGCCTACGGACTATAGGATGCAGGAGTACTGCGTGAAGCAGCAGACAGAGGCTGTTTCCGCACTCAGCCAAAGCCACCCCTCGGATGTGGATTTAGCCGCCTTCAGGGTAGTCCGGGGCAAATGCGCGGAGGAGTGGCCACGAGACTTCAAGATGCGGGCGTACTGCGAGAGACAGCAGGTGGAAGGCTACCGCGCGTTGCAATCCTCAACCAACAGCGCCCGGAACACCTGCGCACAGCAGTGGCCCAGCGATTACAAGATGCGTCGCTACTGCGAGACCAAGTCCAATTGAAGACTAACGCGATTTGTGCGTAGCAGGTCGCCTGAGCGCCGCCTAACAAGGCGCTCCACGCGACGGCTTCGCCTCGCGTGAGCTTTGGCGTTAAGCATCATGTTAACCGCTTGGCGAATCGCAGCAGTAGCCGCAACGATTGGAGCGGCGGTTCTGACATGGGCATTTCATTCCGCAAGCTTGGTTGCGGCTGGTCCATACAAAACGATGCTCGTAGTCCAGGTCGGGGCGGCTATCGGCACCTACATGGCGTACCTCCTGGTGCTACTTGCTATCGGCTGGCTCTCGTTCAAGGTGCAGGGCATTCAATCGCGCTGGCTTCGCGGCTTCACTCTCGCCGTTGTCCTGCTCGTGTCGTTCTTGGCTATGTGGCTAGCACCTGGGGTGTCTTTCTTGGTGCTAGCAGCTGTCTGCCAAGTGCCAGTTGCGTGCCCGGCGGCGGCTAACCCAATCGGCTGGGCCTATCTTCAATTGGCTCCACCGCGGGGTACGCCCTTTTCCACCGCCTGGCTTGCACTCTTGGCCTTCCTTCTTCCGGTCCTCATGCACATGCGTCAGAAGCGCTCGAGCAATGACGCCTCTCAAGAAACACCACCCAAGTAGTTGATTTCATTGACAGTATCTCGACGGCCTGACGCTAGATCAGGCTGTTGGTGTTTCTGGCACCCGCTTCATGCCGAGCTGTTGAGCCCGTCGGCTGAGGCTGGCCACGACGCGCTGGCGGTAGCGCTCCTCGAAGTAGTCCTGCCACTGGTCCGTGTACTCCTGCCCTCGGGTCAGCATCGCGTAGACCAGCCGCGCACAGCTTGTGCGCAGCCGCCGTCACGGCCTTGGCCTTGTCAGTGAATTTCAGCCGGTGAAAATCCTTGCAACATCAATGAGGACGCAGATTCCGCAACCTGCGGAACCGGCCAGCGTACCTCCCGTTCAGCCTCAGAACGTCACCCCCGCCACCAGCACCACATTCGCATAAGGCGTGCATTCGCCGGTACGCACCATCACCCGCGCCTGGGCCGTCAGGCGCTTGAAGTCCTCGTGCGGCAGCTGTTCCGGCGTGACCGGCAAAACGCACCAGGCGGGCAGGTCGCCGCCTTCGCGCGCCACGGCCTCGGCGGCGATCACGGCGCGTTCGACCTGCATTTCGGACAGCACGGCGCGCAGCACGTCGGCCACGGATGGGATGCCGGGCGTCAGCGCCAGGTCGATGCGGCGGGGCCCGGGCGGGATGGGCAGGCCCACGTCGCCGATGACCAGCATGTCGCCATGGCCCAGGCTGGCGATGGCGTGGGAGAGTTCGGCGTGCAGCAGGGCGGTGCGCTTCATGGCAGGGCGGTCCAGGCGGGGGCGGGCGGGCTTTGCAGCACGGCGTCGCGGGTTGGAATGGAGGGCTGCGCGCCGGGCCGGGTCACGCAGAGGGCTGCGGCGCGCATGCCGTCGCCCACGGCGGCGTCCAGCGTGTCGCCGCGCGCCAGGGCCACGGCCAGCGCGCCCAGGAAGGTGTCGCCCGCGGCGGTGGTGTCCACGGCGCGCACGCGCAGGCCGGGGTGGTGGCGGCAGCCGGCCGCATCGGCGGCCACGGCGCCTGCGGCGCCCAGCGTGACCACGACCTGGGCCGGGCCGCGCGCGCGCAGGGCCTGCGCGGCGGCGGCGGCCTCTGCGGGCGTGGAGACGGGCAGGCCGGCGAGCGCGGCGGCTTCGCCTTCGTTGACGACCAGCGTGTCCACCAGCGGCCAGAGCGCGTCGGGCAGGGGCTGGATGGGCGAGGGGTTGAGCCGCACCGGGCAGCCGGCGGCGCGCGCCTGGTGGGCGGCGGCCAGCACTTCGGGCAGCGGGCATTCGAACTGCAGCACCAGGCCCCGCGCGCCGTGCAGCGCGGCCTGCAGCAGGCCGGCGTCCAGCGTGAAGCGGCCGTTGGCGCCGGGCACGACCACGATGCGGTTCTGGCCGCCGGCCTCGACGGTGATGACGGCCACGCCCGTGGGCTCTGCCGGGTCGTTCAGCACGCCGCCGTGGTCGATGCCGTCGGCGTCCAGCGCGGCGCGCAGGGCGCGGCCATGGTCGTCGTCGCCCACGCGGCCGAATAGCGATACCTGCGCGCCCTGGCGCGCGCAGGCCACGGCCTGGTTGCCGCCCTTGCCGCCGGGGATGAGGCGCAGGCCCTGCGCCAGCACGGTTTCGCCGCCTTCCGGCGCGTGTTCGACCTGGAGCACCAGGTCCATGTTGAGGCTGCCGACGACGGCAATGCGGGGCGCGTTCACGCGGTCATTCATGGGAAGCGTCAGAGGTGGAGGAGGGTGGAACGTTCTGGGGCCGGGCCGCAGCGCGGCGCGGCGGAGCTGCGGCCGGGGCGCCGTCCGCAGCGCCCGCAGGGGCGGTGGAGGCGCGCACGCGCAGCTCAGGCTGCAGCATCACCTGGCGGGCGGACTGCCTGCGGCCTTCGATGCGCTCCATCAGCATGTCCACGGCCAGCGCGCCGATGCGCAGCTTGGGCTGGGCCACGGTGGTGAGCGGCGGGCTGGTGAAGGCGGCCAGTTCGATGTCGTCGAAGCCGACCAGGGACAGGGCTTCGGGCACGCGCAGGCCGCGTTCGTGCGCGGCGCAGAGCGCGCCCATGGCCATGAGGTCGTTGCAGACGAAGACGGCGGTGGGCGGCTCGGGGCTGCGCAGCAGGGCCTGCATGGCTTCGTAGCCGCCCTGGCTGGTGAAGTGGCCGTGCCACAGCAGGGCTTCGCTGCCGGCCAGCACGCCGGCTCCGGCTTCGGCCAGCGCGTCGCGCCAGCCGGCAATGCGCTGCTCGCTGGGCCGTATGCCCCGGGCGCCGCCGATGCAGGCTATGCGCCGGTGGCCCAGCGACAGCAGGTGGCGGGTGGCCAGCAGGCCGCCCTGGTGGTGGGCGGTTTCCACCAGGTCGCCGGCGCGCTCTTCGATCTCGATCTCGCGGTCCACCAGCACGGTGGGCACGGTGAGGCCGGCCAGCTGCGTGGGCAGCGTGGCGTCATGGCCGGTGGAGACGACGATCAGCCCGTCGATGCGGCGCTCGGCCAGCACCTGCAGGTAGCTGCCCTGGCGGTGCGCCTCGTCGTTGGTGTTGCACAGGATGACGTTGTAGCCCGCGCCGAAGGCCCGATCTTCCACCGCATGCACGATCTCGGCGAAATAGGGGTTGGAGCTGTTGGGGATCAGCATGCCCAGCGTGCGCGTGTTGTTGCGCTTCAGGCTGCGGGCGATGGCGCTGGGCACGTAGCCCAGCGAGCGGATGGCTTCTTCGACCCGGGCGCGCCCTTCGGCGCTGACGTGGCGCGTGCCGTTGAGCACGTGCGACACGGTGGTGACCGACACGCGGGCGTGCTGGGCGACGTCCTTGATCGTGGCCATGGCGGGCTGGTGCTGTGCGTGGCGCTGTGCGGTGCGTCAGGCGGCCGCGCGGCGCTGGCGCAGCGTGTCGATGATGACGGCGGCCACGATCACGCAGCCGGTGATGATGCGCTTGGACGGCTCGCTGGCGCCGATCTGCGCCAGGCCCGCGCCCAGCACGGCGATGATGAGCACGCCGAAGGCGGTGGTCACGACCGAGCCGCGCCCGCCCATCAGGCTGGTGCCGCCGATCACCACGGCGGCGATCACCTGCAGCTCCATGCCGCTGCCGGCGTTGGGATCGGCCGCTTCCAGCCGGGCCGACTGCATCAGGCCCGCCAGGCCGGCCAGCAGGCCGGTGACGGCGAAGACGATGATGCGCACGGGGCGCGGGTCCACGCCCGCCAGGCGCATGGCCTCTTCGTTGGTGCCGATGCCCACCACGCTGCGGCCGAACACCGTGCGCGTGAGCACCAGCTGGGCGGCCACCACCAGCACGGCGGCGATCAGGAAGGCGACCGAGACGCCGCCCACCATGGGCGCGGCCAGCCAGGAGATGGCGTCGCCCACGTACTGGGTGCGCGAGTCGGTGACCAGATAGGCACTGCCGCGCACGGCTTCGAGCATGCCGAGCGATACGATGAAGGAGGGCAGCTTCCAGGCGACCGAGACGGCGCCCGTGATGGTGCCGCAGACCAGGCCGGTGGCGAGCGCCAGCGCGGCGGCGGCCGGCACGGGCCAGCCCCACTGCAGGATGGCAGCGGCCGAGGTGGCGGCCGACAGCGCCATCACCGAGCCCACCGAGAGGTCGATGCCCGCGATGATGAGCACGAAGGTCATGCCCACGGCCACCACGGCCAGCGCCGGGATCTCGTTGGCGATGGTGACGAAGGTCTCCACGCTCCAGAAGTATTCGGACATCCAGGAGAAAAGGCCGACCATGCCGACCAGCACGGCGGCCAGGCCCAGGTAGGTGCCCAGCTGGGTGCGCCAGAGCGGCGTGGCGGCGCGGGGCGCCGGGGCGGTGGAGGGGGTGGGCTGGGCGTTCATGCGGAGTCGGATGAAGAAGCGGGATGAGTAGTAAGGGTTCAGGCGCCGGCAGCCATCGCGGCGGCGTCGGCTTCCGGGGCGGGGGCGCCGGGGCGGCCCTGGGTTTCGGAGAAGGCGGCGGCCAGCAGGGCCTGTTCGGACCACTGGCCGCGTTCGAACACGGCCACCAGGCGGCCGGCGTTCATCACGCCGATGCGGTCGGCCATGGCCATCAGCTCGCGCAGGTCGGATGACACCATCAGCAGCGCGCGGCCTTCGTCGGCCATGCGGTCGAGCTCGCCGTAGATCTCGGCGCGCGCGCCCACGTCCACGCCGCGCGTGGGCTCGTCCAGCAGCAGCACCTGCACGGGTCGGTGCAGCCAGCGGGCGAACACCACCTTCTGCTGGTTGCCGCCCGAGAGCTGGCCCACCGGCTGCTCGCCGCTGGTGCAGCGGATGCGCAGCGTGCGGATGAAGCCCTGCACCAGCGCGTGCTCGCGCAGGCCGCGCAGCCAGCCGCCGCGCGAGACGGCCGACAGGTCCGACAGCGTGGCGTTGATGCGGATGGGCTGCTCCAGCAGCAGGCCTTGTGACTTGCGGTCTTCAGTGACCAGGCCCACGCCTGCTGCGATGGCCTGCAGCGGCGAGGCGAAGCCGCGCGCCCAGGTCTTGAGCGCCGGGGGCTGCGTCGCAGCTGCTACTGCAGTCGCCGTCGCCCCCTGCGATGCGGGGCGCTGCGGCGCCAGGGCGATGCTGCCCCGGTCCGCGCGGTCGGCGCCGAAGAGCAGGCGCACCAGCTCGGTCCGGCCGGAGCCGACCAGGCCGGCGATGCCGAAGACCTCGCCCGCGCGCAGCTCCAGGCTCACGTCCTGCACGGCCTTGCCGCGGCCGATGCCCTGCACCTGCATCAGCACCGGGCCGGCCGTGCGGCGGGCGCGGTGTTCCAGGTCGTTGACCGAGCGGCCCACCATGCGGCGCACCAGGTCGTCTTCCGAGAGGCCCGCCATCGGGCAGGCGTCCACCAGCCGGCCGTCGCGCAGCACGGCGGCGCGGTCGGCGATGCGGCGCAGCTCTTCGAGCCGGTGCGACACATAGACGATGGCCACGCCGCGCGCCGTGAGGCGGGCGATCTGCTCGAAGAGGTAGTTCGTCTCGCGGGCCGTGAGCATGGCGGTGGGCTCGTCCAGCACCAGGATGCGGGTGTCGTCCTGCAGGTTGCGGGCGATCTCCACCATCTGCTGCTGGCCGATGCCCAGGCGCGCCACGGGCGTGGCCGGGTCGATGGATTCGAGGCCGATCTTGGCCAGCTGCGCGCGCGCTGCGGCATGCAGCTCGCTGCGGCGCAGCCAGCCGCCCCGGTGGGGCATGCGGCCCAGCAGCAGGTTCTCGGCCACGGTCAGCGTGGACACCAGGCTCAGCTCCTGCAGCACCATGCGCACGCCCTGGCGCTCGGCCTCCTGGCGCGACGCGGGCTGGAAGGGCTGGCCGGCCAGCCGCATGCCGCCGCGCGTGGCGGGCGTCAGCCCGCACATGATCTTCGAGAGCGTGCTCTTGCCCGCGCCGTTCTCGCCGGTCAGCGCCAGCACCTCGCCCGCATTCAGCGCCAGCGTCACGTCGTTCAGCACCGTGGTGCCGTGATAGTCCTTGCCTACCCCGTCGATGTGCAGTACGGGGGTGTGCAGGGGCGTGCGGCTGGAAGGCTGGGACATGGCTGGGGGTTCGTGCGATGGGAGGGGCGCAGCCGGACCCCGCTGGAGCGCGGGGCCGGCCGCAGGCCGCAGGCTTGTTGGACTTACTTGCTGCCCTTGGTGACCAGCACCACGTCGGTCTTCACCTCGGCGGGCAGCTGGGCCTGGGGCGTCTTGGCGGCCAGGGCCTTCAGGGCCAGTTCGATGCCGAACACGGCCTGCTTGGCGGCGTACTGGTCGGCGGTGGCCAGCACGCGGCCGTCGGCCAGCATGGGCTTGATGGCCTGGATGTTGTCGTAGCCCACCACCTGCACCTTGCCGGTCTTGCCGGCGGCCTTCACGGCGGCGACCACGCCCAGCGCCATGCTGTCGTTGCCGGCCAGCAGGGCGGCCAAGTCGGGATGCTCGCGCAGCATGCCGGCGGCCACGGTGTTGCCCTTCTCGATCTCCCACTGGCCGGACTGCACGCCGACCACGTTCATGCCGGCGGCCTTCATGGCGTCCTGGTAGCCCAGGGTGCGCTGCTGGGCGTTGAAGGTGGTGGAGACGCCTTCGATGATGCCGACCTTGTCGCCGGCCTTCAGGTGCTTGGCCAGGTAGTCGCCCACCAGCTTGGCGCCGGCGCGGTTGTCGGGGCCGACGAAGGGCACGTTGATGTTCTTTTCCTTGAGCGCGGCGGCATCCAGGCGGTTGTCGATGTTCACCACCAGCACGCCCTTGTCGATGGCGTTCTTGACGGCGGGCACCAGGGCCTTGGAATCGGCCGGGGCCAGCACGATGGCGCTGGCCTTCTGGGCCACGGCCTGCTCGACCATCTTGATCTGCTCGGCGGTGTCGGTCTCGTTCTTGATGCCGTTGGCCACCAGCGTGTATTCGCCGGCATGGGCCTTCTGGTGCGCCTTGGCGCCGTCTTCCATGGTGCGGAAGAACTCGTTGGCGAGCGACTTCATCACCAGCGCGACCTTGGGCTTTTCCTGGGCGAAGGCGGGGCTGGCCAGCAGGCTGCCCAGGACGGCGATGGCGGCGGCGGTCTGTACGGAACGGCGGGTGAGGCGCATGTTGTCTCCGGTGTGGTTGGGAAAGGATTCGGGGCGTAGCAAAAGTGAAAAGGCCCGTCCGACTGGCTGGCGGGGCGCGGCGCACACATGCATGCGCCTGACAAGCCGGGCTGGAAGGATCGAGGGGCGGATATTACCTAGGTAAAACGTTTGCGCAAACGTTTTCGTTTGAGGGAAATCCCTGTAATCCAGCTTGCATCCTGCCGGTGGAGCAGCCTGCGCAGCGCCTGCCGGTACCTCTCTTGTAACCGGGTAACTCTGGGCAGGCAGGCCCTGGCCCGGCATGTGCCGGCCTAGCCGCTGTAACCGGGTCACGCCGGCCGCTGCGGGGCCGGCGGCGTGGCGCGTCCGCTACGCCATCTTCCCTGCGGCCGGCCGGTTTCCGGGGCTTT
Source organism: uncultured Acidovorax sp. (assembly GCA_913774625.1). Taxonomy (GTDB): domain Bacteria; phylum Pseudomonadota; class Gammaproteobacteria; order Burkholderiales; family Burkholderiaceae_C; genus Paracidovorax. The sequence goes on from CAJYHL010000051.1 coordinate 196,525, forward strand.
CAGGAGGTATTCGTGGTCTCCTGTGGACTGCCGCGGCTATGCGTCAGAATGCGCGCAGACAGGGCGCATGGAATGTTGTTGCTATTGAATTGGTAGCGAGGCCTGGCCGCTGCGGCGGGTGGCAGGGCTTCTCACGAAAGGACATGGAGCATGGCGAATGAGCGCTGGCAGCGCTGGGTGGTCCTGGGCAGTCTCTTGCTGACGGTGGCCTGGGTGGCGTGGCATTGGTCCGTGTCGCCCTGGATGGCGCTGGCCTGGCCGGTGCTGGCCCTGCTGGCCGTCCGGCTGTGGATGGCGCTGCAGTTCGTGGCGATGGCCTGGGCCAACCGGGCCGAGCCGCTGCCCCGGCCCGGGCCGGGCCGCATGCTCCAGGCCTGGTGGGTGGAGGGCGGCTGGGCCTCGGTCATCTTCTGCTGGTGGCAGCCCTTTCGGCGCGCCGCCGTTCCCGACTGGCTGCCCCCGCGTGCCCCGGACGGCACGGGCGCGCCGGCTCCGCGCGGCGTGGTGCTGGTACACGGCTTCCTGTGCAACCGCGGTTTCTGGACCCCCTGGCTGCGGCTGCTGCGCGCGCGCGGACACGCCTTCGTGGCGGTGGACCTGGAGCCGCCCTTCGGCTCCATCGACGACTACGCTCCCCAGATCGACGCCGCCGTGCGCCGCGTGGCCGAGGCCACGGGCCGTGCCCCGGTGGTCATAGGCCACAGCATGGGCGGCATCGCCGTGCGGGCCTGGCTGCGCGCCTGCGACGCCGGCCGGGCCGAAACCTGCGCGCACCGCGTCGTCACGCTGGGATCGCCGCACCGCGGCACCTGGCCGGCGCGCTTCAGCCGTTCGGTCAACGGCCGGCAGATGGTGCTGGACGGCCCCTGGGTGCAGGCCTTGCGCCAGGCCGAGCCCGCAGGCCGTGCGGCGCGCTTCACCTGCTTTTATTCCAACTGCGACAACATCGTTTTTCCGGCGAGCACGGCCACGCTGCCGGGTGCCGACAACCGGCTGGTCGAGGGCGTGGCCCATGTGCAGCTGGCTTTTCACCCGCCGGTGATCGAGGCCTGCCTGGAACTGCTGGCGGATTGACGGCGGGGCTCTAAGAACGTGTCTACGATCTCCCTGGGGTCGCGCAGCGGTATGGGCGGGATGGGATGCA
>CAJYHL010000052.1 GCA_913774625.1 uncultured Acidovorax sp.
CTGCAACCATCCGTCCTCCGCGAACCCGCCCCCGTCCACCCCCTCCGCCCCGCCCTCTTCCGTCCCACCGCTGCGCGCCCCCCGGCGCGGCATGCGCGGGCTGGCCGGCGCTGCGGCGCTGGCGGTGCTGGCACTCGCCTGCGCCTGCACCGACAAGGGCGCGCAGCAGCCCGCCGCGCGCGGGCCGGTGAAGGTCGGGGTGGTCACGCTCAAGCCCGAGCGGCAGACGGTCACCACCGAACTGCCGGGCCGCACCACGGCCTATCTGAGCGCGGAGATCCGGCCGCAGGTGGGCGGCATCGTGCAAAAGCGCCTCTTCACCGAGGGCGCCACGGTCAAGGCCGGGCAGGTGCTCTACCAGCTCGACGATGCCGGCTTCGCCGTGGCCCTGGCCAGCGCCGAGGCTGCGCAGGCCAAGGCCCGCTCGGCCGTGGCCACCGCGGAAACCAATGCCCGCCGCAATGCCGAGCTGGTGAAGATCGACGCCGTCAGCCGCCAGGTGTATGACGACAGCCAGGCCGCGCTGTCCCAGGCGCGGGCCGACCTGGGCGTGGCCACGGCGGCGGTGGAGAACGCGCGCATCAACCTGGGCTACGCCCGCATCAGGGCGCCCATCGGCGGACGCACCACGCTATCGACCGTCACCCCCGGCGCACTGGTCACGGCCAGCCAGGCGGCGGCGCTCACCACCATCTCGCAGATCGATCCGCTCTACGTCGATGTCACGCAGTCCACCAACGACGTGCTGCGCCTCAGGCGCGAGGCGGCGCAGGGCCGCTTCCAGCAGGCCGAGGGCGGCGGCGGCGCACGCATCCAGCTGGTGCTGGAGGACGGCAGCACCTACGCCCACCCGGGCCGGCTGCAGTTCAGCGGCGTGAACGTGAACCCGACCACCGGCACCATCACGCTGCGTGCCGTGGTGCCCAACCCGGACGGCCTGCTGCTGCCCGGCATGTACGTGCGCGCCGTGCTGCAGGCCGGCGTGGACGAACGCGCCCTGCTGGTGCCGCAGCAGGGCGTGGCGCGCGATGCCGCCGGCAGCGCCAGCGTGCTGCTGGTGAACGCGGACAGCAAGATCGAGCGCCGCCGCATCGAGGTGGGCGCTGCCGTGGGCAACCGCTGGCTGATCACCCAGGGCCTGGCCGCAGGCGACCGCGTGGTGGTCGACGGCCTGCAGCGCGTCAAGCCGGGCGATGCCGCCGAGCCGGTGGAGGTGCAGATCAAGCTGCAGGCCACGCAGGCCGGCGGCAGCGCCGCACCGGCGGCTGCGCAGGCCCAGGCCCCCGCGTCCGCGCCGGCAACGGCCGCTTCGCGCTGACCGAGGAACGCGCCCCATGGCTCAGTTCTTCATCAACCGGCCCATCTTCGCGTGGGTGATCGCCATCGTCATCATGCTGGCGGGCGCGCTGTCCATCCGCACCCTGCCGCTGGAGCAGTATCCTGACATCGCGCCGCCGCGCGTATCCATCACGGCCACCTACACCGGCGCCTCGGCCAAGACGGTGGAGGAATCGGTCACGCAGGTGATCGAGCAGCAGCTCAAGGGGCTGGACAACCTCATCTACATGGGCTCGACCAGCGATGCGTCGGGCAACTCGCGCACCACGCTCACCTTCAACGCCGGCACCAACATCGACGTGGCCCAGGTGCAGGTGCAGAACAAGCTGCAGCAGGCCATGTCGCGCCTGCCGCCGGCCGTGCAGAGCCGCGGCGTCACCGTGACCAAGGGCGGCAACGACTACCTGATGGTCATCACCTTCACCTCGCCCGACCCGTCGGCCACGCAGGTGGACATCGGCGACTACATCTCCAGCAACCTGGTGGACGTCATCAGCCGCATCGACGGCGTGGGCGACGTGGCCACGCTGGGCACGGGCTACGCCATGCGCGTCTGGATGGATCCGGCCAAGCTGGAGAAATACGGGCTCATGCCTTCCGACGTGGGCAGCGCGCTCAACGCGCAGAACGCCCAGGTGTCGGCCGGCCAGCTGGGCGCCTTGCCGGCCGTGGGCCAGCAGCAGCTCAACGCCACCATCACCGCGCGCAGCAAGCTGCAGACCCGGGAAGAGTTCGAGAACATCGTGCTCAAGGTGGCGACCGACGGCGCGGTCGTGCGCCTGAAGGACGTGGCGCGCATCGAACTGGGCGCGGACAACCTCACCATCACCACGCGCCTCAATGGCCAGCCCGGCGCAGGCATGGGCGTGGTGCTGGCCGACGGCGCCAACGCGATGGCCGTGGCCGAGGCCGTGAACGCCAAGATCGCCGAGCTGCAGCCCTTCTTCCCCTACGAGCTCAAGCCCTTCACCAGCTACGACACCACGCCCTTCGTCAAGGCCTCGATCGAGGAGGTCATCAAGGCGCTGCTGGAGGCCATGCTGCTGGTGGTGCTGGTGATGTATCTGTTCCTGCAGAACTTCCGCGCCACGCTGATCCCCGCCATCGCCGTGCCGGTGGTGCTGCTGGGCACCTTCGGCGTGCTTTCGGCCGCAGGCTACTCCATCAACACGTTGACCATGTTCGGCATGGTGCTGGCCATCGGCCTGCTGGTCGATGACGCCATCGTGGTGGTCGAGAACGTCGAGCGGGTGATGAGCGAAGAGGGCCTGCCCCCGAAGGAGGCCACGCGCAAGTCCATGGCCGAGATCACGCCGGCCCTGGTCGGCATCGCGCTGACCCTCTCGGCGGTGTTCATTCCCATGGCCTTCTTCGGCGGCTCCACGGGCGTGATCTACCGGCAGTTCTCCATCACCATCGTCTCGGCCATGGTGCTGTCGGTGCTGGTGGCGCTCACGCTCACGCCGGCCCTGTGCGCCACGCTGCTGAAACCCATCCCCAAGGGCACGCACAGCCCGCACGGCGCCGCGCCCCGGCGCGGGCCGCTGGGCTGGGCGGACCGCTTTTTCGATGGCTTCAACCACCGCTTCGACAGCACGGCCGACCGCTACCAGCGCGGCGTGGGCCGCATCGTGCGCCGGGGCGGCCGCATGATGCTCGTCTATGCGCTCATCGTGGGCGGCATGGCGGTGCTCTTCATGCGCCTGCCCACCTCCTTCCTGCCCAACGAGGACCAGGGCGCCGTGCAGATCCAGATCACGCTGCCCGCGGGTGCGTCCAACACGCGGCTGCAGGAAGTGATGGCCGAGGTGCAGAAATACTTCGCCGCCCAGCCCGACGTGGTGAGCTTCAACTCCATCACCGGCGCCAACGGCGACCAGAGCTCCGCGCGCGGCTTCATCCGCCTGAAGGACTGGAGCGAGCGCCCCCGGCCCGACCAGAGCGCCGACGCCATCGCCCGCAAGGCCACGCGCGACCTGCGCCAGATCCGCGACGCGCGCATCTTCGTGGTGCTGCCGCCCGCCGTGCGCGGCCTGGGCGCGAACGCGGGCTTCAACTTCCAGCTGAAAGACCTCAACGGCCTGGGCCACGAGGCGCTGGTGGCCGCGCGCGACAAGGTGCTGGAGCTGGCCCGCAGCCGGCACGAGATCTCCAACCTGCGCTTCAACAACGCGGACGACACCTCGCAGCTGGGCGTCACCATCGACGACGCCAAGGCCGGCGCCCTGGGCCTGGCCACGGCCGACATCAACAGCACGCTGTCCAGCGCCATCGGCGGCACCTACGTGAACGACTTCCTCAACAAGGGCCGGGTCAAGCGGGTGTACATGCAGGGCGACGCGCCCTTCCGCATGCTGCCGCAGGACATCGGCCCCTGGACGGTGCGCAACAACCAGGGCCAGATGGTGCCGTTCTCGGCCTTCTCCAGCACCTACTGGACCTATGGCGCTCCCCAGCTGCAGCGCTACAACGGCAGCCCGAGCTACGAATTCGTGGGCGACGCGGCGCCCGGCGTCAGCTCCGGCGCGGCCATGGCGGCGGTGGACGAGATCATGAAGCAGATGCCCCCGGGCATCGGCTACGAATGGACCGGCGCGTCCTACCAGGAACGCCTCTCGGGCTCGCAGGCGCCGGCGCTCTACGCCGTGTCCATCCTGTTCGTGTTCCTGTGCCTGGCGGCGCTCTACGAAAGCTGGTCGGTGCCGTTCTCGGTCATCCTGGTCGTGCCGCTGGGCATCGTGGGAGCGCTGCTGGGCATCGGCCTGCGCGGCCTGCCGAACGACGTGTACTTCCAGGTGGGCCTGCTGACCACCGTGGGCCTGGCCTCCAAGAACGCCATCCTGATCGTGGAATTCGCCACCCAGCTGCAGGCGGCCGGCAGAAGCGTGATCGACGCCACGATCGAAGCCGTGAGGCTGCGGCTGCGCCCCATCCTCATGACCTCGCTGGCCTTCGGCTTCGGCGTGCTGCCGCTGGCCATCGGCACCGGCGCCGGCGCGGGCGGGCGCCAGGCCATCGGCTCGGCCGTGCTGGGCGGCATGGTGGCCGCCACGGTGCTGGGCATCTTCTTCGTGCCGGTGTTCTTCGTGCTGATCCGCGGCTTCTTCGCACGCGGCGCCGCGCGCCCCGCCACGGCCGCCGAAGACGGCCGCGATGCACCGCCGCCGCCCCAGGACCCCGCCGGCCCCACCGGAGCCTCCGCATGATCCGCAGCCGCCCCCGCCTTCCTTCCACGCAGCGCCACCGCCCGGCGGCTCTGGCCCTGGCCGCCGCCTGCGCGGCGCTGCTGGCAGGCTGCGCCAACCTCGCGCCCCCCTACCAGGCGCCGGCCCTGGCCGTGCCCGCCAGCCTGGACGGCCAGGCCGCGGCGCCCGGCGCGCCGGACGGCGCCAGCCTGCCGGCATGGGAATCCTTCATCGCCGATGCGCGGCTGCGCGAAGTGCTGCGCCGGGCCCTGGCCGACAACCGCGACCTGCGCGTGGCCCTGCTCGCCATCGAGCGCGCCCGCGCCCAGTACGGCGTGAGCCGGGCCGACCTGCTGCCCACCGTGGCCGCCACCGGCGCGGGCGCGCGCGGGCGCACCGCCGACGACCTGACCGCCGCCGGCCGCGCCAACACCACCGCCCAATACACGGCCCAGGTGGGCTTCGCCAGCTACGAGCTCGACTTCTTCGGCCGCATACGCAACCTGAACGATGCCGCGCTGCAGGAATTCCTGCGCACCGGCGAGAACGCGCGCAGCCTGCGCCTGTCGCTCATCGCCGACGTGGCGGGCGCCTGGCTCACGCTCGACGCCGATGCGCGCCGCCTGCTGCTGGCGCGCGAGACCCTGCGCACGCGCGAGCAGTCGCTGGCCGTGGCGCGCCAGAGCCGCGAACGCGGCGCCACCTCGGGCCTGACCCTGGCCCAGACGCAGACCACCGTGGACAGCGCCCGCGCCGACGCCGCGGCCGCCGCCGCGCAGATCGCCAAGGACCGCAACGCCCTGCAGCTGCTGGTGGGCGCGCCGCTGCCCGATGCGCTGCTACCGCCCGCCGCGGTGGAAGCCTTCGCCGCAGCCGCCCGGCCGGCGACCCCGGCCGATGCGGCCGACGCGGCCCCTCCATCAGCGCAGGCCGGCAGCCCCGACGCCGCGCGCTGGCAGCGCCCGGCGCTGGAAGCCGCGCCGCTGCTGGCGGTGCCGGCCGCCCTGCCCTCCAGCGTGCTGCTGCGCCGCCCCGACATCCAGGCCGCGGAACGCGCGCTGCAGGGCAGCTATGCCGGCATCGGCGCGGCGCGCGCGGCGTTCTTTCCGTCCATCACGCTCACCACCAGCGTGGGCACGGGCAGCAATATGCTCTCGGGCCTGTTCGACGCCGGCAACGGCACCTGGAGCTTCGCGCCGCAGATCCGCCTGCCCCTCTTCGACGCCGGCCGCAACCAGGCCAATCTGCGCGTGGCCGAGGTGGCGCGCGACACGGCCCTGGCCCAGTACGACAAGGCGGTGCAATCGGCCTTCCGCGAAACGGCCGACGCCCTGGCCGACCGCGCCACGCTGCAGGAGCGCCTGCAAGCCCAGGCCTCGCTGGTCGCCAGCACCCAGAAGGCGCTGGACCTGACCCTGGCGCGCTGGAAGCTGGGCGCCGACAGCTATCTGGCGGTGCTGGATGCGCAGCGCTCGCTCTACGCCGCGCAGCAGACCCTGATCGGGCTGCAGCTGACCGAGCAGACCAACCGCATCACGCTCTACAAGGTGCTGGGCGGCGGCGCCTGAGCCGGGGCATTGCCCGGGACGGCGGCCACTCCGCAGCCCGGGCTGCCGGCGCCTTCCGCCGGTGGAACCGCTTCGTCTAATTGTCATTACATTTTGATACCTTTGATGGCCCCGGCATTCCATCGCAAGGTTTATGAAGCTCTCCACGCGCATCGCACTCGGTTACGCGCTCATCGTCCTCCTGCTGCTCGTCGTTTGCGGCTGCTTTTCCTGGCGCATGGCCGCACTCGCGGATGTCGCCGACACCATCGCGAGCCAGCGCATCCTGCGGCTGGAAAAGCTCCAGCTGCTGCGCAACAACTTCAACGCCCAGGGGCACCAGCTGCGCAACGTGCTGATCTCCCCGGACCGGGCCTTCCAGGATGCGGAGCTGAAGAAGGCCACCGCCATCAAGTCCGCCAACCAGCAGATCCTTTCGGAGCTGCTGCAGGCGGAAGGCGACGCGACGGCCCGCGGGCATCTGCAGGACATCGCCCGGCTCATCGAGCCTTTCCATGCCGAGATCGACAACACTGCCCGCATGGCGCTGGATGGCGCGCTGGACGAGGCGCGGAAGAACCTGATCGGGCCTCTACGGGACCGGCAGATGCCGCTCGTCAAGGCCATGGACGACGGCGTCAAGCGGCAGGTGGAGCTGTCGGCTTCGCTCGCACAGCAGGCGCGCCAGGAGGCCCAGGCCACCGCCTGGCTGGCCCTGGCCATGGGCGGACTGGGCGCACTGCTGGCAGCGGGCGCCTGCTGGGCCATCGTGCGCAACGTGCGCCGGTCGCTGGGCGGCGAGCCCGCCGAACTGGGCGGCGCAGCGCTTCAGGTCGCCCAGGGCGATCTGACCCCGATCACGCTGCCACCGTCGGCCCGGCCGGACAGCGTGCTCGCGCTGATCGCATCGATGCAGCGCAGCCTGAACGGCATCGTCACCCAGGTGCAGCAGGCGTCCGGTGCGATCTCGGCCGGCGCGACGCAGATCGCCTCGGGCAGCGCCAACCTCAGCCAGCAGACGGAACTCCAGGCCGCAGCCCTGGAAGAGACGGCCGCCACCATGGACGAGCTCACACAGTCCGTCGGTGCGAACGCCGACCACACCCGGGCCGCCAGCCGGCTGGCCGAGGATGCGGCGCACGTGGCCCTCAAGGGCCGCGGCGCGGTATCGCGCGTGGTCGAGGCCATGCGCGACATCGACGGCAGCTCCACCCGCATCGGCGACATCATCGGCGTGATCGACGGCATCGCCTTCCAGACCAACATCCTGGCGCTGAATGCGGCCGTGGAGGCGGCCCGAGCGGGCGAGCAAGGCCGGGGCTTCGCCGTGGTGGCCAGCGAGGTGCGCAACCTGGCGCAGCGCAGCGCCTCCGCCGCCCGAGAGATCAAGAACCTGATCCAGACCAGCCAGGCCCAGGTGAGCCACGGCTCCGGCCTGGCCAGCGAATCCGGCGAGGCGATGCAGGCGATCGAGGCCGCCGTGCAGCGCATGGCCGTCGTGGTCAAGGAAATCAGCACCGCCACCGCCGAGCAGAGCTCCGGCGTGGCCGCCGCCGGCAACACCATAGGCCAGCTGGATGCATCGACCCAGCGCAATGCGGCCCTGGCCGAAGAAAGCGCGGCAGCGGCGCTCAGCCTGGAACGGCAGGCGCGCATCCTGATGGACGCGGTGTCCGTCTTCCGCCTGGGCAGCAGCAGCAACAGCAGCGATAGTGCCCGGCTGCCCGCCCCGGCGTGCGGCTGAAGCAGCGCAAACGAAGGAAGCCCGGCGGGCCTGCCTGCTGACTCGCCGGCTCGCCTGCCGCTACGCGATCACCACCCGCCCCACCACCCGGCGCAGCGGCGCCAACGCGGCCTGGCTGGCGGCATGGCGATCGGTGACCAGGGCGTCCACCTCCTGCGCGGCGCAATAGCTGATGCGGCTGGCCATGCCGATCTTGCCGTGGTCGGCCAGCAGCACGACATGGTCGGCCTGCCGCACCATGGCCTGCGCCACGGCGGCCTCGTGGTGTTCGTAGCTGCTGGCGCCCTGCTGCGCATCCAGCCCCACGGGCGAGAGCAGCGCGAAGTCCGCCCGGTGGCGGTGGATCTCCCCCACCGTCGCCTCGCCGAAGGTGGCCTGCACGTCGGCGCGGGGCGTTCCGCCGAGCAGCACCACGCGGTGGCCCCCGCTGCTGCCCGGCGCCGCCAGGGCCAGCGCGATGGCGATGGAGTTGGTGATCACGGTGAGCCCGGCCATGGAGCGCAGCTCTTCGGCGAAGCAGGACATGGTGCTGCCCGCGTCCATGAACAGCGTCTGGCCCGGCTGCACCAGGCGCAGCGCGGCCTTGGCGATGGCGCGCTTCTCGCGCGCCCGCAGCCGCTGGCGCTCGGCATAGGGCGCCTCCGGTACCACCGGCTTGAGCGCCACGGCGCCACCATGCACGCGCCGCAGGGCGCCGCGCGCCTCCAGCGTCAGGATGTCGCGCCGCGCGGTCTCGCGGGAAATGTCCAGTTCCTGGGCGATCCGTTCGGTGCTCACGCGCACGACGGTGGCCAGCAGGGATTCGATGCGCAGCAGGCGCTCCTCTTGCAGCATGGCGGGGTCTCGGGGCCTGGGGGCGGCCGAACATGTCAAAACGCCGCCCCGGCGAACCGGCATGGCCGGCCCTGCGGGGGCGGAGGAAGCAAGCGCGCCATCGTGCCATGGCGGCGCTGGCGCGGAAAAGGGAAGAAGGAAAAAAGCAAGCCCCGGCGGCTGCCGGGGCGCGCTTCAACCCGTCACGCCCATGGCCGGGTCGCTCAGGCCGTCGCGGCCGGTTTCGACGCGGCCGGCGAAGCGGCGCGCGAAGCCCGGCAGCGCATCGCAGCCGACCGTGAAGTCGTACCAGCTGGCGCTGCCGCTCAGGTCCCAGTGCATCTCCTGCGTCTGGCCCGGCGCCACGGTGACGAGCCAGGGGCCGTCGTTGCGGTAGGCGCCGGCCGTCACCTTCAGCGTGGCGTAGCCGCTGCCGGTGTTCATGGCCGTGAGATAGACGTTGCCCTTGTCGATGTCGTAGCACACGCGCACTTCGGGGGCGGGCGCGGCCACCGCCTTCAGCGCGGCGAGGTTGCCGGCGAAGCTGCGGTGGAAGCCGTTGGGGCCCAGCACCCAGAGGTCGTAGGCGCCGCTGTCGGCCGCCGTGTCCCAGCGGTCGTCGAGCTGCTTGCCGGCCTCCACGGCATAGCGCCGGGGAGCGCGGTCCAGGTGCAGGCGGTCATAGACGTGGAACACCGCCGCGGCCGTGCCGGTGTTGGAAAAGATCAGCTGCACCGTGCCGCCGGCCGCGTCGGCCCGGGCGCTGGTGTGCAGCTCGTAGGGCAGCGCGCGGGACGGCCGCGTGCCGGAGTCCTGGCGCGGCGCCGCCTGCGGCACCGGCACGGCGATCTGCGGCAGCGCGGCCTGGGCCGCGCGCAGCGCATCGGCGTCGCTCTTGGTGCGGCGCCCGCCCAGGGTGGCGAGGGGCGCGTCGTTGGGCGTGGCGAAGTTCAGGGCCGAGGTCAGGTCGCCGAACATGGCGCGGCGGTACGGGCTGATCTGCGGCTCCTTCACGCCGAAGCGGGCTTCGAGGAAGCGCAGCACCGAGGTGTGGTCGAAGTTCTGCGAATTCACCCAGCCGCCGCGGCTCCAGGGTGAGATCACCCACATGGGCACGCGCGGGCCCGGGCCGTAGCAGTCGCCGTCGGGCGGCGGCATGCTGGTGCCGGTGACGGGCTTGTGGGTGTAGTACTCGTAGGCCATGTCGCTCGCGGACAGCGTGGACTTGCCCAGCGTGCCGCCCTGGCCGTCCAGCGACGGCGCGCAGGGCGGCGGCAGGTGGTCGAAATAGCCGTCGTTCTCGTCGAAGTTGATGAGCAGCACCGTCTTGCTCCACACGTCCGGGTTGGCGGTGAGGGCGTCCAGCACCTGCTGCACGTACCAGCCGCCCTGCACCGGGCTGGAGGGGCCGGGGTGCTCGGAATAGGTCGCGGGCGGAATGATCCACGACACCTGCGGCAGAGTGCCGTTCAGCACGGCCTGGCTGAAGCTGCCCAGGAAGCCGCCGTCGGGCATGGTGTTGGCGATGCCCTTGTAGAGCGGATTGCCGGCATCGTCCCTGGCCGGGTCGTAGGCCGGGCAGACGGTCTGGTCGCTGTACACCGGCTTGCCGGAAGCCAGGTTGCCCTGGCGGTACTGATTGAAGCCGACCAGGGGGTTGTCGGTGAAGTTGTCGGGCATGTTCTGATAGACCATCCACGACACGCCGGCCTTCTGCAGGCGCTCGGGGTAGGTGGTCCAGTCGTAGCCGCCGGCGCGGATGTCGGTGTCCGAATCCAGCTCGTCCCACTCGTTGTTCACCACCACCTGGCCCGAGGGGCCGCCGGCGCCGTTGGTGCCGGTCATGTGGAACAGGCGGTTGGTGTTGGTGCCGCCGTGCAGCGAGCAGAAATACGCATCGCACACCGTGAAGGCGTTGGCCAGCGCGAACTGGAACGAGGCCTCGGTCTGCATGTAGTAGCCCATGGACTGCGGCTGCTTGTAGCGCGGCCATTCGCTCATGCGGCCACGGTCCCAGGCGTTGCGCGCATCCACCCAGCTGTGGGGCGTGCCGCGCACGCGCTGGGCGTTGCCGGCGGCCTGGTCCAGGTGGTAGGGCAGCACGGGCTTGCCGTTGGCGTCGAGCTGCTGCCACACGTTGCGGCCGCCCGGCAGCGGGATGGTGAAGCGGTCGCCGAAGCCGCGCACGCCGGCCAGGGTGCCGAAGTAGTGGTCGAACGAGCGGTTCTCCTGCATCACGATGACGACGTGCTGCACGTCCATGATCGTGCCGGTGCGCTGGGCCGCAGGAATGGCCAGTGCGCGGCGGATGCTGGGCGGGAACATGCTCAGGGCGGCGGCGCTGGCCGCCGTTCCGGCTGCGGCCTGCAGGAACTTGCGTTTGGAGGGATCGAGGGTCATGGTGGGCGCTGGAAGTTCTGAGAAGAAGCGGAGGACGGCGGGCACTTACGGTGCGCAGCGCATGCGCGGCTGGTCGGCGGCGGCAGGCGGATTGGCGCTGCCGCCGGGGCTGGCACCGTTGGCGCCGGCACTGCTGCCGCCGTCGCCACCACCGCAGCCCGCCACGGCGCAGGCCAGCGCCGAACCGGCCACCAGGGCAAGGAAACGCGGCCTCCAGCGGAGGCGGGCAAGGAGCGAGGTGAGGGAGGAGGTCATCGGGGGTTCATGGGGAAGACAGTCGGGCGTCTGCCGGGCACGAAGAACCTCTGCGACAGACTTCGATTTGCAGAAAAAAGCACAAAAGCACAAATCTGCAAAACGGATGATCCGGCCCACCCATGTCAGGCCGATGACCGGAACGCGGGCGCCGCCCCACGCACGGCGCCCGAGAACATTTCGTTTCCATCGCCCCCCTGCCCCATGAGGCGCGATGGCCGCCAGGCCGCAGGCCCTGGCGGGAGCCCCTCTCCCGTCAGCAGCGCGCGCCGGCCTGCGTCCGGCGGCCGAAATGCATGCAGGCGCCGTTGCTGCCGAATCCGGGCCAGCGCGGCAGGCTGCCGCCTTCCGGGCTGCCGGTGCGGACGAAGGCGCAGAGCGCGCCCTGGAAAGTGGCGCTCAGGTCCTGCAGCTCGCCCGCGTCCGCCCCTTGCAGCATGGGCGCCGCGGCCTGCCAGGTGTCCAGGTTGCCGAAGAGGAAGGGCAGGTCGATGCAGTGGCATGCCTGCAGGCCCGCCCGGGGGGAAGCCCAGTCGAACTGGTACAGGTAGGACCGCGCACCGTGTTGCGCCTGGGCCCGTGCCAGCTCGGTGGACGGCCCGGCGAAGACCTCGTCGCTGCGCAAGGCGCTCAGCACGGAGGCGGGATCGGCCGGCGCCAGCTGGGCGCGCGCCCGCGCCAGAGCCTCGTCGGCACCGTCTCCGAACAGCCGCCGGTATTCCGCGCGCAGCTGCTCCGGCGTGAAGCGCTCGAACGACGGGTTGCCATGGGCGAAGGCCGCGTATTCGTCGCGCGTGACGCCCACCAGGGTGTCGCACCAGGCGCCTGCGCCTTCGCGCAGCGCGTCGATGGGGCTGCGGGCGAGCCCGTCCTCGCCGACCGTCGGCAGGAAAGGCGGCGTCACGTCGCCCGGCACCGGGGACGGCGGCAGCATGCGCTCCTGCTGCACGCGGGCCAGCGCGCCCAGCAGATCGGCCACGGGCAGCGTGCGCAGCGGCTCCAGGTCGGCGGGATCGCGGCCCAGCGCACGCAGCATGGCCTCGGCCGTGGGCGGGGCATCGGCGGCGCGCGGCAGAGCCAGGCCCAGGGGCGCGCTCATGAGGATGGCGCGGCGGAACAGCCCCCGGCAGGCCGGGTCGGCCAGCATGGCGGCCACGCTGAAGGCGCCCGCCGACTGGCCGGAGACCGTGATGTTGCCCGCGTCGCCGCCGAAGGCTGCGATGGCCTGCGACACCCAGCGCAGCGCGGCGCGCTGGTCGTGCAGGCCCAGGTTGGCGGGCGCGAAGTCCGGCCGCGCCAGAAAGCCGAACAGCCCCAGCCGGTAGCTGACGTTCACCACCACGATGCCGGCCCGGCGGGCCAGCAGGGCGCCGTCGTAGCAGTCCAGCGAGCCGCCGCCCGTCATGAAGGCGCCGCCGTGCAGGAACACCAGCACCGGGGCGGGGCCGGCGGGCGCGGCCGTGCCCTGCCAGGGCGTCCAGATATCCAGATGCAGGCAGTCCTCGTCCATGCCGGCCGGGTAGGCGCCCATGACGGCGTCCAGCCGCGAAGGCAGCTGCGGCGCCACCGAGCCGGGCACGCAGGCATCGCGCACGCCGGACCAGCGCGGCGGCTCGCCGGGCAGCGCGAAGCGGGCCGGCCCCACCGGTGCGGGGGCATAGGGCACGCGGCGGAAGCGGGCGACGCCGCCATCGACGCGGCCGCGCAGCGCGCCGAAGGGGGAATGGACTACGACTTGGGAAAGGTCTTGCATGGCAATGGCTCCGTGGAGTGACGATGGAGCCATCCTAGGCCTGCGGGGGCCCGGCATGCGTCCCATAATCGGGACCTGTCATCTACATAAATGGGACGCAAGGAAATGCACGGCATCGACGACATGTACCTCTTCAGGACCGTGGTCGAGAGCGGCGGCGTCTCGGCGGCGGCGCGGCGGCTGGACATGCCCAAGTCGACGCTGGCGCGCCGCATCGGCGAGCTGGAGGCGCGGCTCGGCCTGCCGCTCTACCACCGGGGAGGCCAGGGCTTTTCGCTCACGTCCTTCGGGGCGCAATGCCATGCCCACTGCGCCCATCTGGCGGCCGAGGCCGACAAGGTGCTGGCCCTGGCCGACCGGCTGCGCAACCGGCCCAGCGGCGTGCTGCACGTGGTCTGCCCGCCCGCCATCGGCGCGGCCATCGTGGAAGAGATGGCGGCTGCCTTCGCCGCCTCGGTGCCCGATGTGCGGCTGCACCTGGAGGAAGTCGCCGGGACCTTCGACCCCAGCGACCGGCATGCCGACCTGATCATCCATCCGGACTTCCGCCCCCTGCCCGACGCCTCGCTGGTGGCGCGCAAGATCGCCGTCGCGGAATACGCGCTGGTGGCCGGCCCGGGCGCGCTGGGCCGCCATGCCGCGCCCACGCATCCGGACGAGCTGGCGCCGCTGCCCTGCATCGGCCTGGGCGGGCGCGGCGCAGAATGGGCCTGGCGGCTGCGCCGCGGGCGCCACACGGCCACGCACCGCTTCGAGCCGGTCTTCACCACCAACGTGCCCACCGCGCTGCTGCAGGCCGCGCGGCTGGGCCTGGGCGTGGCCACCCTGCCGCTGGCCCTGTGCCGCAACGACATCGCCCGGGGCCATCTGGCACGCGTGCTGCCGGACTGGACGCCGGAGCCCGCGACCATCTACGCCATCTACCCAGGAGGCCGCGCGCTCACGGCCGCGGCGCGCCGCTTCCTCGACATGCTGGCCGAACATCTGCCCCGGCGGCTCGCGTCCGCCTGAGCAGCCGTTGCGGCAGCCCGCACGAAAAAAAAAGGTTCTTCGGATATTTCCGTGGACTTGGAGAAGGTCCCCCTATGCTGGCACCCTTGTCATGAAGGTTGCCGGGAGGGGAGATGCTGGATCGCAAGACGCTTCAGTCACTGGGGTGCTGG
>CAJYHL010000053.1 GCA_913774625.1 uncultured Acidovorax sp.
CTTTGCCTGGTTGGACAAGAACAGGCGTTTATGGAAGAACTGCGAGAGGTTGCTCAACACCAGCTTGCAGTTCGTCCACTTGGCATTCTTGGCTTTGCTGTGTCGAAGATCGTAAACAGGTTCTAAGGTCAGTCCGTAATGGCCCTGCTGACGCCGCTCAAAGTCCCGGTTCGGCCTTCCCAAAGTCGGAAGCGTTACGCACTGCGCTCCAACAACAGCAACAGCGCTTCTCCCTGAAGCGCTGTTGCTCTTTTCAAACCTGAACCAGCGGGATTTTTACTTCAACAACTGCAACAACGCCTCAGCCGCCGGCTCCGACGAAGCCGGGTTCTGCCCCGTCACCAGCTTCCCATCCGTCAGCACGAACGGCGCCCAGTCTGCGCCCTTGGCGTATTGCCCGCCATTCGCCTTGAGCATGTCTTCGACCAGGAAAGGCACGACCTTGGTCAGCTGCACGCCCTCTTCCTCGGTGTTGGTGAATCCCGTCACCTTGCGGCCCTTGACCAGCGGTTCGCCGCCGGGGGCCTTGGTGTGGCGCAGCACGCCGGGGGCGTGGCAGACCAGGGCCAGGGGCTTTTTGGCGGCGAAGGCCTTTTCGATCAGGGTGATGGAGCGGGCGTCTTCCGCCAAATCCCACAGCGGGCCGTGGCCGCCGGGGTAGAAGACGGCGTCGAAGTCTTCGGCATCGACGCTGGAGAGCGGCACGGTGGAAGCCAATTGCTTCTGCGCCTCGGCGTCGGACTTGAAGCGGCGGGTGGCGTCGGTCTGGGCGCTTTCGTCGTCGCTCTTGGGGTCCAGGGGCGGCTGGCCGCCTTTGGGGGATGCCAGGGTGATATCGGCGCCCGCGTCCTTGAAGACGTAATACGGGGCAGCGAATTCTTCGAGCCAGAAGCCGGTCTTCTTGCCGGTGTCGCCGAGCTGGTCGTGGGAGGTGAGAACCATCAGGATGCGGGCCATGGGGTGTCGTCGCTTTCGTGGGAGGTTGGAAGGAAAAGGGAGGCGGTGCGGGGCACCGAACGCCGCACCGTAGCGCAATCCCCCACTATCCATCCACCCCCGCGGCCGCGTTCGCGGCGGCGGCCTACAGCGGCGGCCGTGGCATGCGGCCGTCCTGGCCGAGCGGAACTCAGGCCGACTTCAGGCCGGCCGGCGCGCCATCAAGGCCCAGATGCCCGCCGCGCCCAGCAGCGAGCCGCCGGCCAGGTGGAAGCGGCGCTGCGCCCGGGGCGAGGCCAGCAGCCGGCCGGCGGCGCCGGCGCAGACCGCATAGGCCGTGGCGTTGATCGCGGCCAGGGTGACGAAGGTGGCGGCCAGGATCCAGAGCTGCTGGGCGATGGGCGCGCCGGGCCGGATGAACTGGGGCAGGAAGGCGACGAAGAACACGATGCCCTTGGGGTTGAGCGCCGTCACCAGATAGGTGTTGGCGAACAGCTTCCAGAGCGAGCCCGGCGCGGCGGGCGCGGTGGCGGCAGCAGCGACCTTCGAGGTGCTTTCATTGTCACTTTCACGTTCCCCTTCGCCTGCGGGCTCGCGCAGGCCGGCGCTCAGCATCTTCGCGGCCAGGTAGAGCAGGTAGAGGCCACCGGCCCACTTGACCACCGTGAACCAGAAGGCCGATGCGGCCAGCAGCGAGCCCAGGCCCAGCAGCGACACGGCCAGCGCGGTGGAGTCGCCGAGCGCCACGGCCGCGACCAGCGGCAGCTGGGCGCGGCGGCCGTGCGCCATGGAATAGCTGATGACGGTGAGGATGGTCGGGCCCGGGATGACGAGCATCACGGAGCAGGCGGCGACGAAGGCGAACCAGATTTCCAGCGACATGGACAGCACTCCCCGGCGGCATGCACAAGCCGCCCGGATGCAGTATGCAGAAAGCGCGGCCCGTCCGCCATCCGGGCGCGGCCCGGGGGCTGCACCGGCAAGCGGATGCCCAGCCTCAGTCCAGCTTGACCCCGGCAGCCTGGATGATGGGCCCCCAGCGTTTCGCCTCGGCCCGGGCCAGGGCGCGGAACTGCTCGGGCGTGCCGGGCAGCGCTTCCATGCCGAAGCCCTGCATGCGCTGGGCCACGGCGGGCGTGGCCAGGGCCTTGTTGATCTCGGCATTGAGCTGGGCGACGATGGCCGGCGGCAGGCCGGCCGGGCCCAGCACACCCTGGAAGGCATAGACCTCGGCGTCGGGCACGCCCGCTTCGGCCAGGGTGGGAACGTCGGGCAGGCTGGCGGCGCGGCGGCCGGCGCCGATGGCCAGGGCCCGCACCTTGCCCGACTGGATCACGGGCAGGCCGGCCGCCAGATCCAGGAACATGCAGGGCACCTGCCCGCCCATCACGTCCTGCAGCGCGGGCGCCGCGCCGCGGTAGGGGATGTGGGTCAGGAAGGTCTTGGTGCGGTTCTTGAACATCTCCATCGCCAGGTGGTGGGGCGAGCCGTTGCCGGGCGATGCGTAGTTGAGCTTGCCCGGGTTGGCGCGGGCGTAGGCCAGGAATTGCGCGAAGTTGCGCGCCTCGAAGGCCGGGTTGACCACCAGCGCGAGCGGAAAGCGGCTGAGCCCGCCCACGTAGCTGAAGTCCTTTTCCGGGCTGAAGGGCAGCTTGCTGAACAGGTGTTCGTTGAAGGCCAGCAGCGCGTTGTCGGCCGACATCAGCGTGTAGCCGTCGGGCCTGGCGGTGGCGACCAGCTGCGCGCCGATGTTGGTGGAGGCGCCGGGGCGGTTGTCCACCACTATCTGCTGGCCCAGCGGCACGCGCAGCGCCTCGGCCATGGTGCGGGCCAGCACGTCGGTGCCGCCGCCGGCCGGATAGGGCACGATCCAGCGGATGGGCTGGCTGGGGTAGCCGCCCTGGGCGAAGGCGCCGGGCGTGGCGGCGGCTGCGCCCGCGAGGGCGATGGCGTGCTGGAGGAGCTGTCTGCGCTGCATGGTGTTTGTCTCCGGGGTTGCAGGCGTTGGGGGCGGGGAAAAGCGCCGCGCTATTTCTTCGATAGCTGCTGGCGCCGGAGGTCAAAGGGCTGCAGGCACTTTGGGCGAGCGATGCATCAATCGGCCGGAGCGGCGGGCGGGAAGGGCACGCGCTCCACCTTGAAGCCCTGGGCCGCCAGCAGCGCGGGCAGCCCCCGGGGGCCGACCAGGTGCAGCGTGCCCACGGCCGCGAACACGCTGTGGCCGGCGCGGTGCTCGGCCGCGATGGTGCGCGCCATGCCCGGGTTGCGGCCCACGACCAGCTGGTCGAAGGCCTTGCGCTCGGCCGGCGTCTTCATGCAGTCGCACCACTGGGGATAGGACTCCAGCAGGTTGGCGCGGCCGTCGGACCAGGCGGTGGCCAGGGTGACCAGCCCCTCGCGGGCCGCGGGGCTTTCCAGCTGGTCGAGCCCGGCGGCGACATCGGCCGCCGTCTTCTTCGGGTCGTCGGAGGCCAGCGCATGCATCTGCAGCGCGGGCGATTCCAGCGACAGCACGGGCTTGTGCAGCCCCCGCGCCAGGCCGGCCAGCACGAAGTCGATGCCGTAGGCCGGGTCAAAGCCTTCGCGCCGGGCAGAGAGGGCCAGCAGCGAGCTCACCTGCACTTCCGGCCGCAGCTGCGCCATCGAGGGATCGACGCAGGCGGCATCGCGCTGGGCGGCCAGGCGCCGGGCCAGCCCGGGCGGCAGCGGGGGCGCGCCGGGCGGGTTGCGCATGGCGGCCTGCAGCGCCTGCATCACGGCCGGGTCCAGCAGGTCCATCTCCAGCGCCATGCGGTCGC
The DNA here is from genome assembly GCA_913774625.1 of uncultured Acidovorax sp. Classification (GTDB taxonomy): domain Bacteria; phylum Pseudomonadota; class Gammaproteobacteria; order Burkholderiales; family Burkholderiaceae_C; genus Paracidovorax. The sequence continues at coordinate 3,735 of CAJYHL010000053.1, forward strand.
TGGCCTTGACGGCCGCCAGCACGGTGGGGCCGGGCAGCATCCAGCCGCGCCGGGCCGCATGCACGGTGCCGTAGAGCCAGCTGGTGCGGCCGCCCTGCTCCACGCGCCAGAGCAGGCCCCGGTCCTGCGCGTGGCGCAGGGCCTGGGGAATGGTGCGCGGATCGAGGTTCCGGGGCAGCGGCGGGCAGTCCGCACGGCGGGGCGCGGGCGCCGGGGTGGCGGCAGCGGCAGAGGCCGGCTCGGTGGGCGGCGCGGGCGAGGGGCCCGGCTGGGCCGGCGCCAGCGCGGGCCAGGCCAGGGCGGCGAGCAGCCCTGCCGCGAGGGTGCGGCGCAGGGCGGCGGACAAGGGCTGCGGCAGCTTCATGGAATCGATGGACCTATGGTCAATGGATGGATGGAGGGATGGATGGAACGACGCCCCCTCAATCAGTCCGCCAGGCTGGCGATGGTCTGGTCGATGGCGCCGAACAGGCTCTGGCCGGCGGCGTTCTTCATCTCGATGCGGATGGTGTCACCGAACTTCATGAATTCGGTGGACGGCTGGCCATTCTGGATGGTTTCGATGCAGCGCTTCTCGGCGATGCAGCTGTAGCCCTTGGGCCATTCCATGCGGCCGTTCTTCTCCACGCCCTGGTTGCTGACCGTGCCGCTGCCCACGATGGAGCCGGCGCGCACGTTGCGCGTCTTGGCGATGTGGGCGATGAGCTGGCCGAAGTGGAAGGTCATCTCCGGGCCCGCATCGCACTGGCCGACCTTGCGGCCGTTCCAGGTGGATTCGAGCGTGAGGTGCAGGCGCCCGCCCTGCCAGGCCGCGCCCAGCTCGTCGAGCGTGACTGCGACCGGCGCGAAGGCCGTGGCGGGCTTGGACTGGAAGAAGCCGAAGCCCTTGGCGAGTTCGGCCGGGATCAGGTTGCGCAGGGAGACGTCGTTGGCGATGGTGACCAGGCGGATGCCGTCCAGCGCCTGCTCGGGGCTGGCGCCCATCTTCACGTCGCCGGTGATGACGGCGATCTCGGCCTCGAAGTCGATGCCCATGGCCTCGCTGGGCACGACCACGTCGTCGCAGGGGCCCAGGAAGTCGTCGCTGCCGCCCTGGTACATCAGGGGGTCTGTGTAGAAGCTCTCGGGCACCTCGGAGTTGCGCGCCTTGCGCACCAGTTCGACGTGGTTGATGTAGGCCGAGCCGTCGGCCCACTGGTAGGCGCGCGGCAGCGGTGCCATGCACTGGGCCGGGTCGAACGGAAAGGCGTGGCGGGCGCGGCCGGCGTTGAGCTGGTCGTACAGGTCCTGCAGCTGGGGCGCGAGGAAGTTCCAGTCGTCCAGCACCTGCTGCAGGCGGCTGGCGATGCCGGTCGCATAATGGGCCGAACCCAGATCGCGGGAGACGACCACCAGCTGGCCGTCACGGGAACCATCCTTGTAGGTGGCGAGTTTCATCGCTGTGCGCTCCTTGTCTCCGGTCTTCGTGCGGGCGCTTGGCCTGCACCGAATTACGAATGGGTGAATTGATTTACCTAAACAGAACTCACAAATTCTAGTGCAGATGGACAAGGAACGCGCCGGCATCCAGTCGGTGGAGGTGGGGTTCGCGCTGCTGGACGGGCTGACCCGTTCGCGCGGGCCGCTCATGCTGAAAGACCTGGCCGCCGCCGCCGGCATGAGCGCGGCCAAGGCGCACCGCTACCTGGTGAGCTTCCAGCGCCTGGGCCTGGTGGTGCAGGACGCGCGCACCGCCCGCTATGACCTGGGGCCCGCCGCGCTCAAGCTGGGCCTGGCCTCGCTGGCGCGGCTCGACGCCGTGAAGCTGGCCCGCGAACGCATGCCCGCGCTGATGGAGGCCGTGGGCCACACGCTGGCGCTGGCCGTGTGGGGCAACCGCGGGCCGACCATCGTGCATTGGGAAGAGTCACCCCAGGCCGTCACCGCCAACCTGCGGCTGGGCGACGTGATGCCGCTGCTGGCCTCGGCCACCGGCCGCTGCTTCGCCGCCTACCTGCCGCGCGAGGCCACCGCCGCGCTGGTGCAGGAAGAGCTGCAGCACGCAGCCCGGCTGCGCCGCACCGACCTGCCCACCGACGCCGCCGCCGTGGACGCCCTGCTGCGCGAAGTGCGCGAGCGCGGCTGCGCCCGGGTGGTGGACACGCTGCTGCCCGGCATCGTCGCCTTCTGCGCGCCGGTGTTCGATGCCGACGGCCACCTGGCCCTGGGCATCACCACGCTGGGTTCCATCGCCACCTTCGACCCGGCCTGGGGCGGCGCGGTGGAAGCGCCGCTGCGCGAGGCCGCCCGGCGCCTGTCGCACGACCTGGGCCGTGCCGATGATGCCGAGACCCCGCCCATCGCCGCTGCGGCGCCGCGCTGAGCGGTGCCACCGGAGCGCCCGCTGATGCCGCGCCGCGTGCTGCTGGCCCTGGCCTGCGTGGTGCTGGCGCTGCACCTGCTGGCGATCAGGCACCTGCCGCTGGGCGGTACGGCGGCCGGCGACAAGGCCCAGCCGCTGGCCTTCCAGACGCGCATGCTGGAGCCGCCCCCGGCTCCACCAGCGCCGCCAGCGCCCCCCGTGGCGGAAGCAGCGCCAGCGCCGCCGCCGAAGCCCGCGCCACGCCCGAAGCATCGCCCCCGGCCCGCCCCCAAGCCGGCGCCCGCCGAGCCGCCGGCCGAAGCACCCGCCGAAGCGCCGGAGCCGGAGCCATCGCCGGCTGCGGCCCCCATGGCGGATGCCGCCGGCGCTCCCCCTGCTTCCGACACCCCGCCGTCCGACCTGGCCGCGCCCGGCGAGGCCGCAGCGGACCCTGCCGCAGCCGCAGCCCCCACAGCGCCGCCGGCCAGCGCCGAAGCATCGGCGTCCACCCCTACTGCGGCCCCCGCACCGGCACCGGCACCGGCTCCGACTCCAGCCCCCGCACCCGAAGCCCCCTCCGACGGCACCCAGGCCGGCGTCGCCATCCAGCCCCCGGGCGCCGGCACCCCGCCCATCGATGCCGCCGCTGCGCCGGTCAAGCTGCCGCCGTCCATGCTGCTCCGATTCGACGTGACCGGCGAGGCCAGGCGCTTCCACTACAACGCCGGCGCCGAACTGCTCTGGCGCAACCTGGGCGCCACCTACGAGGCGCGGCAGGAGATCAAGGCCTTCCTGCTGGGCTCGCGCTCGCAGACCAGCACCGGCCGCATCACCGCATGGGGCCTGCAGCCGGTGCGCTTCGGCGACCGCGCCCGGGCCGAGCAGGCCGCGCATTTCGACTACGACCGCCACCTGGCCACCTTCAGCGCCAACACGCCCGACAGCCCCATCGGCCCCGGCGCGCAGGACCGGCTCAGCGTGTTCATCCAGCTGGGCGCCCTGCTCGCCGCCGCGCCCGAGCGCTACCCGCCCGGCACGCGCATCACGCTGACCGTGGTGGGCGCGCGCTCGGCCGACCGCTGGAGCTTCACCGTCGAAGGCACGGAAACCCTGGACCTGCCCGCCGGCCCCACGCCCGCGCTGAAGCTGCAGCGCCTGCCCCGCAGCGACCGGGACCGCGACCAGCAGGCCGACCTGTGGCTGGGCACCGCTTTAGGCTACCTGCCGGTGCGCATCCGCATCACCCAGGCCAACGGCGACTTCGCCGATCTGGCGCTGAGCGGGCACGAAGCGCCCTGAGCGGGCATTGGATGCCGGACCGTCGATCCATCCCATTCCGTTCGGGCTGAGCTTGGCCGGCTGGCATGGCCTCGAACAGTCCGCAGCTGTGCGTCTGCGCCCACACCGGCGTGGGACTTTCGCACCCAATTGCGCAGGGCCAGGCCCCGCGAGCCCGAAACCCGCGCCGATCCGTGAAATACTGTGTTCCAGCAGCGTCCGGACGCAGGCTCTTGAAGTCCGCCCCGGGACTGCCATCTGAGTGGTGCGAGAGCCGCCGCCCGACGCCATCGAAGGAAGCGGACGGCCCTCGTGAATGCAATGCACTGACAGGGGGAACGCCATGCACATGCTCTACGACTCCGAATCCTTCGTGGTGGTCCACATGCAACCGGACGCCGACGACGCCCAGGCAGATGCCCCCGCTGCCTCTCCCCTCGTGCCCCAGCTGGCACGCCACGGTTTCGAGATCGTGGACAAGCGCTCGGGCAAGGAGGTCTATCTGGACGGCTCCTGGGCCGAGATGTTCCAGGAACAGATCCTCGCCTGGCAGCGCGACACGCCCACCCAGGAAGAGGTGGACGACACGCTGGACGGCTACGTGGGCCTGGCCCAGAACCCGGTCGTCATCCACTGACCCGACCTGCCCTGCCTGACTGAACCGCTGCGCGAGCCGCGCAGCGTCAGGCGCCGGCCGGCCCTGGCGGCACGGCCAGCACCGACAGATAGGCCTCGGGCCCGGGCCGCACGCGCGGCGGCTTGGGCGACGCTGCCGTGCCTATGCTCAGAAAGCACAGGGCTTCCTCGCCCTCTTCCAGCGCGAACAACCGGCGCAGCGCCCGCGAGCTGAGCGCCTTGCCGCTGGTGAGGGCCGAGCCGAAGCCCAGCGCCGTCGCCATCAGCAGCATGTTCTGCAGCGCGCAGCCGGCGGCGGCGATGCGCTCGGCCGCGGGAATCGCGGCGTCGCCCCGCGCCACATCCACCACGGCCAGCAGCAGCACGGGCGAGCGGTAGGCCTTCTCGCGCGCCTGGGCGATCTGCTCGGGCAGGGCCTCGGCATCGCGCTCCGTCAGCGCCTGGGCGAAGGCATCGGCCAGCGCGGGCCGGGCGGCTTCGGGCACCAGCACCAGGCGCCAGGGCAGCAGCCGGCCATGGTCGGGCGACTGGCCGGCCGCGCCCACGATGGCGGCCAGCTGATCCGCGTCGGGGCCGGGCGCGCCTAGACGCTTGGGCAGCACGGTCTGGCGCCGCTGCATCAAGGCCTGCAGCGCAGCCGCCGCCGCATCGACTCCATCGCCACCACCGCCCGCATTCCCCGCATCGATCGCATCCATCACATCACGCTCCATCAGCCGCAGCTCCCCAGATGCCCGCATTGTGTGCAGTAATCGCAGCCGTCCTTGCGGATCACGGCATGGGCGCCGCATTCGCTGCATTTCTTGCCGGCCATGGCGGGCGGCATGCCGCTGGGCAGCGGGGGCTCGTCCAGCGGCAGCACCTGCTGCTGCATGGGTTGCTCGGCCCGCCGCGCCAGGATGTTCTGGATGGCATAGGCCATGGCCGCCACTTCCGATTCGTGCCAGAGCGGCACGGGCGTGCCGTCGTCCTTGCGGTGGGTGCCCAGGCGCACGGGGCCGCGGTCCCAGGCGACCTTGCGCATGTCCGACAGCGCCCGCTCCAGGAAGCCGCCGCGCGCGGCCAGCGACAGCAGGCGCATGCTGGAGGTGATCCACTGCTGCGATTCGCCGCTCTGCCCCACGGGCATGAAGAACTCGATGGCCCGGTCCACCGTGCCGCCGCGCCCGTCGGGCACGGGCAGGAAGGAGACGACGAGGTAGAGCGTCTTGTGGCCTTCCTGCGTCCAGTATTCGAGCTTCTCGGCCACGGCGGAGAGGCCGCCCTTGGGCCGGCTCTCGATCACGGCGCGCATCGGGTCCACGGCCGGCGCGGCGGGCGGCTCGGCGGCCGGTGGCGGCGGCGCGGCGGGCGCGGCGACCTCCAGCACCGATCCCAGGATGGTGTTGGGCCGGTAGGTCGCCAGGCCCTTCAGGCCGGCCTGCCAGGCCTGGCGGTAGAGGCCCTTGAAGTCTTCGTAGGGATAGTCCGCCGCCACGTTCACGGTCTTGGAGATGGCCGTATCCACATAGGGCTGCACGGCCTGCATCATGGCGATGTGGTCGGCCGCCGGCATCTCCAGCGCCGAGACGAAATAGTCGGGCAGCCGGCCCACGTCGCCGCCCAGCAGGCGGTAGAGCCGCCAGGCGTGGTCTTCCACCGTGTATTCGCTGGTGCTGCCGTCGGCCTCGCGCTTGCGGCGGGTGTAGGTCCAGGAGAACGGGGGCTCGATGCCGTTGGAAGCGTTGTCGGCGAAGGCCAGGCTCACCGTGCCGGTGGGCGCGATGGACAGCAGGTGGCTGTTGCGAATGCCGTGCCGGCGGATCAGCGCCTGGATGTCGGCCGGCAGCCGGCTGGCGAAGGTACCTTCGGCCAGGTAGCCGTCGGCGTCGAACTTGGGGAAGGCGCCCTTTTCCTGCGCCAGCGCCACCGAAGCCCGGTAGGCGGCATCGCGCAGATGGCGGGCGATGCGCACGGCCATGTCGCGGCCCTCGGGCCGGTCGTAGCGCAGCCGCAGCATGGCCAGGGTGTTGCCCATGCCGGTGAAGCCGACGCCGATGCGCCGCTTGGCGGCGGATTCCTCGCGCTGCTGCGGCAGGGGCCAGAAGGTGAGATCCAGCACGTTGTCCAGCGCCCGCACCTGGGTGGCGACGGCGGCCTCGAAGGCGGCGAAGTCGAATTCCGGCTCTCCACCCTGCAGGCCGAAAGGCCGGCGCACGAAGCGCGTGAGGATGATGGGCCCCAGGTCGCAGCAGCCGTAGGAGGGCAGCGGCTGCTCGCCGCAGTTGTGGACGTAGAGGCCGTTGGCATCGAAGGCATGGCAGCCGGCCACGGTCACGTCGAACACGTCGGCCATGCCATCGGGCTCCAGCGATTCGACCGTGGCGACGAAGCGCTCGCGGTTCATTTCGCGCCGGAAGCCCTGCAGGGCGGCTTCCAGCCGCGCCGCCTTGTCGCCGTCGGCGAAGCCGATGCGCTCGGCAAACACGGCCAGGTTGTCGCCGCTGATGACCAGCTCGTGCTGGGCGCGGGTGGCATAGGCACGCACTCCGCCACGGCCGTCGGACAGCTGGCGGTGGCTCTGCGCCGGACGGCGCTCTGCGTAGAGCGTGCTGGCGATGCCCAGGCGCAGCAGCATGCGCTGCACGGTCTGCAGCAGGGCCTGGTCGCTTTGCGACAGCCGCACGCTCACGCCCTTGGCCTGCGTGCCCTGCACCGAGCCGTCGGCATCGAAGAGGCCGCGCAGCAGGCCGGCGGCGAAGGCCGACGAGCAGCGCTCCATGCGCGGCGTGATGGTCTTGCTTCCGGGGCGCATGTCCATGGCATGGGCCAGCCGGCACAGCGGGGCGCTGGCCAGGCGCGTTTCGCCCCGGCCGGCGATGGGGCGCTGGAAGCCCTGGAAGTCGGCCCGGTGCGGCGCCAGCGTGGCGATGGCGGCTTCGGCCGCAGCCAGGATGCCGGTCGCGCCCGCACGCAGCGCGGTGCGGCCGTCTTCGCCCACGGCCTTGAGCTGCGGCGCCCAGACGGAAAGCACGGCCTTGTCCTGCCGCAGGCTGCCGTCGCCGATCAGGAGGCCCAGCAGATAGCCCTCGGCCTCGGTGCCCGGGCCGTCCCAGCCCCGCAGGCCGCGCTGGTCGTGCAGCACCACTTCGTCGCCCGGGTGCAGCTCGCCGGCAGGTGTCCATTCGACTTCGCGCACGTAGCGCGTGCGGCGCACGACCCGGCGCACGGGGTGGTCGGCCGTGAGCCGCAGCGCATGGCCCTCGCGGGTGGTCAGGCGCAGCACGGGGCGGTGGCCAGTGGCGAAGAAGCCTTCGCTTTCCACCGCGAAGGCCTGGCCATCCACCACGGCGTGGAAGCGCCGCCCGATCAGATCGGCCACCTGGGCCGGGCCGTCCGAGGTCATCACCCAGGTGTCGGCCGTGACGCAAGGGTTCGTCGCGGCGATGTCCTCGCAATAGCGCAGGTTGTTGTCCTGGTTGATGTGGTCCAGGAACAGGATGCCCGGCTCGGCGAAGTCGTAGGCCGACTGCATGATGGTGTCCCACAGTTCGCGCGCGGCCACGGTTCGGTAGACCCATAGGCCGTCCGCCCGGCGGCGGGCGCCCCGGGCCTTGAGGGCGGCGCCGGGTTCGGCGCGGTGGACCAGCTCCCAGTCGCCGCCCGCTTCCACCGCGGCCATGAAGGCGCCCGGCACGCCGACCGAGACGTTGAAGTTGTTCCAGCGGCCGGGCGTGCGCTTGGCGGTGATGAAGTCCAGCACGTCGGGGTGGTCGATGCGCAGCACGCCCATCTGCGCGCCGCGCCGCGCGCCCGCGCTCTCGACCGTGGAGCAGGACTGGTCGAACACGTTGATGTAGCTGCATGGGCCCGAGGCCTGAGAGGCCGTGCCCTTGACGATGGCGCCGCGCGGGCGGATGCGGGAGAAGTCGTAGCCCACGCCGCCGCCGCGCCGCATGGTCTCGGCCGCCTCGCGCAGCGCTTCGTAGATGCCCGGGTAGCCGCCCTCGTCCACGCCCTGGATGCAGTCGCCCACGGGCTGCACGAAGCAGTTGATCAGCGTGGCCTGGATGTCGGTGCCGGCCGCGCTCATGATGCGCCCCGCGCCGATGGCCCCGGCCCGCAGGTTGGCGAGGAATGCCGCCTCGTGCCGGGCGCGCTGCTCCGCCGGCTCGACGCTGGCCAGCGCCCGGGCCACGCGGGCGAAGAGCGCCTCGGCGTCGGGCTCGCCGTTCTTCAGGTATTTCTCGCGCAGCACGTCCAGGCTGATGGGCTGGGGCGTGTCGGTGGGCTGGGCCAGGGGGTGGAGGTCGCGTTGCATGGGTGGGAGCCTTGGCGCAAAGCCGCCCGGACGGGACGGCGGGCGTTCTTTGTACACCCGGTGCGGCGCGGCCGGTAGCCCGCAGGTCAAGCCCATCGGATCGGCAGGGACGGCTGCGGACAGGTGCTCCTGCGGCGACGGGCCGATGGGGTGCGAAGGCAGGCGATTGGTTCGATCCGTGCAACGCTGTGTTGCTGCGCCGGTGTCTGGCAAGGCACCGGGCGGGCCCTATCTTGGTAGGCTGCGTGGCGCCGCGCCTGCCTGCAGGCTCCCACGGGTCCCTGCCGCGGCGCCCGCGCTGCCTCGATTGCCTTCCTTTCACACTTCCGAAAGCCTCTTTCCATGACCGACAAGCAAGCCTCCGCCACCGATGCCTCTTCGCTGCTCGAGCGCCTGAACTGGCGCTACGCCACCAAGAAGATGGACCCGGCCCGCAAGGTGCCGGCCGACAAGCTGGAACGCATCATCGAGGCCGCCCGCCTGGCGCCCACCTCCAGCGGCCTGCAGCCGTTCGAGCTGCTGGTGGTGACCGCCCCGGCCGTGCGCGCCCGCATCCAGGCCATCGCCTGGAACCAGGCCCAGATCGTGGACGGCTCGCACCTGCTGGTGTTCGCGGCATGGGACAACTACACCGCCGAGCGCATCAACGCCATGTTCGACTACACGAACGAAGTGCGCGGCTTCAAGAACGAAGGCTGGGAGAACTACCGCCAGCAGCTGCTCAATTCCTACCCCCAGCGCGATGCCGAGGTGAACTTCCAGCACGCCGCGCGCCAGGCCTACATCGCCCTGTCGGCCGCCCTGACGGCCGCCGCCTATGAAGGCGTGGACAGCACGCCCATGGAAGGCTTCGACCCCGCCGCGCTGGACGAGATCCTGGACCTGCGCGCCCGCCATCTGCGCAGCGTGGCCATCCTGCCGCTGGGCTACCGTCTGGCCGAGCAGGACTGGCTGGTCGATCTGCCCAAGGTGCGCCGCCCGCGCGAGCGTTTCGTCACCGAAGTCTGACACCGGAGTGAACCGAGCCGGCCGGGCGCCAGGCCGGCTCCGGCGCCCGGTACGGCAGCGTACACAGCTATTTTTTCAATAACACCCGGATTCCCGCTGCGGCGGGAATCCATCGCCCATCTCCCATCACCCCTCCGATGCCTGCCGGCGCAGCAGCTCGGTGAACTCCCCGGCCGGCAACGGCTTGGAGCACAGGTAGCCCTGGAAGCTGTCACAGCCGCGCGCATGCAGGAAGGCGCGCTGCGCCTCGGTCTCCACGCCTTCGGCCAGCACCGACAGCCCCAGGCTGTGGCCCATGGCGATGATGGCCGCGCAGATGGCCATGTCGTCGGTGTTCTGCGGCAGGTCGCGGATGAAGCTGCGGTCGATCTTGAGCACGTCAATGGGAAAGCGCTTGAGGTGCGCGAGCGACGAATACCCGGTGCCGAAGTCATCCACCGCCAGCCGCACACCCAATTCGCGCAGCTGCAGCAGCACCTGGCGCGCGTCCTCGGGACGCTCGGCCAGCGCGCCTTCGGTGATCTCCAGCTCCAGCTGGCGGGCCGGAAAGCCGCTGGCCTTGAGCGCGCCCTTCAGGCCGGCCATCAGGTCGCTCAGGTGGAACTGCCGGGGCGAGAGGTTGATCGCCAGCGTGGCCGTGAGCAGGCCCGCGTCGATCCAGGCCCGGCCCTGCCGGCAGACCTCGGCCGTCACCCAGTCGCCCAGCGGGCCGATGAGGCCGGTGGCTTCGGCCACCGGGATGAAGCGCGTCGGCGCGATGACGCCTTCGACCGGATCGTTCCAGCGCACCAGCGCCTCGGCGCCGACGATGCGGCCGCTGGCGATGTCCACCTGCGGCTGGTAGTGCATCTGCAGATGGCCTTCGGCCATGGCCAGGCGCAGCCGGGCTTCGAGCGCCAGCCGTTCGCGCGCGGCCGCGGTCAGGCCCTCGTCGAAGAAGCACCAGGCGCCGCGGCCGTGCGCCTTGGCGGCATGCACTGCGGCATGCGCGCCCTGCAGCAGCGTCTGCGCCGTGGTGCCGTGCGCGGGAAAGAGGGCGATGCCCACGCTGGCGCCGGCCATGACCTCGAAGCCCTCGGGCGAGCGCCAGGGGTCGGCGGCGGCGGCGATCATGGTCTGGGCGATGGCGCCGGCGTCCTCGGGCTGGCGCAGGTGGCGCGCCAGCACGCCCAGCTCGTCGCCGCCCATGCGGCCGACGAGCATGTCCGGCCCCATGGCCGACTGCACCTGGCGCGCGATGTGCTGCAGCACCTGGTCGCCCACGCCGTGGCCGTAGCTGTCGTTCACGTCCTTGAAGCGGTCGAGGTTGAGCAGCAGCACGGCCATCTGCTCGCCGCCGGGCCGCGCGGCCTGCACGGCCTCTTCCAGGCGCTCGGCGAAGCGGCTGCGGTTGGCCAGGGTGGTGAGCGGGTCGTGGTGCGCGAGGAACTCCAGCCGCTGGTACTGGGCCTTTTCCTCGGTGATGTCGGTGAACACGCACACGTAGTGGGTGGTCTCGCCGGCCGCATCGCGCACGGCCGAGAGCGACATGTGCTCGGGGAACACCTCGCCGTTCTTGCGCCGGTTCCAGATCTCGCCCTGCCAGTGGCCGGTGCGGCCCAGGCGCTCCCACATGGCAGCGTAGAAGGCCTTGTCGTGGCGGCCCGACTTGAAGATGCGCGGGGTCTGGCCCAGCAGCTCGTCTTCCGTGTAGCCCAGCAGGCGGGTGAAGGCGGCATTGACCCAGAGGATGCGGCTTTGCGCATCGGTCACCACCACGCCCTCGACGGTGTTGTCCACCACGGCGATGGCCAGGCGGTGGTGCTCCTCGTCGCGGCGCTGCACGTCCTGGTCGGCCAGCATGCCCAGCAGGCGGCGGGGCCGCCCCCGGGCATCGAGCTGGCGCCGGCCATGGACGCGGAACCAGCGGTATTCGCCGTCGAAGCAGCGCAGGCGCACGCTGTCGGCGAAGGGTTCGTCCGACGACAGCGCATGGCGCGCGGCGGCCAGCAGGCGGCGCCGGTCGGCCCTCAGCACATTGGGCAGCAGGCAGAAGTCGCGCGTGAAGTCGTCGCCCTGGTAGCGCAGCAGGCGCTCCACGCCGCCGGCGAAGTCGAGCCGGCGCCGCTGCAGGTCCCAGTCCCACACGCCGATGCCGCCGCCTTCGAGCACCTGCCGCAGCCGCGCTTCGCTGCGCTCCAGCGCGCGGCGCGCCGCGCGGGCCTCGGTCAGGTCCTGCAGCACGCAGAGCAGGTGCTCGGGCGCTTCGTCGGCCGCCGGCACCAGGCAGAGGGTGCCCAGCAGGGGCATGCCGCCCTCGCCGTCTTCGGCCCCGTCGGACTCATCCGCCGGGCCCGCGCCGTGCAGGGGGCGCAGGCGGTGCAAACGGTACTCGGCCGCAGCGTTGTCGCGCTCGCCGCCGCCCGCGCGCAGGCGTTCGGCCAGGCCGGCGACGGCCAGCGGATCGACCGGGCGCACCAGCGCATGGAAATCGAGCCCCTCGGGCACGGCGCCGTCCGGCGCCAGTCCCAGCCACTGGCGCAGGCTGCCGTTCATCCACAGCACGCGCCCGTCCAGCGCGATGCGCGCCACGCCGGCCGGCAGATGGCGGACGAGCTGGTCGCGCTCGCGCCGGGCCGCCACGTGGCGAGCCTCCGCACGCTGCAGGCGCTGCAGCAGCCAGAACACCAGCGCGGCCCCCAGCACCACGCACAGCAGGCCGCCGGCGCGCCGCAGGAACAGGGCCTGGCCGATGTCGGAAGCGCACGATTCGAGCACGGCCTCGCCCGCCAGCACGCTCAGCGTGCCTGCGGCCAAATATAAAAAGGCCCCCCGCCATGGGGAGCCCCGCGGGCCAGGGCCCTTGCTGTCCATTGATTTCCTCGCTGCGTGTGGCTGGTCGGCGCGGCAGCGGCGCTGCGGTGCTGCGACAATCGGCCGGCTATGACCCAAGCCTACATTCTCACCCTGTCCTGCCCCGATCGACTGGGGCTGGTACATGCCGTTTCCGGTTTTCTGCTGGAGCAGGACGGCAACATCGAAGAGGCCGCCCAATACAACGACCACGATACCGGCCTTTTCTTCATGCGGCTGCAGTTCGCCTGCGCCCGGCATGACCAGGCCACCCTGCGCGAGCGCCTGGCCGCCTTCGCCGAGCCGCACCAGATGCGCTGGCATCTGCACGCGGCCAGCGAGCCGGTGCGCACCGTCATCATGGTCAGCCGCGAGGGCCACTGCCTGAACGACCTGCTGTTCCGCTGGAAGTCGGGCCTGCTGCCGGTCCACGTCGCCGCCATCATCAGCAACCACCGCGACTTCTACCAGCTGGCGGCCAGCTACAACGTGCCCTTCCACCACATCCCCGTCACCAAGGACAACAAGGCCCAGGCCGAGGCCCGCCAGTTCGAGATCATCGAGCAGGAAGGCGCCGAGCTGGTGGTGCTGGCCCGCTACATGCAGGTGCTGTCGAACGACCTGTGCCGCAAGCTCGAAGGCCGGGCCATCAACATCCACCACAGCTTCCTGCCCAGCTTCAAGGGCGCCAAGCCCTACTACCAGGCCCACGACCGCGGCGTGAAGCTGATCGGCGCCACCGCCCACTACGTCACGGCCGACCTGGACGAAGGCCCGATCATCGAGCAGGACGTCGCCCGCGCCGACCATACCGACACGGTGGAAGACCTCACGGCCCGCGGCCGCGACACCGAAAGCCAGGTGCTGGCCCGCGCCGTGAAATGGCACACCGAACGCCGCGTGCTGCTCAACGGCCACAAGACCGTCGTCTTCCGCTGAAGCGCCCGCCATGGCCACCGGCAGCAGCCTCCCCAAGGACCCCTTCGCCGTGCGCGGCGCGGACGGGGGCTGGAGCAGCGGCGTGCGCCGCATCCCGCCCATCCAGTGCCTCATCACCTTCGAGGCGCTGGCCCGGCTGCGCAGCGTGACCCAGTCGGCCGAAGAGCTGTGCGTGACGCCCAGCGCCGTGAGCCACCGCGTCAAGCAGCTGGAGCAGATCCTGGGCACGCGGCTCTTCGGCCGGGCGGATTTTTCCCTCACCACCGAGGGCAGCGCCTACCTGGCCCAGGTGCGCGAGGGCCTGAGCGCGCTGCAGCGCTTCCCGGGCAGCGACGCCACGCCGGGCAAGCGGCGGCTCAAGCTGGCCGTCACGCCCACCTTCGCGCGCGTCATCCTGATTCCGCGGCTGCGGCAGTTCACCGAGGTCTATCCCGAGATCGACCTCGCGCTGCAGGTCTCCATTCCGCTGCTGGACGTGGTGGCGGAAGACGCCGACCTGGTGGTGCGCTTCGGCCCCGGCCATTACGCCGACATGGAGCATGTGGAGATCGCGCGCGACATGGTCACGCCGCTGGCCTCGCCTGCCTTCATCCGCGAGCACGGCCCCTTCGAGCGGCCCGAGAACCTGGAAGGCATTCCGCTGCTGCGCAGCCCGCTGGAGCCCTGGCGCCCCTGGTTCGCCGCCTGCGGGCTGGACTGGCCCGCACCCAGCGAAGGCTCGCAGTTCAACGACATCGGCCTGATGTGCGACGCCGCCGCGGCCGGCATGGGCGTGGCCCTGGTGCGCCTGAAGCTGGGCGCGCCCTGGCTGGACCAGGGCACGCTGGTGCGGCTCTTCGACATCCAGGCGCCCAGCCCGCACGCCCACTACCTGTGCTGGCGCACCGGCACCATGGACCGATGGGAGTGCGCGGCCTTCGCCGAATGGCTGCGGCGGGCCATGGCCTGAAGGAGCGGCTCGCAAGACCACCCGTTCGGCCCCAAGGCCGGTCAGTCGAACCGTCCGCTCAGCCTAGACGGACCGTGCTTCACAAAAATGGCAGTGTCCTTCCGGCGCCCTTGCTGCATCTTGCCGTGGCGCCGAGCGCTGCGGCTGCCTGCGGTGCGTCGCCTGTCCCAAATCGCTTCCCGCGCCCACGACGCCGTAGCCCTCAGCGACTGATTCAGTAGCAACCGAGTTTCTTCACCTCCCTGCCCATGGTCCAGCCCCCCGCCCCGGTCTTCCAGAAGCGCCGCCCCAACGACGAGCAGAAGGCCGTGCTCAACGCCACGGCGAAGGCGGTGCTCATCAGCGCCCTGGCGGGCACGGGCAAGACCACCACGCTGGCGACCAAGGCGGCGGACCTGGTCCAGATGCGCGGCGCGCGGCGCGTGCTGATGCTGGCGTATTCCGACGCGGGCCTGGCCGCCATCCGCGACCGGCTGGCCCGCTTCATGCCGGCCGATGCGCGCGAAGTGCAGATCATGACGGTGGACCAGCTCTGCGAAGGCCTGCTGCGCGCGCAGGGCCTGGCGGTGCAGCGCCTGGCCGAGCCGCTGGAGCGCAACCTGCTGATCCGCCAGGCCCATGCCGCGCTGCGGCAGGAGCTGCAGCGCGAACAGCGCCTGGGTGCCGACCTGCCCGCCGAAGCCGCCGACTTCATGGCGCGCGAACTCGACGTGCAGGCCTTCACCGGCTTCGAGGCCCTGGCCAAGCAGCGGCTGCTGCAGCGCGAGATCGCCCGCGAAGGCCTGGGCGCCGCCGCCTATTGCCGGGACAACGCGCTGGACTACGGCCTCTATCTGCTGCTGCGCCAGTACGAACGCCTGCGCCGGGGGCCGGACGACGAGCCGCGGCTCTACGCACCGGGCGACTGCACCTACGAGATCGCCCTGCAGCTGTGCGAGCTGGACTTCGGCGCCGCCTACGCTCCGCTGCAGGGCCGCTACGACGCGGTGCTGTTCGACGAGCTGCAGGACCTAGACGAGGCCGCCCTGCTGGTGCTGCGCCACCTGGTGGCGGGCGGCAACGGCGTGTTCGTGGGCGCGGGCGACTTCAACCAGCACATCCTGCCCGGCGCGTTCTCGGTCTTCGGCCACGGGCTGGAACGCATCCGGCAGGCGCTGCCCGAGGCACCCGAGGTGCTGGCGCTGGACACCACCTACCGCTTCGGCACCGCCATCTGCGAGGGCCTGAACCCGCTCTTCGGCGTCGAATTCGGCACCCATTACCCGACCAAGCCCGCCCGCTTCGAGCGCCTGGCCTACGACAGCGACGAAGACTGCGCCCGCCAGCTGCTGGAGATCCACCAGGCCGTGCTGCGCGAGCCGCCGGCCGCAAGCGGCGCCGCGCCCTGCCTGAGCGTGGTGCTGCGCTCGCCCGAGGATTCGGTGCTGCTGGAATGGCGCTTCGCCCACGAGGGCGTGCATTACGCCTGCCTGGGGCTGAAGCGCTTCTACCAGCGCCGCGAGATCGCGCTGGTGCTGGCCCTGCTGCGGGCCCTGCCGGGCTGCAGCAGCCAGGTGCGGCTGACGCAGGGCATCCTGAGCAGCGCCCTCGAAGGCCTGCTGCGCTACGTGCGGCGCGGCAGCCAGCCCGACACCGATCTGCTGGCCAACGGCTTCTTCGACCTGCAGGCGCTGGCGCAGCATTCCACGGCCGAGGTGGACACCCGCGCCGTCGCGGCCGAGCTGATCCACCAGCCGGACCGCATGCGCGACTTCCTGCTGCGCGCCAGCTTCGACCCGAACGCGCCCGTGGTCTCGGCCGCCTGCGAGGCCTGGCTGGCCCTGCCGCCCGAGGCCTGTGCCGACGCCGGCCGGCTCTGCCGCCACCCGCTGCTGCAGCGGTTCTTCGCCGAAGCACCCATCAGCGCCGAGGAGCTGCGCCAGTGCATGGACAGCCTGCAGGCGCTCTCGCGCATCTGCGCGGGCCTGTCCGTCGATGAATTCCTGGGCCGGCTCACGCTCATGGTGCAGTCCAGCATCCGCCAGCACGGCCGCAGGGAAGCGCCCAGCCTGCAGCTGCTGACGGTGGAACGCTGCAAGGGCCATGAATACGAGAACGTCGCCGTGCCCCTGGTCGAGCGCGGGCGCTTTCCGCGCGCCGCCGCGCCGCAGGAGGCCTACCGCGAACGCAACATGCTCTACGTGGCCCTGACCCGCGCCACCAAGCGCCTCTGGCTGCTGGAAGGCAGCGAACGGCCGGTGAGCCCCGGGCCGGTGTGACCGGCGCCGCGCTCACGCAGCGCTGAAAGAAAACTCACGCACCGGCGGCCGGCCTTCCTCTACAGTGGCGGGCATGAGCGCCGCCGTTGCCCCCCTTCTCCCCTCCGCATCCGCCACCGACTCCGCGCCCAGCGCCGCCGAGCGCGCCGCGCGCCAGGCCCAGGTCGTGCAGGCCCTGTCGGCCCACCTGCCCGCCCACATGCTGCTCTGGCATGCGGAAGACACCACGCCCTATGAATGCGACGGCCTCACCGCCTACCGCCAGCGCCCGCTGGTGGTCTGCCTGCCCGAGACCGAGGCCCAGGTGCAGGCCGTGCTGCGCACCTGCCATGGCCTGGGCGTGCCGGTGGTGGCGCGTGGCGCGGGCACGGGCCTGTCGGGCGGCGCCATGCCGCATGCGCTGGGCGTCACGCTGTCGCTGGCGCGCTTCAACCGCATCCTGTCCATCGACCCGGTGAGCCGCACGGCCCGCGTGCAGTGCGGCGTGCGCAACCTGGCCATCAGCGAGGCCGCCGCGCCCTGGCAGCTCTATTACGCGCCCGACCCGTCCAGCCAGATCGCCTGCACCATCGGCGGCAACATCGCCGAGAACTCGGGCGGCGTGCACTGCCTGAAGTACGGCCTGACCGTGCACAACGTGCTGCGCGTGCGCGGCTTCACCGTGGAAGGCGAGCCGGTCGAATTCGGCAGCGAGGCGCTGGACGCGCCCGGCTACGACCTGCTGGCCGCCGTGATCGGCAGCGAGGGCATGCTGGCCGTGACCACCGAGGCCACCGTGCGCCTGATCCCCAAGCCGCAGCTGGCGCGCTGCATCATGGCCAGCTTCGACGACGTGCGCAAAGCCGGCGACGCGGTGGCCGCCGTGATCGCGGCCGGCATCATCCCGGCCGGGCTGGAGATGATGGACAAGCCCATGACCGCCGCCGTGGAAGACTTCGTCAAGGCCGGCTACGACCTGACGGCCGAGGCCATCCTGCTGTGCGAGAGCGACGGCACGCCCGAAGAGGTCGAGGAAGAGATCGGCCGCATGAGCGAGGTGCTGCGCGCGGCCGGCGCCACCGCCATCACCGTGAGCGAGAACGAGGCCGAGCGCCTGCGCTTCTGGAGCGGACGCAAGAACGCCTTCCCGGCCTCGGGCCGCATCAGCCCCGACTACATGTGCCTGGACTCGACCATCCCGCGCAAGCGCCTGGCCGACATCCTGCTGGCCATCCAGGAGATGGAGCAGAAATACGGCCTGCGCTGCTGCAACGTCTTCCATGCCGGCGACGGCAACCTGCACCCGCTGGTGCTGTTCGACGCCAACGACCCCGACGAGCTGCACCGCTGCGAGCTCTTCGGCGCCGACATCCTGGAGACCAGCGTGGCCATGGGCGGCACCGTCTCCGGCGAGCACGGCGTGGGCGTGGAGAAGCTCAACAGCATGTGCACCCAGTTCACCACCGAGGAGAACGCGCAGATGTTCGCCCTCAAGGCCGCCTTCGATCCGGCCGGCCTGCTCAACCCGGGCAAGGTCATCCCCACCCTGAACCGCTGCGCCGAGTACGGAAAGATGCTGGTGCGCGGCGGGCAGATCGCGTACCCGGAGCTGCCGCGGTTCTGATCAAGCACCGAGCAGCAGAGGCCGGGCTGCCGCGGCCAGCTCGCTCGCATGCGAGATCATGAACAGCACCAGGCCGATCGCGCCGCCCACGATGGTGCCGTTGATGCGGATGTACTGCAGGTCGCGGCCGATGTGCAGCTCGGCCAGGCGCGACATCTCGCGCGCGTCCCAGCGCTCCACGGTGGCGCGGATGTGCTCGGCCACCGAGCGGGACAGATCGGGCGCCCACTGGGCGGCCCAGAGCTCCAGCCGCACGTTCAGGCGCACCCGCAGCGCGGCATCGCCGGCCAGCGACATGCCCAGCCACTGGCCCATGGCGGCGACCTGGCGCGAGACCTCGGAATGCTCGTCGCCCAGGTCGCGGCGCAGCGCATCGCGCAGCCGGCCCCAGAGCTCCGCCACGTAGGCCCCCACCTTGGGGTCGCCCTGCAGGTAGGCGCGGATCTCCTCGCCGCGCTGCGCCCAGTCGGGGTCGGTCTGCAGCCGGTCCACCAGGCGCTGCACGGCGGCGTCCAGCGCATCGCGCAGCTGGTGGCGCGGGTCGTTGGCGACCTCTTCCAGCAGGCTTTCGATGGCATGGGCGATGGCGGCCGCGCCCTTGGTGCCCAGCCAGTCGGTGGGCAGCACCTTTTCCTTCAGGGGGTGCTCGCGCTTGATCCACTGCACCAGCGTGTCGGCGATGAAGGCGCGCGTCTCGGGCGATTGCAGGATGCTGCCCAGGCGCTGCAGCAGGTCGTCCAGCAGTGCCTGGTGGCGGCCGCCCTGCGTGAGCGCGCCCAGCGCCGCGCCCATGGAGCGGCTCAGGTCGATGCGCCCGATGAGCGCGCGCGCGGCCTGGGCCATCAGTTCCTGGATCTTCGCGTCTTCCACCATGTCCAGCGCGGCGCCCGCCAGACGCGCGACCTGGCGGCCCAGCAGGCCGGCATTGGCGGGCGCGGTGAGCCACTGCGCCAGCATGTCGGCCGGATCGTGCCGGCGGATCATGGTGACCAGGGAGGGGCCGTCGAGGAATTCCTCGCGCACGAATTCGGCCAGGTTGCCGCCGATGCGGTCCTTGTTGCGGGCGATGATGTCGGTGTGGCCGCCGACCCAGGGCAGCGGGATGCGCCGGAACAGCGCAGAGACGGCGAACCAGTCGGCCAGCGCGCCGACCAGGGCGGCCTCGGCCATGGCGCGCACGCAATCGACGGCCAGGCCGCGCGGAAAGAGATAGGTGGCGGCGAAGACCGCCACCACCAGCAGCAGCAGGCCGCTGGCCTGGCGCTTGGCGCGCTGGAGCAGCGCTTCATGGTCCGGTCTGGGGGCTTGCAAAGGCATGGGCCAAAGAATAGCCGCCGTGCCCGCGCCGCGTCCACGCGCGGCGGCATTTCCCGCCGTGGCGGGAGGTGAACGCGCCCCGGTCCTACACCGCCGCGGCGGGCGCGAGCACCTGGTCCAGCGCCGTGCGCAGATGGCCGACGGTGCGGTCCACGTGGTGCCACTTCTCCAGGCCGAAGAGGCCGATGCGGAAGGTGCGGAAGTCCGCGCCCTCGCCGCACTGCAGCGGCACGCCGGCCGCGGTCTGCAGGCCCACGGCGGCGAACCTGGAACCGTTCTGGATGCCGGGGTCGGTGGTGTAGCTGACCACCACGCCCGGCGCCTTGAAGCCTTCGGCCGCCACGCTGGGCAGGCCGCGCGATTCGAGCAGCTCGCGCACCTGGGCGCCCAGCGCGATCTGTTCCTGGCGCACCTTCTCGAAACCGTAGTCGCGCGTTTCCAGCATCACGCTGCGCAGCTGCACCAGCGCGTCGGTGGGCATGGTGGTGTGGTAGGCGTGCTGGCCCTTTTCGTAGCCCTCGGCGATCTGCATCCATTTCTTCAGGTCGCACGAGAAGCTGGAGCTCTGCGTGCCTTCGATGGCCTCGCGGGCGCGCTCGCTCAGCATCACCATGGCGCAGCAGGGCGAGCCGCTCCAGCCCTTCTGCGGCGCGCTGATGAGCACGTCCACGCCGGTGGCGCGCATGTCCACCCACATGGCGCCGGAGGCCACGCAGTCCAGCACGAAGAGCGCACCCACCTCGTGCGCGGCATCGGCCACCGTTCGCAGGTAGGCATCGGGCAGGATGATGCCGCTGGCGGTTTCCACATGCGGGGCGAAGACCACCTTGGGCCGCTCGGCGCGGATGGCGGCGGCCACCTCTTCGGCCGGGCACGGCGCCCAGGGCGCCTGGGCGCCCTCGCCCTGCTGGCGGGCCTTGCACACCACCGCGCCGCCACCCAAGGCCCCGGCGTCGAAGATCTGGCTCCAGCGGTAGCTGAACCAGCCGTTGCGCACGATCAGCACCTTCTCGCGGTTGGCGAACTGCCGCGCCACGGCTTCCATGCCGAAAGTGCCGCTGCCCGGCACCAGCACGGCCGTGTGCGCGCCATAGACCTGCTTGAGCGTGGCAAGGATGTCCTGCATCACGCCGGTGAAGCGCTTGGACATGTGGTTGAGCGCGCGGTCGGTATAGACCACCGAGAATTCGAGCAGACCGTCAGGGTCGATGTGGGGCAGCAGGCCGGGCATGGAAGTTTCTCCGAGTCGCAGACGAAAAATGCGCGGGGCAGCTTAGCACGCGCCCCGCGCCGTCGCTGGCCGGGGCCCGAATGGCATCCCGGGGCCGGCATCCGCCACTGACTCCTACAGTTACCCCCGGCCGTTGCCAGCACTTTACGCGCAGGACATGGGCCGGCCCGCCGGACTTGGCACACTCGGGGGCGGCTTCCACCCTGCCCGGCCGTCCCCCAAGGCCAGCCGACCTCTCCCTTCCAGACATCCATGTCCACTGCCCGCAAGTTCACCCCGCCCTGGCGCCTCGCGCTGCTGCTTCTCGTGCTGGCCGCGCTGGCCTTCGGTGCCTGGCGGCTCTTCTTCAAGCCCGCACCGGCGCCGAGCTTCGTCACCGCCACGGCGGCGCGGGCGGACATCGAGGACGCGGTGCTGGCCACCGGCACCATCCAGGCCTTCAGGCAGGTGAGCGTGGGCGCCCAGGTGTCCGGCCAGGTCAAGCGCCTGCGCGTGGAGCTGGGCCAGACGGTGAAGAAGGGCGAGCTGGTGGCCGAGATCGATTCCACCACCCAGCAGAACACGGTGCTCAACGCCGAGGCCGCGCTGGAGAACGTGCAGGCCCAGCTGGCGGCGCAGCAGGCGGCGCTGGCCCAGGCCGAACTGACCTGGCGCCGGCAGAAGCAGCTGCTGGACGCCGAGGCCGGCTCGCGCGCCGACTTCGAGGCGGCCGACGCCGCGCGCAATTCCACGCGCGCCAACATCGCGGCGCTGCAGGCGCAGATCAGGCAGGCGCGCATCACGGCCGACACGGCCAAGGTCAACCTGGGCTACACCAAGATCGTCTCGCCCATCGACGGCGTGGTGGTGGCGCTGGTGGTGCAGCAGGGCCAGACGGTGAATTCGAACCAGGCGGCGCCCACCATCATCAAGGTGGCGCAGCTGGACACGATGACGGTGAAGACGCAGATTTCCGAGGCCGACGTGGTGAAGGTGCAGCCCGGCCTGCCGGTGTACTTCACCATCCTGGGCGAGCCCGACCGGCGCTACCACGCCCGGCTGCGCACCATCGAGCCGGCGACCGACGCCATCCTGACCGAGAGCACCGCATCGAGCGGCAGCAGCGGCAGCGGCGCCAGTGCCAGCGCCACCACCGCCATCTACTACAACGGCCTGTTCGACGTGCCCAACCCCGAGGGCAAGCTGCGCATCTCGATGACGGCGCAGGTGTCCATCGTGCGCGCCGAGGCCAAGGGCGCGATCGTGATCCCCTCGTCCGCGCTGTCCCGGCGCGGCAGCGGCAGCGGCAGCGGCAGCGGCAGCGGCAGCGCCACCGTGCGCGTGCTGGACTCAGCCGGCCAGCCGCAGGCCCGCGATGTGAAGGTGGGCATCGACAACAACGTGAGCGCGCAGATCACCGAAGGCCTGGCCGAGGGCGACAAGGTGGTGGTGGGCGAAGCCGGCGGCCCCGGCGCAGCGGCACCGGGCGGCCGCCGGCCGCCCATGCGCATGTGATGCCGGCCATGCCGCAAGCCGTGCAGGCCATCGCCCCGAACGACCGCAGCGCCGGCGCCGCGCCGCATGCGCCGGATGCGCCGCTGCTCGAACTGCGTGCGCTGCGCCGCGAGTTCCCCGCCGGCGAAGGCAGCATCACCGTGCTGAAGGACATCGACCTGGCCATCCGGGCGGGCGAGATGGTGGCCATCGTCGGCCAGTCGGGTTCGGGCAAATCGACGCTGATGAACATCCTGGGCTGCCTGGACCAGCCCACTGCCGGCACCTACCGCGTGGCCGGCCGCGCCACCGGCCAGCTGGGGCCCGACGAGCTGGCCGCGCTGCGGCGCGAATACTTCGGCTTCATCTTCCAGCGCTACCACCTGCTGGGCGACCTGACGGCGCGCGGCAACGTGGAGGTGCCCGCCGTCTATGCCGGCACGCCGGCCGATGCGCGCCACGACCGCGCCGCCGCGCTGCTGGGCCGGCTGGGGCTGACCGACCGCACGGGCCACCGGCCGGGCCAGCTCTCGGGCGGGCAGCAGCAGCGCGTGTCCATCGCCCGGGCGCTGATGAACGGCGGCAGCGTGATCCTGGCCGACGAGCCCACCGGCGCGCTGGACTCCGGCAGCGGCGAGGAGGTGATGAAGATCCTGCAGGAGCTGCATGCCGAAGGCCACACCATCATCATCGTGACGCACGACATGGCGGTGGCCGAACATGCCGAGCGCATCATCGAGATCCGCGACGGCGAGATCATCGGCGACCACCCCACGGCCCGCATGGCCGGCCTGCCGCCGCGCACCGCCCCGGCCCTGCCGCCCCGCCCGCCGGCGCGCGGCGGCCCGGGCGCCCTGGCGGACCGCTTCGCCTCCGCCTTCCACATGGCGCTGCTGGCGATGAACGCGCACCGGCTGCGCACCTTCCTCACCATGCTGGGCATCATCATCGGCATCGCCTCGGTGGTGGCGGTGGTGGCGCTGGGCGAGGGCTCGCGCCGGCAGGTGCTCAAGAACATCAGCGCCATCGGCACCAACACCATCGAGGTGTTCTCGGGCGCGGGCTTCGGCGACCCGCGCGCCGCCCGCGTGCGCACGCTGGTGCCGGCCGACGCGGCGGCGCTGGCCCAGCAGGGCTATGTGGACAGCGTCACGCCCACGCTGCAGAGCAGCGTCACCGGCCGCTGGCGCAACGTCGAGGCCGCCATGACGGTAGTGGGCGCCGGGGAGCAGTATTTCCGCGTGCGCGGCATCCAGATCGCCCAGGGCAGCGCCTTCGGGGCCGGCAACGTGGCGCGGCGCGACCAGGTCGCGGTGATCGACGACAACACCCGCAAGACGCTGTTCCCCCACACCCCCGACCCGGTGGGCGAGGTGATCCTGCTGGGCAGCATTCCGGTGCGCGTGATCGGCGTGGCGGCCAAGAGCGATTCGGCCTTCGGCAACAGCGAGGCGCTGAGCGTGTTCGTGCCCTACACCACCGCCATGAGCCGCATCGTCAACCAGAGCTACCTGCGCAGCATCACGGTGCGCGTGCGCGACGACGCGCCGACCAGCGCCGCCGAGCAGGGCATCAGCCAGCTGCTGCTGCAGCGGCACGGCCGCAAGGACTTCTACGTGCTCAACACCGACAGCATCCGCCAGACCATCGAGGCCACCACGCAGACCCTGACGCTGCTGGTCTCGTCCATCGCCGTGATCTCGCTCATCGTGGGCGGCATCGGGGTGATGAACATCATGCTGGTCAGCGTGACCGAGCGCACCCGCGAGATCGGCGTGCGCATGGCCGTGGGCGCGCGGCAGAGCGACATCCAGCAGCAGTTCCTGATCGAGGCGGTGCTGGTGTGCCTGATCGGCGGCGTGCTGGGCATCGCGCTGGCGCTGGGCTTCGGCCAGCTCTTCGCGCAGTCCGGCAGCAGCTTCCAGCTGGTGTATTCGCCCGGCTCGATGATCGCCGCCTTCGCCTGCGCCACGCTGATCGGCGTGGTGTTTGGCTTCCTGCCCGCGCGCAACGCGGCCCGTCTCGACCCCGTGCAAGCCCTGGCCCGCGAATGACCCATCCATCGCCGCATCGCTCCACCGCCCTGTCCCGTGCCGCGCTGGCGCTCGCAGCAGCCCTGCTGCTGGCCGGCTGCGGCAGCACGCTGCGCACGCCCTACCAGCCGCCTGCGGCCCAGGTGCCCGCGCAGTGGCAGCAGCAGCCACGGCAGCAACCGCTGCAGGCCGGCGCCGCGCTCGACCCCGTGGCCGCCACCGGCGCGTGGTGGAAGGCCTTCGGCGACCCGGTGCTCGATGCACTGGTGGAGTCCGCCCTGGCGCGCAACAACGACCTGGCCGTGGCGGCCCTCCGCGTGCGGCGCGCCCAGCTGCAGGCCCGGCTGGCGGGCAACCGCCCCGCCTTCAGCGGCGGCGTGAACGGAAGCGCCGCGCGTGCGGTGGATGGCGGCGGGGGCGGCACCGCACGCTCGTATTCCGCCTCGCTCGGCGCCAGCTACGAACTGGACCTGTGGAACCGCCTGGGCGCGACGCAGGACGCCGCCCGCTGGGAGGCGCTGGCCACCGCCCAGGACCGCGAGGCCACCGCCCAGGCGCTGGCCGGCACCACGGCCACGCTCTACTGGCAGCTGGGCCACCTGAACCAGCGGCTGGCATCGTCCGCGCAAAGCCTGCGTTATGCAGAACGAACGCTGGCGCTGGTGCAGGCGCAATACGACGCCGGCGCCGTCTCCACGCTGGAGCTGGCCGAATCGCGCCAGAGCCTGTCCAGCCAGCGCGCGGCGCTGTCGCAGCTGCAGCAGCAGTACGTCGAGACCGCCAACGCGCTGACCCTGCTGTTCGACGGTTCCGCCACCGGCCCGGGCGCGCCCGGCTGGAGCGCGCCGCAGGCCCTGCCCGCCGGCCCGCTGCCCGAAGTGGCGCCCGGGCTGCCCGCCGAGCTGCTGGCGCGCCGGCCCGACCTGCGCGCGGCCGAGCTGCGGCTGCGCGCGGCGCTGGCCAGCGCCGATGCCGCACGGCTGTCGTACTACCCGCGCCTGTCGCTCACCGGCGCCCTGGGCGGCTCCAGCAGCGCACTGGGCGACGTGCTGGCCAACCCGGTGGCCACGCTGGGCGCAGGCCTGGTGCTGCCGTTCCTGAACCGCACCGAGATGCAGCTGTCCACCGACATCGCGCGGGCGGACTACGAGCAGGCCGTGATCACCTTCCGCCAGACGCTCTACCAGGCCTTCGTCGATGTGGACAACGCCCTGTCGGCGCGGCGCCAGCTGGCCGGGCAGGCCGTGCAGCTCGCACAGTCCCTGGCCGACGCCCGCCGGGCCGAACAGCTCTACGAAGTGCGCTACCGCTCCGGCGCGGTGGCGCTGCGGCCCTGGCTGGACGCGCAGGAACGCCGCCGCGCGGCCGAGAACGCGCTGGCCGACAACCGGCTGAACCAGCTCGCCAACCATGCCGCGCTGTACCGCGCACTGGGCGGCAGCGCCGGCTGAGGGCGTTCCTGCCTATCCCCTGCGAAGGCCGCAAAGGCCATGGACCCACGGCACGGGCCGTAGGATGGCGGACTCGCCCTTCACACCACCCACTGCCCGCCATGCCCGACTTCCGCAGCGACACCGTCACCCAGCCCACCCCCGCCATGCGCGCCGCCATGCTGGCCGCCCCGCTGGGGGACGACGTCTTCGGCGACGACCCTTCCGTCAACGCGCTGCAGGCGCATGCTGCGCAGCTGCTGGGCTTCGAGGCCGCGCTCTTCGCGCCCACCGGCACGCAGACCAACCTGATCGCGCTGATGGGCCACTGCCAGCGCGGCGACGAGGCCATCGTGGGCCAGGGCTGGCATACCTACCGCTGGGAAGGCGGGGGCATGGCGGTGCTGGGCTCGATCCAGCCGCAGCCGGTGGAGAACCAGCCCGACGGCACGCTGGCCCTGGCCGACATCGCCGCAGCCATCAAGCCGGACGACGCGCACTTCGCCCGCACCCGGCTGGTGGTGCTGGAGAACACCACCGGCGGCCGCGTGCTGCCCACGCCCTACGTGGCCCAGGTGGCGCAGCTGGCGCGCTCGCGCGGCCTGGGGCTGCACCTGGACGGCGCACGCCTCTTCAACGCCGCCACCGCCAGCGCCGAAGCGAACGGCACCGACGTGCGCGACGAGGCGCGCGCGCTCTGCGGGCATTTCGACACCGTCTCGCTCTGTCTCAGCAAGGGCCTGGGCGCGCCGGTGGGATCGCTGCTGCTGGGTTCGCACGATTTCATCGCCCGCGCACGCCGCACCCGCAAGATGCTGGGCGGCGGCATGCGCCAGGCCGGGATGCTGGCCGCCGCGGGCCAGCACGCGCTGGAGCACCACATCGACCGACTGGCCCAGGACCACGCCCTGCTGCGCCGCCTGGCCGACGGGCTGGCCGAGGCCGGCCGCAGCCACCCGGTGCTGGCCGGCCGGCTGGCGGTGGCCTCGGCGCACACCAACATCCTCTTCGCCGACGTGCAGGCCGATGTGGCCCCCGCCTTCACCGCCTGGCTGGCCGCCTGCGGCGTGCGCGTGACCAGCGGCCTCTATGCCGGCCAGACGCGCCTGCGCTGGGTGACGCACCTGGACGTGTCGGCGGCAGATGTCGAAGCCGCGCTGGACTGCGTGCAGCGCTTCGCCGGCTGATCTTTTGCTACGCCTTTCATAGCTGCAGGCGCTTGGTGCAAAAGCGCCAGCGCAGGAAAAGGCATTGAAGGCCCCGTCAAGCCGCCGGGTAGTGCCGTCCGCCGAAGATGCCGCTGCCCACCCGCACCAGGGTGCTGCCGGCATGCACGGCGGCGTCCAGGTCGGCCGTCATGCCCAGCGACAGGGTGTCGATGCCGCCCACGCCCTCGGCCGCCAGCGCCTCGCGCACGGCCGCCCACACCGCCTGGGCCCGCGCATGCACCGCGCACTGCGCGTCGAAGCCCTCGACCGCGTCGGGAATGCTCATCACACCGCGCAGCGCCAGGCGTGGCAGCCGCGCCACGGCGCGGGCCAGGGCCAGGGCCTCGTCCGGCGCCACGCCTGCCTTGGTGGCGCCGCCGTCCACATTCACCTGGATGCAGACCTGCAGCGGCGGCAGGTGGTCCGGCCGCTGATCGGACAGGCGCTCGGCGATCTTGAGCCGGTCCACCGTATGCACCCAGTCGAAGTGCGTGGCCACCAGCCGGGTCTTGTTGCTCTGCAGCGGGCCGATGCAGTGCCATTCCAGCGCCTGCGGCAGTCGCATGGCCGCCACCTGCGCCATCTTCTCGACGGCTTCCTGCACGTAGTTCTCGCCGAAGCGGCGCTGACCGGCCAGGGCCGCTTCGCGCACCGCCTCGGGGCCGAAGGTCTTGGAGACGGCCAGCAGCGACACGCTGCCCGCCTCGCGCCCGGCCGCCGCGCAGGCCGCGTCGATCCGGCTGCGTACTTGTTGGAGGTTGTTACCAATCGTCGTCATAATGTTCGTTCGTTCGAGCGTACCAAACGCGCTGCGGCCCACCCTTCCTCAACGACCGAGAGACCTTTCGTGGACATCACCCAGCTGCTCGCCTTCAGTGTGAAGAACAAGGCATCCGATCTGCACCTCTCGGCCGGACTGCCGCCCATGATCCGCGTGCATGGCGACGTGCGGCGCATCAACGTCGATGCGCTGGACCACAAGACGGTCCACGCCATGGTGTACGACATCATGAGCGATGCCCAGCGCAAGGTGTATGAAGAGTTCCTCGAAGTCGATTTCTCCTTCGAGATCGAAGGCCTGGCGCGCTTCCGCGTCAACGCCTTCAACCAGAACCGGGGCGCGGCCGCCGTGTTCCGGACCATTCCCAGCAAGATCCTCACGCTGGAGCAGCTCAACGCGCCCAAGATCTTCGCCGACCTGGCCATGAAGCCCCGCGGCCTGGTGCTGGTGACCGGCCCCACGGGCTCAGGCAAGTCCACCACGCTGGCCGCCATGGTCAACCACCTGAACGAAAGCGAATACGGCCACATCCTGACGGTGGAGGACCCGATCGAGTTCGTCCACGAGTCCAAGAAGTGCCTCATCAACCAGCGCGAGGTGGGGCCGATGACGCTCTCGTTCGCCGCCGCGCTGAAGTCGGCCCTGCGCGAGGACCCCGACGCCATCCTGGTGGGCGAAATGCGCGACCTCGAAACCATCCGCCTGGCCATGACGGCGGCCGAGACCGGCCACCTGGTCTTCGGCACGCTGCACACCTCCAGCGCGGCCAAGACCATCGACCGGATCATCGACGTGTTCCCCGCCGAAGAGAAGGAAATGGTGCGCGCCATGCTGTCCGAATCGCTGCAGGCCGTGATCTCGCAGACCCTGTGCAAGACCAAGGACGGCTCCGGCCGCGTGGCGGCGCACGAGATCATGCTGGGCACCAGCGCCATCCGCAACCTGATCCGCGAGGCCAAGGTGGCGCAGATGTACTCCACCATCCAGACCAGCAGCAGCGTGGGCATGCAGACGCTGGACCAGAACCTGACCGACCTGGTCCGCCGCAACGTCATCAGCCCGGCCGAAGCGCGCGGCAAGGCCAAGATGCCCGAGAACTTCCCGGGCTGACGCCCAGCCCGGGCGCGCCCGCGAAGGCGCGAACGAATTCCCGCCTCGCCTGCCTGCGCACCGCCCACCGCCCATGAAAGGCATCCTCGGTCTGTTCAAGCCCCGCGTGCGCCACGGCGACGCGGGTGCCGCATCTCAGCAGCAGCCGGCGGCCGGCGAGCATGCGCCTTCCACGCTGTTCGCCACGGCCTTCGCCGGCCAGGGCGTGGACGCCACCCTGCTGGTGCCCTGGGAAGCCCGGGCCGTCGAAATCGGCGCCCGCCGCCTGCCGGCGCGCCAGGGCGGGCGCACGCTGCAATCCCTCTGGGCCCAGGACCGCTACATGGCGCTGCTGGGCCCGGAGGCCGTCGGGCGCATGGAACGCTTCTTCGACTTCGCCACGCTGCCCGCCAGCCGCGACCTGATCCGCCAGGACGAATACGGCAACTTCATGGTCGTGCTGCTCGCCGGCTCTGTCGCCGTGGACCGCGTGCAGCCCTGGGGCGAGCAGCTGCGGCTGGCCGAGGCACGGCCCGGCGACATCCTGGGCGAGATGTCGCTGCTGGACGGCGGCAGCCGCTTTTCCGCCTGCAGCACGCTCACCGACTGCCAGGTCGCCGTGCTGGGCGCGGAAGCCCTGGACGCGATGATGGCCGAAGACCCCCAGCTCGCCGCCGGCCTGGTCGCCCTGCTGGCACGCAAGCTCTCGCTGCGCCTGCGGCTGGTGAGCGGCCGGCTGAGCGAGGGCCCACAATGACGGGGCATGCGCGCCGCCATCGCACAATCGCGATGCGTGCAGGCCCGAGCAGCAACCACCCCCACCCCGCATCCCAACCCGTGGAGAACGTTTGATGGAACGCGATCAAGCCAGTAAATTCATCAACGACCTGCTCAAGCTCATGGTGAGCCGGGGCGGCAGCGACCTGTTCATCACGGCGGACTTCCCCCCCGCCATCAAGGTGGACGGCAAGGTCACCAAGGTTTCGCCCCAGCCCCTGTCGCCGGCGCACACCATGACGCTGGCCCGCTCGGTGATGAGCGACAAGCAGGTGGCCGACTTCGAGCGCACCAAGGAATCGAACTTCGCCATCTCGCCCGCGGGCATCGGCCGCTTCCGGGTCAACGCCTTCCTGCAGCAAGGCCGCGTGGGCATGGTGCTGCGCACCATCCCGCTGCAGGTGCCCTCCATCGACGGGCTGAACATGCCGCAGGTGCTCAAGGAAGTGGCCATGACCAAGCGCGGCCTGTGCATCCTGGTGGGTGCGACCGGCTCGGGCAAGTCCACCACGCTGGCCGCCATGGTGGACTGGCGCAACGAGAACTCCTTCGGCCACATCGTCACCGTCGAAGACCCCATCGAATTCGTCCACCCGCACAAGAACTGCGTGGTGACGCAGCGCGAGGTCGGCCTGGACACCGACAGCTGGGAGGCGGCGCTCAAGAACACGCTGCGCCAGGCGCCCGACGTGATCCTGATGGGCGAGATCCGCGACCGCGAGACCATGGAGCACGCCATCGCCTTCTCGGAGACCGGCCACCTGTGCCTGGCCACGCTGCACGCCAACAGCGCCAACCAGGCGCTGGACCGCATCGTCAACTTCTTTCCCGAAGACCGCCGCGCCCAGGTGCTGATGGACCTGTCGCTGAACCTGCGCGGCATGATCTCGCAGCGCCTCATCCCCAAGCAGGACGGCAAGGGCCGCGCGGCCGCCGCCGAGATCCTGCTGAACACGCCGCTCATCTCCGACCTGATCTTCAAGGGCGAGGTCGCCGAAATCAAGGAGATCATGAAGAAGAGCCGCAACCTGGGCATGCAGACCTTCGACCAGGCGCTCTACGACCTGTTCGAGGCGAACCAGATCACCTACGAAGACGCGCTGCGCAACGCCGACTCGGTCAACGACCTGCGGCTGCAGATCAAGCTGAACAGCCAACGCGCGCGCTCCAGCGACCTGGCCTCGGGCACCGAGCACTTCGCCATCGTCTAAGAACGTGTTCTAAGTCCACATCCATCCACCCAACCGACACACTTCGCCCCCTACATGCCGAGCACGAATCCCCGCAGCTACGAAACCACCGCCCCCGCCAAGCTCGCCTTCCTGGGGCTGGGCGTCATGGGCTACCCCATGGCCGGCCATCTGGCCCTGGCCGGCAACGCCGTCACGGTCTATAACCGCACCGCTTCCAAGTCGGCCGCTTGGACCGAAGAGTTCGCGGGCGCCGGCACGGTCGGGCATGCGGCCACGCCGCGCGAGGCGGCCCAGGGCGCCGACATCGTCTTCTGCTGCGTGGGCAACGACGACGATCTGCGCTCGGTGGTGCTGGGCGCGGACGGCGCCTTCGCCGGCATGCAGCCGGGCGCCATCTTCGTGGACCACACCACCGCGTCGGCCGAAGTGGCGCGCGAGCTGTACGGCGCCGCGCGCACGCTGG
The DNA here is from genome assembly GCA_913774625.1 of uncultured Acidovorax sp. Taxonomy (GTDB): domain Bacteria; phylum Pseudomonadota; class Gammaproteobacteria; order Burkholderiales; family Burkholderiaceae_C; genus Paracidovorax. Next base: position 34,874 of record CAJYHL010000053.1, read on the forward strand.
GCCTGCAGTTCATCGACGCGCCCGTGTCGGGCGGCCAGGCCGGCGCGCAGAACGGCCAGCTCACGGTGATGTGCGGGGGCGACGCCGCCGCCTTCGACGCCATGCGGCCCACCGCCCTGGCCTACTCGCGCGCCGTCACTCGCGTCGGCGACAGCGGCGCGGGCCAGCTGGCCAAGATGGTCAACCAGATCTGCATCGCCGGCATCGTCCAGGGTCTGTCCGAAGCCATCGCCTTCGGCCAGCATGCGGGCCTGGACATGCCGCTGGTGCTCGACGTGATCGGCAAGGGCGCCGCCCAGAGCTGGCAGATGGAGAACCGCGGCAAGACCATGGTCGAAGGCCGCTTCGACTTCGGCTTCGCCGTGGACTGGATGCGCAAGGACCTGGGCCTGGTGCTGGGCGAAGCCCAGCGCAACGGCGCCCGCCTGCCCGTGACGGCGCTGGTGGACCAGTTCTATGCCGACGTGCAGCAGGCCGGCGGCGCGCGCTGGGACACCTCCAGCCTCATCACCCGGCTGGGCATGAAGAAGAAGCCCGGCTGAAAGAAAGCCCGAGAAAAGCGCGGCAGCCTCGGCGCCCCAGGCCCGGGGCATCCATCCGCTGCCGCATCCGGCCCGGCCAAGCCAGGCCCGCTCAGATCAGTGCAATTCAGCGCACCGGCTGCGTCACCACGCCCGTAGCGGCCGGCGCAGGCAGCGGCGCCAGCGGGGTGGCCTGGACGCCGGACGTTGCAGGGGCCGCAGGAGCTGCGGGGGTCGCAGGCGACGCGCTGGCAGCGGCCGGGTCCTGCGCCACGGGCGCGGGCTGGCGTGCGTTCAGCGCCGCGTTGCTGCGGGCCAGCTCGTCTTCCGACACGACCTCGAACACGCGCACCACCTTGCGCACGCCGCTCACTCCGCGGGCGATGTCGGTCGCGCGGCTGGCCTCTCGCGGGGTGACGCGGCCCATCAGATAGACCACGTCGCGCTCGGTCACCACGGTGAAGGCGTTCGCCATCAGGTCCTTGGCATCGACCAGGCTGGCGCGGACCTTGCCGGTGATGAAGGTGTCGCTGGTGCGCTGGCTGAGAGACGAATTCGGCATCACGCCCAGCTCGTTCACCACCGAGCGCACGTTCTCCACGCCCAGCGCGATCTGTTCGACGCGCTGCTTGTCCTCGGCGGTCTGGGCCTCGCCCGTCAGCAGCACCTGGCGGTTGAAGCTGGTCACGTTCACATGGACCCGGTCGCCCAGCGCCTCGCGGATGCGGTTGGCGGCGCGCAGCTCGATGCCCTCATCCTCCACCTGGGTGCCGGTGGTGCGGCGGTCGGTCGCCATCATGGCGCCCACCACCGCTCCGCCGCCGATCACGACGGGCGCGCAGGCCGACAGGCCGGCGGCCAGCGCAGCGGTGCTGCAGAGAACGCACAGGGTGCGGGTCATGGGGAATTTCATAGCGGCATCTCCTGTTCACCAAGTAACTGGGCATCCACGCCGTCGCACAGGCAGTGCAGCACCAGGGCATGGACTTCGCGCACGCGGGCGGCGCGGTCGTGGGGCACGGCGATCTGCACGTCGGTCTCGCGCAAGAGCGGCGCCAGCGCGCCGCCGGTGCGGCCGCACAGGGCCACCACCGTCATGTCGCGTTCATGGGCGGCCTGCACGGCCTGCAGCACCTGGGCATCGTTGCCGCTGACCGACAGGGCCACCAGCACGTCGCCGGCCTGGCCCAGGGCGCGCACCTGACGCGCCAGGGCGTCCTGGCCGGGGCCGCCCGCATCGTCGGCCACGCCGCCCATCCAGACGCCGCCGGGCTGCAACGCCACGGCGGCGAGCTCGGGCCGTTCGCGCTCGAAGCCGCCGACGCACAGCGCGGCGAAGAGCTGGGCATCGGCGACCGACGCGCCGCTGCCGCAGGCCAGCACTTTCGCGCCGCTGGTCACGCAGGCCAGGATCGCCTGGATGGCTGAGCCGATGGGGAGGCTGAGGGCTTGGGCCGCCTGGTACTTCAGGTCGGCGCTGTCGATGAAGTGCTGTTGGATTCGTTGCTCGAGCATGGGGCCCGGATGATACCCAAGGGGGGTGGCCCGCCTGTTGCAAAAGGTGGAGCCCCGCCGGCCGGCAAGGCTTCCCTTCGCACCCGAACCGGCTCAGCCACCCGCATCGAAGGCGCCGCGCAGCCATTCGATGGCGGCGGCGCCTCCGCCACTGCCGCCCTCCACCAGCACCACGTCGAAGCGGCAGGCCGGCGGAGCCGGCCAGCGCATGAGGTAGTGGCGCGCCGCGAAGACGATGCGCTGCTGCTTCACCGCGCCGATGCTGCCCCCCGCCCCGCCGAAGCCGCTACGGGCGCGGCTGCGCACCTCCACGAACACCAGCGTGCCGTCGCGATCGCGCATGACGAGGTCGATCTCGCCGCCGCCCCGGCCAGGCGTCCGATAATTGCGCTCCACCAGCGTCAGCCGGGCGGCCTGCAGATGCGCCAGCGCGCGGTCTTCGGCGGCATTGCCCCGCTCGCGCGTCGTGCGCTGCGCGGCGGCCCCAGGCTCCGCACCGGCCTTGCCGCCACCGCCTCCCCAGTTCTTGCCAAGGAATCCCATTGAGCGCCTCTTTCGCTTCAGCCCTGAGCGCCGCGCGCGATGCGGCCGCCTCGCAGCATTATCCGCAGGGCACGCTCTACGTCGTCGCCACGCCCATCGGCAACCTGGCCGACATCACCCTGCGCGCGCTGCACGTGCTGCAGCTGGCCGACACCATCGCCTGCGAGGACACGCGCCACACCCAGTCGCTGCTGCGCGCCTACGGCATCGACAAGAGCGGCGCCCAGCTGCTGGCCGTGCATCAGCACAACGAGGCCGAGGCCGCAGGCATGGTGGTGGATCGACTGCGCCAGGGCCAGCGCGTGGCCTATGTGAGCGACGCCGGCACGCCCGGCGTGAGCGACCCCGGCGCGCGGCTGGCCGCCGCCGTGGCAGCGGCCGGCCTGCGCTGCCTGCCGCTGCCCGGCGCGAGCAGCGTGACCACCGCGCTCTGCGTGGCCGGCGCCGTCGGCCATGGCCCCGATGCCGGCGGTTTTCTGTTCGCAGGCTTCCTGCCCACGCGCGGCGCGGAGCGCGCCGCCGCCATCCAGCGCCTGGGCGACGAGCCGCGCTGCGTGGTGCTGCTGGAAGCGCCGCACCGCATCGAGGAACTGGCGCGCGCGCTGGCGGTGCTGGGCGACCGCCCCGTCACCCTGGCCCGCGAGCTGACCAAGCAATTCGAGGAAATCAGCACCCACCCGGCCCAAGATCTCTCAGCCTGGCTCGAGGGGAACCCGCAACGCGCACGGGGCGAATTCGTCGTGCTGCTGCACCCCCTGCCGCCCGCCGCCGCGCAGGACGACGCACCGGGCCGCCGCGTGCTGCAGCTGCTGCTGCCCGAGCTGCCGCTGAAGACCGCCGTGCGCATCGCCGCAGACATCACGGGCAGCGCACGCAACGCGCTCTATCCGCTGGCGTTGCAGATGAAGCGCGAGTTCAGCGATGGGGACGCCGGTGAGGACGGCGATGAAGCCGATGCAGGCGACGGTCCGGGCCGCTGAGCCGCCGGGCACATCGGGCAGCGCCGTCGTTGGTACTGCTCGCACCTTTCGCCTGCAGCCCTTCCTGAATCTGCGCCTTTCGCTATCGAAAACATAGCATCAGGCCACGGAGATCAGGACCGAGAATAGGCCAGCCCGGAAGCCACGCCGCCGAACAGATCGCCCTCGACCTGCGGCACCCCGGGAAATGCCGAAGTGAGCACGTTGCGCAGCGGCTTCAGGGCCGACGAGCCGCCCGTGAGATAGATGGCGCCGATGTCCTTCGCCCCCAGGCCTGCGGCGGCCAGGCACTGCGCGGCGCATGCGGCCACCTGGCGCAGCGAGGCATCCAGGTGACGGGCCAGGTCCTCCGGCGTGATCTGCGTGGAGAGGCCGGCCTCCAGCCAGTCCAGCCCGATGGTGGCCGGCGCCTGGTGGCGCGAGGCCTCGATCTTCGCGCCTTCCACCGTGTTGGCCAGCCGGTGCCCCCAGCGCTCGTTCAGCACCGTCATCAGCCGGTCGTGCAGGCGCGGATCGGCATAGTCACTGCGCAGCTGCTGGGCCTCGCGCATCGACTTCTGCGCGTACTGCCACTGGATCAGATGCCAGGTGGAGAGGTCGAAGAACACGCGGCTGGGCACCTCGCGGCCCTTCGGGCCGGTGTGGCGGAAGCCCATCAGGCTCATCACCTGTTCCAGGTTGAGCCGACGGTCGAAGTCCGTGCCGCCGATGTGGACGCCGGTCGTGGCCAGCACGTCGGCCGAACGGTCCGCCGCGCCGGCGCGGCCCGGGCCGAGCCGCACGACGGTGAAGTCCGACGTACCGCCGCCGATGTCCACCACCAGCACCAAGGCTTCGGCCTCCATGCGCTGCTCGTAGTCCAGCGCAGCGGCGATGGGTTCGAGCTGGAAGCTGATGTTGGAGAAGCCCGCATCGATCGCGGCCTGCCGCAGGGCGTCTTCCGCAGCCTGGTCGCGGGCCGCATCGTCATCGACGAAATGCACGGGACGGCCCAGCACCACGCGCTCCGGCATGGCCCCGTCCAGCGCGGTGCGCACCCGGGTGGCGATATGCCGCAGGAACATCGCAATGATGTCCTGGTAGCTGACCAGCTGCTCGTGCACGGAGGTCTTGTCCTGCAGCAGCGCGCTGCCCAGCAGGCTCTTGAGCGAGCGCATCAGGCGCCCCTCCACGCCTTCCAGATAATGTTGGACGGCATCGCGCCCGTAATGGGTCTTGCGGTCTTCGGTATTGAAGAAGAGCGCCGTCGGCATGATGGGTGCATCGCCCGCATCGAGCGCCAGTAGGCGCGAGGAGCCGCCCCCCCGCGTCAGCAGGGACGCAGCGGAATTCGACGTGCCGAAATCGATGCCGAGGGTGGAGCCGGAGAGGGTCGCCATGGGAGAGAGGAGAAAAGGAATTGCGGGAACGTGTTCCAAGACCGCTGAAGGGACGGACTGCGCGGCGGCGGCTCCGCTGAGCGCCAGCATGAGCGGAAGAAACCGCCGCGTGCCCGGCTAGCGCCGCAGCACCAGCCTGTTCGGTCAGGCAAGGAAGGCCGCCCGATGCCTCGTCGCAGACAAGCCAGGTCATCCCGCCCAACGACAGGACGGCCCGGAAACAAAAACGCCCACTATCGAAGTGGGCGTTTTGTTCCAGCACCTGAGTGCTGAGATTGGTTGCGCGAGAAGGATTTGAACCTCCGACCTTTGGGTTATGAGCCCAACGAGCTACCAGACTGCTCCATCGCGCGGCAAGAAGTAAATTATAGCTTAGTTTGCGGCTTCTGCGGAAGAATCTGCATTCTTTTCTTCAGCGCGTTCCACCAGCTCGACGAAAGCCATGGGTGCGTTGTCGCCCACGCGGAAGCCCATCTTCAGGATGCGGGTGTAGCCGCCCGGACGGGTCTTGAAACGGGGGCCCAGGTCGTTGAACAGCTTGGTGACGCTGTCGCGGTCACGCAGGCGGTTGAACGCCAGGCGGCGGTTGGCCACGGAGTCTTCCTTGGCCAGGGTGATCATGGGCTCGATCACGCGGCGCAGTTCCTTCGCCTTGGGCAGGGTGGTCTTGATGGCCTCGTGCTCGATGAGCGAGTTCATCATGTTCTGCAGCATCGCGAGGCGGTGCGAAGAAGTGCGGTTGAGTTTGCGAAGGCCGTGTCCGTGACGCATGGTGCTGTTTCCTTATCTGTAATTAAAACGGGCAGCCGTATCAGGTACTGCCCGCTGCACTGCTCTTTTTCGAAAGAGCCAAAAATTATAACTTAACGCTTGTCCAGGCCGGCAGGCGGCCAGTTCTCCAGCTTCATGCCCAGCGTCAAGCCGCGCGAAGCCAGGACTTCCTTGATCTCGTTGAGCGACTTGCGGCCCAGGTTCGGGGTCTTGAGCAGCTCGTTCTCGGTACGCTGGATCAGGTCGCCGATGTAGTAGATGTTTTCGGCCTTCAGGCAGTTGGCCGAACGCACCGTCAGTTCCAGCTCGTCCACAGGACGCAGCAGGATCGGGTCGAACGTGGCGTTGCCGCGCGGGCCGGCCGGTGCGTCGAAGGCAGCCAGTTCGCCGCCTTCCAGCTGGGCGAAGACCGCCAGCTGCTCCACCAGGATCTTGGCCGAGGCGCGCACGGCGTCTTCAGCGGTGATCGCGCCGTTGGTCTCGATCTCGACGACCAGCTTGTCCAGGTCGGTGCGCTGCTCCACGCGGGCGCTCTCGACGGTGTAGCTGACGCGCTTGACCGGGGAGAAGGAGGCATCCAGCACGATGCGGCCGATCGACTTGGTCGATTCGTCGGCGAAGCGGCGCAGGTTGCCGGGCACGTAGCCGCGGCCCTTTTCCACCTTGATCTGCATGTCCAGCTTGCCGCCGGCAGACAGATGGGCGATCACGTGATCCGGGTTGACGATTTCCACGTCGTGCGGCGTCTGGATGTCGCGCGCGGTGACAACGCCTTCGCCATCCTTGCGCAGGCTGAGCGTGACCTCATCGCGGTTGTGGAGCTTGAACACCACGCCCTTGAGGTTCAGCAGGATGTTGACCACGTCTTCTTGAACGCCATCGATCGACGAGTACTCGTGAAGCACGCCCGCGATCGTGACTTCCGTTGCTGCGTAACCCACCATGGACGAGAGCAGCACACGGCGAATGGCATTGCCCAGCGTGTGGCCGTAACCCCGCTCGAACGGCTCCAACGCGACCTTGGCGCGGTTGTGGCCAAGCTGTTCGACATTGATTGCCTTGGGTTTCAGCAAATTGGTTTGCATGCAGACTTCCTCTCAATACCCCCAGCTCGTTACACCGGTAAGGCTGTGAAGCGCCTGCACCGCGATGCCTCGCGGTGCAGGAACGGTTTTCTCGAAAACGTGGATCAGTGCGAATTAACGCGAATACAGTTCGACGATCAGCGATTCGTTGATGTCGGCACCGAATTCGTCGCGATCGGGCACCTTCTTGAAGACGCCTTCGGCCTTGTCGGCATTGACTTCCACCCAAGCCGGCATGCCGACTTGCTGGGCCAGCTGCAGGGCCTCGACCACGCGGGCCTGCTTCTTGGACTTTTCACGAACGGCGACGACGTCGCCGGTCTTGACCAGGTAGGACGCGATGTTGACGGACTGGCCGTTCACCGTGATGGCCTTGTGCGACACCAGCTGGCGCGCTTCGGCGCGCGTGGAGCCGAAGCCCATGCGGTAGACGACGTTGTCCAGGCGCGATTCCAGCAGGAACAGCAGGTTGGCGCCGGTGTTGCCCTTGCGGCGGTCAGCGGCTTCGAAGTAGCGGCGGAACTGCTTTTCCAGCACGCCGTACATGCGCTTGACCTTCTGCTTTTCACGCAGCTGCAGACCGTAGTCGGAGGTGCGCTGGCCGGAGGTGCGGCCGTGCTGGCCGGGCTTGGAGTCAAACTTGGCCTTGTCCGCGATGGAGCGGCGTGCGCTCTTCAGGAACAGGTCGGTGCCTTCACGGCGGGAGAGTTTGGCCTTGGGGCCGAGGTAACGTGCCACTTGAGCTTCCTTGTGTCATCTTCCGCAACAGCATTGCGGGAGCCACCGCTGCGCTAGGCATGCGGTGGCGGTGGGCTTCAGAAAAAGACTTAGATGCGGCGGCGCTTCTGAGGGCGGCAGCCGTTGTGGGGAACCGGCGTCACGTCGGAGATGGACGTGATGCGGATACCCAGCGCGCCCAGGGCGCGCACCGACGATTCGCGGCCAGGGCCCGGGCCCTTGATCTCGACGTCGAGGTTCTTGATACCTTGCTCGATCGCGGCGCGGCCGGCCACTTCGGAAGCCACCTGGGCTGCGAAGGGGGTCGACTTGCGCGAGCCCTTGAAGCCTTGGCCACCCGAAGAAGCCCACGACAGGGCGTTGCCCTGGCGATCGGTGATGGTGATGATGGTGTTGTTGAAGGAGGCATGCACGTGGGCGATGCCGTCCGACACGTTCTTGCGAACCTTTTTGCGAACACGCTGTGCAGCGTTATTGGCAGGAGACTTAGCCATATTGATCTCTCAGTCTTTACTTCTTGAGTGCCGCTGCGCCCTTGCGCGGCCCCTTGCGGGTGCGGGCGTTGGTGCGCGTGCGCTGGCCGCGCATCGGCAGGCCGCGACGATGGCGGAAACCGCGATAGCAGCCGATGTCCATCAGGCGCTTGATGTTCATCGTCGTTTCGCGGCGCAGGTCGCCTTCGATGGTGAACTGAGCGATCTGATCGCGAATTTTTTCCAGGTCGCCGTCCGTCAGATCCTTGATCTTCTTGGAATAAGCGATGTCGCATGCTTCGCAGATCTTGCGAGCACGGGTGCGACCGATGCCATAGATGGCGGTCAAGCCGATTTCAGCATGCTGATGCGGCGGGATGTTGATGCCAGCGATACGTGCCATGTGCGTCCTCTAATACTTTCCAATCAACCCTGGCGCTGCTTGTGACGCAGATCCGTGCAGATCACGCGCACCACACCCTTGCGGCGGATGATCTTGCAGTTGCGGCAGATTTTCTTGACCGAAGCCGAAACTCTCATTTCATTCTCCTAAAACTTGCCTTACGTTCCGGCCACAGCGCGGAACACAAAATTTCGTGCCCGCGAAGATCGAAGGCATCCATTAACCGTAACTTGCCCAGGCGAACCCGCGACTATAGCGCAGTTACCCGAAACTGCCCAGAGCCAGGGGCTCAAGGCGTCGCTTTGAAGTTCGCCTTTTTGAGGAGCGATTCGTACTGCTGCGACATCATGTAGTTCTGAACCTGGGCCATGAAGTCCATGGTCACAACCACGATGATCAGGAGCGACGTGCCACCGAAATAGAACGGAACGTTGTATTTCAGGATCAGGAACTCCGGCAGCAGGCAGACGAACGTGATGTACACGGCGCCCGCCAGCGTGAGGCGAACCAGAATCTTGTCGATGTAGCGGGCGGTCTGCTCGCCAGGACGGATCCCGGGAATGAACGCACCACTCTTCTTCAGGTTGTCGGCGGTCTCGCGGCTGTTGAACACGAGCGCCGTGTAGAAGAAGCAGAAGAACACGATGGCCGCAGCGTAGAACATCACGTAGACCGGCTGACCGGGGGTCAGGGCGCTCGAGATGTCGCGCAGCCAGCGCATGGACTCGCCAGCGCTGAACCAGTTCACCACCGTGGCCGGCAGCAGGATGATCGACGACGCGAAGATCGGCGGGATCACGCCGGCCATGTTCAGCTTCAGGGGCAGGTGGGACGACTGGCCGCCGTACACCTTGTTGCCGACCTGACGCCGTGCGTAGTTGACCAGGATCTTGCGCTGGCCGCGTTCCACGAAGACGACGAAGTACGTGACCAGGGCCACCACCAGCACGATGAAGATGGCAGCCAGGATGCTCATGGCACCCGTGCGCACCAGCTCCAGCAGCCCGCCGATCGAGCTGGGCAGACCTGCGGCGATGCCGCCGAAGATCAGGATCGAGATCCCGTTGCCCAGGCCACGCTCGGTAATCTGCTCGCCCAGCCACATCAGGAACATGGTCCCGGCGGTCAGGCTCACGACGGTGGTGAGGCGGAAGCCGAAGCCCGGGCTCAGCACCAGGCCGGCGGAGCTCTCCAGCGCCACGGCGATGCCGAGGGACTGGAAGATCGCGAGGCCCAGCGTGCCGTAGCGCGTGTACTGCGTGATCTTGCGGCGGCCGGCTTCACCTTCCTTCTTCAACTGCTCGAAGCTCGGGACGACGTAGGTCATCAGCTGCATGATGATCGATGCCGAGATGTACGGCATGATCCCCAGCGCGAACACCGTGAAGCGCGAGAGCGCCCCACCCGAGAACATGTTGAACAGGTTCAGGATGCCGCCTTGGTGGCCACTGAACAGCTGCTGCAGCTGCGCCGGATCGATGCCCGGCACCGGGATATGGGCCCCGATGCGGTAAACGATCAGCGCCAGCAGCAGAAAAACCAGACGGCGACGCAAGTCGCCGAACTTGCCGGTTTTCGCAATTTGAGCTGCGTTCGTAGCCACTGATGCCTTCCTTCAGAACCGGATCAGGCCAGGCTGCCGCCGGCAGCCTCGATGGCGGCCTTCGCAGCGGCGGTCGCGCCGATGCCCGTCAGCTTCACAGCCTTGGTCAGCGAACCGCTGTTGATCACCTTCACGACCTTGGCGCGCTGGCCCACCAGACCAGCGGTCTTCAGAGCCAGCAGATCGACTTCGGCGAGTTCCAGCTTTTCCAGGGCGGCCAGCGTCACTTCTGCATTGAACTTCAGCAGATGCGACTTGAAGCCACGCTTGGGCAGACGGCGCTGCAGAGGCATTTGACCGCCTTCGAAGCCCACCTTGTGGTAGCCACCCGAACGCGACTTCTGACCCTTGTGACCGCGACCGGCGGTCTTGCCCAGGCCGGAGCCGATACCACGGCCGACGCGGCGCTTGGCGTGCTTGGCTCCGTCTGCGGGCTTGATGCTATTGAGTTCCATCATCAACCTCTCAGAGGACCTTGACCAGATAGCTGATCTTGTTAATCATGCCGCGCACTTCGGGGCTGTCCTTCAGCTCGCTGATGCTGTTCAGCTTGCGCAGGCCCAGTCCGCGCACGGTGGCACGGTGCGATTCCTTGGTGCCGATAGGGCTGCGCACCAGTTGAATCTTGACGGTTTGTTGCGTAGTCATTTGCAAAGCTCCGTTCAGGCGAAGATGTCTTCGACCGACTTGCCGCGCTTGGCTGCCACTTCCGCGGGGGTCGTGGAATTCGCCAGCGCGTCGAACGTGGCGCGGACCATGTTGTAGGGGTTGGAGGAACCATGGCTCTTGGCCACGATGTCCGTCACGCCCAGCACTTCGAACACGGCACGCATCGGGCCGCCGGCGATGATGCCGGTACCCTTGGGAGCCGGAGCCATCATCACCACGGCAGCGCCGTGGTGGCCCGTCACGTTGTGGTGGATGGTGCCGTTCTTCAGCGACACCTTCACCATGTTGCGGCGGGCTTCTTCCATGGCCTTCTGCACGGCAGCAGGCACTTCCTTGGACTTGCCCTTGCCCATGCCCACGCGGCCGTCACCGTCGCCGACCACGGTCAGTGCAGCGAAACCGAGGATACGGCCGCCCTTCACGACTTTGGTCACGCGGTTGACCGCGATCATTTTTTCGCGCAGACCGTCGTCCTGACCTTCGCTCTGCACTTTGGGTTGAAATTTAGCCATTTTGTATTTCGCTCCGCTTAGAACTGCAGGCCGGCTTCACGTGCGGCGTCGGCCAGAGCCTTGACGCGGCCGTGATAGGCAAAGCCTGCACGATCGAATGCAACCTTCTCGATGCCGGCGGCCTTCGCCTTTTCAGCGATGCGCTTGCCGATGGCCTGGGCTGCGGCGGCATTGCCACCCTTGCCGGAGCCGCCGAGTTCCTTGCGCACATCGGCCTCGGCCGTGGAAGCGCTGGCCAGCACCTTGGTGCCGTCGCCGGAAATCACGCTGGCGTAGATGTGGAGGTTCGTACGGTTCACCGTCAGACGCGCCACGCCTTGCTGTGCAATGCGGATGCGGGTCTGGCGGGCACGACGAAGACGCTGCTCTTTCTTGGTCAACATGTTGCAGCTCCTTATTTCTTCTTGGTCTCTTTGATCGTGACTTTTTCGTCCGCATAGCGGATGCCCTTGCCCTTGTAGGGCTCGGGAGGACGAACGGCACGGATCTCAGCAGCCAATTGGCCGACGCGCTGGCGGTCGGCACCCTTGATCACGATTTCGGTCGGGGTCGGGGTGGCGACGGTGATGCCAGCGGGCATTTCGAAGTTCACGGGGTGCGAGTAGCCGACGTTCAGGTTCAGCTTGGCGCCCGAAGCCGCCGCCTTGTAACCCACACCGATCAGGCTCAGCTTCTTCTCGAAGCCCTTGCTCACGCCCACGACCATGTTGTTCACCAGCTGACGGATGGTGCCGCTCATGGCGTTGGCTTCGCGGGAATCATTGGCAGGCTCGAAGCCGAGCTTGCCTTCTTTGTTGGACACTTTGACCAGGGCGTTCTGGGTCAGCGACAGCGTGCCACCCGAACCCTTCACGCTGATCTGGTCGCCATTGATGGACACATCCACGCCAGCGGGGATGGTCACCGGCATTTTTCCTACGCGGGACATTTCAGTTTCTCCTCGATGCCACGGTTAAGCGACGTAGCAGAGCACTTCGCCGCCGACGCCGGTGGCACGTGCCTTGCGATCCGTCATCACGCCCTTGGGGGTGGTGACGATGGCAACGCCCAGGCCGTTCATGACCTGGGGGATGGAGTCGCGGCCCTTGTACACGCGCAGGCCGGGGCGGCTCACGCGCTCGATGCGCTCGATCACCGGACGGCCGGCGTAGTACTTCAGTGCGATTTCAAGTTCGGACTTGTTGCCGTCGGTCTTCACTTCGAAGCCGTCGATGTAACCCTCGTCCTTCAGCACTTGCGCGATGGCGATCTTCACCTTGGAAGAAGGCACCAGCACGGTGGCTTTGGACACCATCTGCGCGTTACGGATGCGGGTCAGCAAGTCAGCGATGGGATCACTCATGCTCATGTTGTATCTCTCCTGCCTGCTTACCAGCTGGCCTTGGTGACACCAGGGATGTCGCCGGCAAATGCCAGTTCACGGATCTTCGCGCGGGCCAGACCGAACTGGCGGAACGTGCCGCGGGGACGACCGGTGATTTCGCAACGATTGCGTTGGCGCGTGGGGTTGGCGTTGCGGGGGAGCTTCTGCAGGCCCAGGCGGGCTGCATCACGCTCTTCTTCGCTACGCTTGGCGTCGCCGGCGATAGCCTTCAGCTCGGCATACTTGGCGGCGTACTTGGCGGCCAGTTTTTCGCGCTTCAGTTCGCGCTGGATCAAAGCTACTTTAGCCATACGCTGCCTCAGTTCTTGAAGGGGAAACGGAAGCCGGCGAGAAGCGCCTTGGCTTCTTCGTCCGTCTTGGCCGTCGTGGTGATGCTGATATTGAGACCGCGCAAGGCATCGACCTTGTCGTACTCGATTTCAGGGAAGATGATCTGTTCTTTGACGCCGATGTTGTAATTGCCACGGCCGTCGAAAGCGCGGCCGGAGATACCACGGAAGTCACGGACGCGGGGCAGGGCCACGGTCACAAAACGGTCCAGGAATTCGTACATCTGGACGCCACGCAGGGTGACCATGCAGCCGATAGCCTGGCCTTCGCGGATCTTGAAACCGGCGATAGCCTTCTTGGCCTTGGTGACCACGGGCTTCTGGCCGGCGATCTTCGTCAGGTCGGCCACGGCGTTGTCCATGACCTTCTTGTCGGAAACAGCTTCGCTCACACCCATGTTCAGGGTGATCTTCGTCAGACGAGGGACTTCCATCGACGACGTGTAGCCGAACTGCTTGGTGAGTTCGGGAACGATCTTTTCGCGGTAGTGTTGTTGCAGTCGTGCCATGTTGACTCCTTACGCCGCCTTGATTTCAGCGCCGCTGGACTTGAACACGCGAACGCGCGAACCATCCGCTTGCACCTTGATGCCAACGCGATCGGCCTTGCCGGTTGCCGCATTGAAGATGGCCACATTCGATTGATGGATAGGCATGGACTTTTCCACGATGCCGCCGGTCGAGCCCTTCATGGGGTTCGGCTTGACGTGCTTCTTGACCGTGTTGATGCCTTCGATGACCAGATGGGAGTCATCATGGCGCAGCGTCACAGTGCCGCGCTTGCCCTTGTCGCGCCCGGTGAGCACGATCACTTCATCGCCCTTGCGAATCTTGTTCATGGCGAGTCCTCAGAGAACTTCGGGAGCCAGGGACACGATCTTCATGAACCGCTCGGTACGCAGTTCACGCGTCACGGGGCCAAAGATGCGGGTGCCGATGGGCTCCAGCTTTGCATTCAGCAACACTGCTGCGTTGCCGTCGAATTTGACGAGCGAGCCGTCGCCGCGGCGAATGCCCTTCGCCGTGCGCACCACCACTGCACTGTAGACCTCGCCTTTTTTGACGCGGCCACGGGGAGCGGCTTCTTTCACGCTGACCTTGATGATGTCGCCCACGCTGGCGTAGCGACGCTTGGAGCCCCCCAGCACCTTGATGCACAGGACGGACTTCGCGCCGGTGTTATCGGCGACGTCTAACCGGGTTTCTGTCTGGATCATTTCAATATTCCCAACTTGCACCAGAGGATCGCCAGCCCCAGAGAACTTCTCAAGGGCTGAAATCAGCCAGTCAGTCTTGGGCCCGTCGTCCATGCCGCAAACCATTTGCGACACTTCCGTCTGGGCAGAAACTCCGCGCGAAGAGGTTTTTGCGCGAAGCCCGCGATTATTTCAAAAGCGGGGCGGCGCGTCAAGCGCCTTTTCAGAGAGGCAGCTCGGCGTACTGTTGCGCCAATGCCAGGAAAGGCTGCAGCTGCGGGTCGATGCCCAGCTCTTCGCGCAGCAGCGCCGCCACGGCGGGCGCCAGAGCCGCCGCCTGGCGGGCATCCAGGAACAGCAGGCGGGAGCGGCGTGCCAGCACATCCTCGACGGTGCGGGCGTATTCGTGGCGGGCCGCGAAGCGCACCATGGCCTCGGTGAGCCCGGGCGCCAGCTCGATACCGGCGCCGGGCAGCGCTGCGACCACCGGAGCTTCGGTGCCATAGGAATGGAGGCCCTGGGCATCGCAGAGCCGCTGCGGCACGGCCGCGGCAGGAGCGCCCACCACAGGCAGGTCGCTGGTGCGCGACGCCGCACGCGGAGCGAGCAATCCGTCGGCGACGCATTTCTGCAACACGTCTTCGGCCATGGCCCGATAGGTGGTCCATTTGCCGCCCGTGACGGTGACCAGGCCGCTGCGGCCCACGGCCACCGTGTGTTCGCGGCTGATGGCCTTGGTGTTGCCGGCGTCTTCGTCCTGAGGCTTGACCAGGGGGCGCAGGCCGACCCAGATGCTGCGCACGTCGGCCGCCGTGGGGGCCCGGCTCAGGTAGCGCGCCGATTCGCCCAGGATGAAGGCGACCTCCTCGGGCAATGCCAGGGGCTCGCGCGCCAGGTCGTGGCGCGGGCTGTCGGTGGTGCCCAGGATGAGCTTGCCCAGCCAGGGCACGGCGAAAAGCACCCGGCCGTCGGCCGTCTTGGGGACCATCAGCGCGTGGTCCGAGGGGAGGAAGTCGCGGTCCACCACGATGTGGACGCCCTGGCTGGGCGCCACCATGGGCCGCACCGGGTTGCCGGTGGCCTCGCCGTCCTGCTGGCGCAGGCCGTCCACCCAGACCCCGGTGGCATTCACCACGCAGGCGGCGCGGATCTCGAAGCGCCGGCCGGTCTCGGCATCTTCGCAGACCAGGCCGGCCACCTTGCCGGCTTCGTGGATCAGTTCGCGGGCCGGGCAGTAGTTGACCAGCAGCGCGCCATGGGCGGCGGCGGTGCGCGCCAGCGCCAGCGCCAGGCGGGCATCGTCGAACTGGCCATCCCAGTACTTGACGCCGCCCTTGAGGCCTTCGGGCCGGGCGGTGGGCAGGCAGCGCAGCGCCTCTGCGCGGCCCAGGAACTCGGTGGCGCCCAGGCCGGCCTTGCCTGCCAGGGCGTCGTACATCTTCAGGCCGACGCCGTAGAACGGCGTTTCCCAGAACTTGTAGGAAGGCATGACGAAAGCCAGCGGCTGCGCCAGATGGGGCGCGTTGTGCAGCAGCGTCGTGCGTTCGTGCAGGGCTTCGCGGACCAGGGCGATGTTGCCCTGGGCCAGATAACGCACCCCGCCGTGGACCAGTTTGGTGGCGCGCGACGAGGTGCCCTTGGCAAAGTCATGCGATTCGACCAGCACCACCCGGTAGCCGCGCACCGCAGCGTCCAGCGCCACGCCCAGCCCGGTGGCGCCGCCACCGATCACCGCCAGGTCGTAGGTGCCCGGCTGGGCCAGCCGATCGAGCAGATCGGCACGGAGCGTGGGAAGGGGAGCGGCAGCGGAATCGGTGGTCATGGGATGGGATTGTCCATTGGTCTCGGGGATGATTAAGGGTAAACCCTTAATTCCTGGGATCCTGACGCGCCCTCCGCCAGGAGGCTGCGGGCGGCGACGGAGCCCGCAGCGCAGCGGGCACGGAGAGGGCGGCGCCCTGCGCCGGCCCTGCCCCGCCCCTTTGCATGGCTCCGCGCTCAGCGCGTCTTGCCGTCCTTCCAGGCCTGCAGCAGCTTGTCGTAGGCGATGGTGCGGCCCTGCGGCTTTTCGTTGGCGAGCTTCTTCCAGGGCGCATGCTCATCGCTCAGCCACTTGGCGGGGTCGCTCTTGGGATTGAGCTTGGGCGCGCAGCGGGCCATGCCGGCGCGCTGCAGGCGGGCCATGACCTGGTCCATCTCGTCGGCCAGCGTGTCCATGGCGCCCTGCGGGGTCTTCTCGCCCGTCACGGCCTGGGCCACGTTCTTCCACCAGAGCTGGGCCAGCTTGGGGTAGTCGGGCACGTTGTTGCCGGTCGGCGTCCAGGCCACGCGCGCGGGGCTGCGGTAGAACTCCACCAGGCCGCCCAGCTTCGGAGCCGCGTCGGTCATGGCCTTGGAGCGGATGTCGGACTCGCGGATCGGCGTCAGGCCCACCAGGGTCTTCTTGAGCGACGTGGTCTTGGCGGTCACGAACTGGGCGTAGAGCCAGGCGGCGGCCGTGCGGTTGGGGTCATGGTCCTTGAAGAAGGTCCAGCTGCCCACGTCCTGGTAGCCGTTCTGCATGCCTTCCTTCCAGTAGGGGCCGTTGGGGCCGGGGGCCATGCGCCACTTCGGGGTGCCGTCGGCGTTCACGACCGGCAGGCCGGGCTTGACCATGTCGGCGGTGAAGGCGGTGTACCAGAAGATCTGCTGGGCGATCTGGCCCTGGGCGGGCACGGGGCCGGCCTCGCCGAAGGTCATGCCCATGGCTTCCTTGGGCGCGTACTTCTTCATCCAGTCGATGTATTTCGTCAGTGCATAGACCGCTGCGGGCGAGTTGGTGGCGCCGCCACGCGACACGGATGCGCCCACGGGCGTGCATTTGTCGTCGGCCACGCGGATGCCCCATTCATCGACCGGCATGCCGTTGGGGATGCCCTTGTCGGCGGCGCCGGCCATGGAGAGCCAGGCATCGGTGAAGCGCCAGCCCAGCGACGGATCCTTCTTGCCGTAGTCCATGTGGCCGTAGATGGGCTTGCCGTCGATGTTCTTCACGTCGTTGCTGAAGAACTCGGCGATGTCCTCGTAGGCGCTCCAGTTCTGCGGCACGCCCAGTTCGTAGCCGTACTTGGCCTTGAACTTGTCCTTCAAGTCCTTGCGGTCGAACAGGTCGGCGCGGAACCAGTAGAGGTTGGCGAACTGCTGGTCGGGCAGCTGGTACATCTGGCCATCGGGGGCGGTCGTGAAGCTGGTGCCGATGAAGTCCTTGATGTCGATGCCGGGGTTGGTCCACTCCTTGCCCGCCTTGGCCATGTAGTCGGTGAGCGACATGATCTTGCCGTAGCGGTAGTGCGTGCCGATCAGGTCGGAATCGGAGATCCAGCCGTCGTAGATGGACTTGCCCGACTGCATGGAGGTCTGCAGCTTCTCGACCACGTCGCCTTCCTGGATCAGGTCGTGCTTGACCTTGATGCCGGTGATCTCCTCGAAGGCCTTGGCCAGGGTCTTGGATTCGTACTCGTGGGTGGTCAGGGTTTCGGAGACGACCGAGATGTCCTTCACGCCCTTGGCCTGCAGCTTCTTGGCGGCGTCGATGAACCACTTCATCTCGGCCATCTGCTGGTCCTTGCTGAGCGTCGAAGGCTGGAATTCGCTGTCGATCCACTTCTTGGCCTCGGCCTCGCCGGCCCAGGCGGCCTGCCCGATCATCAGGGCCGTGGCGGCGAACGCCAGGGCGGTCAAACGCATCTTCATGACTGTCTCCTCGTTAGGTGTGTAGTCGTCCCCTGCTGCCATTGCAACCGGCCGGCGGCCCCGGGGAGCGGGGGGCCGCGCGTCCGCGAAAAAAATCAGCCCCGACGCATGATCAGCGCGAGCACGGCCATGGAGACCCCGAAGCTGATCCAGACGGAGGGCTCCTGCTCGAGCTTGAACCACTCGGCGAACTTCGCGCCCAGGCCCACGAAGATCAGGTTGATGTAGGCCGCCGAGAGCAGGCCGATGAAGAGCCGGTCGCCGCGCGTGGTGGCGATGGGCAGGAAGCCCTTGCGCAAGATCGTGGGCGACTTCACCTCCCACACGGCCATGCCCGCGAGCATGAGCACGATGCAAATGAAGAACACGGCCACCGGCGTGGTCCAGGCCATCCAATCAAACATATTCGTAGCCTTTCAGCAGAATTCGAAACGACAGGGGTACGCAGACGCGCGCCGCTGGCGACCGGCGCAGCCCCACCCGTCGGATGGCCGCGGAGCAGGCCAAGCCAGCAGACGCCGTGGAACCGGCTTCGCCGGGCCACCAGCGTCGTCCTCCTGCCCGCCGCGCGCAGCGCGGCGAGAGCGGGGGGAAGCGGCGAAGCCGCGCAGGGGGGTGTCTCATACCCGTCCCATCGCGAAGCCCTTGGCGATGTAGTGCCGCACGAACCAGATCACGATGGCGCCCGGCACGATGGTGAGCACGCCGGCAGCGGCGAGCGTGGCCCAGTCCATGCCCGAGGCGCTCACCGTGCGTGTCATGGTCGCCACGATGGGCTTGGCGTTCACGCTGGTGAGCGTGCGCGCCAGCAGCAGCTCCACCCAGCTGAACATGAAGCAGAAGAACGCGGCCACGCCCACGCCGGCCTTGATGAGCGGCAGGAAGATGGTCAGGAAGAAGCGCGGGAAGCTGTAGCCGTCGATGTAGGCCGTCTCGTCGATCTCGCGCGGGATGCCGCTCATGAAGCCCTCCAGGATCCACACGGCCAGCGGCACGTTGAACAAGAGATGCGCCAGCGCCACGGCGATGTGCGTGTCCATCAGGCCCACGGTGGTGTAGAGCTGGAAGAAGGGCAGCAGGAAGACGGCCGGCGGCGTCATGCGGTTGGTCAGCAGCCAGAAGAACACATGCTTGTCGCCCATGAACTGGTAGCGGCTGAAGGCGTAGGCGGCCGGCAGCGCCACGGCCAGCGAGATCACCGTGTTCATCGCCACGTAGATCAGGCTGTTGATGTAGCCCGAATACCAGGACTCGTCGGTGAAGATGGTCTTGTAGTTGTCCCAGGTGAAGTGCTGGGGCCAGAAGGTGAAGGCCGAGAGGATCTCCGCATTGGTCTTGAAGCTCATGTTGACCATCCAGTAGATGGGCAGCAGCGCGAAGACCAGATAGGCCAGCAGGAAGATCGTGCGTTTGCGGAAGCGGCGCTCAGTCATGGCGGCTATTCCTTTGGAGAAGGGAGGTCGGCTGGCGCATGGATCAATGCTCCACCTCGGGCTGCTGGGTGCCCACGCGCTGCATCCAGTTGTAGAGCACGAAGCACAGCAGCAAGATGATGAAGAAGTAGATGAGCGAGAAGGCGGCGGCCGGCCCCAGGTCGAACTGGCCCACGGCCTTGGTGGTGAGGTATTGGCTCAGGAAGGTGGTGGCGTTGCCCGGCCCGCCGCCGGTGAGCACGAAGGGCTCGGTGTAGATCATGAAGCTGTCCATGAAGCGCAGCAGCACGGCGATCATGAGCACGCCGCGCATCTTGGGCAGCTGGATGTAGCGGAAGACGGCGAACTTGCTGGCGCCGTCGATGCGCGCGGCCTGGTAGTAGGCATCGGGGATGGAGCGCAGCCCGGCGAAGGCCAGCAGCGCCACCAGCGGCGTCCAGTGCCACACATCCATCAGCAGCACGGTGAGCCAGGCCTGCGTCTCGCTGCCGGTGTAGCTGTAGTCGATGCCCAGCTGCTGCAGGGTGCGGCCCATGAGGCCGATGTCCGCGCGCCCGTAGATCTGCCAGATGGTGCCCACCACGTTCCAGGGGATGAGCAGCGAGAGGGCGACGGTGACCAGCACGGCCGAGGACTTCCAGCCCTGCGCGGGCATGGCGAGCGCCAGGCAGATGCCCAGCGGGATCTCCACGAGCAGCACCGAGAGGGAGAAGCCGATCTGGCGCAGGAGCGCGCCGTGCAGCTCCTCGTCGCGCATGACCTGGGCGAACCATTCGGTGCCCACGAAGACGCGCCGCTCGGGAGAGATGATGTCCTGCACCGAGTAGTTGACCACCGTCATGAGCGGCAGGATGGCCGAGAAGGCCACGCAGACGATGACGGGCAGGATGAGGAACCAGGCCTTCTGGTTCACGGGTTTGGTGGTGGCGCTCATGCCAGCAGCTCCTCGTTGCGGTAGTAGCAGGTGTGGGGGCCGAGCACCTGCAGCCAGGCGGCCTCGCCCGGTGCGGGCAGCCGCGCCTCGGGGGCGAAGCGGGCCTTGAGGGTGTGCCCGCCCACCTGGGCGGTGAGCATCTGGTAGGTGCCGATGTCCTGCACCTGGGCCACGGTGGCGGCGAGCGCGCCGCTCTGGTGGGCGTCGGCCAGGGCCAGGTACTCGGGGCGGATGCCGACCTGCAGCGGGCCTTCGGGCAGGTGAGCGGGCAGGCCGGCCGGTGCGCCCTGCAGGGCCGAGCCGGCCACCTGCAGCTGGCCGCCCGCCATCTGCGCGGGCAGGAAGTTCATGCCGGGCGAGCCGATGAAGTGGCCCACGAAGACGTGCGCGGGCCGCTCGAAGAGCTCGGCCGCCGTGCCCACCTGCACGGCGCGCCCGCGGGTCATCACCACCACCCGGTCGGCGAAGGTGAGCGCCTCCACCTGGTCGTGGGTGACGTAGATCAGGGTGAGCTTGAGCTCGTGGTGGATCTGCTTGAGCTTGCGGCGCAGCTGCCACTTCAGGTGCGGGTCGATCACGGTGAGCGGCTCGTCGAAGAGCACGGCGGCCACGTCCTCGCGCACCAGGCCCCGGCCCAGCGAGATCTTCTGCTTCTGGTCGGCCGAGAGGCCGGCCGCGCGCATGTCCAGCTGGTGGCTCATCTCCAGCATCTCGGCGATCTGGCCCACGCGCTGGCGGATGCGCGCCTCGGGCACCTTGCGGTTCTTGAGCGGGAAGGCCAGGTTCTGGGCCACGGTCATGGTGTCGTAGATGACCGGGAACTGGAACACCTGGGCGATGTTGCGCTCCTGGGGGCTGGCGCGGGTGACGTCGCGCCCGTCGAACAGCACCCGGCCGTGCGAGGGCACGAGCAGGCCCGACATGATGTTGAGCATGGTGGTCTTGCCGCAGCCCGAGGGGCCCAGCAGGGCGTAGGCGCCGCCGTCCTCGAACTCCATGCTGAGCGGCAGCAGCGCGTAGTCGCTGTCCTGCTGGGGGTTGGGCTTGTACGAGTGCGCCAGGTCCAGGCTGATGCGTGCCATCTCAGCGCCCTCCCCGGCGCTCGGGCGAGCGGGCCAGCAGGCCGTCCGCGCCGAAGACATGGACCTGCTCGGGGTCCAGGTGCAGCGCCAGGGGCGCGGCGAGTTCGAAGTGGTGCACGCCCGTGAGCTGGGCCACCAGGCTGCCCACGGCGGTGGTGACGTGCACGAAGGTGTCGGAGCCGGAGATCTCGGCCAGCTCCACGGTGCCGGGCAGGCTGAGGTCGCCCGCGCGGGCCTGCACGCGCAGGGCGCTGGCGCGCACGCCGACGGTCAGCCCCCCGGCGGGCAGGGTCTGCGGCCGCGGCACGGCCAGCAGCGGGCCGGCCTGCCCGGCTGCGCCCTGCAGCTGCACGCCGCCCTCGCCGGCCTGCGCGGGCAGCAGGTTCATGGGCGGGTCGCTGAAGGCGCGGGCCACGTCCAGCGAGCAGGGGTGGTGGAAGACCTCGGCCGTGGGGCCGTACTGCAGCAGGCGGCCTTCATCCAGCACGGCGGTGTAGCCACCCAGCAGCAGCGCCTCGGCCGGCTCGGTGGTGGCATAGACGACGGTGGACCGGCCGGCGGCGAAGAGCTGCGAGAGTTCTTCGCGCAGCTCTTCGCGCAGCTTGTAGTCGAGGTTGACCAGGGGCTCGTCCAGCAGCATGAGCGGCGCGCCCTTGGCGAGCGCCCGCGCCAGGGCCACGCGCTGCTGCTGGCCGCCGGAGAGCTCGGCGGGCAGGCGCTCGAGGAACATGTCGATGTGCAGGCGCTGGGCCAGCTCGCGCACGCGGGCGTCGATGTCCGCGCGCGTCTCGCCGCGCAGCTTCAGGGGCGAGGCGATGTTGGCCGCCACCGTCATGGAGGGGTAGTTGATGAACTGCTGGTAGACCATGGCCACGTTGCGCTCGCGCACGGGCATGCCGGTGACGTCGGCGCCGTCCACGAGCACACGCCCGGCCGTGGGCGTATCGAGCCCCGCCATGATGCGCATCAGGCTGGTCTTGCCCGCCTGCGTCGCGCCCAGCAGTACCGTGACCGCGCCGCTGTGCAGCGCCAGGTCCATGTCGTACAGCCAGGTCTGCGCGCCCACCTTCTTGCTGATGTTCTCCAGTGCCAGCTGCATGCAGCGACCCTTCTTGTGTGCGAGGGCCGCGTCGGCGCAGGAATCTCAGCGCACGCGGCCCGGTCTTGTTGTTCGATTTCGTTCATTCTTGTTCTTTTTTGATCGTATCGAATCAAGGTTTACCCTGAATCGATTCGTTTTCGTTCGCTTTAGAGTCGGGTCACCGCCGGCTTCCAGGAGCCTGGCGGGCATTGCTTATCCTCGGCCCACCCTCTTACTGCCCGCTTTCTTTTTTCTTGCATTCACACATCCGCGCACTGACGCCGTGCCCCACACCGTGAACACCAACCCCCGCCAGCTACGCCTGCTCGAAGAAGTGCGGGCGCGCCAGTCGGCCACCGTCGAAGGCCTGGCCGAAACCCTGGGCGTGACGCTGCAGACCGTGCGGCGTGACGTGCAGCGGCTGGCCGAGCTGGGCCTGGTGCGGCGCTTCCACGGCGGCGTGCGGGTGCCCATGTCCACCGTCGAGAACATCGCCCACACCCAGCGCGAGACCCTGCATGCCGACGGCAAGGTCCGCATCGCGCACGCCGTGGCCAGCCAGGTGCCCAACGACTGTTCGCTGATCCTGAACATCGGCACCACCACCGAGGCCATCGCCCGCGCGCTGCTGCAGCACCGGGGACTGCGCGTCATCACCAACAACCTGAACGTGGCCGCCATCCTGAGCGGCAACCCCGAATTCGAGGTCATCGTGGCCGGCGGCGTGGTGCGCTCGCGCGACCGGGGCATCGTGGGCGAGGCGGCGGTGGACTTCATCCGCCAGTTCAAGGTGGACATCGCGCTCATCGGCATCTCCGGCATCGAGGAAGACGGCACGCTGCGCGACTTCGACTACCGCGAGGTGAAGGTGGCGCAGACCATCATCGCCCAGGCCCGCGAGGTCTGGCTGGCCGCCGACCACAGCAAGTTCAGCCGAGCCGCCATGGTGCAGGCCGCCACGCTGGCGCAGATCCACCGCCTGTTCACCGACGCCCCGCCGCCCGAGCCCTTCCCCGCGCTGCTGCGCGATGCGGGCGTGGACTGCACGATTGCATGTGGAAACAGTACATCCCCCTGAGGCGCTGCGCGCCCTCCCCCTTCTCTCGCCGGGCTGCGCCCCGCGGGAAGGGGGACACCGCCGGCGCGGCGGGGCGGCCCTTGCGCGGCGGTTGCTGGCCTAGGCCGCGCCTGCCCAAAGATCGGCAACCTCTGCTGGCCGTACGACACCAACCTATCGCTGTCTCACCATGACCTATCTGCTCGCACTCGACCAAGGCACCTCCAGCTCCCGCAGCATCGTCTTCGACGAGCACGGCCACGTCGTGGCGCAGGCGCAGCAGGAGCTGCCGCAGATCTACCCCCAGCCCGGCTGGGTGGAGCACGACCCGCGCGAGATCTGGCGCACCCAGCTGGCCACGGCCCGGCAGGCGCTGGCCGATGCCGGCATCCATGCCCGCGAGCTGCGCGCCGTGGGCATCACCAACCAGCGCGAGACCACCGTGCTCTGGAACCGCCGCACCGGCCAGCCCGTGCACCACGCCATCGTCTGGCAGGACCGCCGCGCCGAGCCCGCCTGCGCCCAGCTGCGCGCGGACGGCCACGAGGCCGCCATCCATGCCAAGACCGGCCTGCGCGTGGACGCCTATTTCTCGGGCACCAAGCTGCAATGGCTGCTGGACCACGTGCCCGGCGCACGCGAGCAGGCCGAGCGCGGCGAACTCGCCTTCGGCACGGTGGACAGCTGGCTGATCTGGCAGCTCACCCACGGCCAGGTGCATGTGACCGACGTGACCAATGCGGCGCGCACCATGCTCTTCAACATCCACACCAACCAGTGGGACGACGAGCTGCTGGCGCTGCTGCGCATACCGCGCGCTCTGATGCCCGCGGTGCAGCCCTCGGCCAGCCACTTCTGCGACGTGGCGCCCGACCTGCTGGGCCATGCCGTGCGCGTGGGCGGCGTGGCGGGCGACCAGCAGAGCGCCCTCTTCGGCCAGGCCTGCTTTTCCGCCGGCATGGCCAAGAACACCTACGGCACCGGCTGCTTCCTGCTGATGCACACGGGCGACCGCTTCCAGGCCTCGGCCAACGGGCTCATCACCACCGCCGCCGCCCAGCCCGGCGAACGGCCCGAATACGCCATGGAAGGCAGCGTCTTCGTGGGTGGCGCCGTCGTGCAGTGGCTGCGCGACGGGCTGCACGCCATCTCCTCGAGCAGCGAGGTGCAGTCGCTGGCCGAAAGCGTGCCCGACTCCGGCGGCGTGATGATGGTGCCGGCCTTTACCGGCCTGGGCGCGCCCTACTGGAAGCCCGAGGCGCGCGGTACCATCACCGGCCTGACGCGCGGCACCACGCTGGCGCACATCGCCCGCGCCTCGCTGGAAAGCATCGCCTACCAGAGCGCCGCGCTGCTGCAGGCCATGAGCCGCGACGCCGTGGCCGCAGGCGGCGCCCCGGTGAGCGAGCTGCGCGTGGACGGCGGCGCCTGCGTGAACGACCTGCTGATGCAGTTCCAGGCCGACCTGCTGGGCATTCCGGTGGTGCGGCCCGCCGTGGTGGAAACCACCGCCCTGGGCGCGGCCTACCTGGCCGGCCTGTCCAGCGGCGTGTACGGCGGCACGGGCGACCTCTCCGCGCTCTGGCGCGCCGAGCGCCGCTTCATTCCCACGCTGGCCCCGGCGCGTGCGCAGGAGCTGATGGCGCAGTGGGAGCATGCGGTCAGGCAGGCCACGCTGGATTGAGCGCCGGCCGCAGGTGGCCAGGCGCTACCATCCGGCGCAGCCTTTTCCACTCGCCTGCAACGACCGCACCATGACCGACGCCTTCGCCCAAGCCTCCACCTCCTCGCAGCCCGCCATCGCCTTCATCGGCGGCGGCAACATGGCCAGCGCCATCATCGGCGGGCTGATCCGCCAGGGCGTGCCGGCCAGCCGCATCGAGGTGGTGGAACCCTGGGCCGAGGCCCGCGCCGCCCTGCTGCGGCAGCACGGCGTGGCCGCGCAGGAAGCCGCCGGCCCTGCGCTGCAGCGCGCCGCGCTGGTGGTCTGGGCCGTCAAGCCGCAGATCTTCAAGGAAGCCGCCGCCGGCGTGCGCGCCCATACCGCGCCCGGCGCCGTCCACCTGAGCGTGGCGGCCGGCATCCGCTCGGACAGCATCGCCGCCTGGCTGGACAGCGAACGCATCGTGCGCACCATGCCCAACACGCCCGCGCTGATCGGGCGCGGCATGACCGCCCTCTTCGCCCGTGCGGCCATCACCGCGGACGACCGCGCGCTGGTGGAATCGACGCTCTCCAGCACCGGCGAGCTGCTGTGGGTGGAGCAGGAAGCGCAGCTGGACGCCGTCACCGCCCTCTCCGGCTCCGGCCCGGCCTATGTGTTCTTCTTCCTCGAAGCGATGACGAAAGCCGGCGTGGACATGGGCCTGTCGGCCGAGCAGGCGCACCGCCTGGCCGTGGCGACCTTCACGGGCGCATCGGAACTGGCGCACCGTTCCGACGAATCGCCCGCCGTGCTGCGCCAGCGCGTCACCTCCAAGGGCGGCACGACCTATGCCGCCATCACGTCCATGGAGCAGAGCGGCATGGCCGACAGCTTCGCGCGCGCGCTGCAGGCGGCGCGGGACCGGGCCCGGGAGCTGGGCGACGAATTCGGGCGCTGAACCGCAGGGCGGCTCACAGGACATGGTGGCCGATGCGCTCGCCGGGCGCGGCGGCCCTGGCGCCTGACATGGGCGCCCCGGCCAGCGGCTCGTGCGCCTTGCAGGCACGCTCGGGGCCCCGTTGCCAACGGGTGCCAGCTGGGGCCAGCGGCCCCCGCTGTCTGCTTTCGCAGGGCACGCGCTCCTACAGACAAGGGCCCGCTGGCATGGCGACCATCGGCGCATCGCCACTTCTTGAACGATCAACGCCATGCTGACCGACATGCCCACGATGCACGACCTCTTCGCCCAGCTGGGACTGGACCACGACGAAGAAGCCGTGCAGGCTTTCATCTCCCGCCACCGCCCGCTGCCGGAACAGCTGCCACTGCACCAGGCGCCCTTCTGGACGCCGGCCCAGGCCCGCTTCCTGGAAGAACAGATCAAGGCCGACGCCGAATGGGCGCCGGCCATCGATCAGCTCAACCTCAGCCTGCACCGTTGAGCGAGGCGGCGGCGCCAGCGCCTTCCGGCGCTTCCCAGCCGCCGCCCAGGGCCATGAAGACCGCCACCTGTTCCTGCGCCACGCGCGTCTGCGCCGCGGCCAGGCTGGCTTCGGCCGATGCCAGCGAGCGCTGGGCATCCAGCGTCTCGAGGTAGGAACTGCGCCCACCCAGGTAGAGGCGCCGGGCCTGCTGCGCGACCTCGGCGCTCTGGTCGCGGGCACGCGTCAGGGCCGCCACCGTGACCAGCTCCTGCCGGTAGGTGGACAAGGCGGTCTCCGTCTCGCGCAGCGCCTGCAGCACGGTGCCGTCGAAGCTGGCCAGCGCGCCCCGGGCCGTTGCCTCGGCCCCGGCGATGCGGGCCCGCACGGCGCCCGTGTTGGGCACGGTCCAGCGGATCAGCGGACCGAGGTTCCAGGCGAAGGCATCGCTGCCCAGGAAATCGCGCGCCGGCCCGGCCGAGGTGGCCGACAGGCCGAGCGACACCTTGGGATAGAGCTGCGCCGTCGCGACGCCGATGCGCGCCGTGGCAGCGGCCAGCTGGCGTTCGGCGCGGCGCAGATCGGGCCGGCGCCGCAGCAGCGCGGCGCCATCGCCCACCGGCAGCGCGCCGGCGACCTGGGGCACGGTCGCGCATTGCTGGACGGCGGCAGGCAGGTCGCCGGGCGTGCGGCCCAGCCAGGTCGCGAGCTGGTACAGCGCGGCCTGCCGCTGCGCGCGCAGCGCCGGTGGCGCGGCCTCCAGCTGCGCCAGCAGCGACTGGGCACGCGCGAAGTCGGTGGCGCCGGCCCGGCCGGCATCGCGCAGGCGCCGCACCACGTCCACCTGTTCCTTCTGCAAGGCGACGGACGATTCGGCCACGCGCAGCTGCGCACCCGTGGCGCAGGCCGTGGCATAGGCGCGGGCCGTGCCGGCGGCGACGTTCACGCGCGCCAGGTCCAGGCCGGCCTGCGCGGCGGCGGAGTCGGCCTGCGCCGCCTCGGCCGCACGCCGCAGTTCGCCCACCACATCCACCTGGTACGACAGCCCCACCCCCAGGCTGTAGGCGAACTGGTCGGGCGGGCTGACGCCCGGCGCCAGTTCCGACAGGCCGGACACATGGCCGAACGCGGGGCCGCCGGACAGCGACAGCTGGGGCCGTTCCTCGGCGCGCACCTGGGCCAGGGCGGCGTTCTGCCGCTCCAGGGCGGCGGCGGCCACGCGCAGGTCGGTGTTGCGCGCCAGCGCCTGCTGCACCAGGGCGTCGAGCGTGGGGTCGCGGAACAAGTGCCACCAGCGCGGCGGCAGCGGGTCGGCCGCGATGGCCGCCGCGGCGCCAGGGGCCTGCGCTTCCTGGAAGGGCCGGGCAGCAGCGGCGTCGCGCGCGACGGCCTCGGACGGCAGCTGGTAGTCGGGGCCTACGGCCATGCTGCCGCAGCCGGCCAGCAGCAAGGACGCCAGCAGGGCCGGCGCGCGGCGGGCGAAGGCCGTGGCACGGCTATGGAAAGGGCGATGCGTCATGCCCTGCCTCCCTTGCCTTGCGCCACCACTTCCACCAGCACCGTCTGGCCCGCCACCAGGCCCGCCGCGCCCGGCTGGGCATCCAGCTGCACCCGCACCGGCACGCGCTGCGCCAGCCGCACCCAGTTGAAGGTCGGGTTGACGCTGGGCAGCAGGTTGGCGCCGGTGGAACGGTCGCGGTCGGCGATGCCCGCGGCGATGCTCTGCACCGTGCCGGCCAGCGGCTGGCGGCTGCCCATGGGCGTCACGCGCACGGCATCGCCCGGGTGGATGCGCGCGAGCTTGGTCTCCTCGAAATAGCCTTCGACGTAGAAAGAGCCGCGGTCCACGATGGCCATGGCGCCACGGCCCGCGGCGGCATAGGCGCCGGTGCGCAGGTCCAGGTTGGTGACCCAGCCGTCCACGGGCGCGCGCACGGTGGCGCGCTGCAGGTTCAGTTCTGCCGTGCGCAGCTCGACCTCGGCGCGGGCCATGGCGGCGGCGGCGGCCTCGACCCGCGCCCGGGTCTGCTCGCGGGCCTCGCGCGGCACCAGGTCCGACAGGCTGGTGTTGCGGGCGTCCTCGCGGCGGGCCTGCGACAGGCTGGCCTGGGCCGACTGCACGCCCGCGCGGGCCTGCGCCACGGCCAGCGCGAAGCGGGCCGGGTCGATCTCGAACAGCACCTGGCCGGCCTTCACCGGCTGGTTGTCCTGCACCTGCACGGCGCTCACCAAGCCCGAGACATCGGGCGCCACCTGCACGACGTTGGCGCGCACGCGGCCGTCGCGGGTCCAGGGCGCGAGTTCGTAGTGGTCCCACAGGCGCAGGCCGGCCCAGGCCGCCAGCGCCACCACGCCCAGGGTGATCGCCACCCGGGCCAGCTGCGCCGCGAAGGCGCGGGCGCGTGTCGTCGTCATCGTCGAAGTCATGAGAAGAATCCTCCCGGCGCGGTCAGCCGCGTCAGCACAAAAAGAATGAGCACATAGAGCGCCGTGTCGAACAGGGCCGCATGCCAGACCCAGCGGTACACCCCCAGGCTGCCCAGCAGGCGGCGCGCGCCCCAGCACAGTCCCCAGGCCACCAGGGCCAGCACCAGCAGCCAGGGGATGTAGACGCCATAGAACGTGGCTTCACCGGTCATGCGAGGGCCTCCTGGGTGGCGGTGGGCGCGGCCGGCCAGGGCCGCGCGGGATAGAGATTGCGGCGCAGGCCGACCAGGGCGGCCAGGGTGCGGCGGCGGTCGGCATCGGCATCGGCATCGGCAGCGGGGCCCGGGCCGGCGTCGGCCGCCGCGCCGCCGGGCAGCAGCGCCCGCAGCGCCTCGTCGATGCGCTCGGCCAGCGCCGGCTGCGCCTGCGCGGCCTGGCCGGTGGTGAGCTGCGCCGGATGCTCGCGGAACAGCCGCGCCACGCGCGCCAGGATGTCCGGCCCCAGGCCGCCGGGCAGCAGCGCCGAATCGCGGTGCAGCGCATGCAGGTCGGTGCCGATGCGCAGGTCCACCAGCGCGTCGTCGGCGTTCACGCCGTCCACGGTGCCGCCGGCCTGCGCGATGCGCGGGGCCAGCAGGCCGATGCGGTCCAGCACCCGCGCCGCATGCAGGCGGGCCTGGGCCGCATCGGCCTGGCGCAGCGGCCGGCCCAGCTCGCGCCAGGTCGTGCGCTGGATGCGGCGGGCACCCCAATCGGCGCTGACCGAGCGCACCAGCGCCGTCACCACCGCCGCCGCGGCCACGCCCAGCACCTGGCCGACCATGGCGTTGGCGAAGCCGGCGAAATCGGCCTGGCCGGTGTCGTACAGCGACAGCGTGCCGATCACGCCCGACAGCAGCAGCGCCATGGCCTTCATGAAGGTGGCGGGCCGCGCCAGGTAGCAGCCCAGCACCAGGAAGGCCGGCGCGCACACCAGCGCCAGCGTGGGCAGGTCCACCACCAGCGGCATCAGCACCAGCACATAGAGAGCGCCGAGCGGCAGCGACATCAGCAGCGCCTTCAGGAAGCTGTAGATCGAGGGCGCCGGGTCGTCCATGCCCGCGAAGAAGGAACAGAAGATCGCCGCCATCATGGCCATGGCCGCACCACCGGGCCAGCCGGTGAGGATCCAGAAGGCGGAGCACAGGCAGATGGCCAGCGCCGCGGCCAGGGCCGACCAGGCTGCCATGCCGACGTCGCGGTGCAGCACGTCGCGGGCTGCGGGCGCGGCAGGGCCGTCGGCGGGCAGCTCCGCGGGGCGGCCCGCCAGGCCGGCGTCGATGCGCTGGCGCAGTTGCACGCAGGCATGCCAGGCGTCGATCAGTTCCTCCAGCCGCACGGCCAGGCCGATGCGCAGCGCGCGGGTCCAGGCATCGGCCTGCGGCGGCGGCGCGTCGGCCACCGCACGGGCGGCGGCGCGCAGGCCGGCCAGGTCGGCATCGGCCAGGGGCGCGGCTGGCGCGCCCGGCGCCGCACGGCCGCTGTCCGCCAGGCGCGCCAGCACGCGGCCCACGGCCTGCTCGACGTCGGCCGGCAACCGGCCTTCGGCGTCGCGCAGGGCCTGCAGCCGGTCGTCCACCGCCGAGGCGAAGGGCGTGAGCGCTGCCACCTCGTGCTGCAGCGCGCGGATGGCCGAGGCGGTCCATTGCAGGTGGCTGGTGTCGAAGGGCACGTGCGTGGCCATCACCCGCAGCTGCGAAATGTCGCCGGCCAGCTTGCGGCGCGCGGCCTGCCGGCCGGCCGCGCCGTCCGCCGTGGCGGCGGCGGGCTGCACCATGCCGCGCAGCCAGGCGCCGGCGTCGGAGAGGGTCCGGTCCATCAGGCCGACCAGCGTGGGCCCCAGGCTCACGGGCAGCACCAGGCTGTGGACCAGCGTGCCGCAGACGATGCCGATGGCGATCTCTTCCACCCGCGCGGACGCGGTCCCGAAGATGCCCAGCGGCGCACCCACGGCCGGAAAGCCGATGAGCGCGGCGGAGTAGCCGGCCAGCATGAACAGGTAGGACCGCGGCGTGCGGTCCAGCAGCGACACGAACAGGCACAGCGCCACCCACAGCGCCAGGGCCAGCGTCAGCAATTCGGGCACATCGACCAGCGCCGGCACCAGCAGCAGCGCCGCGGCGCAGCCCAGCAGCGTGC
This sequence comes from uncultured Acidovorax sp., assembly GCA_913774625.1. GTDB lineage: Bacteria > Pseudomonadota > Gammaproteobacteria > Burkholderiales > Burkholderiaceae_C > Paracidovorax. Next base: position 65,965 of record CAJYHL010000053.1, read on the forward strand.
CGGCCAGCCGGAAGACGGCCTTGGAACGCACGGCGCCGGCCAGCGGGTTGGCGACGATGTAGGCCGTCATCAGCGCCCAGAACGGCCGCGGCAGTCCGGCGAAGCTGGCCACGGCCATCGCCAGCATGGCGGCGGCGAAGCACTTGGCGGAAAAGACCATCTCGGCCGCGCTGAAGCGGGGCAGCGTCATGTCAGTGATCCATAGCGCTGGCTCGCCACCCGCAGGGCATGAAGCCGGCGCCGCTGTTGTGATCGAAGGGCCGCGGAGCAGGCCATGCCAAGGCACCCGCGGAACGGGCTTGGCCCGGCCGCCGGGTGCGCCCCTTGAGGGGGATGGAACTTCCACACGCAGTGAGGAAGTTCAAACGGGGTGGTTTCATCTCACTGGCCCCCGGCCGCGCCGCCGCGCTCGCCCTTGCCCAGGCGGCTGCAGAGCGCCGAGAACACGCGCAGGCAGGCACGCACGTCCTCGGCCGGAATGTCCTGGAACAGCTCGGCGCGCAGGCCGGCCAGCGCGTCCTCGATGCCGGCCTGGATGGCGGCGCCGGCCGCGGTCAGGTGCAGGGTCTTGGCCCGGCGGTCGGCCGGGTCGTCACGGCGCTCCACCAGGCCGGCGCCCACCAGTTGGTCGAGCGTGCGGATCAGCGTCGGACCCTCGATGCCCAGCAGGTCTGCGATCACGCCCTGGCGGGCGCCCTCCCCCTGCCGGCCGATGGTCAGCAGCGCCCAGCCCGCCGCCTGCGACACGCCCAGGTGCGCCACCGTCCGGTCGGCCGCGGCCCGGTAGGCGCGCTGCAGCACGCCGAGCGAGAAGGTCAGCGACCGCAGCTCGTACGGGTCGATGGCAGAGGCGGAGGCGGAAGGCGGTGTGGACGTTGGATGGGCCATGGCTTTTATTTTAGATAGCTATCTATCTTTCTGCACGGCTTCCATTTTGTTTCCATGCGGATTCCAGGGCCTGCCCGAGGCCGGTCCGTTTAAAAGCGGGCGGTCCGGAACCAGGACCTTCCCAGAAGCCGCTTCCGGACGCTTCAGCCCGCCTGCAGCAGCTCCGCCAGCCGGTGCCCCGCATGCGCCACGGTCTGCGCGCGCACGGCGGCCCGGTCGCCGTCGAAACGGCAGCGTTCGGCGAAGGTCTGCCCGCCCACGCGCCAGCCGAACCACACCGTGCCCACGGGCTTGTCGGCGCTGCCGCCCGACGGGCCTGCCACGCCGGTGACGGCCACCGCCACCTGCGCGGCCGAATGCGCCACCGCCCCTTCGGCCATGGCGCGGGCCACGGGCTCGCTGACCGCGCCGTGGGCGGCGATGAGTTCGGCCGGCACGCCCAGCATCCCGGATTTGGCGGCGTTGGAATAAGTGACGAAGCCGCGCTCGAACCAGGCGCTGGAGCCGGCCAGGTCGGTGCAGGCGGCGGCGATCAGGCCGCCCGTGCAGCTCTCGGCCGTGGCCAGCATCCAGCCGCGCGCGGCCAGCAGGCCGGCGATATGGGGCCAATCGGCCTGCAGCCCAAGCAATGCGGCCGCATTGCGCTCATCATTCGATAGCATCTTGCCGGCCCTGGTCACCAGAACCACCTCCAGAGCGCGAAGACCAGCAGCGTGCAGAACGCCGCCACCAGGTCGTCGAAGAGGATGCCGAAGCCCCCGCGCCAGCCGAAGCCCTTGAAGCAGCCGTCGGCCCAGCGCACCGGGCCGGGCTTGGCGGCATCGAAAAAGCGGAACAGCGCGAAGGCCGCCAGCTGGCCCCAGAACCCCATGGGCATGGCCAGCCAGAGCACCAGCCAGATGGCGACGATCTCGTCCCACACGATGCAGCCCGGGTCCGCGATGCCCAGGTGCCGGGCCGACACCGTGCAGGCCCACCAGCCCACCACCAGCGATGCGGCGATCACCAGCCCGATGGCCGCCGGCTGCAGCCAGGCCTGCAGCACCAGATAGGCCAGCCAGCCCCAGGCCGTGCCCACGGTGCCCGGCGCCACGCGCGACAGCCCGCTGCCGCAGCCCAGGGCGATGAAGTGCGCTGGGTGCGACAGCAGGAAGCGGCGCAGCGCCTGGGGCGAAACGGCGGCGGAAGAAGGAGGAGGAGCGGCAGGAATGGGCGGTGGCGTCATGGAGCGATCGATGGCCGGCAGGCCCCGGGCGCGAAAGCCGAGAGACCGGGGCAGGAACAGGGCGGGGACTGCGGCGCGGCAATGCTAGCAGCGGCGGACGGCACAATCGCTCGCCATGGCCCTTCCCGCCCCCTTCCCGACGCCCCTGCATCGCCCGCTGCCGCCCTGGGGCCCGTGGCGCTGGCTGTTGCACCGGGGCGTGCTCGCCTGCCTGGCCGCGCTGCTGGCCGGCTGCGCGGGCGTGCAGGTGGACTCGATCTCCACGGCCGACTACCTGCGCCAGCGGCGCGGCGACGTGCTGACCACCGGCTCGCTCAGCCCGGCCTCGGCCGAGGTGCTGCGCGTGCTGGGCCTGGACGAGAAGCAGTGCGAGCGCGACGCACCCGCCTGCCGCCGCAGCCTGAGCGAATCCACCGGCCTGACCGAAGAGCAGCGCCTGGCCACGCTGGCCGAAGTCTGGCTGGACGCCGCCCAGGCCGGCGCCCGCGCCCCGGCGGCCGAGGCACCCGCGCTGGACGAGCAGGTGAACCTGTGGCTGGAGGCTGCGCGCCACGCCTACGCCTATCTGTTCTTCACGGCACGCGCGCCCAGCGAACGGGCCTTCGAGGACCGCCAGTCGCAGGTGCGCGACTACTACAACTACGCCGTGCAGGAGGCGCTCTCGGCACTGTTCAAGGCGCACGCTTCGCCCGACAACCCCGAGCGCAGCCGCGAGGAGGCCGCGCAGGTCGCCACCGTGGGGCCCTGGCAGCTGGACTTTTCCTCGCTGCGGAGCGCGGGACTGGAGCCCGGCCGCGTGCGCGAGGTGATTCCCGCCGCGTCGATGCGCTTTTCGGGCCTGCGCAACGTCTACCGGCGCGACGGCTTCGGCGCCGAGCTGGTGCTGGGGCTCGCGCCGCAGGCCGATCAGCAGCAGCAGCCCTTCCGCACGATGCCCTACCCGCCCGCCACGGCGGTGATGGTCTTCGAGGGCAGGACCCAGCGCGAGGTGCTGGCCACCCGCCGCATCCGCGTGCTGCTGCGCGACCCCTACCGCACCGCGTCCGAACGCATCGCCCGCCACACGGTGCCGCTGGCCGCCAACTTCAGCGCGGGCTACGGGCTGTGGCTGGCGCGCTCGGGCTTCGCCACCCAGGCGCTGGACACGCTGCTGGGCCTCTCCGGCGGCATCGACCGCCCGCGCATCCACCTGATGCAGCCCTACGACCCCGGCCGGCGCATCGTCATCATGCTGCACGGCCTGGCCAGCAGCCCCGAGGCCTGGATCAACGTGGCCAACGAGGTGCTGGGCGACGAGGCCCTGCGCCGCAACTACCAGATCTGGCAGGTGTACTACCCCACCAATGCGCCGCTGGCGGTGAACCGCGACACCATCGCCACGGCCATCGAGGCCACGCTGCGCCACTTCGACCCGGAGGGCACGGCGCGCGCCTCGCAGCACGTCACGCTGATCGGGCACAGCATGGGCGGCGTGCTGGCACGGCTGCTGGTGTCGTCTTCGGGCGACCGGCTGTGGAATGCGCTGCAGGCCCGCTACGAGCTGCCGGACGATGCGCCGCAGGAGCCGGGCGCGGAAGGCGCGCCGGACGTACCCGGCACGCGCCAGGCGCTGGACCGCTACCTGCGCTTTTCGCCGCTGCCGCAGGTGAGCGAGGCCATCTTCATCGCCGCTCCGCACCGGGGCACGCCCTTCGCCAACCACCGGCTGGCGCGCTGGGCGGCCAACCTCATCAGCCTGCCCATCGGCATGGTGCGGCAGCTGGGCGACGCCACGCGCGTGATGGGCCGGCTGCGGCCGCGCGCCGTGTCGGCCGACACCGGGGCCGCGGCGCCCATCGGCATTCCCAACAGCATCGACAACCTGAGCGACCGCGACGACTACATCCGCTGGACGGCCGACCTGCCGATAGACCCCGGCGTGCGCTACCACTCCATCATCGGCGACGACACGCCGGACGTGCCGCTGGCGGAGTCGTCCGACGGCATCGTTCCCTATGCCAGCGCGCACCTGCCGAGCGCCGCTTCGGAACTGGTGCTGCCCTCGGCCCACAGCGTGCAGGAGCATCCCCGCGCGATCCTGGAGATCCGCCGCATCCTGAACGAGGAACTGCAGGAGGGCGAAGGCGCCGCGCCCACCGGGCCGGCGCGCTGAGGCGATCTCTCAGCTGCCGGTGGACGCGTGCCGCCGCAGCCCGGCGCCCCACGCCACGAAGGCCAGCGCCAGGAACGCGAAGCCCGCCAGCGGCGACACCCAGCCCACCCAGCCCGGGGCGCCCAGCGGATCGGCGCGCTGCAGGATGGCCAGGGCCGGGTAGTAGCTGACCGCCGCCAGCGGCACGGCGAAGGTCAGCAGCCGCCGGAACCAGCGCGCGTAGATGGCCAGCGGGTACTGGCCGGCCTCCACGCCGCCGTAGGTGAAGACGTTGGCGATCTCCAGGCTCTCCACCGTCCAGAAGGCCAGCGCGCCCTGCAGCACCAGGATGCCCAGGAACAGCGCCACGCCGCCGGCCAGCGCGAAGAGCGCCAGCGCGATCTGCGCAGGCGTCCAGGCGATGCCGGCCTGCGCGGTGGCGAAGGCGATCACCAGGGCCGCCTGCGCCAGCCGTCCCAGCCGGCTGAAGCGCACGTCCTGGCCCATCAGCTGCAGCGCCAGCGGGCGCGGGCGCAGCAGCAGGCGGTCGAAGGCGCCGGTGCGCAGCAGCTCGGTGCCCAGCACGTCGAAGCCCCGGCCCAGGCCGTCGGCGATGCCGAACATGGCGTTGACCAGGCCGTAGAACAGCGCGACCTCTCCCAGGCTCCAGCCCTGCACCGCACCGAAGCGGTCGAACAGCGCCCAGACGGCGATCACCTCGATGCCGGTGACCAGGAACTGCCCCAGGGTCAGCAGCAGGGCCGAGCCCGGATAGCGCATCTGCCCCGACAGCGAGGCGCCGGCGAAGCGCAGGAACAGCGCGAAGGAACCCATGCGCTCAGCCTCCCTGGATGTCGAGCCGCGCCAGCGTGCGCGCCAGCGCCCAGCGGCCCAGGGCCACCAGCGCCAGCACCCAGAAGGCCTGCAGCGCCAGCCCACCCGCCGCGTCCCAGCCGGCCAGCCGGCCGAAATAGAGGCGCACCGGAATATCCATTAGCCCGGCCAGCGGCTGCGCCAGCAGCGCGGCCTGCCAGGCATCGGGCATGAGCGAGAGCGGCAGCAGGTTGCCCGACAGCACCACCACCGCCGGCACGGCGAAGGCGTTGATGCCGCGCGCGTCCAGCGCCGCCGTGGCGGCCACGTTGATCAGCATCACCAGCGCGGCGGACAGCAGCACGGCCAGCAGCAGCGATGCGGCGAAGAACACCGCCGCCCGCGGCCCGGCCGGCGGCTGCCAGCCCCAGTCCGCATGGCCTGCCAGCGGCAGGACGATGGCGGCGAAGCCCAGCATCAGCGCGAGGCGCGGCAGGGCGCGCGCGGCGATCCAGCCGGCCGTGCGCGCGAACCAGAAGCCGTAGGCGTCCACCGGCCGCAGCCGGTCGTAGGCGACCGCGCCGGTGCGCACGGCCTGCGCCACCTCGGGGTCGCCGCCCCAAGGCAGCAGCGCCAGCAGGCCCTGGGCGATCCAGGTGTAGGTGATGGCCTGGACCAGCGGCATGGCCGCCGCCCCGCCCGTGCTGCCCGAAGCGCCCGCATAGAACGCGGCCAGCACCATGACCTTGATGCCGCCCCACCAGCACTGCGTGGCGAAGCCCGCCAGCGCGGCCGTGCGGTACTGCAGCATCTGCAGGAAGCGCGAAACGAACGCCGCCGCATAGGGCCGCCAGCGGGCGGGCCGCCGGTCCGCCGCCGCCGCACTCATTCGTTCGCTCCGTGCAGGGCGTAGAAGCGGGTGATGACCTCTTCGATGGGCAGCGCTTCCAGGCGGATGTCCTCCACCGCATGGGCCGCCGCCACCTGGGCGATGAGCGCGGGCGCGGGCATGGCGGCCGGGTCGAAGGCCAGCACCAGGCGCCGGCCGTCGCGTTCCTGCACCGTCACGCCGGGCAGGGCCAGGCAGTCGGGCGCCGGCCCGGCGAAGTCCACCACCAGGCGGCGTTCGGCCAGCACCTGGGCGCGCAGCGCATCGACCGGCGCATCGGCCAGCACGCGGCCATGGCCGATGACGATGACGCGGCCGGCCAGGGCCTCGATGTCGTGCATGTCGTGCGTGGTCAGCAGCACGGTGGTGCCGCGCTCGCGGTTGGCGCGCAGCACGAAGTCGCGCACCGCGAGCTTGGAGGGCGCGTCCAACCCGATGGTGGGCTCGTCCAGGAACAGGAGGGCCGGCTCGTGCAGCAGCGCCGCCGCGATCTCGGCACGCATGCGCTGGCCCAGCGACAGCTGGCGCACGGGCTGGGCCAGCACGCCTTCGAGCCGCAGCAGCGCCACCAGCTCGTCGCGCGTGGCGCGGAAGCGCCGGGGATCGACGCGGTAGATGTCGCGCAGCAGGTCGAAGCCGTCTTCCACCGGCAGGTCCCACCAGAGCTGGCTGCGCTGGCCGAAGACCACGCCGATGCCGGCCACGTGGCGCTCGCGGTCGGCGAAGGGATCGCGCCCATCGACGCGCACGATGCCGCCGTCGGGCCGCAGGATGCCCGCGAGGATCTTGATGGTGGTGGACTTGCCCGCGCCGTTGGGGCCGACGAAGCCCAGCAGCTCGCCGCGCTCCAGCGCGAAGGACACGCCCGAGAGCGCCTCCACCGTGCGGTGCCGGCGCTGCACCAGGCCGCGCACGGCTCCCCAGAGGCCGGGCGCGCGCTCGGCCACGCGGTAGGTCTTGACCAGGTTCTGTACGAGGATGTGCGGCTGCGGCATGGGGGCGCGATGCTATCCGAAGCGCACCGCAGCGGGCGCGCGCCGGGGCATCGGAATCAGGCGAAATGGTCGAACGAGGCCCAGCGCTGCGCGGGCAGCTCGCGGCCCGCGCCATCGACCAGCCGCAGTCCGCTGCCGGCCGCCTCGATGCGGCCGATACGCGCGACCGGCGTGGCCGACTGCCGGCCGGCGGCTTCGACGGCGCCGCGCTGCGCGGGCGGCGCGGTGAAGGCCAGCTCGTAGTCGTCGCCGCCCGCCAGCGCGCACTGGCGCAGCAGGTCTGGGTCCCAGGCGGCCGTGGCGCCGGCTTCGCCATCGCATGCTGCGATCAACCGCACGGCAGCGTCGGCTTCCACGCAGGCACCGACGCCCGATGCGCCCAGCACGTGGCCCAGGTCGCCCAGCAGGCCGTCGCTCAGGTCGATGGCGCTGGTGGCCACGCCGCGCAGCGCCTGGCCCAGCGCCACGCGCGGCGTGGGCCGCTCCAGCCGCTGGCGCGCGGCGGCCAGTACATCGGGCGCCAGGGCGATGCGGCCCTGCAGCGCCTCCAGCGCCAGCCGCGCATCGCCCAGCGTGCCGCTCACCCAGAGGTCGTCACCCACCTGCGCGCCGCTGCGCAGCAGGGCCTGGCCGGCCGGCACCTCGCCGAACACGGTGATGCAGATGTTGAGCGGCCCGCCCGTGGTGTCGCCGCCCACCAGCTCGCAGCCGTGCGCGTCGGCCAGGGCCAGCAGTCCGCCGGCGAAGGCTTCCAGCCAGCCGGCATCGGCCTGCGGCAGCGAAAGCGCGAGCGTGAATGCCAGGGGCCGCGCGCCGCAGGCTGCCAGATCGCTCAGGTTCACGGCCAGGGCCTTGTGGCCCAGGGCCGCCGGGTCCACGTCGGGAAAGAAGTGGCGGCCCTCCACCAGCATGTCGCTGGACACGGCCAGCTGCATGCCGGGCGCGGGCGCCAGCAGCGCGCAGTCGTCGCCCACGCCCAGCGCGGCGCGGCGCACAGGCCGCTGGAAGAAGCGGCGGATCAGATCGAATTCACCCATGGGGCGAGGATAAGCGCTGCCTGGCCGCCGGAAAGCCGCCGCCCCGCCCCGGGCTCAGCTGGCGCGGGCCGTCAGCCACTGGCTGGGCGGCAGCGGCGCACCGACGATGCGGACCTCGCCCAGGCTGCCGAGGAAGCCCGTGGACATGCCGTCCGCCCATTGGCCGCAACCGACGGCGAAGGGCTGCTGGCCGTTGACGTACTGCACGCCCTTCATGTTGCTGTTGTTGCGCAGCACCGGAGCGCCTTCCACGTACATGGTGGTCGCGTAGCTGGCCGAAGGGTCGTTGACCACGGCCACGTGCAGCCACTGGCCGGCCGACACGCTGCCCGACCAGCAGGTCAGATTGGTCGCCTGGTCCGTCGGCACGATCTCCCACTGGAACTCCATCAGGTTCGAGAAGGCGAACATCAGCGAGGTGTCGCCCTCGCCGCTGCCGAAGCCGGGCAGGTGCGAGCGGGCGCCCAGCCGGTACAGGATGCCCATCCAGCCGTTCACCTTGGCGTCGAAGGCCGGGTCGATATAGACGAAGGCCTCCACCGTGTAGCCGTTGAGGAACTGCTGCGCGTTCAATGCCGAGTTCTGCGCCGTGGTGAAGTACGAGGCGCGCACGTCCGTCGAGTTCAGGAAGCGCAGGCTGCCCGGCGCCGACGACAGTGGATGGCGGCTCCTGGACCACACCAGGTCGCCGCTCTGCCCCATGCCCGTGTTGAGCGCGATGGGATTGGCGCCGCCCGGGGCCGCATCGGCGATCTGCTGGCCGGCCTGGTAGGGAAACAGGTCGCCCTCGGCCGCCGTGGCGCTGTAGAAGCGCCAGTGGGCGAGCGTGCCGGCCACCTTGGGATAGTCGTCCGGCCCCGTGGCCGGGCGGCTCGCCGCCACGGTGGGGCTCTTGAAGTTGGTGAGGATGGTTTCCTTGGCCTGCTGCGTGAGGCTCTTGGTGCGCGTGCCGGGCTGCAGCGCGAAGGCCGGGTTGAAGCCGCCGAAGCGCGCAGCGAAGTCGATGCCGAGCGTGAAGTTCTGGTTGGCGTCGGGCAGCCAGGCCATGTCGAAGTTGTTCAGCTCCGCCTGCGGCTTGACCGGCACCCACGGCGAGAACGAGCTGGCCACGATCTTCTTGTTGGTCAGATCGAACTCGTACATGCGCATCAGGCCGTTGCCGCCCATGTAGGCCATCTGGTAGTCCACCACCATCAGCAGCACGTCATGGCCGAAGGCGTTCTTCTTGGTGGTGGTGCATGAGCCGTGGTAATGGCCGTTGACCGCCATGAAGATCTGGTCGTTGTTCTTGATCAGCCGGTCCCACATGTAGCTGGAATAGGCCGTATCCACCGCCGTCGTGCCGTCGGGCCCGATGCCCATCAGCTGGTGGTTGATCAGGATCACCGGCAGCGTCGGATGCTGGCCGATCACCTGGTTGGCCCAGGCGATGGCATCGTCGGACGCGCGCCAGGACATCGACAGCACCAGCCAGCTGTTGCCCTCGGCCTGGAAGACGTGGAACTCGTGGAAGCCCGAGGAATGCCGCCCGCCGAAGGTGCTCTGCTGCGCCGCCCGCGCGGCGGGAAAGACCTTCAGGTAGGGCTCGAACAGGCCCTGCCGGCGGCTGCCGCCGTCCTGGTAGCCGTCGGTGTTGTCGAAGCCGGTGACGCCCACGCCCCAGTCCGGGCCCCATTGCATGTTGGAGCCGATGGCGCCCACGTCATGGTTGCCGGCGCAGATGGAATACGGGCACTTGGCCTGCTCCAGCACCTGCATGGCCTGGCTGGCCAGGTCCCATTCCCTCAGCACCGTGTTGGCTGCGACCTGGCCATTGCCCACCAGGTCGGTGGAGGCCGACCAGGGCGAGGTCTTCTCGGAATTGAAGTACCACGACTGGTCCACCACGTCGCCCAGATGCATGGTGAAAGCCGTGTTGAGCGACTGCGCGTTCTGCGCGATCCACTGCGTCTGCGCCTTGAAGGGATTGTTGTAGCGCGGGTCGATGTCCGGGTACAGCTTCTGGTAGAGCGTGCCCATCTTCTGGGACGCATAGCGCGAATAGAACTGCGTGTCGGGCAGCACCATCAGCGAAAAGGCCGAGCTGGCAGCCGCCGCGGGGGCCGGCGGCTGCGGGGCCGCTGGCGGCGCCGCCGGCGTGGCGGCTCCGCCACTGCCGTTGACGCTGCTGCTGCCGTCGCTGCTGGCGCCGCCACCGCAGGCGGTCAGCAGGCCGGACATGCCGGCGGCCGAGCCGGCCAGAAAGGCCTTGAGCAGGCGGCGGCGCTGCACTTCGTTGACGCGCGCCAAGTCATCGATGCTCGTGGGTTGAACATCTGCGGGAGTCTGTCGGTCTTTCATCGGGATCTCTGAAATGAAGTGAGCCCGGCGCTTCGGAATAAGCGCCGAAGGAATTCAGATGATCCGGACGCCGTGAGACAAGGCGATGGCATCGCGCATGCCGAGGTCTCTTCTCCGCTTTCAGCTTTCGTTCAGCTGCTGCATGCATACACACATGAACCATCTCTTTGCCCTCGGCCGCCTCTGCGCAGGCAAGGACGAGAGTCCCCACGGGGGGCTGTCGCAGAAGCCTCCGATCGGGCCGGCCCCCGGCCACGCCGTCCCAGCAGGCCGACGGCGAATCAGAACCGCCCCGCGAATCCGTTTTCCATGATGGCCGCCCTGCCACAGCCCTGCAGCGAGCCCGAGCCGATGCGGCCCATCCCCGGGGACCGGACCTTCTGTCGCTCAAGGGGAGCCGAGGACCATGCTGCTGCTGCGCTCAGGACAGCAGCGGCTGCACTCCGATGCCGCGTCCGCACGCGGAAGCGCGTGACGCCAGCGCAGCTGCCGTCGCCGTCGCTTCGGCGGCGACCGTGCTCGCATCCCACGCGACGATGGCCTTCGCCGGCTTGAGCCAGGAGGGCTGCAGCTCCGGGACCTGGATCAGGAAGCCCTGCAGCCCGCGTGCCCCAGACTGCTGCACCGCCGCGAATTCGGCGGCGGTTTCTATGCCCTCCACCACCACGCAGGGGCACAGCACCGCGCAGGCCGCGACGAGATCGCGCAGCATGTCCGGCCGCCCGGGCGACTGCAGGGCATGGGCCAGCAGGCTGCGGTCCATCTTCACCACGTCGGCCTGCGAGCGCGCGAGGAATTCGAGGGTGCTGTGGCCGGCCCCCATGTCGTCGATGGCGATGCTCGCTCCACAGGCCCGCAGCCGCGCCAGCAGCGCGAAGGCGGCAGCCGATGCAGGCACCGCGCTGGTCTCGGTGATCTCCAGCACCAGCCTTCCGGCGATCAGGGGATGGGCTGCGAGATGGGCGAGCAGCAGCCGCCACCACGCTGCATCGCGCAGCGACGTGGCCGAGACGTTGCAGCCCAGGCGCTGCTGCGGGTGCGCGTGCAGCAGCTGAACGCAGGTCCAGACCACGCACCGGTCCAGCCGCACGGCACCGCCGGTGCGCTCCAGCGCCATGATGGCCTGCGGCACGTTGAAGGCTCCCTGCCCGCCCGGATCCGCATGGCGCAGCAGGGCCTCGTGGTAGAGCACCGCGCCATCCGTGCGCAGGATGGGCTGGAAAGCCAGGGCCAGGGCACCGTCTTCCAGCGCGTCGAGCAGCATGCCCGCCTGCAGCAGATCGGAGCGCAGGGTGCCGACGGCCACCGCCGGCAGCCCATCGTCGCCGGGCGCATCGCCGCCCTGGGCGAAGGCTTCCTGGACATCGGCGGGCGCGCGGTCGTCCGCCCGGTAGAAGACGTCGAGTCCGACCTGCAGGTAGATGCGGCATCCGGCGCTCACGATCGGCCGGCCTTCGATTTCCGCGCGCAGCCGTTCGAGCAGGCAATCCAATGCGGCGGCCGATGCGTAAGCCGCTGGCAGATCGATCAGGAACACGGCGCGTTCGCCCGACAGGCTGTGCGCCGGGAAACCGCATCCGTGCAGACGTTCGGCGACGCTCTCTTGCACATGGGCGCTCAAGCTCGCGCCGTATGCCAGCATCAGCAGATCCAGATTGGCGATGTGGACGATCACCGTTGCCGGCCTGCGCGCCGAGCCATCCCCCTCCGCGAGAAGGGGCTGGGAAATGGGAGGGAGAAACGCCAGCGACATGGGTGATCAACCGAAGACTTATTCAATGCAAATGCCTATCAACTCCATCGCCGACGGTAATCGATTTTTACCAAACCGGTAAATAGTATTGTGAAATCTGCAACGAGCAGGCCATAGGGTCAACTGCTATGGCGAAAAGTGTTCATGGCGAGGAGACCAAGGCGTTTGCGGCGCGGCTGCGGCTGGCGCTGGAGGGGGCTGGCGTGCGCCCGTCTCCTTCCGTGGTCGCACACGAGTTCAATCTGCGCTACTGGGGGAAGAGCATCACGGCGCACACGGCGCGTGCATGGCTGGCGGGCGTGGCCATCCCCATGCAGGACAAGCTGCGCACGCTGAGCGACTGGTTGAAGGTGAGCCCTGACGAGCTGCGCTTCGGCGGGCGCAGCAGTTCGCTCGACAGCCTGGTGCGGGAGGCCGACCCGTCGCTGGGCGAACTCAACCTGCAGGACCGGGAGATGCTGGCGCGCTATCTGACGCTGCAGCCGGCGCAGCGCAAGACGGTGCAGGAAGTCGTCCACGCCCTGTCGGTGGCGGCGCATATGGCGGCGGCGCCCCGCCACCTGTCGCCGGCGGCGAAGCAGCCCGCAGCGCCGCCGGTCAGCCCCCCGCGCCGCGGAAGCGCTGCGCGGCCTGCCGACTGACCTCGGCCAGCAGCTGCTCCTCGCGCTGGCGCTCGCGCAGCCAGCGCGCGTCGTTCTGGCCGACCGCGGCCTCGCTGTGCAGCATGTGCAGCGCGCCCGAGGCGCCGTGCGCGCCCGAATGGCGCGCGATGTGGTCGATGGTCTGCAGGATGTGGTCGCGCAGCGGCATGTGCTCGCCGGTGGCGGGATCGACATAGACCGCCTCCATGCCGAAGCGGCAGGCCTGGAAACGGTTGTAGGTGTAGACCAGGTAGTCGTCCTCGCTGGGCGTGAAGGGCTGCTCGGCCAGGAACCAGGCGCCCAGCGACTGCACGAAGGCCGATAGCGCAGCGGCGCGCTCGATGGTGAGCGGCGTGTCGAACACGCGGATCTCGATGGTGCCGAACTCGGGCTTGGGGCGGATGTCCCAGTAGAAGTCCTTCATGCTCTTGACCACGCCGGTGCGGGTCATCTTGCCGAAATAGGTCTCGAAGTCCTTCCAGGTCAGCACCATGGGCGCGCGGCCCGAGAGCGGGAAGGCGAACACCGAATTGAGCCGTGCCGAATCGAAGGCCGTGTCCTGTCCCTGCACGTAGGGGCTGGAAGCCGACAGCGCGATGAAGTGCGGGATGTAGCGCGACATGCGGTGCAGCATCAGCAGCGCCTCGTCGGCGCCCGGGCAGCCGATATGCACGTGCTGGCCGAAGATGGTGAACTGCTTGGACAGATAGCCGTAGAGCTGCGAGAGCTCCTGGAAGCGCGGCTTGTCGTAGATGCGGCGCTCGTGCCACTGCTGGAAAGGGTGCGTGCCGCCGCCCACGACGGCGATGTTGAGCTTGTCGGCGCTCCGGACCAGCGCGTCGCGGATCTGCGTGAGCTGGCCCAGCACCTCGCTGCCCGAATGGCAGATGCCGGTCGAGATCTCGATCATGCTGTTGGTCATCTCGGGCACCACGCTGCCGGGCAGCGGCTGCCTGGCCATCAGGCGCAGCATGTCTTCGGCGTAGGGGGCCAGGTCGTAGTCGTGGGTGTTGACGAGCTGCAGTTCCAGCTCGACGCCCAGCGTCAGCGGCTCGGAATGGTGGAAGGCTTCAAGACTCACGGGCGTTGTCTCCGGTGGGGTTGCTGCGGCCGGCGCGGGTGAGCGGCGCCCAGGGCTTGGAGCTCTCGCCCGCGCGGTAGATGGCCACGGTGGCGATCACCGCGCCCAGCACCTCCATCAGCAGGATGGCCGGCAGTGCCACGCTGGCGATCAGCCGCCCGGTGGAGACCGAGGCCACGGCGAACTGCGAGGCGATCAGCAGGGCGATGGCGGACATCGGCGTCATCGCGCAGCTGACCCAGAGCGCCTGGCGCCAGCTGGCCCCGCTGCCCACGTTGCCCACGGCCACGCCCAGCGCCTTGGCCACCAGGCGCACGGCGATCAGCGCCAGCACCACGCTGGCCACCGGCCCGCTCCAGTCGGCCTGGGCGGCCACCGTGGAAACGAGCACGAACATCAGCATGGTCAGCAGCGACGAGGTGGTGCCCAGCTGGCGCGGCCAGGCCCAGGGGCGCGGATTGAGCTGCTTGAGCAGCATGCCCGCCAGCAGCGCCGCCAGCGGGGCCGAGCCACCCATGAACGAGGCCACCGTGGTGGCGGCGGCCACCAGGGAGAGCAGCAGGATGGAGGTGTTCTCGCTGGTGGGATTCATGAAGCGCAGCGCCATGCGCAGGGCCAGCGCCAGCACGCCGCCCACGATGACGGAAACGCCCAGCACCACCATCACCGGATAGATGGTGTCGGCGAAGCGCGCGGCCGGGCGGTTGATGAGTTCGGCCTGGGCGCTGCCCAGGGTCAGGGCATAGAGCGTGGAAAGGGTCGCCAGCACGATGGCGCGGTCGGTGACCGGGCCGGCCGCCCGCGTGTCGTGGACCACGCGGGTCAGCACGGCGGGCGATGCGGCCATGGCCACCAGCGCCAGCGGGCCGGCGGCGCGGGCGGGCACCTCCAGCCAGATCAGCGCCCAATAGACGGCGAAATAGGTGAACGCGGATTCGGCCAGGCTCTGCACCAGCACCATGGGGTTGTGGCGGAACCAGCGCAGCGGAATGCGCGCGCCGGCCTCGAACAGCACCAGCGAGATGCCCAGCTCCAGCAGGAAGAGGCCTATGCCCTGCAATGGCCAGACCACCCCGCTGAAGCCCAGCAGCCCCACCACGGTGCCGACCAGCGTATAGCCCACCACCTTGGGCAGGCCCGTGTGGCGCTGCAGCACGTAGCCCGCGATGGCGGCCACGGCCAGCAGCAGCGACCACTGCACCGTGGGCAGCCCGGCCGAGGGGCGCAGCCATTGCGCCCAGAAGCTCATCAGCTCATTCATGTCTTGGTCAATCCTCTTGGAACGTGTTCACGATCTGGGCTCCGGAGCGATGGTGGCAGCCCGCGGCGCCGCAGAGACCGCCCTGCCCCTGGGCGGCATGGGGGTAAGGCGCTGCGGCCGGGCGCTCATGGAGCGCCCGGCAAAGGCCCGAATCTACCCGCCAAGCACCCGGCGCCCCTGTAGGACACCGGCGGCGATGGGTCTTCAGCCCGCGTCCGCGCCGGACATGGAAGAAGAAGAAGAGGAAGCGCAAGCAGAAGCCGGCGCGGCAGCCACGGAGGCCGGAGCAGGCGCCCCACGGCGGCGGCGCACGGGCATGAAGAAGCTCAGCGGCGCGCTGCGCAGCCGCGCGCGCAGCGCACGGTAGAGGCGCGAGCGCTCGCCGACCGTGGTGTTCTCTGCGCGCAGCGCCACGCGGAAGGCCAGGTAGAAGCTCACCGAGACGTTCAGCGCGCCGATCAGCGGCAGGGAGGCCACCGCCCACCAGAACGCCGGCATGTGCAGCACGCCCAGGCCCAGCGTGGTGGCGGCTGCGCCGATCTGCCCCGAAGACAGGGTCACATGCCGCACGTCCAGCCCCAGGCCGAAGAAGGCCGCGAAGGCGGGCAGCAGGCCGAGCATGAAGCCCAGCGAGATGTTGGCGGCGAAGCCCGAGAGGTTTTCGCGCATGAAATGCGCCCAGCGCGCCGCGCGCGGCTTGCCCAGCAGCCGCGTGATGCGCGGGTTGTAGCGAATGGCCGAATCCAGGCGCTGCAGCACGAACCAGTTCTCGGCCCAGCCCGCGATGATGCTGGAGGCGAACAGCAGCACCCCGGTGAACGCGGCGAAGAGCAGCGACGGCCCCAGCAGATGCTGGGCCTGCAGCACGTGCTGCGCCTGGCGGGCGGTGATGGCCGGCGTGCCGCTGAAGTGCGCGATCAGCCAGGTGATGCCCACCACGGCCGGGAACACCACCAGCACGTTGCCCAGCACCGCCGCCACCTGCGAGCGCACCAGGTGCGTGACCTCGTCCACGAAGGACTCCACGGCCTCGTCGTCCTGCAGCTCCTTGAGCTTGGCGGCCATGGCCGGCGCGGTCATGGCGGGCTGCTTGGTGGCCACGGTGAAATGCAGCAGCTGGATGAGCACGAAGCTCACCGCGTAGTTGGCCCCCGCCCAGAAGCCGGACCAGAACGCCGACAGCGCCAGCGCGGCGATGCCGAACTTCATCAGCGTGGTGAAGGCCATCACGAAGCCGCCGCCGGCCGCCTTGGCCACCATGGCGCCGTACTCGGCCCCGGTGCGGGTGATGTAGTGCTCGCCGGTCTCCGCGCTGCGCTCGGCCACCTTGGCGGCCAGCAGCGAGGAATTGGTGGACAGCAGGGCGCGCACGCTGCGGCGCTCGATGCCCACGTTCACCAGCCGCCCCATGAGCTGCGCCGCAGCGACGGCGGGCTTGGGCGAGAGCAGGCAGTCCAGCAGAGCGCGCACGCGCAGGATGCGCTCGCGCAGCTGCCGCAGGCGGAACACCAGGCCCACCGAGATGCCGTTGTCCTCGAAGTGCGAATACACCGTGAAGGCTGCGGCGCGGCAGGCATCGAGCCGGTCGCGCAGGCGCTGCACGGCCTCGTCCAGCCGGTCGCTGGTGCGCAGCTGGTGCAGCACCTCCACGCGCAGGCTCTCCACATCGCGGATCAGCGCATGGAAGGGCTGCGCGTCGCGCGCCGCATCGGTCATGCGCAGGCGCAGCTCCGGGGCGAAGCCGGTGGAGAGGATCTGCCCCGCGCAATAGGTCATGGCGTCGAGCAGGGAGCGCTGCCAGCGCGTGGCGCCCTGGCCGCCCGCGGGCGCCAGCACGGCCAGCAGGCGCGCGAGCAGCGGCTCGTCCAGCGCCGCCAGCCAGCGCGCATCGAATTCGCTGCGCAGCGCCAGCATGAAGAGTTCGGAGGCGTCTATGGTCTCCGGGCTGCCGGGCAGCAGCTTGTAACGCATGCGCTCGGCGATCTCGCTGAAGAGGGCCGTGCGCGGCGCGAAGCCGAAGTCGGCCAGCAGCGTGGTGATGTCCACGGTCTGGATCAGCGCCAGCCACCAAGCCTGCAGGCGGACCTGCAGTTCGGCGTCCTGCTCCACCGCCGCCACCAGTTCGGCGATGCGCCCGGTGGCCCCTTCCACGGAACGGCCGTCGCCACGCACCCAGTCCAGCAGGGCGATGAGCTGCAGATGGCGCTGCGCCAGCGGCGCCGCGGGGTCCAGCGCGGCCAGCAGCGGGCCCGGATCGGCGGGCAAGCGCCTCAATGCAGCACCCTGTCGTTCAGCGGCTGGCCGGCATCGCCGCCGTCCACCGCTTCGAGCACGAAGAGCGGGATGGGGCAGTCGAAGCGCTCGCCGTCGGCCGCCACGCACAGATAGCTGCCGTGCATGCTGCCGCTGGCCGTGCGCAGGCGGCAGCCGCTGGTGTACTGGAAGGCCTCGCCCGGCTTGAGCAGCGGCTGCTGGCCCACCACGCCCAGGCCCTTGACCTCTTCGGTATGGCCGCGCGCGTCGCTGATGATCCAGTGCCGCGCGATGAGCTGGGCCGGCACCTCGCCGGTATTGGTGACGGTGATGGTGTAGGCGAAGCTGTAGACGCCCTCCGCCGGGGCGGATTGCTCGGGCAGGTATTCGGGCCGCACTTCGGCCTGGAACTGGTACTTGGGCATGGCGGCAATGGTAAAGGGTAAGTACGGAGGCACCCTGGGGCCTCCGGGGGCGCTCCCGCAACAGGTCCAGGCGCCAACTGCGACAATCCGCAGCCATGAGCAGCCCCACCTACCGCATCGCCCCCTCGATCCTCTCCGCCGACTTCGCCCGCCTGGGCGAAGAGGTGAAGAACGTCATCGCCGCCGGCGCAGACTGGATCCATTTCGACGTGATGGACAACCATTACGTGCCCAACCTCACTTTCGGCCCCATGGTGTGCCAGGCACTGAAGCCGCATGCCAAACAGGCCGACGGCACGGCCGTGCCCATCGACGTGCATCTGATGATCCAGCCGGTGGACGCGCTGGCCGCCGCCTTCGCCGAGGCGGGAGCCGACTACATCAGCTTCCACCCCGACGCATCGGGCCATGTCCACCGCAGCATCCAGGCGATCCGATCCAAGGGTGTCAAGCCCGGCCTGGTGTTCAACCCAGCTCAGCCGCTGGACGTGCTGGACTGGGTGATCGACGACATCGACCTGATCCTCATCATGAGCGTGAACCCGGGCTTCGGCGGCCAGAGCTTCATCGACTCCGCCCTGCGCAAGATCGAGGCCGTGCGCCGCCGCATCGATGAGAGCGGCAAAGACATCCGCCTCGAAGTCGATGGCGGCATCAAGGAAGGCAACATCCGCCAGGTGGCGGATGCGGGTGCAGACACCTTCGTGGCGGGCAGCGCCATCTTCGGCAAGCCGGACTACCGCGCCGTCATCGACGCGATGCGCAGCGCCCTGGCCTGACGGGCAAGCCGCAGGCAGGAGGCTGCTGCGCGGCAGCGCCGTGTCAGGGTGCCGGCTTGGGTGCCGGCATCGGCGCAGGAGCACCCTCCGGCATGGGCTTGGGTTCGGGCTTGGCCTTGGGGCCGTGCTTCGGGCCGTGCTTGTGCTTGGGCGGCTTGGGCTGGTCCATCTCGCCGCGCATGGGAGCGGGCATGGGCATGGGCTTGGCTCCAGGCGTCGCCACGGGCACCAGGGTCTCGGCTTCCAGCAGCACGCCGCCACCGCTGACCGAGCCCGAGGCGGGGCCGTTCTTCACGCGGGCGATACAGGCATCGCGGTCCACCGGCTCGCGGAACACGTTGCAGCGCTGCTCGGCGTTGCGCTGGTAGTCGGCGTCGGCCGACAGGGACAGCTTGCCCGCGCGCTCGGCCTGGCGCGCGGCGCCGGCTTCGCGGATGCAGGCGGCGCGGCTGTCCGGCGCAGCGATCTGCGCGCAGGCAGCGCGGTCCTCCTGGTAGCTGCTGCCGCCGCCGTCGCCGCGTGCGGGAGCGGCCTGGGCAAGGCCTGCTGCAGCCACGAGGGCCAGGGCCGGGAGGGCGCGGATGATCTGGTTGAGTCGCATGTCCAATCCTCTTCTTTGGGTAGCAAAAGACGGGGCAAGCGTACGGCCGCGCCGCCGCCGCGCCTGTCAGACAGTCCGGACAATCCGGGTCGGCCGACCGGGCGGTGGAGGCGGGTCCGGGCAGGCGCTCAGAGCGTGTTTGACGATCTCAGAACGTGTTCACGTTCTCAGGCCTCGGCCATGGCCTCGGACTCGGCACCCGAAGGCGGCGCCGACACGCCCAGATCATCGAGCGACAGCACGCGCTCGAGCTCCAGCAGGATCACGAAGCGCCCGCGGACCTTGCCCATGCCGTGGATGAAGTCGGTGCGGATGCGGGAACCGAAGGACGGCGGCGGCTCGATGTCCTCGGGGGGGATGTCCACGACTTCGTTGACCGCATCGACGATCACCCCGATCACCTGCCGCTCGCCCTGCGCCTCGACCTCGACGATCACGATGCAGGTGCGCTTGCCCGCCACCACGGCGCCCTTGCCGAAGCGGGCCTGCAGGTCGATCACGGGCACGACGGCGCCGCGCAGGTTGATCACGCCGCGCACGGTGCTGGGCATCATCGGCACCGACGTGAGTTCGCCGTATTCGATGATTTCCTTGATGGTCAGGATGCCGATGGCGAACATCTCGCCGCCGAGCTGAAAGGTCAGGAACTGCGCGGAGGCCTGGGAAGCGCCCACGGAGGCGCCGGATCGCTTGTCATCGCTCATGGTGTACCTCTTGCGCGCGCATCAGTAGCGGACGAACTGGCGTTCATCGACTCCGCCGCCCTGCAGGGAGGTGGCAGCCATGGCCAGCGCGCGCGCCGGCCTTGCCGTGCCCGCCAGGGCAACACGGCGCTGCGTGGCAGAGGCCGCCTGGGGCAATGCAGGCGCCGCAGCGGGGGCGGCGGCTGCATCCAGCTTGAAGAAGCTCATGGTCTGGCGCAGCTGCTCGGCCTGGCCGCTCATCTCTTCGGCCGTGGCGGCCAGCTGTTCGGAACCCGAGGCGTTCTGCTGGGTGGTCTGGCTCAGCTGGTTCACGGCCGCGTTGATCTGGCCCACGCCCGAAGATTGCTCCTCGCTGGCGGCCGTGATCTCCTGCACCAGGTCGGAGGTGCGGCGGATGTTGGGAACCATCTCGTCCAGCAGGCGGCCGGCGCGCTCGGCCAGCTCCACGCTGGAGCCCGCCACGTTGCTGATCTCCTGCGCCGCCACCTGGCTGCGCTCGGCCAGCTTGCGCACCTCGGCCGCCACCACCGCGAAGCCCTTGCCGTGCTCGCCGGCACGGGCCGCCTCGATGGCCGCGTTCAGCGCCAGCAGGTTGGTCTGGTAGGCGATGTCGTCGATGATGCCGATCTTCTGGGCGATCTGCTTCATGGCCACCACCGTGGCCTTCACGGCGTCGCCACCCTCCGTCGCCTCGGTGGCGGCCTTGGTGGCGATGCCGTCTGTCACCTTGGCGTTGTCGCTGTTCTGCGAAATGGAAGCCGTCATCTGCTCCAGCGATGCGCTGGTCTCTTCCACGCCGGCCGCCTGCTCGCTCGACGCCTGGCTCAGCGTCTGCGCGGTGGCGCTCACCTCTTCCGAGGCGCCGGCCAGCGCTTCGGCGCCACTGTTGACTTCGGAAACCACCTCCACCAGCTTGGCCACGGTGAAGTTCGCGGCATCGCACAAGGCCTTGAGCTGGCCCTTGCAGTCCGATTCGACGGTACGCGTGAGGTCGCCCACGGACAGCGCCTTGAGCGTGGCGCCCACGGCCTCGACGGGCTGCACGATGGCATCGAGGGTGTCGTTGATGCCATCGACGATGCGCCTGAAGTCGCCGTGGTGGCGCTGGGCTTCGGCGCGCACTTCCAGGCGCCCTTGCGTGGCGGCCTCGACCAGCATGGAGGTGTCGGCGATCAGGGCCTGCAGATGCGCCCGCACCTGCTCGATCGTCTCGTTGATGAAGGCCTTCTTGCCCGGAAAGGTTTCCAGCGGCGCATTGAAGTTGCCGCGGCCGAATTCGGCCACGCAGGCCATGGCCTTCTTCTTCACCGTGATGTGGCCGGCCACCATGTCGTTGATGCCCTGGGCCATGCTGCGGAAGTCGCCGGTGAAGCGGTTCGTGTCGATCACCACGTCGATGTCGCCCCGGTCGTGCTCGGCCGACATGTGGTTCATCTCGGCGATCAGGCCGGTGAGGTTGGAGCGCACCTGCTCGATCGTCTCGTTGATGAAGGCCTTCTTGCCAGGCAAGGCCTCCATGGGGGCGCTGAAGTTGCCGCGGCCGAATTCGGCCACGCAGGCCATGGCCTTCTTCTTCACCGCGATGTGGCCGGCCACCATGCCGTTGATGCCGCTGGCCATGGTGCGGAAGTCGCCAGCGAAACGGTCCGCATTGATCATCACGTCGATGTCGCCCCGATCGTGTTCGGCGGACATGTGGTTCATTTCCGAAACCAGGCCGGTGAGGTTGGCGCGCACCTGCTCGATCGTCTCGTTGATGAAGGCCTTCTTGCCGGGCAGCGCCTCCATGGGGGCGCTGAAGTTGCCGCGGCCGAATTCGGCCACGCAGGCCATGGCCTTCTTCTTCACCGCGATGTGGCTGCCCACCAATTGATTGATGCCCTGGGCCATGGCGGCCAGATCGCCCTTGAGCGCCAGCACGTCCAGGCTGGCATCGATGTCGCCCGCGTCATGCGCGCGGCTCACGCGCTGCAGGTCGTCCACCATCCAGGCCAGCTTGGCACGCAGTGCCTGCTGGGCCGCCAGCAGCTCGCCCAGCTCGCCCAGCTCGCCCGCCGAGGCCGGCACCTGCGCTGCCGCGGCGGCCTCGCGGAAGTCGCCCTGAGCCAGGCGCTCTGCCTGCACCAGGGCCTGGCGCAGCGGCCGCGCGATGCTGCCCGCCAGCCACACGGCCAACACGACGACCAGCAGCAGGGCTGCGGCGACGAGCCCCCAGGCTTCGCCCGGAGAAATGCTGTGGGCCTGCAGGAGTGCCCAGGGCAGGATGAGCGCCAGGGCGGCCGTACCGAAACAGACCCCGGTGCGAGTGGTGATGCTGGTGTCTTTCATGATGTGGTCTCGATAAGCGAAGAAACAAGTAAGAACAAGGAGGAAGAAAGGCGGCTCCGACAGCCGCTCACCCATCAGGCCCTCGATAGCTTGTCAATAGTGCAATTGCGTGATGGCTCGCCGAAGACCGTGGGCGTAAGGTAGGCGAGCCGCAGGGCTCGGCCGGGACAGGAGAAAGCCCAAAAGGGCACCCAATCGGCCAGAAAAGACAATATTTGTTTCAAACACTTACATAGAATTTCAACTGGTTTTATTTGCCCATAGTTTTCTTTTTTGCCACAGGACATTTGCCGGTGCGACAAGTCGAGTCCGGAGGGAGTGAAAAGAGAAACGCGGCACTCCACCGCCGCCCTGGATTCGCGGAGGAGGGAATCACGGATCGGATGCGCATGGCGAGCAAGCCCCGGGCCACGTGCCGCCCATGCGCCAGTTGCTTGCGGGGTCCGGACAAGGGAGCGGGAGCGCCAGCGCTCACCGAATGCGGCCGAAGTGGCGGGCCCTGAGCGCCGCGCAAGGCGCAACAGGCCGCCGCGCCCGGGCCTTAGAACATGTTTACGATCTCGCAGGGGATCGCGTTGGAGCGCAATCGGGATGAGTGGATGCTTCGAATGCGCCGCATGGGCTCATGCCCATGCAAGCAGCCGGGGCGTCCAATCGCCCGATTTCGCTCCAACCCGAAGGGCAGCGGTCTGGGCGGGCGGTCTGCGGCGTTGCGGCGCTTGTGGATAGCCGCGCTATCCACTGCGCACCGCGCCTTGCAGTCCATCTCGCCCACACCGCTGCGCGCCCCCTGGGAGATCGTCAACACGTTCTTACTGCACTCAGCCCTGTGCGATTTCGCGCCAGATGACGCCCAGCGAGACGATCTTGTCCACACCGCCGCGCTTGATGGCTTCCTTGGGCATGCCGAACACCACGCAGCTGTCTTCGTCCTGCGCCACGGTGCGCGCGCCCGCCTGGTGCATCTCCAGCAGGCCGGCAGCACCATCGTCGCCCATGCCGGTCATGATGATGCCCTGAGCATTCGCGCCAGCGCTCTTGGCCACCGAGCGGAACAGCACATCGACGGACGGGCGGTGGCGGTTGACCAAGGGGCCGTCCACCACCTCGACGTGGTACTGCGCGCCGCTGCGCCGCAGCAGCATGTGGCGCCCGCCGGGCGCGATCAGGGCGCGGCCCGGCATCACGCGGTCGTTGTTCTCGGCCTCCTTCACCTCGATCTGGCAGAGCTTGTCTAGCCGGCTGGCGAAGGCCGCGGTGAACTTCTCGGGCATGTGCTGGACGATGACGATGCCCGGGCAGACGCGCGGCAGGGCCGTGAGCACCTGCTCCAGCGCCTGCGTGCCGCCCGTGGAGGTGCCTATCGCCACCACGCGCTCGGTGGTCTGCGCCATCGCCCGCGGCGCGCCCGGCGGCAGGATGACGTCGGCCGTGTGCTTGCTCACCGGCACCAGCGGCTGGGACGGCGCTTCGGCCCGCACGGCCAGCCGCTTGACGTTGGCGCGGGCCGCCGCCTTGACGGTGGCGATCAGTTCCTCGGCGGCCTCGGAGAGAAAGGTCTTCAGGCCGATGCGAGGCTTGGTCACGATGGCGACCGCGCCTGCGGCCATGGCCTCCATGGTGGTCCTGGCGCCCTTTTCCGTGAGCGTGGAGCAGATGACCACGGGCGTGGGCCGCTCGGCCATGATCTTGCGCAGGAAGGTGATGCCGTCCATGCGCGGCATTTCCACGTCCAACAGGATCACGTCGGGCCACTGCTGCTTCATGCGCTGCATGGCCAGGAGCGGGTCGGCGGCGGCATGCATCACTTCGATGCCCGCAGCCGAGCTCAGCAGGCCCGTCAACACCTGGCGAACGACCGCCGAGTCGTCAACGATCAGCACTTTGATGGAGGGCATGGATGGGTATTACCTCGAGAAGAAAGGAAATCAGGAACCGGATGGACGGAAAGCTCAGGCTCAGGGCTTGGGCACGGTGGAAGGAATCTGCCGCACCCAGACGGCGCCGCTGGCGACGTCGAACACCACCTGCCGGTGGCCCTCGCCGAAGAGATGCTCGCTGCGCACGGGAATGCCGCGGTCTGCCAGCAGCTGCCGGGCCGCCTCGCCATTGCGGGTTCCGACCGACTGTAAGGAAAACAGCGGCTTTCCGGGAAACATATTGCCCCCGCCGAAGATCTTGGCCTCGCACTCCGCCGCGCGCACGCCTTCCCGATGCAGGCCCCGCACCATCAGTTCGAGCGCCTCGTCGCCGTAGCGCGCATCCAGCTGCGTGCCCGGCTGGCGGGGCCGGTCCGCCAGCAGGAAGTGCGACATGGCGCCGACGAACCGCCGCGGGTGCCAGAGGGTGATGGCCACGCACGAGCCGAGTATGGTGCGCAAGCGCAGCGTGGCGTCGGCCACGAAGTACTCTCCCGGCTGCAGGAAGAGGTCTGCGGGCTGGACCATCGGCCGCACGGGGTCATTCCCGGGGCCATGCGCCGCCGGGGCGGTGGAGGCAGGCCTGCAGCGCCATCAGGGCTTTCTGTAGACCGACGGCGCGACCTGTTCCACGGCGCTGGATATCTCGTGCAGGCTTTCCGAATGGCCGATGTACAGGTAGCCGCCGGGCTTGAGCAGCGAGAGCACCCGCGCCACGACCTGGCGCTTGGTATCGCCGCTGAAATAGATCATCACGTTGCGCAGGAAGATCACGTCGAAGCTGCCGAGATCGGGCAGGCGTTCGTTCAGATTGGCGGGCAGGAAACGGACCTTCTGGCGCAGCTCGCGCATCACCAGCAGCGTGCCGGCCTGCTCGCCCTGCCCCTTCAGGCAGAAGCGCTTGAGGTAGGGCAGGGGAATGTGGCGGGTGCGCTGGTCGGGATAGTGGCCGGCGCGCGCCCGGGCCAGCACCCGGCTGCTGATGTCGGTGCCCACCACCTCGAAGGGGCGATCGCCCCGGCAGTCGGCCAGCACCATGGCGATGCTGTAGGCCTCCTCGCCGCTGGAGCTGGCGGCGCTCCATACACGGAACGGCAGGCCGGGCGGTGCCTGCAGGGCCGCCTCGCGCAGCAGCTCGAAATGCTTGGGCTCGCGGAAGAAGTAGGTTTCGTTGGTGGTCAGCAGATCGATGGCGATCTGCACTTCCTGCGGGTCGTCCTGGCCCTTGAGCAGCTCGAAATAGGCCCCGTAGCTGGACAGCTGCCGCGCATGCACGCGCTTGGCCAGGCGTCCGCAGACCAGGGCCTTCTTGGCGGGAGACAGCGTGATGCCGGCCGCATCGAAGATGAAGCGCTGGAACTGGCCGAACTCCTGGTCGGAGAGAGGTTTGAGGTTCTGGGACATGGGCGGGAATGGAGGAGCTAGGGCGCGGCCCGGGACACGGCGGCCTGCGGCGGTGCGCCACGACGGCGATGCGGGGCGGAGGGACGCTCCGCGTGGAGGGAGGCGTTCTGCGGTTTCATGGCATGTGCGGACGACGTCGCGGTCAACGCGGCAGGCGGAATTCGGGCAGCCGCGCGCCATGGGCCTTGTTCCAGGCCGGCAGCTCGCTCCCCGGCATGGCCTTGGCGATCAGCCATCCCTGGGCCGAGGTGCAGCCGAAGGACTGCAGCATGCGCCAGTCCTCCAGCGTCTCCACGCCCTCGGCCACGGTGGACAGGTTCAGCCGGCGCGCCATGTCCAGCGCCGACTCCAGGATCACCCGCAGGCTCTTGCGCCGGTGGGCGCCGTGGACGAAGGAGCGGTCGATCTTGAGCTCGGTGAAGGGAATGCGGGACAGCTGCTGCATGGACGAAAAACCCGTGCCGTAGTCGTCGATGGACAGCCCGAAGCCCTTCAGCCGCAAGCGTGCCAGCGCGGCATGGGCCGCGCCCTGCGACTCCACCGCGGTGCTTTCCGTGATCTCCAGCGTGATCTGCGACGGATGCAGGCCATGCTGCTGCTGCAGGGCGCATATCTCGGTCACGATGTCGTGCCGCGTCAGCAGCTCCGGCGAGACGTTCACGGCCATGGTCAGCCGCATGCCGCGGGACTGCCAGAGGGCGCACTGAGCGAAGCTCTGGTCCAGCACGGAGAGCGTCAGCGCGTGGATGAGCGACGTCCGCTCGGCCAGGGCGATGAACTGATCGGGCGGCACCATGCCCCGTTCGGGGTCGTTCCACCGGGCGAGCGCCTCGACGCCGCGCAGGATGCCGGTATTCGTATCGATCTTGGGCTGGAAGTAGGGCACGATCTGCCCGCAGCGTATGGCCTCCTCCAGCGCCTGCGCGTCGATGCCCGACGGCATGGCAGACGCCCTCGCGCCGCCCTCGGCCGCAGCACGCTGCGGCACCAGGCAGGCCTGCAGCGCCTCCTGCAGGTCCTTGCGCTCCAGAGGCTTGCGCAAGGCGCGCTTCACGCTGAAACCCAGCGACTGCACGGACTCGATCAGCTCGCTCTCCCGTCCCGACAGCAGCACGATGGGACTGCGCACGCCGCGCAGCTGCAGGGCCTCGACCAGCTCGATGCCGTCCATCTCGGGCATTTCGAGATCGATGATCCACAGGTCCGGCGGAGCCTCCAGCAGCGCCGCCCGCTCGAGGGCGTCCAGGCCATGCGCCGCTTCGACGACCCGGCCGACGCCCAGTTCGCTGCAAAGCCGCGCGGCATGGCGCCGCTGCAGTTCGCTGTCGTCCACGACGAGGACGCAGCAGCGGGCCCAGTGGGACTCGGGGCCGGTCATGAATGCCTCTTCCGAAGGCGGGCGCCCTCGGCGCGCCGCCCTCCAGCCATGCAGGTGCGGTAGGACAAGCGGCTCAGCCTCCTGCCGCCGGATCGGCCGGCAGGTCGGCCAGCGCGGCGAGCTCGTCGATGGACAGCGTGCGGTCGAGGTCGAGCAGCACCACGAAGCGCCCCCGCACCTTGCCCATGCCCTGGATGAAATCGGCACGGATCTGGGCGCCGAAGGCCGGCGGCGGCTCGATGTCGGAGGGGGCGATGTCCAGCACTTCGTTCACGGCATCCACCACCACGCCGATCACCTGCTGCTGGTCCGCCTGGGCATGGACTTCGACGATGACGATGCAGGTGCGGCGGCCGATCACGGCCGGCGGCCTGCCGAAGCGGGCCTGCAGATCGATGACCGGCACCACGGCGCCGCGCAGGTTGATCACCCCGCGCACCGAGCGCGGCATCATGGGCACGGTGGTCAGATCGCCGTATTCGATGATCTCCTTGATGGCCAGGATGCCGATGGCGAACATCTCGCCACCGAGCTGGAACGTCAGGTACTGGGCCGGGTCGTCGGTCACCGCAGCCCTGGCGGCTGCGCGCGGAGCGACGGAGTGAGAGGGTGCATCGGTCATTGAGACGGCTCCAGGCTGGGGTCAGAAGCGGGTGAACTGGGTCTCGTCCATGTCGTCCGAAGACCCGTTCGCCACCGCCAGCGGGGCTGCGGACTTGCGCACGGCCTTGGGCTTCGTGGACACCGCGGCGCGGCCGGCACCGCGTGCCGGGCGGCCGGGCACGCTGCCGCTCAGCTTGAAGAAGCTCATGGCATGCTGCAGCTGCTCGGCCTGGCCGCTCATCTCTTCGGCCGTGGCGGCCAGCTCCTCGGAGCTGGAGGCGTTCTGCTGCGTGGTCTGGCTCAGCTGGCCCACGGCGGAGTTGATCTGGCCCACGCCCGAAGATTGCTCCTCGCTGGCCGCCGTGATCTCCTGCACCAGGTCCGAGGTCTTCTTGATGCTGGGCACCATTTCGTCCAGCAGGTTGCCCGCACGCTCGGCCAGCTGCACGCTGGAGCTGGCCACGTCGCCGATCTCCTGCGCCGCCACCTGGCTGCGCTCGGCCAGCTTGCGCACCTCGGCCGCCACCACCGCGAAGCCCTTGCCGTGCTCGCCGGCACGGGCCGCCTCGATGGCCGCGTTCAGCGCCAGCAGATTGGTCTGGTAGGCGATGTCGTCGATGATGTTGATCTTCTGCGCGATCTGCTTCATGGCCGCCACCGTGGCCTTGACGGCCTCGCCGCCTTCGGTCGCTTCCGAGGCGGCCTTGGTGGCCATGCTGTCGGTGAGCTTGGCGTTCTCGGTGTTCTGCGAGATGGAGGCCGTCATCTCTTCCAGCGAGGCGCTGGTCTCTTCCACGCCGGCGGCCTGCTCGCTGGCGGCCTGGCTCAGCGACTGCGCCGTGGCGCTCACCTCCTCCGAAGCGCCCGCCAGGGCTTCGGCGCCGCTGTTGACGTCGGTCACCACGCTGGAGAGCCTCTCCACCATGTTCTTCATGGCGGCCAGCACGCTGGTGGTGTCGCCGTTGCGGGTCGCGATCTGCAGGGTCAGGTCACCGCCCGCCACGCTGTTGGCGATGTCGGCCACGTAGGCGGGCTCGCCGCCGAGCTGCCGCACCAGCGACCGGGTGATGACGAAGGCCAGCACCAGCGCCACCAGCGCGCTGGCCACCAGCACGGTAATGGTCAGGGAGCGCGACTGCGCATAGGTGGCAGCGGCATCCGCCGCTACCTTGTCGCCACCGGCCACATTGATGTCGCCCAGTTGGTCCGACAGCGTGCGCACCACGTTGTAGGCCTTGAGGGATTCGCCGTCCAGAACCACCCGGGCTTCGCTGGCATTGCCCTGCTGCACGAAGGCCATGAGCCGGTCGTGCTCGGCGTACATGCTCTCCAT
This sequence comes from uncultured Acidovorax sp., assembly GCA_913774625.1. Taxonomy (GTDB): domain Bacteria; phylum Pseudomonadota; class Gammaproteobacteria; order Burkholderiales; family Burkholderiaceae_C; genus Paracidovorax. Next base: position 94,746 of record CAJYHL010000053.1, read on the forward strand.
GGCCACCTTGGCCTGGTCGAAGAGGCGGCGCTCCTCGGGCAGCACCACCAGCTTGCCGTAGTCCTCCCACTGCTTGCGCGTCGCGGCGATGCGGTCGAGGCCTTCCTTGGTGACCTCCCGCAGTGTCGCGGCATCCGTCGTGAGCAGCGCACGCATCTCCAGCACCCGCAGGCGGTTGACGTTGGACTTGCTCAGCATGATGAGCTTGACGCTGGGCAGCCAGATGGTCGCGACCTCCTCGGTGGAGCGGTTGACCGTGGCCAGTTGCGCGATGGCATAGACGCCCAGGCCGATCATCAGGGCAAGCACGATGACGAAGGATCCGAAGAGCTTGGTCGCTAGTTTCATTTGACGGAACATGAGGCACTACTCCTGAGGAATGGACGGAACGGTTGCTCTAAAAAGAAGGAGCAGGGGAACTACGATCGGAAACCGGCCCGGGAAAACCCCGTGGCAGAGCGCACGGCGGCGCCTAGCGGACGGCTGCTCAATAGCGCGCGAAATCGGCCTCGTCCACGCTCTCGGCCAGCGCCGGTTCGGCCTGGGCCGTCCGGGCCACGGGCCTGCTGCGCACGGCTGCCGCCGGCTGCTTCAGGTTCAGCCGGCCGCGCGGAACGGGGGCGGCGAACTTGCCCCGCGCGGCGCTGCCGCCCAGGGTGAAGAAACCCATGGTCTGCTGCAGCTGCTCGGCCTGGCCGCTCATCTCCTCGGCCGTGGCGGCCAGCTCCTCGGAGCTGGAGGCGTTCTGCTGCGTGGTCTGGCTCAGCTGGCCCACGGCGGAGTTGATCTGGCCCACGCCCGAGGACTGCTCTTCGCTGGCCGCCGTGATTTCCTGCACCAGGTCCGAGGTCTTCTTGATGCTGGGCACCATCTCGCCCAGCAGGCGGCCTGCACGCTCGGCCAGCTGCACGCTGGAGCTGGCCACGTCACTGATCTCCTGCGCCGCCACCTGGCTGCGCTCGGCCAGCTTGCGCACCTCGGCCGCCACCACGGCGAAGCCCTTGCCGTGCTCGCCGGCACGGGCCGCCTCGATAGCCGCGTTCAGCGCCAGCAGATTGGTCTGGTAGGCGATGTCGTCGATGATGTTGATCTTCTGGGCAATCTGCTTCATGGCGACCACCGTGGCCTGCACCGCCTCGCCGCCTTCCGCCGCCTCGGAGGCGGCCTTGGTGGCCATGCTGTCGGTGAGCTTGGCGTTCTCGGTGTTCTGCGAGATGGAAGCCGTCATCTCTTCCAGCGAAGCGCTGGTCTCCTCCACGCCGGCGGCCTGCTCACTGGCGGCCTGGCTCAGCGACTGGGCCGTGGCGCTGACCTCTTCCGCCGCGCCGGCGAGCGCTTCCGCGCCGCTGTTGACTTCGGCCACGATGTCCGAGAGGCTGCTCACCGTCTTGTTGACGTATTCCTTCATCTCGCCGAAGGCGCCCTGGTATTGCGCGGTGATGGTCTGGGTGAGGTCGCCATTGGCCAGCGCGCCCATCACGCGGACCACGTCGTTGATGCTCTCGCCCGACATGCGCACCATGTCCTTGACCGTGCTCAGCAGGCTGGTCTGGTCGCCGGGCCGGGTGGCGACCTGCACGGAGAAGTCGCCCTTGGCGACCTGGCGCATCACCTCGGCGGCGTAGGCGGGTTCGCCGCCGAGCACGCTCTGCAGCCCGCGCACGATCACGAAGGCGATGACCGCCGCCAGGGCGACCGCCAGCGCGCTGCCGGCGACGAGCACGAGCTTGGTCGTGGACTGCATGGCCTCCGCCTCCTTCGACCGTACGGCCAGCAGGTCGCTTTCGGCGCTGCGGGCCTGGGCCAGCAGTTCACGCATGCGGTCCATGTGCTGCTTGCCCTTGGCCGCGCTCACGCTGGCCACCACGGTGTCCATGGACGCCTTGCCGTCGCTCACGGAGCGGCGCAGCGCGATCTCCGGCTCCAGCACGCGGCCCACCCATTCGTCCCGGGAGGCCAGCACGTTCGCCAGGCGTTCCTGCTGCTTGGGGTTGTCCTCGGTCAGCTTCTTCGCGTTGTCCAGATGGGTCTTGAAGCTGGCCAGGCCGGACTTGTAGGGGTCCAGGAAGGCCTCTTCCCCGCTCAGGGCGAAGCCGCGCTCGCCGGTTTCCACGTTGACCAGCGCGGTGAGCATGCCGTCCACCTCGGACATCACCTCGTAGGTGTGGACGTTCCAGCGGTTCGCCTCGTTCAGCGCCCCGAAGTTGACATAGGCCACGGTGCTCAGCACGAGCAGGATGGCCAGGACGGCGGCGAAGCCCGCATACAGACGGGTGGCGACTTTGAGGTTCTTGAACATGAAAGGTCTGGAGTGACGGAGGTTCCGGATGCGGTCGATGGGGCTCAGAACTGCGCTGCGCTCAGCGCTTCGGCCGCCGCCCCCGCCTGCTCAATGGCCTGTGCGGCCAGGGCGGGCACGTCGAGGATCAGCGCCACCTGGCCGCTGCCCAGGATGCTGGAGCCGCTGATGCCGCGCAGATGCGCGAACATCGGAGCCAGGGGCTTGATGACGGTCTGTGCCTCGCCCAGCAGGCGGTCCACGATCAGGCCGAAGCGCTGCGTGCCGTGGCGGACCACCACGATGCTCTGGCGGTTGCCCGCCGTGCCCGGCACGGAGAACATCACGCGCAGCCGCGCGAAGGGCAGCACCTGCCCGCGCAGCTCGGTGTAGTCGTGGCCCGTGTCATCGCGGAATTCCACGCATTCCTCGATGCTCTCCAGCGGCAGCACGAACACGGATTCGCCCACCGAGATCTGGAAGCCGTTGATGATGGCCAGCGTCAGCGGCAGGCGCACGGTGACCTTGGTGCCCGCGCCCGGCTGGCTGGACAGCGAGACGCTGCCGCGCAGCGCCGTGATGTTGCGCTTGACCACGTCCATGCCCACGCCGCGGCCCGAGAGGTTGGTCACCTGCTCGGCCGTGGAGAAGCCGGGCTCGAAGATCAGCTGGTAGATCTCGTCGTCGCTCAGCGCCTTGCCGGGGTCCACCAGCCCGCGTTCCGTGGCCTTGGCCAGGATGCGCTCGCGCGAGAGGCCGCCGCCGTCGTCGCTGACCTCGATCACGATGCTGCCGGAGTCGTGGTAGGCGTTGAGCGTCAGGGTGCCATAGGCCGGCTTGCCGCGCTCCAGCCGCACGGCCACCGGCTCGATGCCGTGGTCCATGCTGTTGCGCACCAGGTGCGTGAGCGGGTCGGTGATCTTCTCGACCACGGTCTTGTCCAGCTCGGTGTCTTCGCCGTGCACGGCCAGCACGATGTCCTTGCCGATCTCGCGCGAGACGTCGCGCACCATGCGCTGGAAGCGGTTGAAGGTGCCGCCGATCTTGACCATGCGCAGCTGCAGCGCGCTGTCGCGCACCTCCTGCACCAGGCCGTTGAGCATGGAATGCGCCTCCTGCAGCGCGGCGCTCTGCACGCGCATGCCGGCCTGGGTCGCGGTGGCCGTGGCCGTGATCAGCTCGCCCACCAGATCGACCAGGCGGTCGAGCTTTTCGGCATCCACGCGGACCGACTGGCTTTCTGCCGGCCGCGCGCCGCCGTCCTTGCCCTGCATGGCGCCGGCCGCCTTGATCTGCTGCTGGCGCTCCAGCGCGGCCCGCACCACCGGAGGCTCCACGCGGCCCTGCTCGATCAGCAGCATGCCGAGGGGTTTTTCCAGCGGGCCTTCGTCGCGCTGGCGGTACTGCAGCTGCAGGGCCTGCTCCAGTTCGCGGCGCGTGAGGCTGCCGCACTGCACCAGCATGTCGCCCAGCCGCAGGGCGCCGCCGTCATCGTCCTCGCCCAGGTTGCCGAGCAGCTCGATGTACTGCGCCACCTGGCTGTGCGGCGGCAGGATGTGGACCAGGCAGTCGTCCAGCACGAACTCGAAGGCGCTCTCGATCTCGGCCTTGCTGGAGCCGCTGCGCAGCACGATCTCGAAGCCCAGGTAGCACGACTCGGCGTCCATGGCCTCCAGTCCGGGCAGTCGGTCGGTCAGCGTGACGATGCCGACGATCGTTCCCAGCTTCTTCAGGTAGCGCAGGAAGGAGATCGGATCCATGCCGTTGCGCAGCACGTCGGAGCCGAAGCGCAGCGAGATGTGCCAGTGATCGGCATTGCCGTGGGCCGTCTCCCCGGCTTGCGGCGCCGGTACGGGTCGAGCCGCACCGGCGGCCCCGGCCGCAGGTGCGGCGGATGAGGCCGGGCCGTCCAGCAGCTGGTGGAGCCCGGCCAGCAGCGGCTCGGCCTCGGCCTGCAGCTGCGCGTCGGCCTGGTCATGGCCGGCTGCGGCCACGTCCACCAGATGGCCGATATGGTCGCGGCAGCCCAGCAGCAGGGTGATGACGTCGTCGTCGATCGCGATGTCGCCCTCGCGGACCCGGTCCAGCACGCTTTCGGCCACATGGGCGAAGTCCACGATGAAGTCCAGCCCGAAGAGGCCGGCCGAGCCCTTGATGGTGTGGGCCGCGCGGAAGATGGCGTTGATGGCGTCGCTCGGGTCGGCCTCCTGGCGCACGCCCAGCAGGGCCAGCTCCATGTCCTCGAGGAGCTCGCGGCTTTCGGTAATGAAGGCCTGCAGGGCCTGTTCCATGTCCATGCTCATGGCGCCTCCCCGGGCAGCGCATCGGCGGCGGGCTGCAGGACATCGCCGAAGTAGTCGCCGTTCAGCGCGAACAGCTCGAACAGTTCGCGGACCGCCGCGCTCGGGGCGGACAGGCGCAGCGGCAGGCCGCGCGCATGCAGGTCGCGCCGCACGGCCAGCAGCAGCTGCACGCCGGCGCTGTCGATCTCGCTGACCCCGCTCAGGTCCAGCTCCAGCCCGGCAGGGCTGTCGGAGAGGGCCGCCAGCAGGACCTGGCGCAGCTCGGCGGCCCGGTAGATGTTGAGTTCGCCGTCGAGCGGCAGGACGGTCAGGGCATCGCTCATGGCAGCACCAGCTTCTCGACGGCCGACAGCAGCACCGGCGGCTGGAAGGGCTTGACCACCCAGGCCTTGGCCCCGGCCATCTGGCCTTCGCGCTTCTTGGCCTCCTGGCTTTCGGTGGTCAGCATGATCACGGGCGTGAAGCGGTAGGCCGGCAGCGCCTTGACGTTCTTCAGGAAGGTGATGCCGTCCATGTTGGGCATGTTCACGTCGCTGATGATCAGATGCACCTTCTGGCCGGTCAGTTTGGACAGGGCATCGACCCCGTCCCGGCCCTCGATGACCTGGTAGCCGGCGCCGCGCAGAGCGATGCCTACGACGGAGCGCACGGAGGCGGAGTCGTCAACGATCAGAATGGTCTTGGCCATGCGTGGAAATCCCTTGGATGGTGATGCTTGGAGTACGGTCAGAAGAAGGTGACTTCTTCCTGCGGTGCGGGTGCGGGCGTGCCGCCCGCCGGCCCGGAAGTGGCCGCGCTGTGAAGATGGCGTTCGCTGTCCATGGCGTAGGTGGCCTCCAGCTCGTCCAGCAGGCCCTGGGCGTCGAGCGGCTCCAGCTCGCCGCTGCGGGCATAGCGGTCGCGGTGCTCCTGCAGCACGCCCGGCACGCGCTGGATGTTGTCGCGCACATGGCTCAGTACCTGGCTGACCCGGTCCTGGAACTGCAGCTGCACCAGGGAGTCGTTGATTTCGTGCTGGATCTCGCGGCCCTCGTCGCGCAGGACCTGGGCCGACTGCGCCAGCTCCGTCGTCATCTGCAGGAAGGACCCCAGCACCTGGTCGATCCGGCTCTCGGAGTCGGAGATGACGTGCTGCTCCTGCTGCTTGGAAGCCTCCGCCGCAGCACGGGCGTCGTCGATGGCGAGGTTGATGGCCCGGACCTTCTCGATGATGCGCTGGCCCGTCTCGCCCGACAGCCGGGACAGCGAGCGCACCTCCTGCGCCACCTGCGCAAAGCCCCGTCCCCGGTCGCCCGCGTGCGCCGCCTCGATGGTGGCATTGATGGCCAGCAGGTTGGTCTGCTGCGCGATCCGCGAGACGGCGGCGGCCATCTCCTGCATCTCCGCGACGAAGCGCTGCAGCCCTTCGACCTTGCTGAGCATCTCGGCCTTGCCGTGCATGGCTTCGCGCAGCGAGGCGATCAGCTGCTGCAGCTGCTGCTGGCTCTGGACGTACACCGCGTCGGCTGCGGCCTCCTGGGATTGCGCGCCGGTGGCGCCGGATTGCAGGGAGGTGCGTTCGAGACGCTGGACGATGACGGAAAAGCGCGTGCTGAGCGCAGCGATCGCCTCTTCCGTCTGCTCCCGGGAAGACTCGATGTGCCGGGACCAGACGGGGGCCAGCTGCGCGCTGAAGGCCTCGACGTCGGCCAGCCATCGCTCCCGCTCAGCCGTGGCCAGGCCCTCGCCCTGCCGGGCCTGGCGCCAGGCCAGACCGCCTCCGATCAGCAGCGCCGCCGCGCACAGCACGCCCGGGACGCTGAAGGAGGAAAGGGCCAATGAAAACACCGCGCCCAACGCTGAAAGGGCGGGGGCGGCAAGCACGCGGAAGTTCAGCCGGTCTGTGGTCATCTCAGGGCCCCGAAACGGCTCATGGGTAGTCTTTGCTATCCAAGAGAAGGCAAAAATCAATCCCTTGAAAATAACAGGATGTGACAAATAGTCGTAGGAAGTTACCTCACCCTAATCCCCTCAAAGGGACCTCATTGACCAAAAAAGGGACCCTATCGGCCAATATAGATTGATTGACAATTCCATGCCATGCGGATGCCAGCATACGCAGCAATGGTCAAGAAACTGAACGACAACGAGGGCTCGCAGCGCCCCAAGAGACAAGGGGCTGCGCGCGACGATCAGCGAGCCGACATGCCGCCCGTGCTCCTGCGGCTGCTCATCAACGAGGCCCTGGCGAACGGCCCGCCGCCGGCCTCCCTGCTGCGTGGATCCGGGCTGGAGCCGGCCGACCTGAATTCCGCGCAGCTGAGGATTTCCTATCACCAGTACGCCGAGGTGGTGCGCCGCTTCCTGGCCGCACGCCCTTCGCTGTCGGCCGCGGTGCAGATCGGCAACCGGGTCAACATCCTGTCGCTGGGCAAGGTGGCGCTGGGCCTGATGGCCAGCGAGAACCACCAGGAGATGCTCGACTTCCTCGTCGAGTTCCAGCGCGCGGCCGGCTTCGCCATGGGGCTGTCGCTCTACATTTCCGTTCCGCTGCAGCAGATCCAGGTAGAGGTGGCGCCGCGCTTCGATGATCCGGATATCGAGCCCTTCCTGAGCCTGTTCACGATCGCCGTGCTCAACCAGCTGATCCGGCAGGTGCTGGGCCCGAATTTCCATGCCGTGCGCATCCTGCTGGCCCAGCCCCGCCCGCCCGACGTCTTCGAATACGAAATGGCGCTGGGCTCGCGCATCAGCTTCGGCGCCCGCACCAGCATGCTGTGCCTGCCGCTGGAGCCGGTCAGGATCTCCGCGGCCGAGCCCAGCGTGGTGGAACGGATGCGCGAACTCCTCGCCGCAGGCGCCGCCGTGCCGCATTTCGAGCATGGCGCGGCCGTGATGCAGATCATCCGCCGTGTCCAGGCGGCAGCGCCGCCGCTGGCGCAGATCGCGGCGGAGCTCAACATCAGCGAACGCACGCTGCGCCGCAAGCTGCAGGAGGAAGGCCTGACCTACCGCGGCCTGATCAACGAGCACCGCCGGCAGCGCACCATCGCCCTGCTGGTGCAGTCCAGCACGCCGATGACCGAGGTCGCCAGCCAGACCGGATATTCCAGTCCCCGCAGCCTGCGGCGCGCCGTCCAGCGCTGGACCGGCAGCGGCCCCAGCAACGTCCGGCGCAGCATGGAACCCGGAGCACAGGATTGGATCCTGTCCGCCGGCCAGAGGAAGGCCAAGGAGAAGAAAAAGGAGACGGCCGGCTCGCCCCCTGCCGACGGGCAAAGCGGCGGGAACGACCCCTGCCAGATCACCTAGAACGTGTTTACGATCTCAGGATTCCCGCGCCCGCACGACACAACCTCCACCGCCAGGACCCCACCTTGACCACCGCTCCCGCCGCCGCCTTCGACGCCACCCGATACGACGCCGCCATCGTCGATCTGGACGGCACCATGATCGACACGCTGGGCGACTTCAGCGAAGCGCTCAACCGCATGCTGCGCGACCTGGGGCTGCCGGCCATCGGGGCGAACGACATCGAACGCATGGTGGGCAAGGGCTCCGAGCATCTGCTGCGCTCGGTGCTGCTGCACGTGCTGGGCAGCGGCGACGCAGCACGGGCAGAGGCGCTCTACCCCGCCGCCTGGGAGGCCTACCAGCGGCATTACCTGGCGCTCAATGGCGAATACGCCAGCACCTATCCCGGCGTGGAAGCCGGCCTGCGGGCGCTGCGCGCTGCCGGGCTGAAGCTGGCCTGCCTGACCAACAAGCCCACGGCCTTCGCCGTGCCGCTGCTAAAGGCCAAAGGGCTGGAAGGATTTTTCGACCAGGTGTTCGGGGGCGATGCCTTCGAGCGCAAGAAGCCCGACCCGCTGCCGCTGCTCAAGACCTGCGAGGCGCTGCGCACCCAGCCCGCGCGCACGCTGATGATCGGCGACTCCAGCAACGACGCCCAGGCCGCGCGTGCCGCCGGCTGCCCGGTGGTGCTGGTCACCTACGGCTACAACCACGGCCAGCCTGCGCGCAGCGTGGATGCCGACGGCTACGTGGATGCGCTGACCGAGCTCGTGTGCAGTCCCGCACCCCAGCGCCCGGGCGAGGCCTCGGCCCCCGTCAGCCCGCCGGCTTGCCCAGCAGCGCGTCCTTGAGCCGCCAGTCGGCGGGATTGGGCCCGAGCCAGACGCCCAGCAGCGCGTCGAAGAATTCCGGCTCCTTGAAAGGCTCGCCCTGCGGCTGGCCCTTGACGGTGATGAGCATGCCGGTGCCGGGCAGCCAATCGACATAGAAGTTGTCGCCCGCCAGCAGCTTCTTGTGGGCCGAGAAGATCTGACCCATGCGGACCATGCCCGGCACCAGGCGCGAGAAGGAGGTCCGGTCCATGTTGCTTTCCACGCCCCGGTAGAACAGGCGGCCGAGCTCCTCCGAATCGATGTCCCGCAGCATGGTGATGGTCAGCCGCTTGGCGCCGGGCATGGCGGCGATCTCGGCGGCCGAGGCGGCGGGCTGCGGCAGGTAGAGGCCGGCAGCATAGACCTTGAACACCGCCTTGTAGCGTATGCCCGCGCCGTTGAGCCGCAGGGTCTGGCCCTGCACGGCCTGGGTGGGCTCGAAGCGCACGCCGGCCAGCTCGATGCCGGCAGGCTGCTGGGCTCCGGCCCCGCTCCACGCCAGGCTCGCCGCCAGAAACACCATGGGCCGAAACCAGGACGAAAGAAACATGGGCACCCCCGAAAAAGAACGGTCGTTCTTTTCATTGTGACCGAGTGGCGGGCCGGCTGCACAACGCCCGTTCGAGCCACCGGGCTTTGATACACTTTCAGCGATGTTCATCCACCGCGTTTTCATTACAGGTTGCAGCGACCGGGGAGCCTGGCCCTGGCGCAAGCCATCCTCGTCCAACAACGCCTGAAAGCACCTGGGCCACATCCCAGCGTGCGCCCGTGGCCCCTCCTGCCTCGATCCCTTCACATCGACGAGCGGGCCGAACCCTTGGAATGAACTGCGGCGCTGTGCGTTCACACACGCCGACCTGCCATCCCCTGCAGGCGCCGCATGAGCTGGGAGCTCCCCCGTGATCACTGAACTCGAATTCAAAAGCCTCGCCGGCGAAGGCTACAACCGCATCCCGCTGATGGCGGAAGCCTTCGCGGACCTGGAAACCCCTTTATCCCTCTACCTCAAGCTGGCCCATGGCGGCGGCAGCGGCAAGCACAGCTTCCTGCTCGAATCGGTGGTGGGCGGCGAGCGCTTCGGGCGCTACAGCTTCATCGGCCTGCCGGCGCGCACCCTGCTGCGCGCCAGCGGCTTCGGCGACGCCGCCCGCACCGAGGTCGTGACCGACGGCCAGGTGGTGGAGACCGCCGCGGGCAATCCGCTGGACTTCATCGCCGCCTACCAGCAGCGCTTCAAGGTGGCGCTGCGGCCCGGCCTGCCGCGCTTTTGCGGCGGCCTGGCGGGCTACTTCGGCTACGACGCGGTGCGCTACATCGAGAAGAAGCTGGAAAAGACCTGCCCGCCCGACACGCTGGGCTGCCCCGACATCCTGCTGCTGCAGTGCGAGGAGCTGGCCGTCATCGACAACCTCTCGGGCAAGCTCTACCTCATCGTCTATGCCGACCCGGCCCAGCCCGAAGCCTATGCCCGCGCCAAGAAGCGCCTGCGCGAGCTGAAGGACCAGCTGAAGTATTCGGTCAGCGCCCCCGTGGTGCGCCCCACCGAGAGCCACCCCGCGCAGCGCAGCTTCGCCAAGGCCGACTACCTGGCCGCGGTGGAGCGCGCCAAGGAACTCATCGCCGCGGGCGACTTCATGCAGGTGCAGGTGGGCCAGCGCATCCACAAGCGCTACACCGAAAGCCCCTTGAGCCTCTACCGCGCGCTGCGCTCGCTGAACCCGTCGCCGTACATGTACTACTACGACTTCGGCGACTTCCAGGTGGTGGGCGCCAGCCCCGAGATCCTGGTGCGGCAGGAAAGCACGCCGGAGGGTCAGAAGGTCACCATCCGCCCGCTGGCCGGGACCCGGCCGCGCGGCGCCACGCCCGAGAAGGACAAGGCCACCGAGGTCGAGCTCATCAACGACCCCAAGGAGCGCGCCGAGCACGTCATGCTGATCGACCTGGCGCGCAACGACATCGGCCGCATCGCCCGGACCGGCACGGTGAAGGTGACCGAGGCCTTCGCCGTGGAGCGCTACAGCCACGTGATGCACATCGTGAGCAACGTGGAAGGCATCCTCCATGAAGGCATGACCAACATGGACGTGCTCAAGGCCACCTTCCCCGCGGGCACGCTGACCGGCGCGCCCAAGGTGCATGCCATGGAGCTCATCGACCAGCTGGAGCCCTCCAAGCGCGGCCTCTACGGCGGCGCCTGCGGCTACCTGAGCTACGCGGGCGACATGGATGTGGCCATCGCCATCCGCACCGGCATCATCAAGGACGGCACGCTCTACGTGCAGGCCGCGGCCGGCGTGGTGGCGGACTCGGTGCCCGAGATGGAATGGAAGGAAACCGAGCACAAGGCCCGCGCCCTGCTGCGCGCGGCCGAGCTGGTCGAGGAGGGCCTGGAATGAGCCGCGCCATCGACAAGACCCGGCCCTGCGCCAGCATGGCCGAGGTGCGAGCCCGGGTGGACGCGCTGGACGACGTCCTGGTGCCGCTGCTGGTCGAGCGCGGCGGCTACATGACGCAGGCCGCGATCAACAAACCGCAGCGCTCCCAGGTGCGCGACGAGGCCCGCATCGAGGCCATCGTGGCCCGCGTGCGCGCCCGCGCCCAGGCCGAGGGCGGCCAGCCCGACCTGATCGAGGCCATCTACCGCGCCATGATGGAGGCGTACATCGCCTACGAGCACCGCGAATTCGAACGCCTGGCCGCCGCCGGCCAGAAGGCACAGCCACAGCAGAACCAGGAGCCCACGCCATGACCACGAATGCGACGAACGCCACGGCCCGCCCCCGGCTGCTGATGGTGGACAACTACGACAGCTTCACCTTCAACATCGTGCAGTACTTCGGCGAACTGGGCGCCGAGGTGGAGGTCTTCCGCAACGACGAGATCACGCTCGAAGGCATCGCCGAGCGCCGGCCCGACCGGCTGGTGATCTCGCCCGGGCCCTGCTCGCCAGCAGAGGCCGGCATCTCGGTGGCGGCGATCAAGCACTTCGCCGGCAAGCTGCCCATCCTGGGCGTGTGCCTGGGCCACCAGAGCATCGGCGCGGCCTTCGGCGGCACCATCGTCCGCGCGCAGGAGCTGATGCACGGCAAGACCAGCGTCATCACCACCACGCGGCAGGGCGTGTTCGCGGGCCTGCCGGAGCAGTTCACCGTCAACCGCTACCACTCGCTGGCCATCGAGCGCGCCACCTGCCCCGAGGCGCTGGCCGTGACGGCCTGGACCGAAGACGGCGAGATCATGGGCGTGCGCCACCGGGAACTGGACATCGAGGGCGTGCAGTTCCACCCGGAAAGCATCCTGACCGAGCACGGCCACGCCATGCTGAAGAACTTCCTGGAGCCGCGCGCATGACCGGCCTGGGCCTGCCGGGCATCGACGGACACCAGCTGCTGGTGTTCGTGGCTGCGGGCTGGCTGCTCAACCTCACGCCCGGGCCGGACGTGTTCTACATCGTCACGCACGCGCTGCGCTCCGGCGCCCGCGCGGGCATCGTGGCGGGGCTGGGCATCACCGCCGGCTGCTTCGTGCATGTGGCGGCGGCTGCGCTGGGCGTCAGCGCCTTGCTGGCCACCTCAGCCACCGCCTTCACGGCGCTGAAGTGGGCGGGCGCCGCCTACCTCGTCTACGTGGGCCTGCGCATGCTGCGTGCGCGCCCCGGAGGCGGTCTGGCCGCCGTGGCGCGCGGCGCTGGCGGCCCAGCGCAGGCAGGCAGCACTCCTGCTGCCGCCGCCGCGTCGCTGGCCGAGGTGTTCAAGGGCGGCTTCTGGACCAATGTGCTCAACCCCAAGGTCGCCGTCTTCTTCCTGGCCTTCGTGCCGCAGTTCATCGCGCCGGGCACCGAGCACAAGGCCCTGGCCTTCGCGCTGCTGGGCACGCTGTTCAACCTCAACGCCATTCCGGTGAACGTGGGCTGGGCCCTGGCCGCCACCTGGATGGCGCGCCGCGTGGGCATCGTGCAGCGCGGCATGCACTGGCTGGACCGCGTGGCCGGCGCCCTGTTCGTCGCATTCGGCATCAAGCTGGCGCTCGCCGAGCCGCCGGCCCCCTGATCTGACCGGAGACCTCTTCCATGTCCATCACCCCCCAGGAAGCGCTGCAGCGCACCATCGAGCACCGCGAGATCTTCCACGACGAGATGCTGCACCTGATGCGCCTGATCATGCGCGGCGAGCTCTCGCCCGTGATGACGGCGGCCATCGTGACCGGCCTGCGCGTGAAGAAGGAGACCATCGGCGAGATCACCGCCGCCGCGCAGGTGATGCGCGAGTTCTCGCACAAGGTCCATGTGCAGGACACGCGCCACCTGGTGGACATCGTGGGCACGGGCGGCGACGGCGCCAACACCTTCAACATCTCCACCTGCGCGATGTTCGTGGCCGCCGCGGCCGGCGCCAAGACGGCCAAGCACGGCGGGCGCGGCGTCTCCAGCAAGAGCGGCAGCGCCGACGTGATGGAGTCGCTGGGCGTGCGCATCGACCTGCCGCCCGAGGCCATCGCGCGCAGCATCGCCGAGGTGGGTATCGGCTTCATGTTCGCGCCCAACCACCACCCCGCCATGAAGAACGTGGCGCCGGTGCGCCGCGAGCTAGGCGTGCGCACCATCTTCAACATCCTGGGTCCGCTCACCAACCCGGCCGGCGCACCCAACATCCTGATGGGCGTGTTCCACCCCGACCTGGTGGGCATCCAGGTGCGCGCGCTGCAGCGCCTGGGCGCCGAACATGCGCTGGTGGTCTATGGCCGCGACGGCATGGACGAGATCAGCCTGGGCGCGGCCACCATGGTGGGCGAGCTGAAGAACGGCGAGATCCGCGAATACGAGATCCACCCCGAGGACTTCGGCCTGCCCATGGCCAGCAACCGCACGCTGAAGGTGGACACGCCCGAGGAGTCGCGCGAGATGCTGATGGGCGTGCTGCGCGGCAGCGCAGGCCCGGCGCAGGACATCGTCTGCCTGAACGCGGGCGCCGCGCTCTACGCCGCGGGCGTGGCCGGCTCCATCGCCGAAGGGCTGGACAAGGCGCGCGCCGCCATCGCCAGCGGCGCGGCCCTGGCCCGGCTGGAGCGGCTGGTGGCCTGCACGCACATGCTGGCGGATGCAACAGCCGCCGCCCAACCGTAACCGTCGGGAACCCGGGCCGCCACGCCCGGCTCTGCGCTCTGCGGGGCGGAGCCGGCATTCCGGCCCCTGCCTTTCCCTCTCCCCCTTTCTGCAATCAGAGGTTCCACACCATGTCCGACATCCTGAACAAGATCGTCGCCGTCAAGCGCGAGGAAGTCGCCGCCGCGCAGAAGAAGATGCCGCTGGCCGCCATGCGCGCCGACGCCGAGAGCCGCGTGCTGACGCGCGACTTCGAGGGTGCGCTGCGCGCAAAAATAGCCCGAGGCCAGGCCGCCGTGATCGCCGAGATCAAGAAGGCCAGCCCCAGCAAGGGCGTGATCCGCGAGAACTTCATTCCCGCCGACATCGCCCAGAGCTATGCCGACGGCGACGGCCAGGTGAGCGCGGCCTGCCTGTCGGTGCTGACCGACCGCCAGTTCTTCCAGGGCCAGCCCGACTACCTGAAGCAGGCGCGCGCCAGCTGCCAGCTGCCGGTGCTGCGCAAGGACTTCATGGTGGACCCCTACCAGATCTACGAATCGCGGGCCATGGGCGCCGACGCCATCCTGCTGATCGCCGCCTGCCTGGAAGATGCGCAGATGGCCGAGCTGGAGGCCATCGCCCGCAGCCTGGACATGGCCGTGCTGGTGGAGGTGCATGACCGCGCCGAGCTGGACCGGGCGCTGAAGCTCAAGACGCCGCTCGTGGGCATCAACAACCGCAACCTGCGCACCTTCGAGGTGTCGATCTCTACCACGATCGACCTGAAGCAGCATGTGCCGGCCGACCGCCTGCTGGTGGGCGAATCGGGCATCCTGAAACCCGACGACGTGAAGACCCTGCGCGATGCGGGCGTGAACGCCTTCCTGGTGGGCGAGGCCTTCATGCGGGCCGACGATCCGGGCCTGGCGCTGGCCAAGCTGTTCGCCTGACACTCGATCGCTATCACTTCGATAGCATAATGCGCTTGATCCAACTGGGCTACGAGCCGATCCGACCATGAACCCTCCGCACGGCCCGCACGACGCCCCCGCCACCCAGCTGCAGAGCGCCGACCCGGCCGACTGGCCGGTGGCGCCCGGCTGGCAGCCGCTGGTGGACGATTTCTTCGCCAGCGCGCGGGGCCAGGCGCTGCAGGCCTTCCTGCAGTCGCGGCTCGATGCGGGCGCCGTCATCTTCCCGCCCAGGCCGCTGCGTGCGCTGGAACTGACCCCGCCCGAGGCCGTGCGCGTGGTGATCCTGGGGCAGGACCCCTACCACGGCCGCGGGCAGGCCGAAGGGCTGGCGTTCTCGGTGGCGCCGGGCGTGCAGCTGCCGCCGTCGCTGCGCAACATCTTCAAGGAAATGCAGCGCGATCTCGGCACGCCCTTCCCGGCCTGGCCCGAACCCGGCGGCAGCTTGGTCAAGTGGGCGAAGAACGGCGTGCTGCTGCTCAACACCGGCCTCACGGTGGAGGAAGGCCAGGCCGCCAGCCATGCCGGCAAGGGCTGGGAGCTGCTGACCGACGCGGTGATCCGCCATGTGGCCGAGGGCGAGCGGCCGGTGGTGTTCATGCTCTGGGGCTCGCATGCGCAGTCCAAGCGCGCGCTGATCCCGCCGGACCGCGGCCATCTGGTGCTGCAGTCCAACCATCCCTCGCCGCTGTCGGCGCTGCGCCCGCCAGTGCCCTTCATCGGCAACGGGCATTTCGGCAAGGCACGCGAATTCCGCCTGCGCCACGAGGCGCAGCAGGGCTGACCGCCCCGCTGCCCGCGGCGTTCAGGCCTCTCCGCCGGGCGCGGGCAGGCGCTGCTTGAGCAGCTCCAGGAAGGCCTCCGCCGCCACCGGCAGGCTGCGGCCGGCCAGCGTCTGCACCTCGATGTCGCGCAGGTCCATGCCCGCATCGGCCAGCGGGCGGGCCACCAGCAGGCCCTGGGCGACCATGTCGCGGACGGCGAGCTCGCTGGACACCGACACGCCGCCACCATAGACGACGAAGTTCAGCAGGGTGCGCCCGTGGATGGTTTCCAGCACCGGCGTGAGGCGCAGGCCCTGCCGACTGCAGGCGATGTCCACCATCTGCCGCACGGCCGTTTCGACGGGCGGCAGGGCCAGCGGGTACTGCGCCATCAGCTCCAGGGTCACGCTCGGGGCATCGGCCAGGGGATGGCCCACCGGCAGCAGCGCCATCACCGGAGCGCCCTGCCGGTAGGCGACATGGATCTCCTTCTGCGGCGCCCGGCTGAAGCACAGGCCCAGGTCGGCCGCGCCTGCACGCACGGCGTCGGACACCTGCGGCGTGGGCGCCACCAGCACGTTGAAGGCGATGCCGGCATGGCTGCGCTGGAACTCCACGCACAGGCGCGGCACCAGTTCGTTGGCGAAGATGTCGGACGTCGCCAGGCGCACTTGACCCGAGCGCAGGCCCTGCAGCGCGTCGATCTCGTCCAGCGCACGTTCGGCGTCCAGCCCGGTGCGGCGGGCATGGGCGGCCAGCACCTCGCCGGCGGCGGTGAGCACCATGCCGCGCGGATGGCGCTCGAACAGCGGCACGCCCAGCTGCGTTTCAAGCCCGGCGATCTGCCGGCTCAGGGCGGATGCCGCCACATGCAGCCGCGAGGAGGCTTCGGTCAGCGATCCGCGCTGCGCCACTTCGAGGAAGTAGCGCAAGGCGGTGTCTTGCAGGAGATGGCGACGCGTGGGCATGGGCAAGAAGACGGATGAATGACGATGTCATGGAGGGGCCGGAGAATGGACGGACTCCGTACTGAGCGCAGCAGCTTTGCCGCCACAGCCCTCAAGTATCGGCGGCTTTGCCCACGGGGCAAAGCGACTTGCCCAATCGATGGTGGCGGCAAAGGCGCCGCAGCAAGAAACTCCAGCGGTTCTACGATGTCCCAAGGGGCTTCTCCGCCTCTGAATGCAAAGGCTCATCCGATGCGAATCCTTATCGTGCTGGCCCTGCTGCTGGCTTACGCGCTGGGCGTGCAGGCCCAGACCCCGCCTGCCTCGGCGTCCACGGCGGCTCCGCCGGCTTCCGGCACCGCATCCTCCTGGCCGCAGCATCCGGTGCGCGTGATCGTCCCCTTCCCGGCCAGCGGCGGCACCGACCTGGTGGCGCGCACGCTCACCCAGCGCCTGGCGCAGGAGCTGGGCCAGCCCTTCGTGGTGGACAACAAGCCCGGCGCGGGCGGCACCATCGGCACGGCCGAAGCGGCCAAGGCACGGCCCGACGGCTACACCCTGCTGCTGACCACCAGCAGCACGCATGCCATATCGCCGCACCTGATGCCGCGCCTGGCCTACGACCCCCAGCGCGACTTCGTGCCCGTGGCGCATGTGGCCGACGCGGCCAGCGTGCTGCTGGTCACGCCCTCGCTGCCGGTCAAGACGGTGGCCGAACTCATCGCCTACGCGAAGGCCCATCCGGGCCAGCTCAACTACGCCTCCAGCGGGCAGGGCACGGTCGTCCATCTGAACAGCGCCGCCTTCGCGGCGCAGGCGGGCATAGAGATGACCCACGTGCCCTACAAGGGCACGGCCCTGGCCATTCCCGACCTGGCGGCCGGCCAGGTGCAGGTGCTGTTCGACGCGCTGCCCACCGGCCTGCCGCACGTCAAAAGCGGCCGCGTGCGCGCCCTGGCCGTCACCAGCGCCCAGCGGAGCAGCCTGGCGCCGGAACTGCCCACGCTGGCCGAATCGGGCCTGCCCGGCTTTTCCTCGGTGACC
Organism: uncultured Acidovorax sp.; assembly: GCA_913774625.1. GTDB lineage: Bacteria > Pseudomonadota > Gammaproteobacteria > Burkholderiales > Burkholderiaceae_C > Paracidovorax. Next base: position 112,287 of record CAJYHL010000053.1, read on the forward strand.
TGGTTCGGCGTCTATCTGCCGGCCGGCGCACCGCCCGCCCTGGTGAACCGCGTGCATGACGCCTTCGCCCGCGCCCTCCAGTCGCCCGACATGGCGGAGAGCCTGCTGCGCCTGGGCGTGGAGCCGGCCAAGCCCGGCACGCCCGCGCAGTTCGGCGCCATGGTGCAGGCCGACAGCGCCCGCTGGGCGGCCGTGATCCGGCAGAACCGGATCACCCTGGAATAGAAAAGAAAAGCCCATCTCCCTGAGCCGCCTGCTCCGCGGCCTCCAGAAGAAATGGCGCCACGTGCCGCAGCCGCTGAATACGCCCTCTTCACTTCTTTCCCTCACCTGCGATCGACATCGGAGACACAACCCGTGCAAGACAACGCAAAGCAACTCGACTGGTCCCTTCCCTACGCCTCCCATCGCAGCGCGGTCATGGGCCGCAACATCGTGTCCACCTCGCAGCCGCTGGCGGCCCAGGCGGGCCTGGCCATGCTGCAGGCCGGCGGCAATGCGGTCGATGCGGCCATCGCCGCGGCCATGGCGCTCACGGTGGTCGAGCCCACCGGCTGCGGCCTGGGCAGCGACGGGTTCGCCATCGTCTGGGACGGCCAGGAACTGCACGGCCTCAATGCCTCCGGCCGCTCGCCCGGCGCCTGGACGCCCGAATACTTCGAGAAGCTGGGCGGCGCCATCCCCGAAACGGGCTGGAACGCGGTGACCGTGCCCGGCGCGGTATCGGCCTGGGTGGCCCTGTCCAAGCGGCTGGGCAAGCTGCCCTTCGCCCAGCTGGCGCAGCCTGCCATCGGCTACGCGCGCCACGGATTTCCGGTGTCGCCCACCATCGCCCGCCAGTGGGCGCTGGGCGCTGCCAAGCTGGGCACCCAGCCCGGTTTCGCCGAGTGCTTCATGCCCGGCGGACGCACGCCGCAGGCCGGCGAGATCTTCCGCAGCGAGGCGCATGCGCGCACGCTGGAGCTGATCGCCGCCACCCAGGGCGGTGCCTTCTACCGGGGCGAGCTGGCCGAGAAGATGGCCGCGCATTCCCGGGCGAACGGCGGCGCGATGACGGTCGAAGACCTGGCCGCGCATCAGGCCGACTGGGTGGGCACCGTCAGCCAGCGCTTCGGCGATTCGGTGATCCACGAGATCCCGCCCAACGGCCAGGGCATCGCGGCCCTGATGGCGCTGGGCATGCTGGACCGCATCGACGGCGGTCGCGGCGTAGGCGCCCACCCGGTGGACAGCGTGGAAACCGTCCACGCCAGCATCGAGGCCATGAAGCTCGCGCTGGCCGACCTCTACCAGCACAACGCCGACGGTGACCACATGCAGGTCGCCCCGGCCGACCTGCTGCAGGACGGCTACCTGGCGGAACGCGCTGCGCTCATCGACCCCGGGCGCGCGGGCGATCCGGCCTACGGCGCGCCGCGCCCGGGCGGCACGGTGTACGTGGCGGCGGCCGACGCCTCGGGGATGATGGTGTCCTTCATCCAGTCCAACTACATGGGCTTCGGCTCGGGCGTGGTGGTGCCGGGCACGGGCATCAGCCTGCAGAACCGGGGCCACGGCTTCACGCTGGAGGCCGGCCACGCCAACCGCGTGGCGCCGAGGAAGCGGCCCTCGCACACCATCATCCCGGCCTTCGCCATGCATGCCGACGGCACGCCGCAAATGGCCTTCGGCGTGATGGGCGGCCCCATGCAGAGCCAGGGCCACACGCAGATGGCGCTGCGCGTGCTGCGCTACGGCCAGAACCCGCAGGCCGCCGCAGACGCGCCGCGCTGGCGCGTGACCGGCGGCAAGGGCGTGGCGGTGGAGCCGCATTTCGACGCCGCCGTGGTGGAGGCTCTGCGCGCCCTGGGGCACGAGGTGACGGTGGAGGAAGGCAACGGCGTCTTCGCCTTCGGCGGCGCCCAGCTGGTGCTGCGCCAGGACGGACACTACATCGCCGGATCGGACCCGCGCAAGGACGGGCAGGCCGTGGCGTTCTGATCGAACGCTACCAAAACCATAGCTGGCAGCGCTTGCGGACCAAGCGCTGCCAGCCCTTTTTCGTTCAGCGCGTCTCGCGCACCGTCAGCCAGGCGCTGGCCGCGCCGCTCAGCACGATGGCCGCGATGCCGGCCATCGCCCAGTGGTCCGGCACATGCCGGAACACCAGCCAGCCCGCCAGCATGGCGAAGCCGATCTGGCTGTAGAGAAAGGGCGCCAGCGTGACCGGCGTGGTGCGCGCATAGGCCTGCATCAGCAGCATGTGGCCGCTGGCGCTGAGCAGCCCCATCAGCAGCATGCCCGCCCAGAGCCACGGGTCGGAGATGGATGCCCAGGCGAAGGGCACGGCCAGCGACACCAGCGCCGTGGCCAGCCAGCCCGTGTAGAGCTGCGTGGTCGCCGGGCTCTCGTGCCCGGCCATGCGGCTGCTGACGACCTGGTAGCCCGTGCCCGTGGCCAGCAGGCACAGGGGCCAGATCAGCGCCCAGCCGAAGGCCTGCCCGCCCGGGCGGATGATGGCCAGCGTGCCGGCCAGGCCCAGGGCCACCAGCACCCAGCGCGGCACGCTCACGTGCTGGTGCAGCCAGAGCGCGGCCACCACCGTCACGCACAGCGGCGTGGTGGCGACGATGGCGGTGAATTCGGCGAGCGGCATGTGCAGGATGCTGAGCAGGCCGAACAGGCTCATGGCCGCGAACAGCACGGCCCGCAGCACCTGGAAGCGCGGCTGCGTGGTGCGCAGCACGCGCGGGCCCTCGCGGTGCAGCACATAGGCGGTGGTGAGCAGGGTGTGGAACAGATAGCGCGCCCACAGCATCATCACCAGCGGCACGGCGCTGCCGACCCGCTTGGTGGTGAGGTCCAGCAGCGCGAAGCAGGCGCAGGCCGCCACGGCCAGGGCGATGCCCGCCAGCGCCCCGCCCGGCCGGGCGCCCGGAGGCACCGCGGCCGATCGGCCATGGCCGGCGGCGGATGCGGCAGCCGCGCCGCGCTCTTCGGTCATTCCACGCGCGGCGCGCTGCGCTCCAGCAGCATCGAATCGCCGTAGCTGAAGAAGCGGTAGCGCTGGGCGATGGCGTGGCGGTAGAGGCCCATCACCTGCGCATAGCCCGCGAAGGCGCTGACCAGCATCATCAGCGTGCTCTTGGGCAGGTGGAAGTTGGTGATGAGCAGGTCCACCACGCGGAAGCCGAAGCCGGGCGTGATGAAGATGTCGGTGTCGCCCGTGGCCAAGCCTGAGCGCGCCCAGGATTCGAGCGTGCGCACGGTGGTCGTGCCCACCGCCACCACGCGCCCGCCGCGCTGGCGGCAGCGCTCCAGCGCGGCCAGCGTGGCCAGGGGCACCTCGTACCACTCGCTGTGCATGCGGTGCTCGGCCAGGTTCTCGGTCTTCACGGGCTGGAAGGTGCCGGCGCCCACGTGCAGGGTGACGCTGGCGCGTTCGATGCCGCGCGCGGCCAGGTCGGCCAGCACGCCTTCGTCGAAGTGCAGGGCGGCGGTGGGCGCGGCCACGGCGCCGGGCGCGCGCGCGAAGACGGTCTGGTAGCGCTGGCTGTCCTCGGCCTCGTCGGGGTCGTGTTCGACGTTCTGCTGGCGCTCGATGTAGGGCGGCAGCGGCAGGTGGCCGTGGCGCTCCATCAGCTCCCAGGGCGTTTCGCCGGCGGGTCCGTGCAGCGCGAAGCGGAACAGCGGGCCGTCTTCATCGGGCCAGCGCGAGAGCAGCGTGGCGTCGAAGCCGCCGGCCGCGCGGCCGCCCGCCATCCACACGGTGCTGCCGGGCAGCGGCTTCTTGCTGACCTTCATGTGGGCCACGACTTCGTTGCCCGTGAGCACGCGCTCGATCAGCAGCTCCAGCTTGCCGCCGCTGGCCTTCTCGCCGAAGACCCGGGCCTTGACCACGCGCGTGTCGTTGAACACCAGCAGATCGCCTTCGCGCAGCAGGCCGGGCAGCTCGCGGAAGATGCGGTCGGCGGGCTCGCGGCTGCGGCCGTCGAGCAGGCGCGAGCCGCTGCGCTCGGGCGCCGGATGCTGGGCGATCAGCTCGGGCGGCAGCGTGAAGTCGAAGTCGCTGAGGGTGAAGGTGCGCGCTGGCGCTGCGGCGCCTTCGGCGGCCGAGGGCGCAGGGGAGGAGGAAGAGGAAAGGAGGGAAGTCGTCTGCATGTCGCTTGAGGGCCTGACAGGCCCGTGCCAAGGCTCGGGGGAAAAGGAGCGCGGGGAAAGCGGTGGATTGTCCCACGCGCCTTCAGGCAGCGTGCGGCCTGCGTGGCAGGCGTTCAGAACGTGTTGACGTTCTCAAAGAATGCCGTCGGACCAGAGGCCGGTCAGATCGGTGAAGCCCCAGCGCGCCGGGTCTTCGCGGGCGACGATCTTTTCGCTGCAGCCGGGCGCTGCCAGGTTGATGCGCTCAGGCACGATGCGCAGGCCGGACTTGGTGGAGAAGAACACGTTCACGTAGGGCGCCACCAGGGATTCGCGCGACTGCTCCATCACCACGCCGATGCGACCCGAAGTCAGCCGCACCAGAGAGCCCACCGGGTAGATGCCGATGCTCTTGACGAAGGCCTGGAAGAGCCGCTGGTCGAAATGCGCGCCGCCCCATTCGGCCATGCGACGAACCGATTCGGCCGGGTCCCAGCCGCGCTTGTAGGCCCTGTCGGAGGTGATGGCGTCATAGACGTCGCAGATCGCCGCCATGCGGGCCACGAGGCTGATGCCCTCGCCCTGCTGGCGGTGCGGATAGCCGGTGCCGTCCATCTTCTCGTGATGGTGCAGGCAGGCGTCCAGCACGGCGGCCGATGCGCCACCCGCCTCGCTCAGCATGGCGTGGCCTGCGACGGGGTGCTCGCGCACGATGGCGAACTCCTCGTCGGTGAGCTTGCCGGGCTTGTTCAGGATGTCCAGCGGGATCGCGGCCTTGCCCAGATCGTGCAGCAGGCCGGCCATGCCCGCCTGCCGCACGTCGTCGTCGGGCAGCCGCACCTGCCGCGCCAGCGCCACCATCAGCGCGCACACGGCCACCGAATGCAGGTAGGTGTAGTCGTCGGCGGTCTTCAGCCGCGCCAGGCTGATGAGCGCGCTGGGATTGCGGGTGACGGATTCGGCGATCTCGTTGACCAGCTCCGTCGCGCCGGAGGCATCGACGGCACGCCCCATGCGCGCCTCGGAAAACATGCTGACCACCGCCTCGCGGGCCCGGTTGCAGACCAGCGCGGCGGCGCGCAGCTCGGCCTTCATGGAGGTGGGCGCGGTGCCGCGCACCGGCGCAGGGGCGGGTGCGGGCGCGGGCGCGGGAGCCGACGGCGGCACGAGCGGCGTCGGCGGGGCGTCGAACATTTCCCCGGCCATCTCGGCGAACTGGCTGTCGATCTGGGAGTCGGCCTCTTCGCGGCTGACGCCGGCCACGCCGCTGGCCACGTCCAGCCCGCGGGAGGTGTCGATCCACACTTCGCGGACAGCGGTGTCCCGGATGCGGGCGAGATCCTTGGGGTCTTTCAGCACAAAGCCGGCACGCCAGAACGGATGATCCATCCACGAGCCGCAGAACTGGTGCAGGTACATGCCCAGTGTGAGATCTCTGACGCTGATTCGCTTGAGCATGATGCCTAATGGCCTGCGACGTTGCAGGCGCTGGGGCGGAGGATGAACGGAGCAATCCGGAGGGGCGCCATGGTAGCCTTTTCCCTCAATCATGCATTGCAAATTATTACAAACCGCTCTTCGTGCCCGGCATGCGCAGTGAAAGTCCCGCCTCCGCCGCGGCGGCGCCCCCTCGCAAGCCGCCCAGCCCGGCGCAGAAGGCCTTGCAGAAGCTGGGCCTGCTGCGCGACATCGACCTGGCCCTGCACCTGCCGCTGCGCTACGAGGACGAGACCCGCATCACACCCATCCGCAACGCGCGGGACGGCGACACGGTGCAGATCGAGGCGGTGGTGGTGTCCAGCGAGATCCAGCAGCGCCCGCGCCGCCAGCTGGTGGTGACGGTGGAGGACGACAGCGGCAGCTGCGAGCTGCGCTTCTTCAGCTTCTACCCCTCGCACCAGAAGACCATGGCCGTGGGCGCGCGGCTGCGCGTGCGCGGCGAGATCAAGGGCGGCTTCTGGGGCCGGCAGATGCTGCACCCGGCCTTCCGCCTGGCGGGCGGCGAACTGCCGGCGGCCCTGACACCCGTCTATCCCACCGTGGCGCAGCTGCCGCAGGCCTATCTGCGCCGCGCGATCGCGGGGGCGCTGGTGCGGGTGGACCTGTCCGACACCCTGCCCCCCGGCGCCCAGCCGCCCGTGCAGCGGACCTATGGCCCGGACGGCCTGATGCGCTTGTGGAACCTGCGCGAGTCGCTATGGTTTCTGCACCACCCCACGCCCGACGTGTCGCTGGCCACGCTGCAGGACCACAGCCATCCGGCCTGGCAGCGGCTGAAGGCCGAAGAGCTGCTGGCCCAGCAGCTGTCACAGCAGCGCTCCAAGCGCGAGCGCGACCAGCTGCGCGCCCCGGTGCTGCGCCCCCAGGCAGGAGGCGGCGAGGCGCCCCCCCTGCACGAACAGCTGCTGGCCGCCCTGCCGTTCGGCCTGACCGGCGCCCAGCGCCGCGTGGTCGAGGAGATCGCCCGCGACCTGGCCCGCCCCGTGCCCATGCACCGGCTGCTGCAGGGCGACGTGGGCTCGGGCAAGACCGTCGTCGCGGCCCTGGCCGCCGCCGTGTGCATGGATGCGGGCTGGCAGTGCGCGCTGATGGCGCCCACCGAGATCCTGGCCGAGCAGCACTTCGCCAAGCTGGTCGGCTGGCTGGAGCCGCTGCTGGCCGCCAGCGGCCGGCGCATCGCCTGGCTGGCGGGCGGCCAGAAGAAGAAGGAGCGCGCCGCCATGCTGGCCCTGGCCGAAAGCGGCGAGGCCGCGCTGGTGGTGGGCACCCACGCCGTCATCCAGGAACAGGTGCGCTTCAGGAACCTGGCGCTGGCCGTGATCGACGAGCAGCACCGCTTCGGCGTGGCCCAGCGCCTGGCGCTGCGCAAGAAACTGGCGGATCACGGCATGGAGCCGCACCTGCTGATGATGAGCGCCACGCCCATCCCGCGCACGCTGGCCATGAGCTACTACGCCGACCTGGACGTCTCCACCATCGACGAGCTGCCGCCCGGGCGCACGCCCATCGTCACCAAGCTGATCGCCGACAGCCGCAAGGACGAGGTGATCGAACGCATCGGCGCCCAGGTGGCGGGCGGGCGGCAGGTGTACTGGGTCTGCCCGCTGATCGAGGAAAGCGAGGCGCTGGACCTGTCCAACGCCACCGCCACCCATGCCGACCTCGCCGAGGCCCTGCCCGGCGTGCAGGTCGGCCTGCTGCATTCGCGCATGCCCGGCGCCGAGAAGAAGGCGGTGATGGAGCAGTTCAAGAGCGGCGCGATGGGCGTGCTCGTCTCCACCACCGTGATCGAGGTGGGCGTGGACGTGCCCAACGCCTCGCTGATGGTGATCGAGCATGCCGAACGCTTCGGCCTGAGCCAGCTGCACCAGCTGCGCGGCCGGGTGGGACGCGGCGCGGCGGCCTCGGCCTGCGTGCTGCTCTATTCGACCGGCGACAGCGGCCGCCTGGGCGAGACCGCCCGCGACCGCCTGAAAGCCATGGCCGAGACCAACGACGGCTTCGAGATCGCCCGTCGCGACCTGGACATCCGCGGCCCGGGCGAATTCCTGGGCGCACGGCAATCGGGCGACGCGCTGCTGCGCTTCGCCGACCTGGCCACCGACGGCCTGCTGCTGGACTGGGCCCGCGAACAGGCGGCCGTGATGCTGGACCGCTATCCCGAACTGGCCGAACGCCACGTGCAGCGCTGGCTGGGCGGGCGGTCGGACTATCTGAAGGCCTGACGGAAACCGCGTTCTACATCCGAAGGCCCGGGAACGGGTTCACGCTCACTGGCGGATGAACACGAAGCTGGTGTCCAGCGTCGTGGGATATCCGTCGGCATCCACCGGCCCGCCATCGGCAGCGGCGCGTCCCAGCAGCAGCTGCTGCTGGCCGCGCACCACCACCACCTGCTTGGCCGGGCCGTCGGTCCGGCTGGTGAAGATGACCTTGTCCACCGTTTCGGCGCCGATCGTCTTGGCGCCCTGCAGCACGGCGGTGCCGGTGTCCGTGGACGATGCGGCCACCGCGCCCGAGCAGTTGGTGGAGGCATAGCCGTTGGCGACCAGGCTGTAGTTGCCGGTCGCTGCCGAGGTCTTGGTGAACGTGGCGACCACCTTGGCCGACGCAGCGCCGCTCACGTAGCAGTTGCCCCAGCTGCCGATGTATTTGTCGATGGGGTCGGAGGAGCCGCCGTCGCTCCCGCCTCCGCAGGCCGTCAAGGCCACGGCCGAAAGAATGCTCAGGCAGGCGAAGAACTGTCGCTTCATGGAATTGCTCCCTCTGGATATGTCGTTGGTTTTGTATGCGGCCGCCGGTTGGCGACCGGCCGCTCGCGCCCCGCGCATTGCACGCGAAGCTTCGGCAGCAACGAAATCGTAATGCGCAGCGTCCAACGTTTCGAGACCGCGCTGCCCATCGCCCCACGATCTACGCGGCATCTCCGTGCGCGAAGCCGCTGGGAACCGGGCGCATGCCGTACTCTTTTTCCCCGGCAAGGCTCGGAGGGCGGCTCACCAAACCCAGCGAAGCGGTTCCGGCCATGCGCCGCATCGAGCGCAGCACGGGGTAGCCCGACAAGATGCGGCAACGGTGCAAAAAGTGTTTTTTTAGCCGCTCTTAGAACATGTTCACGGTGGCGGAGCCTCGTGGGGGAACCCGGTGACGCAGAGTTGGCGCACAATCACGCGTTCGACCAGTTTCCTCTCACATGACCCTCACTGAACTCAAGTACATCGTCGCAGTGGCTCGCGAAAAGCATTTCGGCCGCGCGGCCGACGCCTGCTATGTCTCGCAGCCCACGCTGTCTGTCGCAGTGAAGAAGCTGGAGGACGAGCTGGAAGTCAAGCTCTTCGAACGCAGCGCCGGCGACGTCTCGGTCACCGCTCTGGGCGAAGACATCGTGCGCCAGGCGCAGAGCGTGCTGGAGCAGGCCGCCGCCATCAAGGAGATCGCCAAGCGCGGCAAGGACCCGCTGGCCGGCGTGCTGACCCTGGGCGTGATCTACACCATCGGCCCCTACCTGCTGCCCGAGCTCGTGCGCCACGCCATCGCCCGCACGCCGCAGATGCCGCTGATGCTGCAGGAGAATTTCACCGTCAAGCTGCTCGAAATGCTGCGTACCGGCGAAATCGATTGCGCGATCATCGCCGAGCCGTTTCCGGACACGGGCCTGGCCATGGCGCCCCTCTACGACGAGCCCTTCCTGGCCGCCGTTCCCAGCAGCCATCCGCTGGCCGAACAAAAGACGGTTTCGGCCTCGCAGCTCAAGAGCGAGACCATGCTGCTGCTGGGCACGGGCCACTGCTTCCGCGACCACGTGCTGGAGGTCTGCCCCGAATTCGCGCGCTACGCCAGCAATGCCGAAGGCATCCGCCGCACCTTCGAAGGCTCCTCGCTGGAGACCATCAAGCACATGGTGTCCGCCGGCATGGGCGTGACCCTGGTGCCGCGCCTGTCCGTGCCGCGCGACGCGCTGCTCACCGGCACGCGCCGCCGCAAGAGCGACGACACGCACATCCGCTACCTGCCCATCTCCGAGGACGACGGCAGCGCGCCGCCCATGCGCCGGGTGGTGCTGGCCTGGCGCCGCAGCTTCACGCGCTACGAAGCCATCGCCGCGCTGCGCAATGCCGTCTACGCCTGCGAACTGCCGGGCGTGACGCGGCTGTCCTGAGATCGTGTCCACGGCCTGAGCGGCGACCCGCCCGGCCGGCCCACCCGCTGGGCAGCCCAGCCCCCCGATCGCCTGGGGCTGTGACCCGGCAGCGCTGTCCCCGGGCCGGGCTTGCGCTACAGTCTTTGGCGATCATCCACCGCATGCGCCCCATGCCGCCCCCCGGCATGCCCGCTGCGCCTTTCACCCCACCCAGGAGGTTGTTTCACCATGGCCAAAGCCCCCAGCAAGACCACCGCCGCTGCCGCCAGCAAGACCGGCGCTCCCCGCATCAACATCGGCATCAGCGACAAGGACCGCGCCGCCATCTCCCAGGGCCTGTCGCGCCTGCTGGCCGACACCTACACGCTGTACCTGACCACGCACAACTTCCACTGGAATGTGACCGGCCCCATGTTCAACACGCTGCACACCATGTTCATGGCGCAGTACACCGAACTGTGGAATGCCGTGGATCCGGTGGCCGAGCGCATCCGCTCGCTGGGCCACCCCGCGCCGGGCTCCTACGCCCAGTTCGGCAAGCTGACCTCGCTGCCCGACGTGCCGACCGAGCCGCCCCATGCCCTGGAGATGGTCCGCATCCTGGTCGAAGGCCATGAAGCCGTGGCCCGCACCGCGCGCGAACTCTTCCCCATCGCCGACAAGGCCAGCGACGAGCCCACGGCCGACCTGCTGACCCAGCGCCTGACGGTGCACGAGCAGACCGCCTGGATGCTGCGCTCCCTGCTCGAAGAGTAAATTCGGCGCTTGCTGCGCCAGGCAGCCCACCGGACAACGCCCGCCATCGCGGGCGTTCCCATTTCCAGTTCGGACGATTTCGCACCATGCCCCCCACCAACACCGCCGCTGCGCCTACGCCGCCTCCGCGATCCCGGCTGTCGCTGTACCTCGACCTGATCCGCTGGAACCGCCCGGCCGGCTGGCTGCTGCTGCTCTGGCCCACGCTGTCGGCGCTGTGGATCGCGGCCGGCGGCTTTCCCAGTTGGCACCTGCTGGCCGTGTTCACGCTGGGCACCATCCTGATGCGCAGCGCCGGCTGCTGCGTGAACGACGTGGCCGACCGGCGCTTCGACCGCCACGTCAAGCGCACGGCCCAGCGCCCCGTGACCAGCGGCGCCGTGTCGGTGCGCGAGGCCCTGGCCGTGGGCGCCGCGCTGGCCCTGGCGGCCTTCGCCCTGGTGCTGACCACCAACGCGGCGACCATCGCCTGGTCGGTGCCGGCCCTGGCCGTGACGCTGGCCTATCCCTACGCCAAGCGTTTTGTCTCCATGCCCCAGGCGGTGCTGGGCGTGGCCTTCAGCATGGGCATTCCCATGGCCTTCACGGCCGTGGGCCGCGACGTGCCCTGGCTGGCCTTCTGGCTGGTGCTGGGCAACCTGTTCTGGGTGCTGGCCTACGACACCGAATACGCCATGGTGGACCGCGACGACGACCTGAAGATCGGCATGAAGACCTCGGCCATTACCCTGGGGCGCTGGGACGTGCCGGCGGTGATGGCGTTCTACCTGCTGCTGCTGGCCATCTGGGGGGTGGCGCTGGCACCGCTCGCGCTGGGGGTGGCGTGGTATCTGGCGCTGGGGGTGGCGCTGGTGCAGGTGGGATGGCACTGGACGCTGATTCGCGGGAGGACGCGGGAGGGGTGTTTTGCTGCCTTCAGGGCGAATCATTGGGTGGGGTTCGCCTTGTTTGCGGGGGTGGTGCTGGGGTTTTCCTTGCGGTGATTTGCTACTTTTTTCGTAGCTTCATGCGGTTTTTTTTGGGCTCTGAGCTTATTTAGGGCGTTTTTTTACGTTGCTTCCCGGGGCCGGGTCTCGCCCCGGCGGGCGAGGTACTTTTCTTTGCTTCGCCAAAGAAAAGTACCCAAAAGAAAGGCGACCCTGCCGTGCGTGTCCCTCCGCTGCGCTGCGGGCAACCTGCGCTGCTCGGGCAGCGGGTGCTGCCGCAGAACTCACTGCGCGCTGCGCGCTCCGTTCAAACAGGCTGCGGCAAGTCAGAGCACGAAGTGCGTGTGTCCTTCGGCACACGCACGCACCCGCCGCCCTGCGCTTCTCGGCACGCACAGAAGGGTGTGGGAGACGATCCGGGCCATTGCTTCGCTCGGCCCAGTGGGGAGCGCGCTCTGCGCTACGCGCAGCGCGAAGCGCGCGGGTTGTGGGCCGAGCGCAGCGATGGCCCGGATGTGTCTTCGGCTCCCCACCCCTGCTGGCTGCGCCTGCGGCGGGGCGATTGCGGGGTGCGCATGCGCGTCGAAGCGCGCATGCCTCGTGCTCTGACTTGCCGCAGCATGTTTGAACGGAGCGCCTACGGCGCGCAGTGAGTTCTGCGGCGGCACCCCGCAAGCGCCCCGACGCAGGTCTGCCCCGTAGCGATAGCGAAGGGGTCGCAGACTGGGGGTCGCCTTTCTTTTGGGTACTTTTCTTTGGCGAAGCAAAGAAAAGTACCTCGCCCGCCGGGGCGAGACCCGGCCCCGGGAAGCAACCACCCAGCAAAACCCAGCAACAAGCAGAGCAGAAATCAGCCCCCACCCCCCACCCGATCAATCAACACAGCACTCGCCTCACTCACCCCCACCACCTCCACCCCACACCCCTGCCCCCGAAACCGCCCCACCACCGTCTCCAGAGCCCCCACCGCCGTCACATCCCAGAAATGCGCCCCCGACACGTCGATGCATACCGCCCGCCCCCGGGCAGCCAGCACATCGAACGCCTCGATGAACGCATCCGCCGAAGCGAAGAACACCTGCCCCCGCACCCGCCAGACCAGCGGCTCCGCTGAACCCGCATCGAGATCGAGATCGAGACCGAACTCAGCCTCCGACGGCCCCTGCACGTCCAGCATCCGCGACACCTTGAACGCGAAGAACACCCCGCTCAGCAGCACCCCCACCGCCACGCCGGCCGCGAGGTTGTGGGTGGCGATGGTGACCACCACGGTCGCCAGCATCACCGCGCTGGACAGGCGCGGATGCCGCAGCAGCTGGCCCAGCGACTTCCAGTCGAAGGTCGAGGCCGAGACCATCACCATGATGGCCACCAGCGCGATCACCGGCACGCGCGAAACCCAGTCCTTGAGCGCCACCATCAGCACCAGCAGGAACACGCCCGCGAACATCGTGGACAGGCGCCCGCGGCCGCCATACTTCACGTTGCTCACCGCCTGGCCGATCATTCCGCAGCCGGCGATGCCGCCGAAGCAGCTGGCCGCCATGTTCGCCAGGCCCAGGCCGGCGCATTCGCGGTTCTTGTCGCTGGGCGTGCCGGTCAGCTCGTCCACCACGGCCGCCGTCAGCACCGACTCCAGCAGGCCGACCAGGGCGATCGCCATGGCCGGCAGCGCGATGATGCGCAGCGTCTCCCACGAGGCGGGCACGGCCGGCAGGCCGAAGAACGGCAGGCTGTCCGGCAGCCGGCCCAGGTCGGCCACGGTGGGCAGGTGCAGGCCCAGGAACGAGGCCAGCAGCGTGAGCGCCACCACGCAGATCAGCGGCGACGGAATGGCCGTGAGCGCGCGCAGCCCCAGCCTGCGGCCCAGCCAGGGCAGGCCGTAGATGATGGCCAGACCCAGCGCCAGGAAGGCCCAGGTGGCGGGCCGCGCATCCTTCAGATGCGGCAGCTGGGCCGAGAAGATCAGCACGGCCAGCGCGTTGACGAAGCCCGTGCGCACCGAGCTGGAGACGAAGCGCATCAGCACGCCCAGCTTCAGCAGCCCGAACAGCACCTGCACCGCCCCGGCCAGCAGGCCCGCCGCCAGCAGATAGCCCAGGCCGTGCGCAGCCACCAGGGGCGCGGCCACCAGCGCCACCGAGCCCGCCGCCGCCGACACCATGGCCGGCCGGCCGCCCGCGAAGGCGATCACGATGCTGATGACGAACGAGGCGAAGAGCCCCACCGACGGATCAACCCCGGCGACGAAGCTGAAGGCGATCACTTCGGGGATCAGCGCGAACGTGGCGACGGCGCCGGCCAGCAGCTCGCGGGGAACGCTGGGCGCCCATTCGGCGCGCAGGCGGGTGAGGAAAGCGGCGGTGGTGCTCATGGACGGAGGCGAAGAAAAGAGGCAGAAAAAGAAAGGAGCAGAAATGGCAACGCGCGCCGAAGCGCGCGTGCCATCGAATCGACGGGGAGGATCGGAGAGAAGAGAAGAAAAGAGGAAACGGCGTGTGGCCGTCAACCCTCATCCGTTCCTTCAGCTCACGCCCCGCAACACTTCTTGTACTTCTTGCCGCTGCCGCAGCTGCACGGGTCGTTGCGGCCGGGCGTGTCGGCGCGGCGCACGGCCTCGACGCGCGGGCCCATGCTCTTCCAGAGCCGGCGCAGGTCATAGACGGCCCAGATGGCTTCGCCGAAGGTTTCGACGCGGGCCTGGCTGGTGCTGGGCGGGCCGTCTTCGGTGTACATGCAGACCTCGGGCTTGCCGGTGTCGTCCTCGGTCAGGGCGACGATGGCGTCCAGCGCCTCGTTCAGCCAGTCGGCGGCCTCGCGGTCGCGCGGCGCGGCCCATTCTTCGGGCCAGTTCTCCACGGCGAACATGAAGCCGAGCGCCCAGACCTGGCCGAAAGAAGGGATCTCCTGGCCTTCCATGTCGGCACGCTCTTCCTCGGGCAGGCTGGCGATGGCGCCGCGCATGTCCATGGCCTCGGGCTGGAAGGCGTCGTCCTCGTCCAGCGACTGCACGTCGGCGTCGAGCTGGCTCACCACCTCGTTCCAGCGCAGCGTCCACAGCTCCAGGAAGCGCGCCTGCTGGGCCGCATCGGCGAAGGCCGGCAGCAGAGGCAGCGGCTCGCCCTCGGCCACATCCAGCTCGCCGCCGTCGCCCAGCAGCATGGGCAGCCATTCGGCCACCGGAACGGGGCGGCGGGTGCAGGCCAGCGCGGTCAGGAAGCCGTCGCAGAACTCCCATTGCGGGATCTCTTCGGCGCGCGTGCGCAGGTCGTCCAGCAGGGTGTCGAGCTCGTCGAGCTGGTCGGCGCCGAGCGCGGAAGACGGTTCCTTGGAGGTATCGGGAGAGAGGGACATGGTGGTGGGGCCAGGCGTGGGGATTGAAGACGTGGGAAGGCGCGAGAGAAGCGAGCCGACGCCGGCCGGCATGGGCCGTCGGGGCCGCCCGCAGGCGGCGCTGCTGCGCCGCCGGGAAAGGCCGGCAGTGTAGCCGGCCTGCCTCTGCTCCGCTGCGGCGAGGCCTCGCGGCCTTCCAGCAGCCATCTTCCAGCGCCGCCGCCGGCCCCGGCGGCGGCGATGTCCGCCCTTACTGGGCAGCCAGCGCCTGGGCGCGCTGCTGGTCGTATTCCTGCGCGCTCACGGGTTGGGCGTCGGGTTCGCCCAGCCGGTCCATGGGCACGCGGAAGGTTTCGCGGGCGGTGAAGGCCGCCACGGCGGAGATCACGGTGACGCCGAAGGCGTAGGCGCCCACGGTGAACCAGATGTTGACCGAGCCGGGGGGCGCCACGGCCGTGAACAGCGCGGGCAGCATGGCGGTGATCGCGGTGCCCACGTTCTGCGAGATGGCCATGGCCGACACGCGGGTGCGGGTGGGGAACAGTTCGGGGTAGAACGAGGGGAACACGGCGTTGTAGCCCTGGTAGACCACGCCCCACATCAGGAGCGACATGCAGATGGCCAGCGGAATGTTCTTGATGCTGATGGCGTAGAGGTAGCCGAAGGCCAGCAGGCCGGAAACCAGCGCGCCGACGATGATGGGCGGGCGGCGGCCGATCCTGTCGGACAGGTTGCCCACCATGGGGATGATCAGCACGGCCAGGATGTTGCCCAGCACGGGGATCCACAGGTAGATGTCCTTGGCGAAGCCGATGCCGTAGGCCGGCTGCACCGCGTAGGCGGCGCCGAAGATGGTGGCCACCACGGGGATCACGTTCATCAGCGACATGCACACCACGCGCAGCATGTCGGGGCCGTTGTACTTGAATGCATCGACCACGGGCGAGCGCGCGCGCTGCTTCTTGGCGGCCTTGTCGGCGAAGGCCGGGGTTTCGGCCACTTCGCGGCGGATGATCCAGCCGGCGATGATGACGACGAAGCTCAGCAGGAAGGGCACGCGCCAGCCCCAGCTGTTGAAGTGGTCGGCGGGCATGTAGTGCGCCAGCGGCAGGAACACGGCGGCGGCCAGGATCTGGCCGGCCTGCACGCCCTGCAGCGTGAAGCTGGCGAAGAAGCCACGGCGGCCGAAGGGCGCGTGCTCCAGGATCATGGAGCTGGCGCCGGAGATCTCGCCGGCCACGGCGAAGCCCTGGATCAGGCGCATCAGCACCAGCAGCGCGGGCGCCCACAGGCCGATCTGGTCATAGGTGGGCAGCAGGCCCACGGCGATGGTCGAAAAGCCCATCAGGAACATGCACCACACCAGCACCTTCTTGCGGCCGTGCGTGTCGCCGATATGGCCCAGCACGAAGGCGCCGATGGGGCGCGCCACGTAGCCCACGCCGTAGGTCGCCAGCGACGCGATGATGGCGATGGCCGGATCGCCCTTGGGGAAGAAGATCTGCGGAAAGACCAGCGCCGCCGCGGTGGCGTAGATGAAGAAGTCGTAGTACTCCAGCGCGGAGCCGATCCAGCCGCTGGCGGCGGCTTTCTTGGACTGCTGCCGGTCGTGCGGCGTTGACGGTTGGGGATGGGCCATGGTGTTGTCTCCAGTGTGGGCAGGTGAATCGGGAACGCGGTCTTCGCTGTTGTTGTGGATGGCGCGGGGATGGAAAGAACGAAGGAAATGAAAGGAATGGAGCGGGCGGGCGGGCGGCCGGTCTGCGCAGCTCAGGCCTGCGCCTGCGCGGCCAGGCGGGCTGCGGCATTGGGGGCGCCCCAGCCGTCGTAGCCGCCCTGGCGCTGGGCGATCTCGAAAAAGAGGCCGCTGTCCAGGCTCTCGGTATAGGCGTGCAGGTAGTCGCCGCCGGCAGGCGAGCGGTCGAACAGCACGCCCGCCTCGCGCAGGCGCTCCAGCAGGCCTTCCGCCAAGTCCAGCCGGGCCTGCAGGTCGTCGTAGTAGTTGCCGGACACCGGCACGAAGCGCACGCCGCGCGCACGCAGCGCGGCCACCGCCGCGAAGATGTCGTCGCAGCCGAAGGTGATGTGGTGCACCGCGCCCGCGCCGGTCACGCCCAGCTGGCGGGCCGTCGCGGTGCTCTGGCTCAGCGGCACGTTGAGCACCAGGCGCAGGCTGCGGTCGGCATTGGCCACGCCCTGGCTGCGCACCAGGCCGAAGGGATCGGCCAGGTCCAGGCTCTCGCTGCGGTCCAGGCCCAGCACGGCGCGGGTGAAGAGTGCCCAGGTGTCGCGCTGGTCCGGCCCCAGGCCGAGGGTCAGGTGATCGACGCGCTGCAGGCCGGGCGCCGGGCCCGCCGCATCGGCCGGGGCGACGTCCTCCAGCACGAAGTCGGCCTCGAAGAGACCGGACACGCCCAGCGCGGCCGGCACGAAGTGGATCAGGTTGCCGCCCGGCGCCACGGTGGCGGGCACGCGCTGCTCGTTGGGGCCCAGCGGGCTGTCGTAGGGCTGCGAGCGCATGGCCTTGGCCCGGCCCAGCGCGGCGATGGGGTCGCCGCAGCGCAGACCCAGGGCGCAGACCGAAGTGCCGTGCAGCGCGAAGCGGCTGCGCGCGAACGAATCGGGCTGGGCGTTGACGATGAGGTGGATCTCGCCCTGGCGGTAGAGCGTGGCGGCCTTGGAGCGGTGGCGGCCGGCGCGCACGAAGCCCAGGCCGCGCAGCACGCCGTCCAGCGCGGCGGCCGCGGCCTCGTCGGCTGCGAACTCGATGAACGACACGCCCTGCAGGACGGGCGCGGGCGGCGGGTCGAACAGATCCACGCGCAGCGGCTGCGCCGGGGCGGCGGACTGCTGCGCGGCGCCCTGCGGGGCCAGCAGGCGCTGACGGGCCTCGCTCTCCAGATACAGCAGCGAGCGCATGGCGTCCACCGCCGTGCGGCGGTTGGGCGTTTCGCGGAACAGGTCGTTGAAGATCTCCAGCGACAGCGGCCCGGTGTAGCCGGCGCGCAGCACCTGCTCGAAGAAGCCGATCACGTCGAAATCGCCCTGGCCGGGGAAGACGCGGTGGTGGCGAGCCCACTGCAGCACGTCCAGCGACATCAGCGGCGCATCGGCCATCTGCACGAAGAAGATGCGGTCGCCGGGAATGTCGGCGAGGGGCGCGGGGTCGTCGCGCAGCGACAGGGTGTGGAAGCTGTCCAGGATCAGGCCCAGGTGCGGGTGGTCGGCGCGGCGCACGATCTCCCAGGCCTGGCCGAAGCGCGAGGTATGCCGGCCCCAGGCCAGCGCCTCGTAGCCCACGCGCAGGTTGCGGCGGGCGGCGCGCTCGGCCAGGGCGTGCAGCTGGGCGGCGGCCAGTTCCGGGTCGTCGATGGACTGCGGCAGCGTGTTGGAGCAGCACAGCACCAGGGGCGCGCCCAGCTCCTGCATCAGATCGAACTTGCGCTCGGCGCGCTCCAGGGCGCGGGCGAAGGCGGCATCGGGCAGCCCTTCCATGTCGCGCAGGGGCTGGAAGAGGTCGATGGACAGGCCCAGGTCCGCGGCGATGCGGCGCAGCTCGGCCGCCGTGCCTTTGAAATGGGTGAAGTCAGGCTCGAACAGCTCGATGCCGTCGAAGCCGGCAGCGGCGACGGCTTCGAGCTTCTGGCGCAGGGTGCCGCTCAGCGAGACGGTGGCGATGGAACGGTGCATGGAAGAGGCCGCCATGGCGGTCAGAGCGAAGCGGCGCGCGCCCGGCCTGCACCGGCCGGCAGAAAGCCGGCAGGCAGCGGGGAAAGCCAAGGTGCGCGAGGGAAAAACATGGCGGGACTGTAGGAGCGCGGCTGCCGCCGGACAACGGCTGGCAGCCTGCAAGCGATCGATGATCGATCAAATGCGTTCGATATTCGCGCCAAATAGGGGATTGACCTAGGTCAGCAAGTTCGGGGACAGCGATTCTCGCAGCGCCCTCGACTGATCCAGCGCAAGGCGGCCAGCGTCTTCGGCCAGCGCCTGGCTGAACCAGGCCTGCGCCACCTCGCGCGGCACGCCCGCACGGGCGCTGGCGATGTTCCGCGCCATGCGCTCGGGGAACACCTGCAGGCCCGGCAGCGCCACGGCCAGCGCGCGGGCGCCGGCATGGGCGCAGCACACCAGCTGCGGCCATTCGGCCAGCTCGGCCTGCATGCTGCCCAGGCCGCGTTCATGCTGCTGCAGCATGGCCGCCAGCAGCGCCGCCACGCGCTGCGGCGCGCGCTGCGCCGCGGCCAGCGCCACCATGCAGGCCACCGGGTTGCGCTTGTGCGGCATGGTGGTGGCGGCGCCGCGCCCGGGCTCGTAGGGCTCGGCCACCTCGCCCACCTCGTGCTGCCCCAGCAGGGCGATGTCACCCGCGATCTTGCCCAGGCTGCCGGCCACCACGCCCAGCTCGCAGCCCAGCGCCACCCAGTCGTCGCGCTGGGTGTGCCAACTGCCGCCGGGGTCGGCCAGGCCCAGATCCTGCGCCATGCGGCGGCGCACGGCCGCGCCCTGGAGCGGCGGCATCTGCGCCAGCGTGCCGGCAGGCCCGCCCAGCTGCAGCTGCAGCGCGCGGCCGGCCGCCGCCTGCAGGCGGGAGCGGGCCCGCACCAGGGGCGCGGCCCAGCCGGCGCATTTCAGGCCGAAGCTGGTGACCGAGGCCGGCTGCATCAGCGTGCGCGCCAGCATGGGCGTGGCGGCATGGCGCTCGGCCAGCGCCAGCAGCGCCTGGGCGGCGCGCGCCAGGTCGGCATCCAGCAGGGCGACGGCCTCCTGCGTGGCCAGGGCCATGGCGGTATCCACCACGTCCTGGCTCGTGCTGGCGTGATGCACATGGCGCGCCGCGTCGGCATTGAAGAGCGCCACCGCCTCGGTGAGCGCGCGCACCAGCGGAATGGCGATGCTGCCCGCGCGGGCGCTGTCGCGCACGATCTTGGCCACGTCGAACAGCTCCACCCGGCAGCTGGCGGCGATCGAGCGGGCCGCGTCCTGCGGGATCAGCCCTTCGGCGGCCTGGGCGCGTGCCAGCGCGGCCTCGAAGCGCAGCATGCCGGCGATGACGGCCTGGTCGCCGAAAACCTCCAGCGTCTCGGGCGCGGACAGAAAGCGCTCGAAGAGGCTCATTCGCGCCCTCCGGCAGGGGAACGGACCCACCCGGTCCGGCGGTATCGCGGGGCGGACGGGTTCACGGCAGCTTCTCTAGTACTGCAGCCGGGCCACGGCGCGCAGCTCGTCGGCCGTGGCCGTGCCGAAGCCGAAGAACTCCAGGTAGGCCGGAATCATCTCGAACAGCATGTCGGTGCCCACCTGCACCGCGCAGCCACGCGCCTTCGCGGCCTGCAGCAGCGGCGTGTACTCGGACTTCATGACGACCTCGCCCACGAAGGTGGACGGCGCGATGCGCTCCACGTCGAAGGGCAGCGGATCGCTTTCGCGCATGCCCAGCGGCGTGGCGTTGACCACCACGTCGAAGCCGGCCGGGTCGTTGGAGCCGGTCCGCACGACGAGCTGCGGGTAATGCTCTCGCAGGCGCGCCGCCAGGACCTCGGCCGAGGCGGTGTTCATGTCGAACAGCATCAGCTCGGCCGCGCCGGCGGCGGCGATGGAAGCCGCGATGGCCGAGCCCACGCCGCCCGCGCCCGAGACCAGCACCCGCGTGCCGGCGAAGGGCCGGCCCTTGCGCTCCACGCCGCGCACGAAGCCGGCGCCGTCGAACTGGTCGCCCAGCAGCGTGCCGTCCGGCCGCAGCAGCACGGCGTTGCAGGCGCCGGCGATGCGCGCGGTGGGCGTGACCTCGTCCACCAGGTCCATGGTCACGACCTTGTGGGGCATGGTGATCAGCGCGCCGCGCAGGTTGGTGAAGCGGAAGATCTGGCGCAGCGAGGCGGCGAAGTCCTCGGGCTTGACGCCCATGGGCACCACCACGGCGTCGATGCCCCGGCTCTCGAACCAGGGGTTGTAGATCATCGGGGCCTTGAAGGTCTCGGTGGGGTAGCCGATGTGGGCGATGAGCGTGGTTTTGCCGGAGATCATGGGGGAAAGCGTTCAGGAGCAGGAAGGAAGAAGGAACAAGCTGCGGGCGCCGCCCTTCAGGCGACGTTGGCGGAGCGGTAGCGGATGGGCGCGGCGATCTCGGTGCGCATCGCGGGCGGGTAGATGATTTCGCGCAGGAAGGTCATGTCCTCGCAGAGCGCGTCGGCGACCTCCGGGTGGCCGAAATAGCGGAAGTAGTGCGGCATCTGCTGGATCAGCATCTCGAAGCCGGCCTGGGCATGCAGGCCGCGCGCGCGGGCGGCGCGCACCAGCGGCGTGGGCTGGTTGCGCAGCAGGATGTCGAAGAGCGCGGCGTGGCTGTCCATGCGCTGCACGTCCACCGGGCTGGCGTCTTCGTCCCGCAGGCCCAGCGGCGTGGCGTTGATGACGAGGTCGTAGCCCTCGGGCGCATTGCTGTCCACCGCCACGATGGTGGCGTCGAAGAAGGCGTCGAGCTGCGCCGCCACGCCCGCCGCCTTGCCCGAGACAGTGTCGTGGAAGGCGATGTATTCGGCACCGTTGACGGTGCCGCCTTCTGCCAGCGCCAGGCCGATGGCGGCGGCGCTCACGCCCGCGCCCAGGATCAGCACGCGCTTGCCCCGGAACGGAATGCCGTAGTGGTCCAGCGCGTCCAGCAGGCCATCGCCGTCGAACAGGTCGCCTTCGAGCTGGCCTTCCTCGGTGCGGCGCACCACGTTGACCGATTCGGCCACGCGCGCGCAGAGGCCGCAGCTGTCCAGCAGATCGACCACGCGCGGCTTGTGCGGCGGCGCGATCACCATGCCGCGCAGGTTGTGCGCCAGGAACGAGGCGCGGAAATGCACGGCGAAGTCGCGCACCGGCACCTGCACCGGCACCATCACCGCGTCGATGCCGAAGCGCGCGAAGACGGCATTGAACATGCGCGGCAGCCGCACGTTGCGCACGGGGTCGCCGGGCAGCAGATAGACCTGGGTATCACCGGTGATGGGTTGGCTCATGGGGGCAGGCACTCCGAGGGTCCGAACGCAGTTCGCCCACCGGGGCGGCTGCACTCCCGGTTTATAGCCCGGGCCCCGCCCTGCATGGCGGCTACAACCCTGAGAACGATCGTTTAACGCACAATAACGTGCGACAATCGAACAGAACCAGGGTTTCCGCCAGGAAGCCCCGGACGCTTTCCCTCCCACGGTACGAGGCACACTCCCAGCCCATGCTTGAAGAAGAATCCGCAGCCCCCGCGGGGCTGGACAAGCGCGACTGGATCGCCGGCCTGGAACGCGGCGTGAGCATCATCGAGGCCTTCGACGACGCCCATCCGCGCATGACCGCCAGCCAGGCCGGCCAGCGCACGGGCATGACCCGCACGGCAGCGCGGCGCTATCTGCTGACGCTGCAGCACATGGGCTATGTGGCCAGCGACGGCAAGCTGTTCTGGCTGACGCCGCGCGTGCTGCGGCTGGGGCGTTCCTACCTCGAATCGGCCCGGCTGCCGCGCGTGGTGCAGCCCTTCCTGCAGCGCGTGGCGGCCGGCACCAGCGAGATCGCCTACCTGAGCGTGATGGACGGCGACGAGGTGGTCTACATCGCCCGCAACGGCCCCAACCGCAGCATGAGCACCGGCTACGTGCTGGGCGCGCGCGTGCCGGCCCAGGTCACCGCCGCCGGCATGCTGATGCTGGCGCTGCGCAACGACGCCGAACTGTCAGAATGGCTGGCCAGCCGGCCGCTGCAGGTCTTCACGCCCTACACCATCGCCAGCCTGGAGCGCATGCAGCTGGAACTGGCCCGCATCCGCGCCCAGGGCTGGGCGCTGTCGGAACAGCAGCTGGACCTCAACTCGCGCGGCATCGCCGTGCCGCTGCGCGACCGCCACGGCGTGCTGGTAGGGGCGCTGAACATCACCATGCCCATGGGCCACGAAAGCTCGGACGACGCGGTGGCGCGCGTGCTGCCGGTGCTGCGCGAGACCGCCCAGGCCATGCGCAACCTGATCTGAGAACGCCAAACCGGCGCCACGCCGTCCGCCGCGGCCTGCTGCCGCGCGTTTCCGTAACGCTGCAGGGGCTGCGTCCGACAGGCCCGGGGCGCCCCACGGACTATCCTCTGGTCCGGCGCTCCCGCCCCGCTCAGCCTCGCCCCGCATGCCGTCCTCTGCCACCGCCGCCGCAGCCCCCTTGCCCGAGGCGGCCGCCCATCGCCCGGAAGCCACGGACCCGGCCCGCCATACGCCCTCGCTGTCGATGGCCGCATGGCGCCAGTTCATGAGCGTGGCCCGGCCCTACTGGCTGGGCGACAAGCGCTTCGCCGCCTGGTCGCTGATGGGCCTGCTGGTGCTGCTGATGCTGCTGGAGACCCAGCTGGCGGTGATGCTGGTGGACAGCACCGGCGAGATGACATCGGCCCTGGCCGCCCGCGAACGCGACCGCTTCTGGGACGCCGTCCACACCTGCCTGATCGTGCTGGCCTTCGCCGTGCCGGTCTATGCCTTCTACTACTACATGCGCGACGCCTTCGCCAACCACTGGCGGCGCTGGCTCACCCACCGCTTCCTCGACGCCTACCTGAACGGCCGGCGCTACTACGAGCTCAATGCCCAGGGCAGCATCGACAACCCCGACCAGCGCATCAGCGAAGACATCAACAGCTTCACCGGCCGCTCCACGCACTTCCTGCTGATCTTCATCGGCGCAGGCATGCAGCTGGTGGCCTTCAGCGCCGTGCTGTGGTCCATCTCGCAGGTGCTGGTGGCCTTCCTGGCCGTGTATGCGCTGGTGGGCACGGTGGTGGCGCTCTACGTCTTCGGCGCGCCGCTGATCCGGCTGAACTTCTGGCAGCTGCGGCGCGAGGCCGACTTCCGCTTCGGCCTGATGCGCCTGCGCGAGAACGCCGAATCCATCGCCTTCTACCGCGGCGAGGCGCAGGAGCGTGCCCAGCTGGACCACAGCTTCCAGGCCGTGTTCAACAACTACGCCCGGCTCATCAAGCGCCAGCGCTCGCTCAACCTGTTCCAGCGCGCCTTCAGCCAGCTCACGGTGGTGATCCCCAGCATCATCCTGGCCGACGCGGTGCTCTCCGGCGAGATGGAGGTGGGCCGCGCCATCCAGGCGGCCGGCGCCTTCGCGGCGGTGCTGGCCTCGGTGTCGCTGATCGTGGACAACTTCGAGAGCCTGAGCCGCTTCGTCGCCGGCATCGGCCGGCTGGACACGCTGCACCAGGCCCTGCTGGGCGCGCCCGAGCGCCACGAGCCGAGCGAGCCCGAAGCCGTGAGTGCCGCCCGCCGTGCCCGCCGGCAGGAGCTGCGCGACCGGCGCCAGGCCCGCCGCGGCCGCCACGCGGCCGGCGCGGCCAGGGGTTCGGCTACAGCGGCGGCAGCGGCGGTGGCGGCAGCGCCCGTGGCCTCGCTCTCGCCGCGCCAGCCCCTGCCGCAGGCAGGCGGGCCCGGGCGCGAGATCGAGGCCCGTCCCGGCGAGCGCTTCGCCATCGAGGCGCTGACGCTCTACACCCCCGGCTACGCCCGCCTGCTGGTGCACGACCTGACGCTGGAAATGCAGCCCGGCGACGCGCTGCTCATCACCGGCGCCAGCGGCTGCGGCAAGAGCTCTCTGCTGCGCGCCATCGCCGGGCTCTGGCGCACCGG
The DNA here is from genome assembly GCA_913774625.1 of uncultured Acidovorax sp. GTDB lineage: Bacteria > Pseudomonadota > Gammaproteobacteria > Burkholderiales > Burkholderiaceae_C > Paracidovorax. The sequence continues at coordinate 136,708 of CAJYHL010000053.1, forward strand.
AGAGGGCGTGGTGCACCATCCGCCCATGGAAGAGGTGTTCTTCCTGCCCCAGCGCCCCTACATGCAGACCGGCACGCTGCGCAGCCAGATGATCTATCCGGCGCGGGAAACGGCCCTGCCCGACGCGGAACTGCTGCAGATCCTGCGCGACGTGCAACTGCCCGATCTGGCGGACCGCGTGGGCGGGCTGGACGCGCAGCGCGACTGGGAAAAGCAGCTGTCCATGGGAGAGCAGCAGCGCCTGGCCTTCGCCCGCGTGCTGGTGCGCCACCCCCGGGTAGTGATCCTGGACGAGGCCACCAGCGCGCTGGACAGCGCCAACGAGGCGCGGCTCTATGCCCGCCTGCGCGAAGGCGGCGCCACGCTGATCAGCATCGCCCACCGGGCCGCGGTACTGGCGCACCACACGCATGTGCTGCGCCTGACGGGCGACGGCAGCTGGTCGCTGCATCCGGCGGACGGGTTCCGCTTCGACGGGGATTGAACGTAGCGCTCAGGCGCTGGCTTCGGCGGCCGGCGCAGCTTCTTCAACCACCGCGTCCTCCAGCACCAGCGCGGTAGCGATGTCCGCACCCAGATGCATCAGCCGCTTGCGCATGCACAGCACGGCCTTGTCCTTGCTCAGCAGGATGGCCGCATGCGCGGCGGCCAGGTCGATGAACTTCTGGTCGTCGGCGTCCTTGCAGACATAGGCCACGCGCGGCGCCACGTCCCGCAGGCAGGCCTGGGCATCGAAGGCGGCCAGCACCTGGGCGGCGCTCACGCGGTAGAAATCCATGCGGGCAGCGATGTGCGGGTAGGCCAGCACGCGCTCCAGCTCGTCGCGCATGACCTGGGTGGCGATCCATTCCAGCCGCCCCTGCGCCAGGGCCTGCCGCAGCGGGCCGGTGCGCGGGTCGGAAAAGATCAGCAGATCGAGCGCGACATTGGTGTCCACCACCACGGGGCGCACGGCCTCGCCTTCGGCCGGCGCGGCGGGCAGGCAGAACTCAACCGGCATCTGCACCACCGGCGGCAGGCGCTGCCGGCGCGCCCTTGGGCGCCCAGTCGCGCGCAGAGCCCTTCATCATGTCGAAGCGGAACAGCCGGCATTCGATGGGTCCGTTCCACATCGGCACGCGGCGCGACTCCTTCAGCCGCATCTGGCTGGGCAGCTTCAGGTCGGGCGTGAGCATCCAGGCGGTCCAGCCGCTGTAGTGCTTCTTCCAGTGGGAGGCCAACTGGCTGAAGAATTCGCTGCCGTCCTCGGTCTGCGCGGTTTCGCGGCCAGCGCGGTCCAGCTGGCTCATGCGCTCGGCGGCGTTGCGGCCGAAGCTGCCGGCCGCGGCGATGCGCTCGCCATAGGGCGGGTTCAGCAGCAGCACGCCGGGCTGCTCGGTGGGCGGCATGCGCTGCAGCGCGTCGCCGCCGCGCAGCTGCACGGCCTGGGCCACGCCCGCGCGCTCGGCGTTGCGCTGGGCGAAGTCCACCATGCGGTGCGACACGTCGCTGCCGAACACGGGCGCAGCCGGCGCGATGACGGCGCCCTCCGCTTCGCTTTTGATGGCAGACCAGACGTGCGCCTGGAAGGGCAGCAATTTCTCGAAGGCGAAGCGCCGCTGCATGCCGGGCGGAATGCGGCAGGCGATCTGCGCGGCCTCGATGGCGATGGTGCCGCTGCCGCAGCAGGGGTCGTACAGCGGCACGGGCGCCTCGCCCAGCGGGTCCCAGCCGCTGGCGGCGATCATGGCGGCGGCCAGGGTTTCCTTGAGCGGCGCATCGCCCTTGTCCTCGCGCCAGCCGCGCTTGAAAAGCGCCTCGCCCGAGGTGTCGATGTAGATCGTCGCCTCGTCGGTGGTCAGGTGCAGGTGGATGCGCACGTCGGGCCACTGCGTGTTCACGTCGGGCCGCGCGCCGCCCTTGGCGCGGAAACGGTCGGCCACGGCGTCCTTGACCTTCAGGGCAGCGAAGTTCAGGCTGTTGAGCGGGCTGTGCTGGGCGGTGACCTCGATCTTGAAGCTCTGGCGCGTGGTGAACCAGATCTCCCAGGCCACGCCGCTGGCCAGGCCGTAGAGGTCGCCCTCGTTGCGATAGGGGCGGTGCGCCAGCTGCACCAGCACGCGCTGGGCCAGCCGGCTGTGCAGGTTCAGGCGCATGGCGTCGCGCCAGGAGGCACGCACCAGCACGCCGCCCCGGCCCGTGAGCAGGTCGTGACCGGTCAGGCCGGTGATGGCGTGGACTTCGTCGGCCAGATAGCCCTCGACGCCGGCGGCGCAGGGCAGAAAAAGTTGCAGTTGATTCATAGGGAAGGCGCCAAGGATACGCGGAGTGCCCAAAGTGCGGGAGAAAGGCCCGGGGCGGGATGCCGTCCTACATCCGCTCGCGCGCGGCCGAGCGTAAGCGCAGGCATCGCCACTCCATCATGCAAGCCATGGACAAACGCACTGCCGCCGCCGCCCCTTCCCGCTCCACCGCCCGTACCTGGCTGGCCCTGGCCGGCTGGCTGGCGCTGGCCTTCGCCACGGCGGCCATCGGAGGCGTGGCCTCGGTGCAGGCGCCGCAGTTCTATGCGCAGCTCGCGCAGCCCTCGTGGTCGCCACCGCCGGGTGTCTTCGGGCCGGTGTGGACGCTGCTCTACGCCCTGATGGCCGTCGCCGCCTGGCTGGTCTGGCGCGCGCCCGCCAGCGCCTTGCGCAGCCGGGCGCTGACACTGTTTTGCGTGCAGCTGGCGCTCAACGGGCTCTGGAGCTGGCTGTTCTTCGCCTGGCATCTGGGCGCCGGGGCACTGGCCGACATCGCCCTCTTGTGGCTGGCGGTGGCCGCCACGCTGGCCGGCTTCTGGCGCATCCGGCCGCTGGCGGGCGCGCTGCTGCTGCCCTATCTGGCCTGGATCAGCTTCGCCGCGGCGCTCAACTTCACGCTCTGGCGCATGAACCCGCAGCTGCTGGGCTGAGCCCTGGGGCCTGGAATCACAGCGCCTTGCGCAGGTTGGCCGGAGCGATGCGCAGCGCCTCGCGGTACTTGGCCACGGTGCGGCGGGCGCATTCGATGCCCTGCTCCTTGAGCATCTCGGCGATCTGGCTGTCCGAGAGCGGCTTGGCCGGGCTCTCGGCAGAGACGAATTGCTTGATGAGCGCCCGCACCGCCGTGCTGGAGGCGTTGCCGCCCGTCTCGGTGCCCAGGCCCGAGCCGAAGAAGTACTTCAGCTCGTAGGTGCCCTGGGGCGTGGCCATGTACTTGGCCGTGGTCACGCGGCTGATGGTGGACTCGTGCAGGCCGAGCTCGTCGGCGATGTCGCGCAGCACCAACGGCCGCATGGCCAGTTCGCCATGCACGAAGAAGTTGCGCTGCCGGTCCACGATGGCGCGCGACACGCGCAGGATGGTGTCGAAGCGCTGCTGGATGTTCTTGATGAACCAGCGCGCCTCCTGCAGCCGCTGCTGCATGGCCTGATGGCCCTCGCCCCCCCGGTTGCCGCGCAGGGCGCCGGCATAGACGTCGTGCACGCGCAGGCGCGGCATCACGTCGGGGTTGAGCTGCACGCTGAAGTTCTGCTGCGCGCCGCGCCCGGTCTTCTTGACGATGACGTCGGGCACTATGACGTTGCGCTCCACCTCGACGAAGCGGCGGCCGGGCCGGGGCTCCAGCCGGGCGATCAGCGCCATGGCGGCGCGGGTGCGGTCCTCGCTGCCTGCGCCGCACAGCGGCGTGAGCCGGCGCACGTCGCGCTTGGCCAGCATTTCCAGCGGCTGCTCGCAGATGCGCAGCGCGGTCTGCAGCACGTCGGCATCGCCCTCCTCGGCATCGGCCAGCGCGCGCAGCTGCAGCGCCAGGCACTCGGCCAGGCCGCGCGCGCCCACGCCGGTGGGCTCCAGGCTCTGCAGCAGGCGCAGGGCCACGGTGAAGCGGTGGACCAGCTCTTCGAGCTGCTCGGGATCGGTGTCGCCGGCCAGGCTCAGGGCCAGGGATTCGAGCGGCTCGTCCAGATAGCCGTCATCGTTGAGCGATTCGATGAGAAAGCGCAGCGCCGCCATGTCCAGCTGCGACAGGCGCAGCGACAGCGCCTGGCGGTGCAGGAAGTCGGTCAGCGATTCGCCGCTGCGCGCCAGCTCGGTGGCGTCGGCCTGGCCGTCGTCCTCGTCCGAGCGGCTGCGCGCCGGGGCGTCGCCGCCCCATTCGCTGTCGTCGGGCGAGAAATCGACCGTGCCGTCGCCTTCCCAGTCGGGCGCGTCGGCTCCGGCATCGGTGCCGGCAGGACCGTCGGCGGCATCGCCCGCGCCGTCCGCGGCCGTGCTGCCCGTGCCGGCCGCCGCTCCGCCATAGAGCGCGTCGTCGCCGGCGTGGTCGTCCTCCGCCACGGGGGTGTCGGCCTGCGGCAGGCCGAATTCCTCGCGCGGCGCGTCTTCGAGGTTGCGCTCCAGGAAGGGGTTGTCGTCGAGCATCTGCTCGACTTCCTGCGACAGCTCCAGGGTGGAGAGCTGCAGCAGCCGGATCGATTGCTGCAGCTGGGGGGTGAGCGCGAGGTGTTGGGAAACCCGCAGGGAAAGGCCGGGTTTCATCACATCCGGAAATGCTCGCCCAGGTACACGCGGCGCACCTCGGCGTTGTCCACGATCTCGGCGGGCGTGCCCTGCGCCAGCACGGTGCCGTCGCTGATGATGAAGGCGTGGTCGCAGATGCCCAGCGTCTCGCGCACGTTGTGGTCGGTGATGAGCACGCCGATGCCGCGGTCCTTCAGGAAACCGATGATGCGCTGGATCTCGATCACGGCGATGGGGTCGATGCCGGCGAAGGGCTCGTCCAGCAGGATGAAGCGCGGCTGCGTGGCCAGGGCCCGGGCGATCTCCACGCGGCGGCGTTCGCCGCCCGAGAGGGCCAGCGCAGGCGAGGCGCGCAGGTGCTCCACGCGCAGCTCCTGCAGCAGGGCCGTGAGCCGGTCCTCGATCTCGGCGCGGGCGAGCGGCTTGCCGCTTTCGTCCTTCTGCAGCTCCAGGACCGCGCGCACGTTGTCTTCCACGTTGAGCTTGCGGAAGATGGACGCTTCCTGCGGCAGGTACGACAGCCCCAGGCGCGAGCGCCGGTGGATGGGCATGTTGGCCACCGACTGGCCGTCGATCAGGATGTCGCCGCCGTCGCTGCGCACCAGGCCCACGATCATGTAGAACGAGGTGGTCTTGCCGGCGCCGTTGGGGCCCAACAGGCCGACGACTTCGCCCTTCTGCACGGTGAGGGAGACGTCCTTGACCACCTTGCGGCTGCCGTAGGACTTCTGCAGGTGCCGGGCCTCCAGGCGGCTGCCTGCGTCGGCGCCAGCGCTGCCTGCAGCCGCGGAAACGGATGGGGGGGAGAGGAGGGAATCGCTCACTTGCTGGCGCCGCTGCTCATGTCGGTGCTGGGCCGCAGGGTGGGTGCGGGCGAGGCCGGGGCCGCCGGAGCGGCAGCAGGAGCGGACTCCTTGGGCGCCAGCACCGCGCGCACGCGGCCGCCGGGCGTGCCCGAGGACGTGCCCGCAGGCGCCGTGCGCTGACCATCGACGGTCAGCACGTCGGTCACGCTGTTGTAGAAGATGACGGCGCCGGCCATCTCGTCGGACAGGGCACCGCCCCGGTAGCGGCGCAGCTCGGCTCGGCCTATGAGCTTGACCGTGTCGGCGCGGCCGTCGTATTCGATGGTCTGAGCCTCGCCTTCGACGAATTCGTCGGGCGCGCCGGCCAGGGTGTCGCGCTTCTGGCGGAAGAAGGCGCGCTTGCCCGGCTCGGCCGTCACGACGCCGTACTGGAAGCCCTCCGGGTCCTGCCGCACATCGACCCGCGCGCCGCGCAGCACCATGGTGCCCTTGGTCAGCACGACGCGGCCTGTGAACACGCTGGTCTGCTGCAGCTCATCGTGGCGCAGGGAGTCGGCCTCGATGTTCATGGGCTTGTTGCGGTCGGCCTTTTCGGCGCGGGCGCCCCACGGGGCACAGGCCAGCGCGCAGAGCAGAAGGAGCGGGAGCAGTCTTGTTCTCATAGGGCACGAATCTTGCAGACATTGTACTGACCTGATGGTTCGGATCAGCAAAGGATGCTCGGCCCAGGCCTGCATGGCGAAGGCGGAGAGCCCCGCATCATGCACGGGCCGGGCGCCACCCGTGCGACGCGGGCATGAATACCCGCCGGGACGCTCCCACATCCGGGCGCGGCAGCCCGGCCACGCGGCGCGCCATGAAAAAAGCGCGCCGATGGCGCGCTCGTCGATGGCTCCGGCCCGTGTGCCGTCAGCCCCCCTTGCGGACCTGGGCCACCAGGTAGTCCACCACCTGCAGCACGCCGGTCATGCTGCCGGGCATGGTGCCGTCGGTGTAGTAGCGGCCGGCCACGCCCATCGAGGGCACGCCCTCCACGCCGTATGCCTCCTGCAGCTGGGCCGCCTTGCGGACCTGGTTGGACACGGAGAACGAGTTGTAGGCTTCCTTGAACTTGGCCACGTCCACGCCCTGCTTGGCGATCCAGTCGAAGATCTGCTCGTCCTTGTTGAGCGGCAGGCGCTCGACGTGGATGGCACGGAAGACCTTGACGTGCAGCTCGGGCACCTTGCCCATGCTGTCGAGCGCGAAGAAGAGCTTCTGCTGCGGCACGAAGCTGGCGTTGAAGGCCACGGGGATGCGGCGGATCAGCAGGTCCTTGGGCGCTGCCTTGATCCAGGCTTCCAGCTCGGGCTCGAAGGCGTTGCAGTGCGGGCAGCTGTACCAGAAGAATTCGATCACCTCGACCTTGCCGGCGGGCGCGTCGGTCGGCACGGGCTTGGCCAGCCGCACGTAGTCCTTGCCTTCCTTGAACTGGCGCGGCTGCGCCAGCGCGGGAGCGGCCATGGGCAGGGCGACGGCGGCGGCAGCCACGGCCGTGGCGGTGGACAGGGAAAACTCGCGGCGTTTCATCAAGAGATCACTCCTAGTTCATGACAGAACATTGTGAGCGGCCGGAGGCCGCAAAGTTTCGTGCGCCGCAGCGGCAGGAGCCGGGCGGCGCCCCGTGGAGGGTCAGCGCTGCACGCGCACCAGGGCGGATTCGACGCCGGCCCCGTCCAGCTTGCCCTTGAGGGCGTCGGCATCGTCGCGCTTGGCGAAGGGGCCCACGCGCACGCGGTAGACGGTGCGGCCGTTCTGCTCGCGCTCGCTCACACGGGCCTCCCAGCCCAGCATGGCCAGCTTGGCGCGCTGGGCGTCGGCGTCGGCCTGGGTGCGGAAGGCGCCGGCCTGCACGAAGTAGTCGAACGGATCGCCGCCGGAGGCGGCAGCCGGCGCGGACGGGCTGGCCGCGGCGCGGGCCTTGGCCAGGTCGCCCAGCGGATCGGCGCTGGCCGTGGCGGGCTTGCTGGCCGCTGCACGCGGGGCGGATGCGGCGGCGGTGACGGGCGGCGCCGTCACCGGGCCGGCAGCGGGCGCAGCCGGGTTGGCGGGCGCGGGCGTGACGGCGCCGGTGGCGGAAGGGTCGCTGCCGGGCGTGGCCGGCACGCCCGGGCGCGCCGGATTCTTGCCGTACAGTGGCGAATTCGGGTCCCAGTTCTTGTTGCGCTGGGCCTCGTCCTGCTCGGAGCCGCGGTTGTTGCCCTTGTTCAGGAAAGGCACCGGCACCTTGGTGACGTACACCGCCACGGCCAACGCAACCCCCAGGCCGACGATCATCCCGATGATGAGGCCGACGGCCGTCCCACCGCGTTGCTGCTGTTTCATCTTTTGGTCTTTGCCGTTCACATTCTTGCGGGCGCGCTCACGCCCAGCACCTGCAGGCCATTGTGCAATACCTGGGCGGTGGCGGCGACCAGCGCCAGGCGGGCGCGCTTGACGGCCTCGTCGTCCACCAGGATGCGCTCGGCGTCGTAGTAGCTGTGGTAGCTGGCGGCCAGGTCGCGCAGGTAGAAGGTCACGTCGTGCGGGGCCTCTCCCTCGGCGGCGGCCGTGAGCATTTCGGGGTACTTGGCCAGCTGCAGCATCAGCGCCTGGGCCTGCGGGCCTTCCAGGGCCGACAGATCCACGTCCTTGAGCGATGCTAGGCCGCCGCCGCCGGCCTCTGCCCAAGCGCGCAGCACCGACTGGATGCGCGCATGCGCGTACTGCACGTAATAGACCGGGTTGTCGTTGTTCTGCGCCACGGCCAGATCGACGTCGAAGGTGTATTCGGTGTCGGGCTTGCGGCTGAGCAGGAAGAAGCGCACCGCGTCCTTGCTGGTCCACTCGATCAGGTCGCGCAGCGTGACGTAGCTGCCGGCGCGCTTGCTGATCTTCACTTCCTGGCCGCCCTTGACCACGCGCACCATGGTGTGCAGCACGTAGTCGGGGTAGCCCTGCGGAATGCCCACGTCGGCCGCCTGCAGGCCGGCGCGCACGCGGGCGATGGTGCCGTGGTGGTCCGTGCCCTGGATGTTCACGACCTTGGTGAAGCCGCGCTCCCACTTGGCGATGTGGTAGGCCACGTCGGGCACGAAGTAGGTGTAGGTGCCGTCCTGCTTGCGCATGACGCGGTCCTTGTCGTCGCCGTAGTCGGTGGACTTGAGCCACAGCGCGCCGTCCTGCTCGTAGGTGTGGCCCTTCTCGACCAGGCGCTTGACCGTGGCCTCGACGCGGCCCGAGGTGTAGAGGCTCGATTCCAGGTAGTACTGGTCGAAGTGCAGGTTGAACGCCTGCAGGTCCTTGTCCTGCTCGTTGCGCAGGTAGGCCACGGCGAACTGGCGGATGTTGTCGTAATCCTCGACGTCGCCGTTGGCGGTGAACTCGCGGTCATCGGCCTTGACGGTCTTCTTCGCCAGGAAGTCGTTCGCGATGTCCTGGATGTAGTCGCCGTTGTAGAACGCCTTGGACGCCGGATTCTCCGGGTCGGTGGGCCAGCACGCGTCGCCCGGCTTGAAGCCCCGGGCGCGCAGCTGCGTGCTCTTGGTGAGCGTGTCGATCTGCACGCCCGCGTCGTTGTAATAGAACTCGCGGTGCACGCTCCAGCCCTGGGTGGCGAAGAGGTTGCAGATGGCATCGCCCAGCGCGGCCTGGCGGCCGTGGCCCACATGCAGCGGGCCGGTGGGGTTGGCGGAAACGAATTCGACCAGCACGCGGCGGCCGTTGTCCGGCTGGTATCCGAAGCGTTCGCCGGCGGCCAGCACCTCGCGCACCACCTCCTGCTTGGCGGCGGCTTTCAGGCGGATGTTCAGAAAGCCGGGGCCGGCGATCTCGATGGCATCGACCCAGCGGGCGAAGGCCGGCGTGGCCTCCAGGGCGGCCTTGAGCTGTTCGCCCAGGGCGCGGGGATTGAGCTTGAGCGGCTTGGCCAGCTGCATGGCGGCGGTGCAGGCGAAGTCGCCGTGCGCGGCCACCTTGGGCGACTCGAAAGCGGCACGCCCGGCGGCGCCGGGCGACAATTTTTCCAGCTCGCCGGCCAGCGCCGCGAGCAATTCCTGTTTGACGGAGAGCATGGTGGCGGATTCTACGGGGGCCTGTCATCCAGCCGGCCCACCCGGGCGTTATGCTGCCTGGGCCTTGCCGATCCCCATGCCAACCGGCGCCGGCCGGGCCCGCCCCCTCAACTGCAGGAGCATTACATGAAGAGTCTGCTTTCCCTGGTGTCCGCCGCAACCCTCGCCCTGGCCCTGGGCACCGCCGCCCATGCCGCCGACGCACCGGCCGCTGCCGCATCCGCCCCGGCCGCCGCCGCTTCGGCACCCGCCAAGGCCCATACCGCCCAGCAAGGCAAGATGGCCACCTGCAACACCGAAGCCAAGGAAAAGACCCTCAAGGGCGACGAGCGTAAGGCCTTCATGAAGGAATGCCTGTCCGCCAACAAGCAGGAAAAGCAGCAGACCAAGATGAAGACCTGCAACGCCGACGCCAAGACCAAGGCGCTCAAGGGCGACGAACGCAAGGCCTTCATGAAGGAATGCCTGAGCAACAAGCCCGCCGCCTAAATACCGGCCCGGCTCCTGCTGCCTCTCCGGCGGCCTGCCTTACGCCCCGCCCGCCACCTCGGCGCGCGGGGTTTGTTTTTTGCGCAGAGAAAAGCGCAGGCTCAGCGCGTTCCCACGCCGCGCGCCAGGAACACGGCCAGCAGCGGGATCAGCGCCAGCAGATGCGCCTCGGCCATCACCAGCCGGCGCGTGGACTTCACCTCGGCGGCCGCCGGCAGGCCGCCGCCCGATCGCACCGCCCTCAGCCAGCGGCGGTATCGCAGCGTGGGCACCAGCGACAGCACGCCGACGACCACGAAGAGCGTCACCTTGGCATGCAGCAGGGGCTGCGACCAGTACCACGCGAAGCCCTTGATGCCCCACCAGGTGCGCGCCAGGCCGGTGGCCAGCACCAGCAGCGCGGCAATGCCGTAGAGCAGATCGGCCCGCGCCAGCCGCTCCACGGCAGCGGCGTTGAGCCATTCGGTGCGGCACAGCGCGGCCTGGCTGGCCACGAAGGTGACCATGGTCAGGATGGCGAGCAGATGGGCGTAGGCCAGCAGGGCTTCGGTGGTCATGGGACAGGGTCTCCAGCGGCGACGGGAAGAAGAAAGAGAAAGCGACGAAGGGGGACGGATGCCCGGAAGCGGAGCAGGCAGCCGCTCAGCTGGACCGGAATTCGCTGCGCAGCCAGGCATCGAGCAGCGCCTTCTCGGCCGCGAGCGGGGCTGCGGCCGGCCGGGCGGACGGGGGTGCCGCCGTGGATGCATCGCCCAGCTGCCGGTGGCCCTGGCGCAGCACGCGGCCCGAGCCGGTGCGCAGGATGAAGTCCAGGTCGATGCGCGGCGGCGGGCCACCCGGCACGGCGCGCTGCACATCGGACAGGCGCACCTCCAGCAACTGCCCGGGCGGCAACAGCGGCGCGGCGCGGTCGGCCAGATACAGGCACAGCGCATCCAGCCAGGCACGGCGGGCGCCGGGGGAAATGCCGGGCGCAGTGCGCGCATCGCTCATCTTCGCCGGGTCGGCGTAGGTGATGCTGACGATGCCGGCGGGAATGCCGCCCTGCGTCTGCGCAGCCGGCGGCGGCGAAGCCTGAGCACCGGGCGCGGCGGGCGGCTGCGCGCAGGCGGCCAGCAGCAGGGCCAGGGCTCCTGCGGCTGCGGAGGCCGGCCAGGCAGCGGGGCGGCTGCCAGCAGGGCATGGGTTGGATGACGGCGAATTCGGCGGCAGGCACATGGCGTGGATCTCCCTCTTCCTCGGTATCGGTCCGTGTGGAGGCATGGACGCTGGTGTACGTGATGCGTGTGACCGTCAGCCGCCCGCCCGGCGCCAGAAGTCGGGCTGGGCGTAGTGGTGCTTGAGGTAGTCGATCCAGAGCCGCACGCGCAGCGGCAGATGCTTGGCATGCGGGAAGACCACGTAGATGCCGTTGGGCGGCGCGGCGAAATCCTCCAGCACGGCCACCAGGCGGCCGGCGGCGATCTCGGCCTCGACCTCCCAGGTGCTGCGCCAGGCGATGCCCCAGCCGCCCAGGCACCAGTCGTGCAGCACCTGGCCGTCGGAGCAGTCCAGCGGGCCGCCGGGCTTGAAGTGCATCACCTCGTGCCCGGCCTCGCCCTCGCGCGGCACGCGGAAGGCCCAGCCGCGGGTCTGCGAAGCGTCGCTGGACAGCGTCAGGCAGTCGTGCTGGACGAGCTGGCCGGGGTGCGCCGGCACGCCGCGCCGCTCCAGATAGGCGGGCGTGGCCACGCACAGGCGCCGGTTGTCGGCGATGCGCACGCTGACCAGCGAGGAATCGGGCAGGTCGCCCACGCGCACGGCGCAGTCGAAGCCCTCGCCGGCCATGTCCACCACGCGGTCGCTCAGATTGAGGGAGATGGTGACCTCCGGATGCAGGTCGCGGAAGCGCGGCACCAGCGGCGCGACATGGCGGCGGCCGAAGCCGGCGGGCGCGGTGATGCGCAGGTGGCCAGTGGCGCGCACCCCGCCGGCGGAGACGCTGGCCTCGGCATTGGCCACGTCGGTCATGAGGCGCTGGCAGTCTTCCAGGAAGGCGCTGCCTTCGTGCGTGAGGCTGATGCGGCGGGTGGTGCGCACCAGCAGCTTCACGCCCAGGTGCTCTTCCAGCGCGTCCAGCCGGCGGCCCATGATGGCGGGAGCCACCCCTTCGGCCCGCGCCGCGGCGGTGAGGCTGCCGCGCGTGGCGACCGAGACGAAGGATTCGAACGCCTTGAGCTTGTCCATGGCCGGCGATTATGCGGATGGATGTCACTACTGGACACAGCTGCAACGGATATTGCATGGGCGGCACCAGGTGCCGCATCGGCCTTCAGCCCTTTTCTCGCCTTGGCATTAAGCTACCAAATCGATAGCAACCGGACCGACCGACCACCGGCGCATGGGCCGGGCTGCTGGAAACGGAATGCGCTGGCGCCCGGGCAGGGCAGGGCAGGGCAGGGCACTCACTTTTGCGCAAAAGTCACTGGTTTTGCGATTCGCACGCCGTTTATGTGGGTAAAGAATTCAAATACAGTGAGTTCATGGTGGCAGGCCGCCCCTGCGCCGCCACCGTGGATTTCCTTCGCTTCGCTCGTTGTCCCAACCCGTTCCACCGCATACAGAGACGCTCCATGACCGACCGCACCACCGTTCACGGCCTGCAAGTGGCCAACTCCCTGCACCGCTTCATCGAAGAGCGCGTGCTGCCCGGCACGGGCCTGGACGCTGCCGCGTTCTGGTCCGGCTTCGACGCCATCGTGCGTGACCTGGCCCCGCGCAACATCGCCCTGCTGGCCGAGCGCGATCGCCTGCAGGCCGAGCTGGACACCTGGCACAAGGCCAATCCCGGCCCCATCGCCGACATGGTGGCCTACCGCTCCTTCCTGGAGAAGATCGGCTATCTGGTGCCCCAGCCCGAAGGCGTGCAGGCGACCACGGCCAACGTGGACGACGAACTCGCCACCCAGGCCGGCCCGCAGCTGGTGGTGCCCATCCTGAACGCGCGCTACGCGCTCAACGCCGCCAACGCGCGCTGGGGCAGCCTGTACGACGCGCTCTACGGCACCGACGCCATCTCCGAAGAGGGCGGCGCCGAAAAGGGCAAGGGCTACAACCCGGTGCGCGGCGCCAAGGTGATCGCCTTCGCGCGTGAAGTGCTCGACCAGGCCGCGCCGCTGGCCAGCGGCTCCCACAAGGACGCCGCAGGCTACCGCGTGGAAGGCGGCCAGCTGGCCGTGCAGCTGCAGGGCGGAGCCACCACCGGCCTGCAGGATGCGGCCCAGTTCGTGGGCTACCAGGGCGATGCCGCAGCGCCCTCGTCGGTGCTGCTGCGCCACAACGGCCTGCACCTGGACATCCAGATCGACCGCAGCACGCCCATCGGCAAGACCGACCCGGCCGGCGTGAGCGACCTGGTGCTCGAAGCCGCGCTCTCCACCATCCTGGACCTGGAAGACTCCGTCGCCGCCGTCGATGCCGAAGACAAGGTGGCCGGCTACGCCAACTGGCTGGGCATCCTGCAGGGCACGCTGACCGAATCCTTCGCCAAGGGCGGCCAGACCGTCACCCGCGGCCTGAACGCCGACCGCATCTACACCGCCCCCGGCGGCAGCGGCGAGGTGCGCCTGCACGGCCGCTCGCTGATGTTCCTGCGCAACGTGGGCCACCTGATGACCAACCCGGCCGTGCTGTGGACCGACGCGCAGGGCACGCAGCGCGAGATCCCCGAAGGCATCCTGGACGCCGTGGTCACCACCGCCATCGCGCTCTACGACCTGCAGGGCAAGGGCCAGAACGGCATCCGCAACTCGCGCAAGGGCAGCGTCTACATCGTCAAGCCCAAGATGCACGGCCCGGCCGAAGTGGCCTTCGCCAGCGAACTCTTCGCCCGCGTCGAGGGCCTGCTGGGCCTGCCGGAGAACACCGTCAAGCTGGGCATCATGGACGAGGAGCGCCGCACCAGCGTGAACCTGAAGGCCTGCATCGCCGCCGCCTCGGCGCGCGTGGCCTTCATCAACACCGGCTTCCTGGACCGCACCGGCGACGAGATGCACACCGCCATGCAGGCCGGCCCCATGGTGCGCAAGGGCGACATGAAGGCCAGTGCCTGGATCCAGGCCTACGAGAAGAACAACGTGCTGGTGGGCCTGTCCTGCGGCCTGCGCGGCAAGGCCCAGATCGGCAAGGGCATGTGGGCCATGCCCGACCTGATGAAGGCCATGCTGGAGCAGAAGATCGCCCACCCCAAGGCCGGCGCCAACACCGCCTGGGTGCCCAGCCCCACGGGCGCGACGTTGCACGCTCTGCACTACCACCAGGTCAACGTGGCCGAAGTGCAGCAGGAGCTGGAAAAGACCAGCGCCGACGCCGAGCGCGACAACCTGCTGACCGGCCTGCTGACCATTCCCGTGGCCGCCCACCCGCAGTGGACCGAGGCCGAGAAGCAGCAGGAGCTGGACAACAATGCCCAGGGCATCCTGGGCTACGTGGTGCGCTGGGTGGACCAGGGCGTGGGCTGCTCCAAAGTGCCCGACATCCACAACGTGGGCCTGATGGAAGACCGCGCCACGCTGCGCATCAGCAGCCAGCACATCGCCAACTGGCTGCTGCACGGCGTGGTGACCGAAGCCCAGGTGCGCGCCACCTTCGAGCGCATGGCCGCCGTGGTGGACCAGCAGAACGCGGGCGATGCGGCCTACCAGAAGATGGCCGGCCGTTTCCAGGAATCCGCCGCCTACCAGGCCGCCTGCGACCTGGTCTTCAAGGGCGTGGAGCAGCCCAGCGGCTACACCGAGCCGCTGCTGCACGCATGGCGCCTGAAGGTGAAGGCCGGCGCCGCGTGCTGATCAGCTTAGGCCTCGAAAGAGGCCATGAATGCCAAGGGCGTCACATGCGACGCCCTTTTTTATTGCCATCTGCATGTCAATGGCGCTGACCCCACTGCAGGACTTCACGGAAACGGCGGATAAACCAGGGCGGGAATAAGGGCGCGGCATAGGCTCCCTTACCCTATAGGGTTTTCCCTTAACCATCTATCTATCCACGACGCCATGAACTTCCACCACCTCTCCATCGGCAAGCGCCTGGGCCTGGCATTCGGACTGGTGACGCTGTTCATCATCGGCATGGTGGTCTGCGGCACCTGGCGCCTCTATTCGGTGGCCAACGACACGGCCGTCATGATGAACGTGCCGCTCGCCAAGGAGCGGCTCATCTCCGACTGGTACCGCACCATCTACAGCAACATCTCGCGCCACTCCCTGGTGGCGCGCAGCAGCGACCCCACCCTGGCCAGCCGCCTCACGCAGGAAAACGCCGAGGCCTCGCGCACATCGTCGGCGCAGCAGCAGCAGCTGTCCCAGCTCATTTCGGGGCCCGAGGAGCAGGCGCTGTTCGACCGGGTCGGCGTGCTGCGCCAGCAGTTCGTCACCGCCCGCGATGCGATCTACAAGGCCAAGGCCGAAGGCCGCTCGGACGATGCGCAGCGCATCCTCGACGCCGACTTCACGCCGTCCGCCAAGGGCTATCTGGATACGCTGCAGGCGCTGCTGGACTTCCAGCGCCAGCAGATCAACGCTGCGGCCCAGTCGGTGCAGAACAACTACGAAAGCGGCCGCACCACGCTCATCGTGCTGGGCCTCGTCGCCACGGTGGCAGCCATCGCGCTGGCCCTGGCCATCACGCGCGGCGTGACCGGGCCGCTGCACCGCGCCGTCTCGGTAGCCGAATCGGTCGCGGCCGGCGACCTGACGGTGCGCGCCGAGAGCCAGGCGCGCGACGAGACCGGTCAGCTGCTGCGCGCCCTCGACGCCATGGGCGCGCAATTGCGCGACACCGTCGGTCAGGTGCGGCGCGGGGCGGACAACATCGCGCTGGCCTCCAGCGAGATCGCGAACGGCAACCTGGATCTCTCCAGCCGCACCGAGCAGCAGGCCAGTGCGCTGCAGCAGACGGCCGCCTCGATGGAAGAGATGACGGCCACCGTGCGCCGCAATGCCGACAGCGCCGCCCAGGCCAACCAGCTGGCGCGATCGGCCTCCGACATGGCGGTGCGCGGCGGCGAGGTGGTGGGCAACGTGGTCAGCACCATGGGCGGCATCCACACCTCGTCGCGCAAGATCGTGGACATCATCGGCGTGATCGACTCCATCGCCTTCCAGACCAACATCCTGGCGCTGAACGCCGCCGTGGAAGCGGCCCGTGCGGGCGAGCAGGGCCGGGGCTTCGCCGTCGTCGCCAGCGAAGTGCGCATCCTGGCCCAGCGCAGCGCCACAGCGGCCAGGGAGATCAAGGCCCTCATCGACGATTCGGTGACCCAGGTGGATGCGGGCAACCGGCTGGTCGAAGAGGCCGGCCAGGTCATCAGCGAAGTGGTGGACGGCGTGCGCCGCGTGACCGACATCGTGGGCGAAATCAGCGCCGCCAGCCAGGAACAGACCAATGGCCTGGAGCAGGTCAACCAGGCCGTCTCGCAGATGGACCTGGTCACCCAGCAGAACGCCGCGCTGGTCGAGGAAGCGGCGGCCGCCACCAGCTCGCTGGAGTCGCAGGCCGCCCAGCTGGCGCGGGCCGTGGCCGTGTTCCGCGTGGGCACCTGAAGCCGCGCCGACCGGAGCCCAAGCCGCATGCCCGCCGCCGGCCTGAACGCCCCCGCACCGGACCCGGTCCGCTGCCCCCTCTGCGGCCAGCCCAACCAGTGCGCCGCCGAAGCCGGCCGCCCGGCTGCGGAATGCTGGTGCATGCAGGCCTGCATGGATCCGGCCGCGCTGGCCGCCATCCCTCCTGCGGCACGCGGCCTGGCCTGCCTGTGCCCGCGCTGCGCCGCCGGCCTGCCCGCTGCCGGCGAGGGCAGCGCCGCGGCGGTGCCGCCGATATGATGGCGGGCTGGCCTCCCCCGCCTGTCCACCCCCTTCTTTTTCCATTCGCAAAGGACCGAACCCATGCCCACCTACCACGTCGAAATGCTCGAAGGCCGCACCATCGAACAGAAGAAGAAGCTGGTCGAAGAGATCACCCGCGTCTCGGTCGAGGTGCTGGGTGGCTCGCCCGATTCGGTGGACGTGCTCATCACCGACGTGAAGCGCGAGAACTGGGCCACCGGCGGCAAGCTCTGGTCGGAAAAGCAGTGAGCATCCCCCTGCGCGGCTGCGCAGCGGGGCGGGCCTTGCTCGGCGCCTGCTGGCATGGGCCACGCCCGCAGCCCGGCACGGGAGTCCATCCGGCCAGTTCCAAGGCCCAAGGCATGACATGACCGCGTCCGCCGCCCTGCTGCGCGAGCGCTACGGAGAACACTACCGCTGGCTGCTGCTGCTGTCCGTGATGGTGGGCACGATGGCTTCCATCATGTCGTCCACCATCGTGAACGTGGCGATTCCCGACCTGAGCCACCACTTCGCGCTGGGACAGGAGCGGGCGCAGTGGGTCACCTCCGGCTTCATGGTGGCCACCACCGTGGCCATGCTGACCACGCCGTGGCTGCTGGCGCGCTACGGCTACCGCGCCACCTACGTGGGCGCCATGGCGCTGCTGCTGGCCGGAGGCATCGGCGGCGGCTTGGCGCGCGACTTCGGCCTGGTGCTGGCCGCCCGCGTGCTCGAAGGCCTCGCGGCCGGCGTGGTCCAGCCCATTCCCGCAGTCATCATCCTCTACGCATTCCAGCCCCACGAACAGGGGCGCGCCAGCGGCATCTTCGGCATGGGCGTGGTGCTGGCGCCAGCCATCGGTCCCAGCATCGGCGGCCTGCTGGTGGACTGGTTCGGCTGGCGTTCCATCTTCTTCATGGTGGTGCCGTTCTGCATCGCCTCCATCGCCCTGGCCTACAAATACGTGCCGGTGAGCAGCCCTGGCGGCCAGGCCGCCAACCGGGCGGGCGAAAGCCTGGACTGGCGCGGACTGCTGCTGGGCGCGGCGGGCACGCTGTGCCTGCTCAACGGCCTGGTGGCGCTGCGCGGCGGCACGGCGCTGGAAGCGGCCGGCCTGCTGCTGGCCGCGCTGGCGGCGCTGGTCGCCTTCCTCTGGTGGCAGCGCCGGCTGCAGCAGCAGGGCCGCCGCCCGCTGATGGACCTGCGCATCTTCCAGTTCCGCCCCTTCGCCATGGGCAGCATCGTGGCCTTCATCTACGGCACGGCGCTGTTCGGCTCGACCTATCTGCTGCCGGTCTTCATGCAGCTGGGGCTGCAGCTGTCGGCCTCGCATGTCGGCACCATCATGCTGCCGGCCGGCATCGTGCTGGCGCTCACCATTCCGCTGGTGGGCCGCATGGCCGACACCCGGCCCACGCACCTGCTGGTCAGCATCGGCCTCGCGCTGCTGGCACTGTCCTTCGGGCTGATGCTGCTGGTGGACCTGCGAAGCGGCCTCTGGATGCTGGTGGCCTTCGCCGTGCTGGGCCGCATCGGGCTGGGCTTCATCCTGCCGTCGCTGAACCTGGGCGCCATGCGCCCGCTGGACAAGCCGCTCATCTCCCAGGGCTCCAGCGCCATCAGCTTCGTGCGCATGCTGGGCGGCGCAGCCGGCGTGAGCCTGTGCGGCATCGTGCTGGAATGGCGCATCGCCGCGCACGGCGACTCCCTGCGCACGGCGGCCAGCAGCCCGGCACGCATCGAGGCCTTCGGCGAAACCTTCCTGCTGCTGACAGCCCTGTGCCTGCTGGCGCTGGTGGCCGCCTGGCAGCTGCGCGCACCGCCAGGGCGCGATTGAGCCGCACCGGCCCTGCCACGCACGCATCGTCCGACCTCTCCAGAAAAAGAAAGCCTCCCGCCCGCCATGTGCCAGCTGCTCGGAATGAACGCCAACACGCCGACCGACGTGACCTTCAGCTTCAGCGGCTTCGCGCAGCGCGCCGGCAACACGGCCGACCATTCGGACGGCTGGGGCATCGCCTTCTTCGAGGACCGGGGCCTGCGCCATTTCGTGGACCACCAGCGCGCAGTCGATTCGCCGGTGGCCGAGCTGATCCGCCGCTACCCCATCCGCAGCCAGAACGTGATCGCGCACATCCGCAAGGCCACGCAGGGCAGCGTGGCGCTGCAGAACTGCCACCCCTTCGTGCGCGAGCTCTGGGGCCGCTACTGGGTGTTCGCCCACAACGGCGACCTGAAGGACTTCCGCCCCCGGCTGCACGCGCACTTCAAGCCGGTGGGCACCACCGACAGCGAGCACGCCTTCTGCTGGATCATGCAGGAGCTGTCCAAGTCCCACGCGGGCGTGCCCAGCATCGCCGAGCTGACGCTCACCCTCAAGGAACTGGCTGCGCAGATCCGGCCGCACGGCACCTTCAATTTCCTGCTGTCGAACGGCCAGGCGCTCTGGGCCCATGCCTCGACCTCGCTCTTCTACATCCAGCGCCGGCACCCGTTCGCGCAGGCCCAGCTGTGCGACGAGGACCTGCGCATCGACTTCTCCGCCCACACCACGCCCACCGACAAGGTGGCCGTGGTGGTGACCGCGCCGCTCACCACCAACGAGGAGTGGACCGCCTTCGAGCACGGCGAGCTGCGCGTGTTCGTGGACGGCGAATGCCTGCCCCGGCTGGGCTGACCCCCGCCCTCCTCCCGAGCGGACCTGCGGCGGCTCAGCCCAGCGGTTTCCAGACCGGCGGCTCGGGCTCCGGCAGCAGCATCTGCGCATGGGCGGCCGGGCGCATCATCATGGCCTCGCGCTGCCGCTGACGCTTGATCTCGCGCGGCTTGGGCTTGTCGGGCTGATGGCGGTACGTCTTGGACATGGCGTTCTCCCGTGGGTGCATGTGCATGGCATCCATTACAAAAAGCCGAACGGCGGCCCATTGTCGGACACCGCCGCTGCAGTGCATCGGACGCGCGGGCGGGGCGATCCAAAATCCGCCTGCGCGCGTACAGCACGCATCCGGAAACCGTACCGCATCGCACACGAGGTAATCCCATGGCCATCGCCGCCGCCATCCGCTGGGTCGAACAAGGGCGCGTGCCCGACCGCATCGTGCGCCATGGCATCCGCCGCCTGCTGCGCGAGCGGCTGGCCTCGCTGCACAGCGGCGATGCCGAATACACGGCCGACGCCACCCGCGCCTTCCTCGCCGAGATGCGCACCGCCGACCTGGCCCTGGTGCCGGAGAAGGCCAACGAACAGCACTACGAGGTGCCCGAGGCCTTCTTCGGCCGCGTGCTGGGCCCGCACCGCAAGTACAGCTGCGGCTACTGGCCTTCCGACGCGACCACGCTGGAGCAGTCCGAAGCCCGCGCACTGGAGCTGAGCTGCGGGCATGCCGGCCTCGAAGACGGCCAGGACGTGCTGGAGCTGGGCTGCGGCTGGGGCTCGCTGACGCTGTGGATGGCGCAGCGCTATCCGAAGAGCCGCATCACCGCAGTCTCCAACTCGCATTCGCAGCGCACCTACATCCAGGCGCAGGCCCAGGCGCGGGGCCTGGCCAACGTGCGCGTCGTCACCTGCGACTTCAACGTGTTCGACACCGAGGAGCGCTTCGACCGCGTCGTCTCGGTCGAGATGTTCGAGCATCTGCGCAACTGGCCCCGGGCCTTCGCCCACGTGGCGCGCTGGCTCAAGCCTGGTGGCCGCTTCTTCATGCACGTGTTCGCCCACCGCGAGGCGCCCTACCCCTTCGTGGTCCAGGACGAGAGCGACTGGATGAGCGAGCATTTCTTCTCCGGCGGCATGATGCCCAGCGACGACCTGGCGCTGCACTGCCAGCAGGACCTGCTGCTGCTGGACCGCTGGCGCTGGGACGGCACCCACTACCAGCGTACGGCCGAAGCCTGGCTGGCGCAGATGGACGCCCAGCGCGATGCGCTGATGCCGCTGTTCGAGGCCACCTACGGCGAGGACGCCGCCGTCTGGTGGGTGCGCTGGCGGCTCTTCTTCCTGTCGGTGGCGGAGCTTTTCGGCTACCACGGCGGCCAGCAATGGTGGGTCTCCCACTATCTTTTCAGCAAGCGCTGACCGCCCGGCGGATGTCGCGCAGCGCAGGCTCCAGGCCATGACCGAACCGCTTTCCACCGCCCTGGCCGGCCTCGCCTGGATCGCCCTGCTGGCCCTCTGCACCTGGGTGGCCAGCCTGGTGCGCAGCGACGCCAGCCTGATCGACCGCGTCTGGGGCCCCTGCATCGGTGGCGCGGGCTGCGTCTATCTGGCGCTGCAGCCCGAGCCGCACGCCCGGGGCATGGCCATGGCGGCGCTGGGTGCTGCCTGGGCGCTGCGGCTCGCGGCCTTCATCACCTGGCGCAACTGGGGGCACGGCGAAGACCGGCGCTACCAGGAAATCCGCGCGCGCAACCAGCCCCATTTCGGCTGGCGCAGCCTGTACCTGGTCTTCGGGCTGCAGATGCTGCTGGCCTGGATCGTCTCGGCCCCGTTCCTCGCCGGCGTGCGCAGCGATGCGCCGCTGGGTCCGCTGGACGGCTTCGGCCTCGCCCTGGCGGCCTTCGGCATCGCGTTCGAAGCGGTGGGCGATGCGCAGATGGCCCGCTTCAAGGCCAGTCCCGCGAACCGCGGTCAGGTCATGGACCGGGGCCTCTGGCGCTACACGCGCCACCCCAACTACTTCGGCGAGGCCTGCCTGTGGTGGGGCCTCTGGTGCGTGGCGCTGGCGGGATCGGGCTGGGCCGCCGCCTGGACGGTGGTCTCTCCCCTGCTCATGACCGTGCTGCTGCTGCGCGTATCAGGCGTGGCCCTGCAGGAAAAGGACATGGCCGAGCGCCGCCCCGCCTACCGCGACTACATCGCCCGCACGAACGCCTTCATTCCCGGCCCGCCCCGGCGCGGCTGACGCCTACGCAAGCCCGCATCCGCTCCTTCAGCCCAGCACTCACAGGAAACCCACACCATGATCCGCACCTTCGCCACCGCCTACGGCTGCTTCGCCGTGGTCTTCCTCGCCATGGACGCCGTCTGGCTGACCGCCATGGCCGACCGGCTCTACCGCCCCGCCATCGGCCACCTGATGCGCGCAGACGGCTTCAGCATGGCGCCCGCCGCGCTCTTCTACCTGCTCTACGTGGCGGGCGCCGTGGCCTTCGCTGTGCGGCCCGGCCTGGAAAGCGGCAGTTGGCTGACCGCCATGGGCTGGGGCGCCCTGCTGGGCCTGCTGGCCTATGCCACCTACGACCTGACCAACCAGGCCACGCTGCGCGACTGGCCTTGGCAGGTGACCATCGCCGACCTGTGCTGGGGCACCTTCGTCACGGGCGTGGCGTCCGCCGCAGCCTGCTATGCGGCGCTGCGCGTGGGCGGATCGAATTGATCCAAGGATGGGGAGATGGGAGAGGCAGGTGCGGGCCGCAGATGCAGGCCCTCACCCCGGGCCACTCTTACATGCCTACCAGCCCGCCGATGGTGCGGGCGATGAAGCCGTCGAACAGCAGCCGGCCGTCCACGCTGGCCAGGCAGATGCACATGCCGCCTTCAGACACCACGGGCTGGTGGCGGATGTCGCCGCCGGCGGAGTCGAAATCGCCGGCACCGAAGCTGGCGCGGCCGTCGTCGAAGCTGCCGTAGAGCACCTGCGTCATCTCCAGGTCGCTGTGGCTGTGGGTGGGCAGGCGCTTGCCCGCGCCGATGCGCAGCAGGAACAGCTTGGCCGCCGGGTCCTCCGGCACGGTCACCCGGCTCCAGTACATCTGCGGCCCCATCCAGCGCCAGGGGGTGGCGCTGCAGCCCTGCAAGGCCTGCGGCCAAGCCGTGCCGGGCGGCAGGGCCGGACGGCGCGGGGCGGCAGCAGGAGCGGACGCCGCCAGCGGCGCAGGGGATGGAGCGCGATGATCGCCGCCGTCGATGGTCGCCAGCGCCCGCGCCAGCGCCTCGGGGGCGAGCGCGGCGGGCGGCAGCGCCTCCAGCAGGGCGCCGCCCAAAGCTTCGTATTCGCGCACCCGCTCGCGGCAGCGCGCACAGCTTTCCAGATGGCTGGCCACCACCAGCGCAGGGCCCGTAGGCAGCCGGCCGGCCGCATGGGCCAGCAGAACCGCGTCTTCAGGATGATGCCGGATCGTCGTCATGGTTCGAGGGCGCCGAGCAGCCGGCGCAGGTGATTGACGGCCAGGCGCACGCGCGACTTCACGGTGCCCAGCGGAATGCCGAGTTCCTGAGCGATGCGGGCATGCGGGTGCTCCTCGAAGAACGAAAGGCGCACGATATGCGCCTGCTCTTCCGAAAGATGGCGCATGGCTTCGCGCACGCGCACTTCCCGCTGCCGGGCACTGAACAGTTCATCGGGCCGCAGGTCTTCGTCGTCCTGCAGCGTGTCGGTTTCGCCGTCGTCCGCATCGGAGACGATGGCATGGCCCTTGCGGCGCAGATGGTCCACCCGCAGGTTGCGCGCAATGGTGAAGATCCAGGTGGACACTCCGGCATGGCCGGCATCGTAGAGCGCGGCCTTGCGCCATACGCTGACCATGGTTTCCTGCACCAGCTCTTCGGCCAGGGCCTCGGACGTGCCCAGCCGCATGAGGTAAGACTTCACGCGCGGGGCGAAATGCTTGAAGATGGCCGCGAAGGCCTGGCGGTCCTGCCGGGCCGCCACGGCCTGGAGCCAGACGCTCCATTCGTCGCCGTTCGGCATAGAGCCGCTGGATTGCTGGGTGGTCACGATCGACAGGTAAGGCGGCCGGGACCTCGCCGCCCCGGCTGGCCACTCTGACGGCTGATGAACGGTAGTCATGCTGCTGTTACGCAACGCTCGGTGCATTAGATCACAGCAATTTCCGCTGCGCAGGCACCGGGGCGGAGGCCCCCGGGACACATCAGCCGAAGCGCAGCGCCATCACCCCGGCCACGATCACCGCCGTGCCGATGGCGCGCTGCGCGCCGAAAGGCTCGCGCAGCCAGACGGTGCCGATGACGGCGGCGAAAAGCACCGAGGTTTCGCGCAGCGCGGCCACCACCGCCACGGGCGCGCGCGTCATGGCCCAGAGGGCGATACCGTAGCTGCCCAGCGAGGCGGCCGTGCCCAGCGCCGCGACGGGCCAGCGGCCCGCCATGTAGCGCAGGGCGGCACGGCGCTCGCCCGCGCCCTTGCGCTGGTGGAGCACCAGCAGCAGGTAGGGCAGGCCGTCGAACAGGAACAGCGCCGCCACGTAGCTCAGGGCATTCCCCGAGGCGCGCACGCCCAGGCCGTCGATGACGGTGTAGAGCGCGATGATGGCGGCATTGGCCAGGGCGAAGCGCAGCGCCTTGCCGCGATGGCCGCCGCCCTGCAGGCTGGCGGGCGACAGCCCCAGCAGCAGCACGCCGGCGCAGATGCCGGCCACGCCCCACCAGGCACGGCCCGAGAGAGCTTCGCCGATGAACGCCTGGCTGGAAAGCGCCACCAGCAGCGGTGCGCAGCCCCGCATGACCGGGTAGGTCAGCCCCAGGTCGCCGTGGCGGTAGGCTCCGGCGAGCGCCGCGTAGTAGCCGATGTGGACCAGGGTGGAGGCGGCGATATAGGGCCAGGCCGCCGGGGCCGGCAGTCCGGCCGCGGCCAGCAGCGGCACGGCAGCGATGCAGCCCAGGCTGTGGATCAGGGCCGTGTCCAGGGCCTTGTCGGCCGCCGACTTGATGAGCGCGTTCCAGCCGGCATGCAGCAGCGCGCCGCACAGCACGGCCAGGACGACGCCGCCGGCCAGGCTCACGTGGCCGCCGCAGCCGCCTTGCGGCCGGCCTTGCCGCGCGCGGCCTTCGGGGACGGCTCGGCCTGGGCGTAGGCCGCCGCGCCCGCCCCTGCAGCGGTGCGCCGGCTGGCCTCCAGCGTGCGGGCACGGCTGTTCATCACATGCTGGAACATGGCCTGGCCCGCCGCCTCGGGGTCGCCCGTCGCGATGGCCTTGACGATCTGCTTGTGCTCGCGCGCATAGACCGCCATGGATTCCTCGTTGAGGTTGCGGCGGCGGTAGAGCGACAGTTCCTTGACCAGCTTGCGGTAGGTGGCCACCAGCTTGGCATTGCCCGCCAGCTCCAGCAGCCGGTCGTGGAAGGCCAGGTTGGTGGCGTGAAAGTCCTGCGCCTGGCCGGCCTTCGCTGCGCGGTCCATGGCGTCGGCCAGCTGCCGCAGCTCGCGCACCTGGGCCGGCGTGGCCGTCTCGGCCAGCTTGCGGCCGACGTAGAGGTCCATCACGGCGCGCACCTCGAAGATCTCCAGCGCCTCTTCGACGGAGACATCGCGCACGAACACGCCCCGGTTCTTCTCGGTGCGCACCAGGCCGGCCTCTTCGAGCATGCGGAAGGCCTCGCGCACCGGCCCGCGCGAGACGCCGAGCCGGTCGGCCAGCGTGGCCTCGGCGAGCTTGGCGCCCGGCGCCAGGTCGCCTTCGAGGATCAGGCGCTCGATCTCGGTCTGCACCAGCCCCGCCAGCGAGTTGCTCTGCAGCTGCGCGATGTCCGGCAGCGGCGATGTCTTTCGTTCGGTCATGGGGCGGATGCTACGCCAGAATCACAGATTGTCTGCAATCTGCAAAAGACAATCTTCGATTTGCCTTGGCTTTGACACGTTCCCGTCACGGCCGGAAAGCACATTACCGGCTTTCTTCCAAGGAGTTCGCCATGCGTTCGTTCAAGCTTTTCACGGCCCTTGCCATCGGCCTCGTCAGCGCCACGGGCGCGCTGGCGCAGAAGACCCAGCTCACCGTCTATACCGCCCTGGAAACCGACCAGATCAAGGCCTACCAGACCGCCTTCAACAAGGTCGAGCCCGACATCGAGATCAAGTGGGTGCGCGACTCCACCGGCGTGATCACCTCCAAGCTGCTGGCCGAAAAGGCCAGCCCGCAGGCCGACGCCGTATGGGGCGTGGCCGCCTCCAGCATGGCGCTCTTCGAGCAGCAAGGCATGCTCGAGCCCTACGCGCCGCTGAACCTCGACGCGATCATGCCGCAGTACCGCGACAAGAAGACCCCGCCCGCCTGGGTCGGCATGGACGTGTTCGGCGCCGTGGTGTGCTTCAACACCGTCGAGGCCAAGAAGAAGGGCATTCCCGTGCCCACGACCTGGAAGGACCTGCTCAAGCCCGAATACAAGGGCCAGGTGGTGATGCCCAACCCGGCCTCTTCGGGCACCGGCTACTTCGACGTGGCTGCCTGGCTGCAGCTCTGGGGCGACGACGCCGGCAAGGGCGGCGGCTGGAAGTACATGGACGCGCTGCACCAGAACATCGCCCAGTACACCCACTCCGGCTCCAAGCCCTGCAACATGGCCGCCGCCGGCGAATACGTGGCCGGCATCTCGTTCGAATACCGCGGCTACACCAACAAGGCCAAGGGCGCGCCGATCGAGCTGGTGTTCCCCAAGGAAGGCCTGGGCTGGGACCTGGAAGCCTTCGGCATCTACAAGGGCACGCCCAAGATGGCGGCAGCGAAGAAGCTGGCCGACTGGGCCACGTCCAAGGACGCGATGATGCTCTACGGCAAGAACTTCGCCGTGACCGCGCAGCCCGGCGTGGCGCCCAAGCTGGCCGGCATTCCGGCCGACTACGAAGCGCGCCTGATCAAGATGGACTTCGAGAAGTCCGCCGCGAACCGCGAGCGCATCCTGGCCGAATGGACGAAGCGCTACGACGCCAAGAGCGAGGCCAAGAAGTGATGAACGCGCCGGCAGCGCGCGCCTTCGGCGCGGAACGCAGTGCCGGCGCAGGGCCGGCCGCCGCGCTGACGACGGGTGCCGCAGCGCAGGCTGCGGCGGGCCATCTGCGGCTGGAAGGCATCCACAAGCGCTTCGGCGGGTTCACCGCGCTGGAGCACATCGACCTCTCCATCGCGCGCGGCGAATTCGTCTGCTTCCTCGGCCCCTCGGGCTGTGGCAAGACCACGCTGCTGCGCATCATCGCGGGGCTGGAGGCGCAGACGCGCGGCCGGCTGTGGCAGGCCGGGCGCGACATCTCCTGCCTGCCGCCTGCGCAGCGCGACTACGGCATCGTGTTCCAGTCGTATGCGCTCTTCCCCAACCTGAGCGTGGCAGACAACGTGGCCTACGGCCTCGCCAACCGCCGGCAGCCGCGCGCTGCCGTGCAGGCGCGCGTCGAAGAGCTGCTGCAGCTGGTCGGCCTGCCCGGCAGCGGCGGCAAGTACCCGGCCCAGATGTCCGGCGGCCAGCAGCAGCGCGTGGCCCTGGCGCGGGCGCTGGCCACCTCGCCCGATCTGCTGCTGCTGGACGAACCCCTCTCCGCGCTCGACGCCATCGTGCGCGTGCATCTGCGCAAGGAACTGCGCGCGCTGCAGCGCCGCCTGGGCGTGACCACCATCATGGTCACGCACGACCAGGAAGAGGCCCTGACGCTCGCCGACCGCATCGTGGTGATGAACCACGGCGTGATCGAGCAGGTGGGCACGCCGCTGCAGATCTACCGAGAGCCGGCCTCGCCCTTCGTGGCCGACTTCGTGGGCAAGACCAACCGCCTGCGCGCCGTGGCCGAGGGCGACCGCTGGTTCCGCTGCGGCAGCCTGCGCCTGCGCTGCGCCGAAGGCCATGGCGCCGAGGGCCTGGCCGCCGGCAGCGAGGCCTGGCTCTACCTGCGGCCCGAAGACCGCATCATCGAACGCCTGCCACCCGACCTGCCCAGCCAGCCCGGGCTGTGCTCCGGCACCGTGCAGCGGCTCGAATTCCTGGGCGGCACCTGCCTGGCGGAGCTGGACGTGCAAGGCCTGCCCGGCCAGCCCCTGCTGCTGCAGTTCTCGCTCAACCAGATGGACGAATTCGGCGTGCAGGAAGGCCGCCGCCTGGAATTCGCCCTGCGCGGAGACCGCCTGCGCGTCTTCCCGCTGACCGCCGATGGCCGGAGCTGACGTCATGCGCTCGCTACCCCTGCCCCCGTCCGCTGCCGCGCCACGCCAGCGCACTGCCTGGAGCGACCGGCTCGCGCAGGCCGCGCTGCTGGCCCTGGTCGCGCTGCTCTGCGTGGGCCTGCTCGGCCCCCTGGCCGCCGGCCTGGGCCAGGCTTTCGCGCCCGCCGCAGCCGGCAGCGGCGGGGACAGCGGCGGCAACGCCTTCGCCGACTACCTGCGCTCGCCCGCGCTGCTACAAAGCCTGGCCAACAGCCTGCAGGTATCGCTGCTGACCACCGCCATCGTCATCCCGCTGGCCTTCGGCTTCGCCTACGCGCTCACGCGCAGCTGCATGCCGCTCAAGCGCCTGCTGCGCGGCATCGCCCTGCTGCCGCTGCTGGCGCCCTCGCTGCTGTCCGCCATCGCGCTGATCTACTGGTTCGGCAACCAGGGGCTGGCGCGCGCGTTCTGGCAGGCGCTGGGCTTCGACAGCATCTACGGCGCGCCCGGCATCGTGCTGGCCCAATGCTTCGCCACCTTCCCGCATGCGCTGATGATCCTCGCCACCGCGCTGGCGCTGGCCGATGCGCGGCTCTACGAGGCGGCCGACGCCATGGGCACGCGCCCGCTGCGGCGCTTTCTCACCATCACCCTGCCTGGGGCCAAGTACGGGCTGGTGTCGGCCGCGCTGGTGACCTTCACCCTGGCCATCACCGACTTCGGCATCCCCAAGGTGGTGGGCGGCAACTTCAACGTGCTGGCCACCGACGTGTTCAAGCTGGTCATCGGCCAGCAGGATTTCCGGCGCGGCGCGGTGGCCTCCCTGCTGCTGCTGGCGCCGGCCGTGCTCACCTTCTGCATCGACCACCTGGTGCGGCGCCGGCAGACCGCCGCGCTGGGCGCGCGGGCCGTGGTGCTGGCCCCGAAGCCCGCGCCCGCCTTCGACGCCGCCATGACCGCGTTCTGCGGACTCGTCGCGGCGCTGATGCTGGCGATGTTCGGCATGGCGGTGTTCGCCTCGCTCGCCACGCTCTGGCCCTACAACCTCGCGCCCAGCTGGGACCACTACGTCTCCGGCCTGGTCGATGCCGAGATGGGCGATGCGCTCGCCAACAGCCTGATGCTGGCAGCCGGCACCGCCGTCTGCGGCACGGCGGCGGCCTTCGCGGGCGCCTACCTGCAGGAGAAGATGCAGGACATGGCGGCGCTGCGCACGCTGCTGCGGCTGATCGCCATGCTGCCCATGGCCGTGCCGGGCCTGGTGCTGGGCCTGGGCTACATCTTCTTCTTCAACGCGCCCGGCAATCCGCTGCACGGGCTCTACCAGACCATGGCGCTGCTGGTTCTGTGTACGGTGGTGCACTTCTACACCACCGGCCATCTCACGCTGGTGACCGCGCTCAAGGCCATCGACGGCGAATTCGAGGCCGTCTCGGCCTCGCTCAAGGTGCCGTTCTACAAGACGCTCTGGCGCGTCACCCTGCCGATCTGCCTGCCTGCGCTGCTGGACGTGGCGCGCTACTTCTTCGTGAACGCGATGACCACCGTGTCCGCCGTGGTGTTCATCTACGCGCCGCAGACGCGGCCGGCCTCGGTAGGCATCCTCAACCTGGACGACGCGGGCGACACGGCCGGCGCCGCCGCCATGGCGGTGCTGGTTTCGGCCGTCTCCATCGCGGCCAGCCTGCTCTTCCTGCTGGCGGGCTACTGGGCCGAGCGCCGCACCCAGCGCTGGCGGGCGCGCTGACGCGCCGCACATCCCACGCCTTCACACCACCCACCCGCATGCAAGCACAGCACTCTTCCCCGCATTACGACCTGGTCGTCGTCGGCGCCGGCATCGTCGGCCTGGCGCACGCCTACACCGCCGCCCGCCGGGGCCTGTCGGTCTGCGTGATCGACAAGGACGCCGCCTGCGTCGGCGCGTCCATCCGCAACTTCGGCTTCGTCACCGTCACCGGCCAGGGCGCGGGCGACACCTGGCGCCGCGCCCGGCGCTCGCGCGAGGTGTGGGGCGAGGTCGCGCCCCAGGCCGGCATCGACATCGTCCACCAGGGCCTCTGGCTCGCCGCCCAGCGTCCGCAGGCCCTGCGCGTGCTGGAGGAATTCATGGCGACCGAAATGGCCGAAGGCTGCGAGCTGCTGCCGCCGCAGGAGGCCGCGCGGCGCGCCCCGGCGCTGCGGCTGGACGGCGAACGCGGGCCGGCCCAGGCCGTGCTCCACAGCCCGCACGAGGCGCGCGTGGAGTCGCGCACCGCCATCGCCCAGCTGGCCCGCTGGCTGGCCGAAGCCCACGGCGTCGCCTTCCGCTTCGGCGAGCAGGTGCTGGAAGTGGCCACGCCCCGCGTGCGCACCGCACGCGCCACCCTGCATGCCGAGCGCGTGGCCGTCTGCACCAATGCCGAGCTGGGCGGCCTGCTGGCCGAGCGCATCGCCCCGCACGGGCTGCGCCTGTGCCAGCTGCACATGCTGCGCGTGCAGCCGCCGGAGGGCTTCCGGCTGCCCGGCTCGGTGATGGGCGACCTGAGCCTGGTCCGCTACCTCGGCTACAGCCGCCTGCCCGCCGCCCAGGCCCTGCGCGCGCAGCTGGACGAGGAGGAAGCCGAATCGCTGGCCCACGGCATCCACCTGATCGTGGTGCAGAGCGCCGACGGCTCGCTGGTGGTGGGCGATTCGCACCACTACGGCCCGGTGGTCGAGCCCTTCGCCGACACCCGCGTGGACGAGCTCATCCTGCACCATCTGCAGCAAGCCCTGCACCTGCCCGCATTCCACGTGACCCAGCGCTGGCTGGGCACCTACCCGTCCTCGCCCGTCACCGACTGCCTGATCGACGCGCCTGATGACGCCACGCGCCTGGTGCTGGTCACCAGCGGCACCGGCGCCAGCACCGCCTTCGGCATCGCCGAGGAAGTCTTCGCATCCTGGTGACACCAACGCCCCATGACCACACCCAGCACTCCCCCGCTTCGCCTGCAGGCCGCCGTCTTCGACTGGGCCGGCACCATCATCGACTTCGGCTCCCGCGCCCCCATGGGCGCCTTCGTGCGGCTCTTCGCGCAGTTCGACGTGGAGATCAGCACCGCCGACGCCCGCGGCCCCATGGGCATGGCCAAGTGGGACCACATCCAGGCCCTGGGCCGGCTGCCCCATGTGGCGGCCCAGTGGCAGGCCCGGCACGGCCGGCCCTTCGGCGATGCCGACGTGGACCATCTGCACGAGGTCTTCACGCCCATGAACGCCGCCGTCATCCCCCAGCATGCCGATTTCATCCCCGGCGCGCTGGAGGCCGTGGCCGCGCTACGCGCGCGGGGCCTGAAGATCGGCTCCACCACCGGCTACAACCGTCCCATCATGGACGTGCTGGAGCCCATCGCCCGCGATGCAGGCTACGTGCCCGACAACCTGGTCTGCGCGGGCGACCTGGCCGCCGGCCGGCCATCGCCGCTCATGATGTACCGCTGCTTCGCCGACCTGGGCGTGTGGCCCGCCGCCACGGTGGTGAAAGTGGACGATACCGGCGTGGGCGTGCAGGAAGGCACGGCCGCCGGCACCTGGGCCGTGGGACTGGCCATCAGCGGCAATGCGGCCGGCCTGTCGCTGGCCGAGTGGAATGCGCTCGATGCTGCAGCGCAGCAGCGGGTGCGCGAGAGCGCCACGGCCGAGCTGCGCGCCGCCGGCGCGCACTACGTGATCGACTCGGTGGCGGACCTGCTGCCCGTGCTGGACGACATCGACGCCCGGCTGGCGCGTGGCGAGCTGCCGCCCGCCGGGGGGTAAGCCGGCGAAGCAGCCGTTGCGCCCTCCAGGCAGCCCCCTGCTTACCCGAAGCGCCCCGGCCGCCGGGGGCCGGATTTGACCTAGAGCAAGAAACGCCCCACCGGTCGCTGATACGGTGATGTGCTTTCAACCACGCTCCGGGCAGGGGGGATCGCTATGAACTTCTTCAAGAACGTCCGACTGGGAACCATGCTGGGCACGGGTTTCGCCATCGTGATCGCCATCGGCTTCCTGGTCGCGGCCTATGGCCGCATACAGCTGGACCAGACCGGAACCAACCTGCAGTCGCTGTCGCGCGACCGGCTGGACATCCTGCTGCAGCTGCAGCGGGTCAAGGACAACACCAACAACGTCTCCCGCATCGTGCGCAACCTGGCCCTGCTGGAAGACGAGGCCGCCATGGCCGAGGAGAAGAAGCGGCTCGACGGCGTGGTCGTGGAGACGGGCGAAGTCATGGACAAGCTCCGGCAGCGCGTGCGCTCCACCGAGGGCCGGGCGCTGATGGACCGCATCGCGGAAGTGCGCCCGCAATTCCTCGCCACCGTGGACAAGGCCGCCCGGCTCGGCCTAGCCAACGACATGCCCGCAGCGCGCGCCCTGGTGCTCGGCGAGATGCGCCTGGCTCAGAACGCCTATTTCGAGGCGGTGGAGAACATGATCGCCTACCAGCGCAAGCTGACGACCGACATGGCCGAATCCTCCATCGGCGAGGCCGCGGCTGCCGGCAACACGATGATCGTGCTGGCCGTGCTGTCGGCCGCGCTGGGCGCGGCGGTGGCTTGGTCGATCACCCGGCGCGTGAAGGGCCAGTTGGGCGGCGAGCCCGCCTATGCCGCGCAGATCGCCCAGGAGGTCGCCCGCGGCAATCTGGCGGTGGCGGTGGATCTGCGCCCGGGCGATTCCTCCTCCGTGCTGGCCGCCATGGGCGCCATGCGCAGCAATCTCGCGCAGGTCGTCTCCGAGGTGCGGCACAGCAGCGAATCCATCGCCACCGGCGCCTCGCAGATCGCCATCGGCAACGCCGACCTGAGCCAGCGCACGGAAGAGCAGGCCTCCAACCTGCAGCAGACCGCCGCCTCCATGGAAGAGATGAATTCGACTGTCAAGCAGAACGCCGACACGGTGCGCACCGCATCGCAGCTGGCCTCCTCGGCCTCCGCCACCGCCGCGCGCGGCGGCGAGGTGGTGGAAAGCGTGGTCCGCACCATGGACGAGATCACCGCCAGCTCGCGCAAGATCGGCGACATCATCGGCGTGATCGACTCCATCGCCTTCCAAACCAACATCCTGGCGCTGAACGCCGCCGTGGAAGCGGCCCGCGCCGGTGAACAAGGCCGCGGCTTCGCCGTGGTGGCCGGCGAAGTGCGGACCCTGGCCCAGCGCAGCGCCGAGGCGGCCAAGGAGATCAAGAGCCTGATCGGCGAAAGCGTCTCCAAGGTCGAAACCGGCTCCCAGTTGGTGGGCGAAGCCGGCTCCACCATGGGCGAGATCGTCGAGCAGGCCAGGCGCGTGGCCCACCTGATCGGCGAGATCGGTGCCGCCACCAACGAACAGGAACAAGGGATTTCCCAGGTCAGCGATGCCGTCAACCAGTTGGACCAGGTGACGCAGCAGAACGCCGCGCTGGTGGAGGAGTCCGCCGCTGCGGCCGACAGCCTGAACTCGCAGGCCGCCCGGCTGGTGGAGCTGGTCAGCGTCTTCCAGGTCGATGCCGCCACCTCCCAGGCCGTCATCGCCCAGGCCCAGTCGCGCAGCCGCGACACCGCCCGTGCCGCCTCCGCCGTGCTGCGGCAGGCCCAGGCTCCCACCGCGCGCCCGGCCGTCGCCCGCCGGCCCGTACCCGGCATCGCAGCGCCGTCCCCGGCGGCCCACGCGCAGCACCCGGCCTCCGCTGGCGCCCAGTCCCAGCCGGCCAGCGTCCGCGACGACTGGGAAAGCTTCTGAGCGGCCGCCGCCCGGCCGGGGCGGCGGATAACGGGAGGGCGGCGGCAAGCGAGGGCCCTCCGCCCCGGGGACGGTGAATCTGCGCAGCGCAGCTCCCGGGCCGCGGGCCGGAAAGTCCTGAGCGCAGCAGGGCGGAACACGGCAACAATGCGGAGCCGGAAGGATTCCGGCGGCGCCCCGTTCCCCGTGGTGCGCCGGCCCGACCAATCCAATACGGCGCAGCCCTCGTACATCAGCCATGCCGCATCCGGAATTCCCCCTTCCCCTGCCCCCGAGTCCTGCATCGGCGCGGACGCCCGCGGCCCTCGACGTGGCCGTCATCGGCAGCGGCATCTCGGGCCTCTCGGCGGCCTGGCTGCTGTCCGGCCGCCACCGCGTCACGCTGTTCGAGGCCGAAGACCGTCCCGGCGGCCACAGCCACACCGTGGAAGTGCCCGGCCCCGACGGCGCGCCCACCCCCATAGACACGGGATTCATCGTCTATAACGAATCGGCCTACCCCAACCTGACGGCGCTGTTCCGGCACCTGGAGGTGGAGACGGTGGCGACCGACATGTCGTTCGCGGTCAGCCTGGACAGCGGCGCGCTGGAATACAGCGGCAGCGGCCTTTCGGGGCTCTTCGCGCAGCGCCGCAACCTGCTGCGCCCCCGCTTCTGGCACATGCTGGCCGACCTGGTGCGCTTCTACCGCCAGGCGCCGCAGCGCGCCGCCCAGGAAGGCCTGCTGTCCCTGGACGCCTTCCTGGACCGGCACGGCTACGGCCGCGCCTTCCGCGAAGACCACCTCTACCCCATGGCGGCGGCCATCTGGTCCACCTCGGCCCAGCGGGTGGGCGACTACCCGGTGGAAGCCTTCGTGCGCTTCTGCGAGAACCACCATCTGCTCAACCTGGGCCACCGCCCCGCCTGGCGCACGGTGCGGGGCGGCAGCCGCAACTACGTGCAGCGGCTCACTGCGGCCCTGGGACCGCAGGGCCTGCAGCTGCGCAAGCCCGCCGTGGAAGTGCGGCGCACGCCGGACGGCGTCTTCGTGCGCACGGGCGACGCCCTGGAATCACAGCGCTTCGACCAGGTGGTGATCGCCACCCACGCCGACCAGGCGCTGCGGCTGCTGCCCCAGCCCAGCGCCGACGAGGTCCGCCTGCTGGGCGCCTTCCAGTACAGCCGCAACAGCGCCGTGCTGCATACCGACCCCAGCCTGATGCCGGCCCGCCGGGCGGTCTGGTCCAGCTGGAACTACCTGGCCGACCGCGCCCGCGGCGAAGGCCTGTGCGTGAGCTACTGGATGAACCGCCTGCAGCCCCTGCCTGCGGGGCGGGACTGGTTCCTCACGCTCAACCCGCAGCACGAGCCGGCGCCGGGCCACATCGTCCATTCGCAGGTGTACGAGCACCCGCTCTTCGACGCCCGCGCCATGCAGGCGCAGCGGGAGCTCTGGTCCCTGCAAGGGCGGCAGCGCACCTGGTTCTGCGGCGCGTACTTCGGCTCGGGCTTCCACGAAGACGGCCTGCAGGCGGGACTGGCCGTGGCCGAGGCCCTGGGCGGCGTGCGCCGCCCCTGGGACGTGCCGGCCGAATCCGGCCGCATCCACCTGGCGCCCGCCGAGGCGCAAGCGGCATCATGACACCCGCCGGCAGCCGTTCCGCGCTCTACAGCGGCCCGGTCATGCACCAGCGGCTGCAGCCGCGCCGCCACCGGCTGCGCTACCGCGTCTATTCGCTGCTGCTGGACCTGGACGAGCTGGCCGCGCTGGACCGCCGGCTGCGCTGGCTGTCGGTGGACCGCTTCAACCTCTTCAGCTGGCACGAGCGCGACCATGGCGACGGCACGCCCGGCGGGCTGCGCGCCTACATCGACGCGCAGCTTCAGGCGGCAGGCTTTCGCGCCGGCGGGAGGGTGGAGCTGCTGACCATGCCGCGCATCCTCGGGTATGCGTTCAATCCCCTCAGCGTCTATTTCTGCCACGCGCCCGGCGACGGGCCGCTGCAGGCCATCCTCTACGAAGTCAACAACACCTTCGGCGAGCGCCACAGCTACCTGCTGCCCGTGGCGCAGGAGGAGGACAGCGGCGAAGCCGGACCTGCCGACGGGCGGGTCCGGCAGAGCTGCCGCAAGGACTTCCACGTCTCGCCCTTCCTGGGGCTGGACATGCACTACGACTTCGAGGTGCTGCCGCCTGCGCAGCACCGGCCCGAGCTGCGCCTGCACATCGACGCGCGCGGCCCCGAGGGCGTCATGCTGACGGCCACCCTGCAGGCCCGGCGCCGGCCCCTGACCGATGCCGCGCTGCTGCGCGCCTTCGTCTCGCACCCTCTGCTCACCCTGAAGGTCGTAGCCGCCATCCACTGGGAGGCGCTCAAGCTGTTCGCCAAGGGCATCCGGCTGCACCGCAAGCCACCGCCGCCCGCCCACCCCGTCAGCACCGGTAAGGCGTGAACGACCGCCCGCGCACCGAAGCCCCCCATCTTCCGCAGACCGCCATGCACATTCCATCGCCCCCTCCCTCCGAGCTCAACACCCCCCGTTCGCCCGGGCGCAGGCCGGGCGGCCGGCTGGCCCATCCGCTGCGCGGCCTGCTCGACAAGCTGCTGAGCCACCTGCAGGTCGGCAGCCTGGCCATCACCCTGCCCAATGGCGACACGCTGGAATCGCACGGTGCCACGCCCGGCCCGCGCGGCCTGATGACGCTGCACCGCTGGCGGCCGATATGGCGCATGCTGACCAGCGGCGATATCGGCCTGGCGCGCGCCTACCGCGACGGCGACTGGTCCACGCCCGACCTCACGGCCCTGCTGGAAGTGGGCATCCGCAACGAAGCCGCCTGGGGCCCGGCCCTGCACGCCAGCGCCCCCGCCCGCCTGCTGCACCGCATGGCGCATGCGCTGCGCCGCAACACCCGCCGGGGCAGCCGGGACAACATCGCGTTCCACTACGACCTGGGCAACGATTTCTACGCCGAATGGCTGGATGCCAGCATGCTCTATTCCAGCGGCATCCACGCGGGCGGCGGCGAATCGCTGGAAGCCGCGCAGGCCGCCAAGCTGCGCCGCATCGTCGAGCTGCTGGCGCTGCGGGACGACTCCCAGGTGCTGGAAATCGGCTGCGGCTGGGGCGCCCTGGCCGAGCGCATCGCCCAGGAAGCGCCGCGCGGCCATGTCACCGGCCTGACCCTGTCCACCGAACAGCTGCGCCATGCCGAGCAGCGCGTGCGCGCCGCGGGCGTGGGCCGGCGAGTGGACCTGCGCCTGCAGGACTACCGCGACGAGCAGGGCCAGTACGACCGCATCGTCTCCATCGAGATGATCGAGGCCGTCGGCGAGGCCTACTGGCCCACCTACTTCGACACGCTCAAGCACCGCCTGCGCGCGGGCGGCGTGGCCGTGGTGCAGGCCATCACCATCGCCCAGGAGCAGTTCGCCCGCTACCGGGCCGAGCCCGACTTCATCCAGCGCTTCATCTTCCCGGGCGGCATGCTACTGACCCACGACATCATCCGCAGCCAGGCCGAACGCGCCGGGCTGAAGCTGGTGCAGAGCGAGACCTTCGGCGCCAGCTATGCGCTGACCCTGGCGGAATGGCGCCACCGCTTCCTGCGCGCCTGGCAGCGCATCGAGGCCCTGGGCTTCGACGAGCGCTTCCGGCGCCTCTGGGTGTATTACCTCTGCTACTGCGAGGCGGGATTCCGCACCGGACGGGTGGACGTGGGCCTCTACACCCTGGCCCACGCCGACTGATCCGGCCGCCCTGCGCGGCCCTGGCCCGCCCGAGCCGCTATAACTGGCGTCCCGAGCAGCCCAGGAATCCCTTCACCGCATGAGCGCCCCGTACGACGAAGCCGGCCATCTGATCCGCCGCGCCCACCAGCTGGCCGTGGCCACCTTCCACGACACCCACGGCCGCGAGGTCACGCCCGTGCAGTACGCGCTGCTGCGCGCGCTGGAGGACGCGCCGGGCATCGACCAGGTGACCCTGGCCGAGAAGGTGGCGCTGGACACCTCCACCACCGCCGACATCGCCACCCGCCTCGAAGCCAAGGGCTGGATCGTGCGCGAGCTGCTGGCGCGGCGGCAGCGCGCGCTGCGCCTCACGCCCGCAGGCGAGGCCGTGCTGGCGCGGATGCAGCCCCACGTCCAGCCCATGCAGCATGCCCTGCTGGCACCGCTCACGCAGCAAGAGCGCGCCGATCTGCTGCGGCTGCTCGGCAAGCTCGTGGGCCTGGAACGCAACGGCTCCTGAACACGGCGCCGACCTCGGGTAACCCCGCATTCCGCCCCCCTTCCCTTGATCGATAGCCAGGTTCACAATCCGCATCATTCAGCATACTGAATGACATAGATCAAACCCCACAGGAGCCGCCCCATGTTCCCGATCAACACCTGGTACGTCGCTGCGCGCAGCGAGGAGATTCCCGAAGGCCGTCCGCTGGGCCGCCGCATCTGCAACCTGCCGATGGCGTTCTTCCGCACCAGCCAGGGCACGGTCGCGGCCGTGGAGGATTTCTGCCCCCATCGGGGGGCGCCGCTGTCGCTGGGCAAGGTCGAGGGCGACACCCTGGTCTGCGGCTACCACGGCCTGGCCATGGGCTGCGACGGCAAGCCGGTCTCCATGCCCTGCCAGCGCGTGCGCGGCTTCCCGTCGGTGCGCAGCTTCGCGGTGCACGAGGCGCACGGCTTCGTCTGGGTCTGGCCGGGCGACCAGGCACAGGCCGACCTGGGCAAGCTGCCCCACTTCGAATGGATGGGCAACCCGGCCTTCGGCTACGGCGGCGGGCTCTACCACATCGCCTGCGACTACCGCCTCATGATCGACAACCTGATGGACCTGACGCACGAAACCTACGTGCATTCCACCAGCATCGGCCAGAAGGAGATCGACGAAGTGCCCTGCCAGACCAAGGTCGAGGGCGACCACGTCGTCACCCAGCGGCACATGGAAGGCATCGAGGCGCCGCCCTTCTGGAAGATGGCGCTGCGCATGAACGGCCTGCCCGACGACCAGCCGGTGGACCGCTGGCAGATCTGCCACTTCACGCCGCCCAGCCACGTCATGATCGAAGTGGGCGTGGCGCTGCAGGGCCAGGGCGGCCACGGCGCGCCCGACGAGAGCAAGGCCGCCAGCTGGGTGGTGGACTTCATCACGCCCGAGACGGACACCTCGATCCACTACTTCTGGGGCATGGCGCGGCGCTTCAAGCCGCAGGACGAGAGCCTGACGGCGCAGATCCGCGAAGGCCAGGGCCGCATCTTCGCGGAAGACCAGGAAATGCTGGAACGCCAGCAGGCCAACCTGCTGGCCTACCCCGAGCGCAAGCTGCTGATGCTCAACATCGACGGCGGCGGCGTGCAGTCGCGCAAGATCATCGACCGCTTGCTGGCGGCCGAGGCGGCAGCGGGCGCTGCCGCGGGTGCCGGCACGCCCGCCCCCGCAGGAGCCGCCGCATGAGCGCCCCCGCGCTGCTGCAGCTGCGCGTGGCGGCCAAGCGGCCCGCGGCGCAGGGCATCGTGGAGCTGACGCTGGAGCCCCTGCCCGGCCAGAGCCTGCCGGCCTTCACCGCCGGATCGCATCTGGACCTGCACCTGCCCGGCGGCCTGGTGCGGCCCTATTCGCTGAGCAACGACCCGGCCGAAACGCACCGCTACGTGCTGGGCGTGCTGCGCGAGGAGGCCTCGCGCGGCGGCTCCGTCGCCGTTCACGAAGCGCTGCAGGTGGGGCAGATGCTGGCCGCCAGCGCGCCGCGCAACCACTTCGCGCTGCAGCCCACGCCCGCGCCCAAGCTGCTGCTGGCCGGCGGCATCGGCATCACGCCGGTGCTGAGCATGGCGCGCCAGCTGGCACGCGAAGGCCGGCCGTTCCAGCTGGTCTATGCCGGCCGCACCCGCGACCGCATGGCCTTCATCGACGAACTGAGCGCCGGAGCGCTGGCCGCGCACACCCGCATGCATGCGGCGGACGCGGACGGCGTGCTGGACCTGGGCGCCGTGCTGGACGCGCAGCCCGAAGGCGCCGAGCTCTACGTTTGCGGGCCCCTGGGCTTCATGGACGCGGTGTTCGAGGCCGCCGCCGCACGGCAGTGGGATGCGTCCCGGCTGCACCGCGAGCTGTTCGCCGCAGCCCCCGTGGCCGCGGCGGAGGGCGGGGAAGACAGCGCCTTCGAGATCGAGATCGCCGGCACCGGCCAGATCGTGCCGGTGCCCGTGGGCTGCACCGCCGCCAAGGCGCTGCAGGACGCCGGCCTGCCGCTCTACACCTCCTGCGAGCAGGGCGTGTGCGGCACCTGCCTCACGCGCGTGGTCAGCGGCACGCCCGACCACCGCGACCAGTACCTCACCCCCGAGGAGCAGGCCGCCAACGACCAGTTCCTGCCCTGCTGCTCACGCGCGCGCTGCGCACGCCTGGTGGTGGAGCTGTAGGCCCCAGGGACGCCCCCGGTAACGCAGGGCCGGCGCGGCCCCGCGATGCAAGCCACGCACGGAAGAGGTATATTTTGGAATCAGGTGATTCCTTAATACCTCTGCCATGCCCTCATCCGCCGTCCCTTCGCCACGTCCGCGCAACCGGGGCCGGCCGCGCGAGTTCGACACCGACGAGGCGCTCGACCAGGCCGTGCGCGTCTTCAGCGAGCGCGGCTACGCAGGCACCTCCATCTCCGACCTGACCCAGGCCACCCGGCTGGCCCAGGGCAGCCTCTACAAGGCCTTCAAGGACAAGCGCACGCTGTTCCTCGCCGCCTTCGACCACTACCGCGCCCGGCGCATGGCGAAGCTGCAGCGCTCCATCGATGCCTGCGGCACCGGCCGGGAGCGGCTGCGCGCCATGCTGGCCTTCTACGCCGACGCCTCCCAGGGCACGATGGGCCGCACGGGCTGCCTGGTCGTGGGCAGCGCCGTGGAGCTGTCCCTCTTCGACAAGCCTGCGGCGCAGCACGTCGCCGCGGCCGTGGCCCGCAACGAAGCCCTGCTGGCCGAACTGATCCGCCAGGGCGAAGCCGACGGCTCCATCGCACCGCAGGCCGATGCCGGAACCGCCGCCCGCATGCTGCTCTGCCTGACTCTGGGCATGCGCGTGGTCGGCAAGACCGGCCGCACCCGCGCCCAGATGCTGGCCGTGGCCGATGCCGCGCTCAAGGTCCTGGACTGATTTTTTCTTCGCCCATTTGGGAAACATTCTCTTCCTTTTTCCGGAGTCTTCCATGAACCCGCCCACCCCCTCCTCGCCCCAGGCCGCCCCCGCCTGGCTCCTGCTGCTGCTGGCCGCCTCCTGCGGCCTCGTCGCAGCCAATCTCTACTACGCCCAGCCGCTGGCCGGGCCGATCAGTGCCTCGCTGGGCATGTCGTCCGCGGCGGCCGGCCTGATCGTCACGCTGACCCAGATCGGCTACGGCCTCGGCCTGCTCTTCATCGTGCCGCTGGGCGACCTGATCGAGAACCGCCGCCTCACGCTCACGCTGCTGGCCCTCGTCACCCTGTCGCTGCTGGCCGCCGGCCTCTCCACCCACCCACTGCCGTTCCTGCTGTCGGCCCTGGGCATCGGCATCGGAGCGGTCGCCGTGCAGGTGCTGGTGCCCTACGCCGCGCACCTGGCGCCGGAGGCGGTGCGCGGCCGCGTAGTGGGCAATGTGATGAGCGGGCTGATGCTGGGCATCATGCTGGCGCGCCCGGTCTCCAGCCTGATGGCCCAGCTGGCGTCCTGGCATACGGTCTTCTTCGTTTCCGCTGCGGCCATGGTCGTGCTGGCCGCCGTGCTGGGCTGGAAGATGCCCCCGCGCGAGCCCACGGGGCGGCTGCGCTACGGCGCGCTGATGGCTTCCATGGGGCAGTTGGTGCGCGGCACGCCCGTGTTGCGCCGCCGCGCGCTCTACCAGGCCGCCCTGTTCGGCGCGTTCAGCGTGTTCTGGACCACCACGCCCCTGCTGCTGGCCGGGCCGGCCTTCGGCCTGTCGCAGGGCGGCATCGCCCTCTTCGCCCTCGCGGGCGTGGCCGGGGCCGTCGCAGCCCCGCTGGCCGGACGCTGGGCGGACAGGGGCTGGAGCCACCCCGCAACGGCCCTGTCCATGCTGGCGGTGGCCGCCGGCTTCCTGGTGACGCATATCGCCGCGCCAGGATCGGCCTGGGCGCTGGGCCTGCTGGTGGCCGGGGCCATCGTGCTCGACTTCGGCGTATCGGCCAATCTGACCCTGGGCCAGCGCGCGATCTTCGCGCTGAGCGCCGAGTTCCGCTCCCGCCTCAACGGCCTCTACATGACCACCTTCTTCACCGGCGGCGCGCTGGGGTCGGCGCTGGGCGGCTGGGCCTATGCCCACGGCGGCTGGGCATGGGCCTCCGCCCTGGGCATCGCGCTGCCATCGGCGGCCCTGCTGTACTGGATGACGGAAAGCCGGCCCGCCCTCGCCCGGACGGCGGCGGGTATTTGAGTCGCCGCGCGAATATGCAGATTCATTTTGAAACGATTACTACCTCCCATGCCCACGCCTTGCCCATCCCGCGCCCGAGAAAATAGGCCGGCATCATTTCGCAGCGACGAATGCCTGCCTTGCAGAAAATGGAATGGCGAAATAAGAATGGGTACCAATATGATTCACTCCGGGTCGCCTTCAATCAAGCACGACCCAAAATGAATGGCACTCCATTGCAAATGTGATCCACGCAGCTTGCGGGATCCATCCGGTCGGCCCGCAAATGCACCTCGGGAGTCAATGGGGGTTCATACGGACTGTCTATGCCGGTGAATTGAGGCAGTTCACCACGCCGCGCCTTGGCATAAAGGCCTTTGCCGTCCCGCTGCTCGCACACCGCCAACGGGGTATCGACGAACACCTCGATGAAGTCGCCCGGCCTGAAGAGATCGCGCGCTGCAGCGCGGTCCTGCCGGAAGGGCGAAATCAGGCTGACCACCACGATCAGGCCGGCATCGACCATCAGCCGGGCGACCTCCGCCACGCGGCGGATGTTCTCGGCGCGGTCGGCGGCGCCGAACCCCAGGCCCCGGCTCAGGCCATGGCGGACGTTGTCGCCATCCAGCACATAGGTATGCCTGCCCGCCGCATAAAGGCGCTGCTCCAGCAGGTCGGCCAGGGTGGATTTACCGGCACCCGACAAGCCGGTCAGCCAAATGCAGCAGGCCTGCTGCCCTTTCAGGCCCGCGCGCTCCGCCTGGCCTATTCGGACCGCCTGCCAACGAATATCGGCCGAGGTATTCACCATTTTTTCCTTTTCCATTCGATATCGATATTTCTTTCGTGACAAGACCCTAGAATCCGGCGCTTCCAGTTTATCCCGACCTATGCGCTACACGGCTTATCAACTTGCCATCGAGAGTGATCTGGCCCTGCCGGAATTGCTGCCGGTCCCTGCCGGCCAGCCCGCAGGCCCGGTCGATGTCCAGATCCGCCTGGCAGATGTCGCTCCGGGCGGCCTCCCCGGCGGCCAGCAGCTCGGCCCGTTCCTCTGGGCCACCCCGGACAGCCTGTGGCTGGAAGTGCCGCACATCGCGCGCTTCCACGTCCAGGCGGGCCACAGCATCCTGGTGGCACCGGCCCCCGGCGCAGACGAGGACAGCATCCGCGTCTTCCTGCTGGGCTCGGCCCTGGGGGCGCTGCTGTTCCAGCGCGGGCAGCTGGTGCTGCACGGCAACGCCATCCGCATCGGCGATCAGTGCATGGTCTGCGTGGGGAATTCGGGCGCCGGCAAATCCACGCTGGCGGCAGGTTTCATGCAGCGGGGCTACTCGGTGCTGGCCGACGACGTGGTGCCGGTGGACCGGCAGGGCCGTGCCGTGCCCGGTTTTCCGCGCATCAAGCTGTGGCAGGACACGGCGGACCAGCTGCAGATCGACACCGGTGGGCTGCGCCGCATCCGCCCCCACCTGGAGAAATTCAATCTGCCGCTGGGCCCGCGGTTCACCGACCAGGCCCTGCCCATCCGCTGGGTCTATCTGCTGGACAGCGACCATGTCGAGCAGGTCGAGTTCGCACCCATCAAGGGCATGGAGCGTTTCATGCCGCTGTACGACCACACCTACCGGGTGCGTTTTCTGCAAGGCATGGCGCTCAAAGGCGAGCACCTGCAGC
This sequence comes from uncultured Acidovorax sp., assembly GCA_913774625.1. Lineage (GTDB taxonomy): Bacteria > Pseudomonadota > Gammaproteobacteria > Burkholderiales > Burkholderiaceae_C > Paracidovorax. The sequence goes on from CAJYHL010000053.1 coordinate 180,106, forward strand.
TCTGCGGCCAACTGGCCGGCCAGATCCGCCTGGCCCAAGTCACCCGCCCCACGGCCGGTTTCGAACTCGATCCGCTGATCGACCGCTTGCTGGCCGACATGGAGGCCCATCCTTGAGCGGGATCTACTGGCTGGCGTCCTACCCCAAGTCCGGCAACACCTGGCTCCGCAGTTTCCTGTCCAACCTTCAGCAGGACGGCGACGCCCCTGCCGACATCAACGAGCTGGCCACCGGCACCATCGCCAGCGCACGCGACTGGCTCGACGAGGCACTGGGCTTCGACAGCGCCGACCTGAGCGCCGACGAGATAGATCGCCTGCGGCCTGCGGTGTACCGGTGGTCGCTGCGAGCCCCCGAAGTGGGCTACCACAAGATCCACGATGCCTACACCCTGATTGCGGCGGGCGAGCCCCTGGTGGGCCGGGATGCCACGCTGGGCGCGCTCTATATCGTGCGCAACCCGCTGGATGTCGCGCCATCGGCCGCCAACCACTGGCATGTGAGCCTGGACGAGGCCATCGCCCGCATGGGCCTGCACGACATGGCCCTTGCGAGCGACGGGAAGAAACTGAACAAGCAAGTCCGGCAAAAGCTGCTGAGCTGGTCGCAGCATGTGCTCAGCTGGGCCGATGCCCCGGGCCTGAACCGGCTGGTCATCCGCTACGAGGACATGCTCTCCGCCCCCATCGCCACCTTCACCCAGGCGGCGCGCTTCCTGCAGCTGCCCTGCGATGCGGCGCGCATCGGCAAGGCCGTGCGCTTCAGCGACTTCCAGGTCCTGTCGCGACAAGAGGCGGAAAAGGGCTTCCGGGAACGCCCGGCCAAGGCCGAGCGCTTTTTCCGTCAGGGCAGGAGCGGGGGCTGGCGCAGCCAGCTGACCGCGGCCCAGGCCGCCCGCATCGTGGCCGACCACGGCGAGGTGATGCGGCGCTTCGGCTATCTGGATGCGGCGGGCCAGCCGCTATGAGAACCCAAGCGGAGCGATGCAGCGGCCCTGACGGCCTCCGCACCCGCAGAATCGATGCCATGAACACCGCCGCACACGAGCTTCCCGATACGACCTGCGACTGTCCCGGCGCATTCGGCATCAGCGTGCCCTGGCCCGTTCCGGCCTTCGCCCAAGCCGACGAGCATGTGCCGGCCCCGGACCCCCATTTCCAGTTCGAGCCGGAGGTCACGCGCGCGCTCCTGCTGGGCTTCGGCGGCAACCGCCACACCTATGTCCACGGCCCCCACGGCAGCGGCAAATCCACGCATATCGAACAGGTAGCGGCCCGGCTGAACTGGCCCTGCGTCCGGGTCAACCTGGACGGGCACCTGACCCGGGCCGACCTCATCGGCCGCGACATGGTGGTGCTGCGCGGCGGCCAGCAGGTCACCGAGTTCGTGCCGGGCATCCTGGCCTGGGCTCTGGAGCGGCCGGTGGCCCTGGTCTTCGACGAATACGATGCCGGCCGTCCCGATGTGATGTTCGTCATCCAGCGCCTGCTGGAAGCCCACGGCAAGCTGACCCTGCTGGACCAGAACCGCGTCATCACGCCCCATCCGGCCTTCCGCCTCTTCGCGACGGCCAACACGGTGGGACTGGGGGATGCCACGGGCCTCTATGCGGGCACCCAGGTGCTCAACCAGGCGCAGCTCGACCGCTGGCCGGTGGTCGCCGAACTCGGCTACCCGCAGCCCGAGCAGGAGCAGCGCATCCTGCAAGCGCGCGTCGCCGGGCTGGACGCGGCGACCGCCGCCGGCATGGTCCGCCTGGCCGGGCTCTGCCGCCAGGCCCATGCGCAGGGCGACCTCTCCACCCTGGTCTCGCTGCGCACCCTGATCGGCTGGGCAGAGAACCACCAGTACCTGGGCGACCTGGGGCTTTCCTTCCGGCTCTCCCTCCTGAACCGCTGCGACGAGGCCGAACGCGCCCTGGTCGCCGAACTCTTCCAGCGCTGCTTCGCCATCGATCTGGCGGCAACCGGGCATGCAGCCAACCCCTACTGAGACGGCCAGGACCGTCGCCCAGGCCTGGCAGCGCGCCTATTCCGCCGAGGCTCGGCCACCGGCCGCCGAGCCGGCCGCACGGATGGAACGCTGGGACCGCGCCGCCAGCGATGCCGCCGCCGCGCACAGGCGCTGGCAGGCGCCGCCCGCCCTCGTGCCCCAGCCCCCGGAAGAGCGCCGATGGTTCGGCATCCTCGACCGCGCACGGGCCGAAACGCTCGCCAGCCAGGACCTGCCCGGCATGGCGCTCAACCTGGGCGCAGTGGACGCCATCGCTCCTGCCGAAGACGGTGCGGCCCGGCTCTACAAGGCCGCCCGGGCCCTGCTGGGCGGGCAGGAATACACCGAGGCCATCCTGCCGCCCTTGCTGCCGCAGATCGCGCCCGTGCCCCCTCCAGCCCAGGGCGCAGCCTGGCTGGGCAGGATCCGCGACGGGTTCCGGCGGCGCCCGCCCGCCCGCCCTGCCTTGCCCACGCGCGTGGCGGAGATGACGGATGCCGCTGCGCGCGGCTTGCTGCTGCAGGCCCGTACCTGGCTGAAAGAGCCCGAGGCTTTCGCCCGGGCCATCCATCCCCTGGTGCAGTGGCTCGCCCAGCACGCTCCCGCAGCCGCCGAAACGGCGGGCGGCCTGGCCCCTGCGGCACGCGCCGCCGATGCGCAGGGCCTGTCCGGCACCGGCGCAGAGCAGCAGGAAACCGCCGCCCGGCAGATCGAGGCACCGGGCGGAGCCGGCTTGGCGCCGCCCCCCGTGGCCGGGGCGGCCTGGCCGGGCTATGCGGTCTATTCCCGCCAGTGGGACGAGGTGCGCAGCGCGGCCAGCTTCCTCATGGAGCAGAGCTCTGCCGGCGACACAGCCCTGCCGACGGCCCCCGGGCTCGACCAGATCAGGCGCCTGGCCCACAGGCTGCAGCGGCGCCTGCTCAGCGCACGCCTGCGGACCTGGTCCTTCGCCCAGGAAGAGGGCCTGCTCGACAGCCGCCGCCTCGCCCGCCTGCTGGTTCCAGGCGGCGGCCGCAACGTCTTCCGCCAGGAGCGCGACAGCCCGATCCCGCATGCCTGCGTCACCCTGCTGGTCGATCAGTCGGGCTCGATGGACGGCAGGCGCCGGACCCTGGCAGCCCTGGCGATCGACCTGGCGGTGCATGCGCTGGAAACCTGCGGCATCGCCACCGAAGTGCTGGGCTACACCACGCGCTACGGCGCAGACGCCCCGCCGCTCGCGCAGTGGCGCCTGGCGGGCTCGCCGGCCGCACCGGGCAGGCTCAATGCGCTGCGCCACATCATCTACAAGGGCGCAGCGCAGCCCTGGCGGCGCTGCCGCAGCCATCTGGGCCTGCTGCTGCGCCAGGACCTGGGCAACGAGAACATCGACGGCGAGGCGCTCGACTGGGCGGCGACGCGCCTGGCCGGCCGGCCGGAGCCGCGCAAGATCTTGCTCGTGCTCTCCGACGGCAGCCCTTTCGATGCCGCCACGCAGCAGGCGTACGACCGCAGCTATCTCGAGAACCATCTGCGCCAGGTGATCGCCGCCATCGAGGCCAGCCCCATCCACCTGGTGGCCATCGGCACCGGCCATGACGTGGGGCGCTTCTACCGCCATGCCGCCACGGTGCGCCGCCCGGACGCCGTGGCCGAGGCCCTTTTCGAACAACTGGGTGATCTGCTCACCCGCCCCCCCAGGAGCGCCGAACTGCCATGACCGCCATCGCTGGCCTGATCCGCCTCGACGCCGCGCCCGCCGATGCCGGCGTGCTCGAACGCATGCAGAACATCCTCGCACCCTATGGCCGCGATGCCCAGCACCACTGGCGCCAGGGCCCGGCCGGGCTGGTGCGCACCCTGCTGCGCACCACGCCGCAAGACAGCCTGGACCGGCAACCCCTGCAACACCAGGACAGCGGCATGCGCCTGGTCTTCGACGGGCGCCTCGACAACCGGGACGAACTCATCCGCGAACTCGGGCTGCCCCCGGCCGAAGCGGCGCTGCTGGCCGACAGCGGCCTGGCCCTGCAGGCCATCCTGCGCTGGGACAGCGGCGCACCGGAGCATTTCGTGGGCGACTTCGCCCTGGCCTGCTGGCGGGCGGGAGAGCAACGGCTCTGGCTGGCCCGCGACCCGCTGGGCCACCGCCCCCTGTTCTGGCACCGGCAGCCGGGCTTCTTCGCCTTCGCCTCGCTGCCCAAGGCGCTGTTCGCCATCCCCGGCGTGCCGCGCGCGGTCTGCGAGGAGCGCCTGGCCGATCTGCTGGCCCTGATCCCCATGAAGGGCCCAGAGTCCTTCTACAAGGACATCTACCGGGTCGAGCCCGGGCAGGTCGTGACGCTGCAGGGCGGCCAGGTGAGCAGCCGGCGCTACCACGCCTTCGACCCCCAGCGGGAACTCCACCTGGCCAACGACGACGACTACCTCGAAGCCTTCCGGGAAAAGCTGGAGCAGGCCGTCGCCAGCCAGCTGCGCGCCAGCGGCTCCATCGCCTCGCACCTGAGTTCCGGCTTCGACAGCTCCACCGTCACCGCGCTGGCGGCCCGGCAGCTGCAGCAGGCCGGGCGAGGCCAGCGCCTCACGGCCTACACCGCAGTCCCCCGGCCCGGCTACGACGGCCCCGTGCCCCGAGGCCGCCATGCCGATGAAAGCCCCGGCGCCAGGGCGCTGGCCGCGCGCTTCGGCAACATCGACCATGTGCTGATCGACACCCAGGGCGCCTCCATCCTGGACCAACTGCAGGAAGACGTCGAGGCGCTGGACCGCGCCCCCCTCAACCCCTGCAACATGCTGTGGGTCAACGCCATCCAGGCCGATGCGGAGCGGCGCGGCCACCGGGTGCTGCTCACCGGCCAGCTGGGCAACATGACCATCTCCTACACCGGAGAGGAATACCTCCCCGCGCTGATCGGGCAAGGCCGGTGGGGCCGCTGGTGGGACGAGGCCCGCAGCCTCAAGCGCACCCACCCCGCCCGCCGCTGGCGCGGCCTCGCCGCCCAGTCCTTCGGGCCCTACCTGCCAGCATGGCTATGGGCCCTGCTCGAAAAGTACCGGGGCCGCGACGTTGCGCTCTCCAGCTACAGCGCCATCCACCCCGGTTTCCTGAGCCGGGTGGGAAGCGAGCGCATCGCCCTGTCCCGCTGGGACACGAGCTACCGCCCCTGGGCCGATGGCCGGCGCATGCGCATCGCGGTGCTCCACCGGGGCGAACGGGGCGAGCATCGCCTGGCCGCCAACCTCCGGGGCCTGGAGATGCGCGACCCCACCAGCGACCTGCGCCTGCTGGAGTTCTGCCTGTCCGTGCCCGACCACCAATACCTGCGAGACGGCCAGACCCGCTGGCTGCTCAGGCGGCTGATGGGAGAGGTCCTTCCGCCCGAAATTCTCGACGCCCGCGGCAAAGGGCTGCAGGCCGCCGACTGGCATGAATCAGTGGCCGCCGCGCTGCCCGAGATGAAGGATGCGATCCGCGGCATGATGGAACATGGCCTGGCAGGCCAATATCTGGACCTCGGCGCGCTGCAAGCGGACCTGGAGCGCTGGCCCCAGACGGGCTGGGCGCGGGATGCGGTCATCGATACCTATCGGCTCAAGCTGCTGCGCGGGCTGTCGGTGGGCGCCTTCATACGCCACGTCGAGCCCGACAATGCCGCGCCGGTCGGCCCACCGATACCGCAGGCGCCCAAGCCGGTGCCGTGATACGCTTTGATCCAGCATTCACCATTTATCTTCGAGGGAGAAAGACACTATGAAGGCCACTTCCACCCATCCCGATTCGCAATATGCTGAAGCAGCGCCCTCCAACTCAGGTGAGACCCCGCAGGCGACTACCGGACGGAGATACGTATCCCCCACCGTATGCCGATTGGATTTGCTCTCCGCTACTAGCTTCGGCAACAAGCTAGGCGGCGATGCTTCGGGCACAAGCTAGGCGGCGATGCCTCCATTCTCAGCTAATCCAATCCGGAGTCCAGTAGCGCCTAATTGGGCCCGCAACGTTACCGGCGCTCAGGTGCTGGAAATGGCAGTCCACGGTCATTCGCATTCTGTCGGTCAGGGCCCGTATCCACGGCCTACGCCCCGCCCGCAGGCCAGCCTCTACGATATGCGCCGAGCCGTTCGTGCCGACCTCTGAAGGTTTCACTTGGTGAGTACCTTCGGCTCACTATCTGCTTTTCTCTCTGGCGCTTTATCGACATGACAACGGTTGAAACCCAGCCTCTCTACCGCCGCAACCCCGACCTGATCGCCACCGACATGGATGGCGAAACCGTGATGATGAGCATCGAGCGGGGCGAGTACTACGGCATCGGCGGCGTCGGCTCGAGGGTCTGGTCCCTGCTGGAGCAACCGGTGTCGCTGGCCACCGTGGTCGCCACGATCCGCGCCGAATTCGATGTGGACGAGGCGACCTGCCAGGCCGACATGGAGCGCTTCCTGGATGAGCTGCAACAGCTCGGCCTGGTCACCATCCATTCGTCCGGGCAGGGTTGACGGCACATGCCGCGCCGGCTGATTCGCAAGGCTGCGGGATTCTTTCGCCAGCCCCTCTGGGCCCGGTGCTGGCTCTTTCCGGTCTGGGCGCTGCTGGGCCTGGCCAAGGCGGCGATCCTCATCGTGCCGTTTCACCGCATCGCCCCCCATCTGGGACGCCGCATGGGCGTCGCGCCCTGGATCCCCTTGCTTGCGCCCGCGCAGGAAGCCCGGGCCTTGCAGATAGGCCGGGTGGTGCGGCTGGCGGCCAGGTACACACCCTGGAATTCGAACTGCTTTCCGCAGGCCGTAGCGGCCCGCGTGCTGCTGGGGCTGCACGGCATTCCCTATGTGCTCAACCTGGGCCTGATGCGCGAGCCCGGCACGGGTGAGTTGAAGGCGCACGCCTGGGTATCGGCCGGCCGTATCTGCGTGACCGGAGGTGCGAGCTTCGGCGAATTCACGGCGGTCGGCGTGTTCGTGGCGCCAGCGCTGGCGGCCACCGGCCAGGCATGACTTCCGCCGCGGCCTTCGTGCGCCTGCTGCGGACAGCCCCGCGCGGCTGGGCCGGCGGACTGCTGGTACTGATGATCCTGGGCAGCCTGACGGAGGGCATCGGCCTGCTGCTGCTGGTGCCGCTGCTGGACGTGCTCGGCGGCCAGGCAGAAGACCGCAACCCCATCGCCCAGCACCTTGTAGCAGCCCTGAGGGCCGTGGGACTGCCCCTCTCGCTGGGCAGCCTGCTCAGCGTCTTCGTCGCCCTGATCGTGCTGCGCAGCCTGGTGCAGCATGCGCGTGAACGGCTGCGCGCGAGCCTGCAGCACAGGGTGGTCGATACGCTGCGCCAGCGCTGCTTCGCCGGCTTGCTGGGCGCCGAGTGGCGCTGGATCGCCATGGGCCGGCAGGCAGACCATGCCAACCTGCTGCTGACAGATGTCTCGCGGGTCGGCGTCGGCCTGTACTTCGGCCTGAGCCTGCTGGCCAGCCTGGCCACCGCACTGGCCTATGTGGGTACGGCGCTGGCCCTGTCCTGGCAGATGACGCTGCTGGCCATGCTCAGCGGCGGACTGGTCTTCGGGGCGCTCGCCGGGCACCGCAGGGCAGCCTTGCGCCTGGGGCAGAACCTGGGCAGCGCCAACCGCGCCCTGCAAGGCACCATCCAGGAGAGCCTGGCCGGCATCAAGCTGACCAAGATCCTGGGCACCGAAGCCCGGCATCTGGAGCACTTCAGGCAGACCACGCAGCAGCTGCGCGACGAGCAATTGCGCTTCCAGGCCAGCACCAGCCTGTCGCGCGCGGGCTTTCAGATCGGCGGCGGCCTGCTGCTGGCGGCCTACCTCTATGCCGGGCTCACCCTGGCGCTCACCCCGCTGCCGGAGCTGCTGGTGCTGGTGATGGTGTTCGCCCGCCTGATCCCGCTCTTCCTGTCCGCGCACCAGGACTACCACCACTGGCTGCATGCCATGCCCGCGCTGGGCGAGGCCGAGCGGCTGCTGGATGCATGCCGGCAAGCCGCCGAACCGGATGCCGGTGCCGGTGCGGATGCCGCGCATATCCCGGTCCCGGTGCGCGAATCGATCGACCTGGAGGGTGTGACGCTGCGCTACGCAGGCCGGGACCAGGCTGCCCTGGACGGGATTTCGCTCCGCTTTCCGGCCCGGACCACCACCGCCATCATGGGTCCCTCCGGCGCCGGCAAGAGCACTCTGGCGGATGTGCTGACGGGCCTGCTGACGCCGGACTCAGGCGCCGTCAAGGTGGACGGGGCCGAGATCGGCCCCGCCCGCAGAATGGCCTGGCGGCGCTCGGTGGCCTATGTGCCGCAGGACGTCTTTCTGTTCCACGACAGCATCCGCGCCAATCTGCTCTGGGGGGATGCGCATGCCACCGAGGCCGAGATGGCCGATGCCCTGCGGCGCGCAGCGGCAGATTTCGTCTTCGAGCTGCCGCAGGGCCTGGCTACCGTGGTCGGCGACGGAGGCCTGCGCCTGTCGGGCGGCGAGCGCCAGCGCATCGCCCTGGCCCGCGCGCTGCTCAGGCGCCCCAGCCTGCTGATCCTCGACGAAGCCACCAGCGCGCTCGACACCGGCAACGAGGCGCGCATCCGCCGTGCGATCGAGCAGCTCCACGGCAGCCTGACGGCAGTCATCATCGGCCACCGCCTGCCCACGCTGGAGCATGCCGACCAGGTGGTCGTGCTGGAGGCCGGCACGGTCAAGGCACAAGGCAGCTGGGCCGCCGTTCGCCAGCACACAGAAAGCCCTCGTCACGCATGAACCCGCCATTGCACACACCCGCCGAACTCCAGTCGCTGCTGCTGGACCTGATCTCCCCCGCGCGCGCCGTCGATCAGGCCCGGCTGGACGCGCTGGACGAGCCGCAATGGCAGAGCATCCTGCGCATGGCAGGCCAGCACCGGCTGGGCCCTTTGCTGCACTGGCAGCTCGGCCGGGCGCATGCCCATCTGCAATGCCCGGAGTTCGTCAAGGCCCAGCTGCTGGCCAGCTACCGGCAGAGCGCGCTGCGCAACCTGATGCTGCAGCGCGAGCTGCTGCTGGTGCACGGCATCCTGGATGCAGCAGGAATCAAGTATGTGGCACTGAAGGGGCCTTTCCTGGCCTTCCACGCCTATCCCCAGCCCGCGCTGCGCCCCATGCGGGATCTGGACATCCTGGTTCCAGAGGATCAGGTATTGCCGGCCTTCCAGGTGCTACTCGATGGCGGACTGACGCGCAACAAGTCCTACGAGGGCACTCCGGAAGCCTGTGCCCAACTCTTCAATCATATGCCTCCCCTGCGCTCGCCTTCCGGCAGCCTGAACGTGGAACTGCACCGCCTTGCCTTCCGCCCGGAACACGACCATGGCGCTGGCGCCGAACTCAGCCTCGACCCGGGATTCTGGCAGCGTGCGCTGGCGCTCCCCCTGGCAGGGGCTTCGATAAGCTACGAGTCTCCCACCGACTTGCTGCTGCACCTGATCGTGCATGCGGCCTACGACCACGAATTCAACAACGGCCCGCTGCTCCTGAGCGATCTGGCGTTCCTGCTGGACAAGCACCCCATCGACTGGCCCCTGTTCTGGTCAATGGCCGAACGAGGCCGGCATGTCAGGGGATGCTGGCTGGCGCTGAAATTGACGGAACGCTACTGGGGCAAGCAGCCCATCGCATGGCCCGATAGCCCCCCCCTTGCCGCGCTTGAAGATGGTGACCTGCTGGCCCGGACGGCCCAGCTGATGCTGCGCGACTTCGACGCCAGAGAAGGCGTCTCCCTGCACGCCACGCTGGAGGCCAAGCAGACGCTGGCCGCCAAGGCAACCCATGTCTGCAGCCGCCTTTTCGCCCCAAGAACCTTGGTGGCTACGCAATATGCCGTGCGCCCGGACGATTGGCGCATCTATGGCTACTACCCTGTTCGCTGGTGGCGGCTACTGCGCCAAAGGCTCCCAGGATTTCTTCGTGTCCTGAAGGCGAGCAGCCTGCAGGACGAGGCGCTGGAGATCAGGAAATTGCGGCATTGGCTCAGGCAGTAGCCGTGCTCGGCGTCCTCCGCCCGTCTCCGGAGCCCTGAAAACGCAGCGGCAGAATCCATGCCCAGCGCCACGCATGGCGGATCTGCGCAGGTTGCAACCAAGGCGAAAGAAAACTGAGGGGGATTCGGCACAGTTCATGCACCGCGGGCGGGCATGACGGCCTCGATGCGATCCATCGGCACTGCGGTCAACGCGATGCCATGGGCACATCCATCGATGTGCATGGGAAAGGAAATCTGGCGCGGCTGGCGGGGATCGAACCCACGACCCTTGGCTTCGGAGGCCAATACTCTATCCACTGAGCTACAGCCGCTTGCGTCATCCGCGGGCGGGCCGCGGCAAGATCAGCGGCAGATTATCGCACGGCGGCTAGAACCTGAATCCCAAGCCGCGCAGATAGGTGTCCACCGCAGCACCGCTGGCCGCCTGGAGATCGAATTCCTCGCGGTTCAGCAGCCATGAATGCATGAGTCCCTCGAACACGGCACGCAGGCCGATGACGGCCACCCGCGGGCCCTGGGACAGCGTGACGCCCTCATCCGCAGCTGCAGCGCACAGGTCGGCCTCCAGCTGATCCTGGAAGGCGCGGCACTCCTGCACGTGCCGGTCGCGCGCGACGGTCATCTCGTCCACGTATTCGACGCGAAAGAGCGCGATCTCGAACACGCGGCCCATCCTTTCGTCATGGGTGATGCAGCGCTGCACCCAGTCCACCCGGCCGCGCAGGCGCTGCAAAGGGGTGCAGCAGCCCATCGTGGAAATCTCGCAGGTGGCCTCCTTCAAGGGGGAGGTGACGCGCTCCATCATCGCGTTGAACAGGTCGCCCTTGTCCTTGAAGTGCCAGTAGATGGCGCCCCGGGTCAGTCCGGCGGCACTGGCAATGTCGTTCAGCGACGCGCGCGACACACCCTTTTCGTAGAACACCAGTTCGGCGGCGTCCAGCAAACGCGAACGCGTAGCATCTGCATCCTGCTTGGTTCTTCGGGCCATGAAAACTTGTCTCCTGCGGGCAACAAAACTGCCATGGCCGCAATTATACATTCATGTCTGTATGTACAATCCACGCTTCGCCCGGCAGGCCCTGCGTGCCCGGCTCCCGCCTTGACCGCTCCTGCGGATCGCCTCCAGTGACACAGCCCTCACTTTCGTTTGTAGCCCTTGCCCTTCTCCAAAGGACTTCCATGCAGCGCCTGACCGACGACCTTCCCCTGCACTCCTCCTCCGCACCGCGCTTTCGCACCAGCACCTGCGCCGTCGCCGCAGCCGTCGTGGCCGGCACGCTCCTGCTCAGCGCCTGCGGCAAGAAAGAAGACCCGGGGGCCGCAGCCGCCGCGCATCAGCAGCCGCCGGCCCAGGTCGGCGTGGTCACGGTCCAGCCGGGCGACGTGGGCCTGGTGACCGAGCTGCCGGGCCGCCTCGAGGCCTCGCGCATCGCCGAGATCCGCGCCCGTGCGGCCGGCATCCTGCAAAAGCGCCTGTTCACCGAAGGCAGCGACGTCAAGGCAGGCCAGCGTCTGTTCCAGATCGACAGCGCCCCCTACCAGGCCACCCTGGAGAGCGCGCAGGCCAGCGTCGCCCAGGCAGAGGCCAACGTGGGACAGACCCGCGCGCTGGTCGAGCGCTACCGCCCGCTGGTGGCCGTGAACGCCGTCAGCAAGCAGGAATTCGACAACGCCGTCGCCTCGCAGAAGACGGCCGAAGCCAACCTGGCCGCGGCCCGCGCCAGCGTGACCACGGCGCGCATCAACCTGGGCTACGCCACGGTGACGGCGCCGATCTCCGGCCGCATCGGCCGCGCGCTGGTGACCGAGGGCGCCCTGGTCGGCCAGGGCAGCGCCACCGAACTGGCCGTGGTCCAGCAGATCGACCCGCTCTACGTGAACTTCACGCAGTCGGCGTCCGATGCGCTCAAGCTCAAGCAGGCGCTGGATAGCGGCAAATACCAGAAAGCCGGCAAGGGCGCAGCGGGCCTGAGCGTGGTGCTGGAAGACGGCTCCACCTACGCCCACAAGGGCCGCCTGCTGTTCACCGACCTCTCGGTGGACCCCACCAGCGGCCAGGTGACTCTGCGCGCCGAGATTCCCAACCCCGAGCGCCTGCTGCTGCCGGGCCTGTACGTGCGCGTGCGGCTCGAGCAGGCCCAACTGGACAACGGCGTGCTGCTGCCCCAGCAGGCGGTGACGCGCTCGGCCAAGGGCGACATCGTCATGGTGGTCGGCCCCGACAACCACCTCGCTCCCCGCCCCGTGAAGCTGGGGCCCTCTCAGGGCACCAACTGGGTGGTGACCGACGGCCTGAAGGCCGGCGAGAAGGTGATGGTGGACGGCTTCCAGAAGCTGCCGCGCGGCAAGCCCGGCGACCCCATCGTCGTGAACCCGGTGCCCTGGCAGCCGGAAGGCGCCAAGCCCGCCGCCGCGCCCGCATCGGCTGCGGCATCCGCCCCCGCCGCCGCTCCGGCCAAGCAATAAAGACAAGGAGCGCGGCACATGGCCAAGTTCTTCATCGAACGGCCCATCTTTGCATGGGTCATCACCATCTTCCTCGTCGTGATGGGGGCGATCTCCATCAAGCACCTGCCCGTGGCGCAGTACCCCGCCGTGGCGCCGCCGACCATCCAGGTGTCGGTGGCCTACCCCGGCGCCACCGCCCAGACGCTGGAAGACAGCGTTCTCGCGGTCATCGAGCGTGAAATGAACGGCGCCTCCGGGCTGGCCTACGTCGAGACGACCAGCCAGGCCAACGGCACCGGCACGATCGTGCTGAGCTTCGAGCCCGGCACCAATCCCGACCTGGCCCAGGTGGACGTGCAGAACCGCCTCTCGCGGGCCACGCCGCGCCTGCCCGCCGCCGTGACGCAGCAGGGCGTGCGGGTGGAGCAATCGCGTTCGAACTTCCTGATGTTCGCGATGCTGACCACGGACAACCCGGACGTAAGCATCGAGGCGCTGAACGACTACGCCGCGCGCAACGTCGTTCCCGAGCTGCAGCGCGTGGCCGGCGTCGGCACGCTGACGCAGTTCGGCGCAGAGCGTGCCATGCGCGTCTGGGTGGACCCGTCCAAGCTCAAGGGCTTCAACCTGTCGATGGACCAGGTGACCGCCGCCATCCGCGCGCAGAACGTGCAGGTATCGGCCGGCAACCTGGGCGACCTGCCGGCGACGCAGGGCCAGCCGGTGTCGGCCACCATCGTCGTGCAGGGCCAGCTCACGAACGCCGAGCAGTTCGGCAACGTGGTGCTGCGCGCCAACACCGACGGCTCCACCGTGCGCCTGAAGGACGTGGCGCGCATCGAACTGGGCTCGCAGAGCTACAGCACCAGCGCCCGCCTGAACGGCAAGCCGGCCGTGGGCCTGGGCGTTCAGCCCACCCCGTCGGCCAACGCACTGGCCACGGCCAAGGCCGTGCGCGCCAAGCTGGAGGAGCTCAAGAAGTTCTTCCCGCAGGGCGTGGACTACGTTGTGCCCTACGACACCTCCAAGTTCGTGTCCGTCTCCATCGAGAAGGTGGTCCACACGCTGATCGAAGCCGTGGTGCTGGTGTTCATCGTGATGTTCCTGTTCCTGCAGAACTTCCGCTACACCATCATCCCGACCATCGTGGTGCCGGTGGCGCTGCTGGGCACCTTCGCCGCGCTGCTGGCCATGGGCTTCTCGATCAACGTGCTGACCATGTTCGGCATGGTGCTGGTGATCGGCATCGTGGTGGACGACGCCATCGTGGTGGTCGAGAACGTCGAGCGGATCATGGCCGAGGAAGGCCTGCCGCCGCTGCAGGCCACGCGCAAGGCCATGGGCCAGATCTCGGGCGCCGTGATCGGCGTGACCGTGGTGCTGATCTCGGTGTTCGTGCCGCTGGCCTTCTTCGCCGGCTCCACCGGCAACATCTACCGCCAGTTCGCCGTGACCATGGCGACCTCGATCGCCTTCTCGGCGTTCCTGGCGCTGTCGCTCACGCCGGCGCTGTGCGCCACGCTGCTCAAGCCCATCGACCCTGACCACCATGCGGAAAAGAAGGGCTTCTTCGGCTGGTTCAACCGCTCCTTCAAGAGCACCACGCACCGCTACGAAGGCTGGATGGGCACGCTGCTGCGCCGCGGCGGCCGCATGATGGTCATCTACGCCGTGCTGGTGGGCGCGGTGGCGCTGGTCTATACGCGCCTGCCCACCTCGTTCCTGCCGAACGAAGACCAAGGCTACATCATCACCAACATCCAGCTGCCCGCAGGCGCGGCCCAGGCACGGACCAACGACGTGCTGCAGCAGGTCGAGGGCTACATGCTCAAGCAGCCGGAGGTCGAGAACATCGTCACCGTGGCGGGCTTCTCGTTCTCGGGCCAGGGGCAGAACGCAGGCCTGGCCTTCGTGATCCTGAAGGACTGGAGCGAGCGCACAGGCGCCGAACACGCGGCCAGCGCCGTCGCCGGACGTGCCTTCATGGCCCTGGCCGGCATCCGCGACGCCTTCATCTTCGCGCTGAGCCCGCCGCCCATCCCCGAGCTGGGTACCGGCACGGGCTTCAACTTCCGGCTGCAGGACCGCGGTTCGCTGGGCCACGAGGCCCTGCTGGCCGCGCGCAACCAGCTGCTGGGCATGGCCTCGCAGAGCAAGATCCTGGCGGGCGTGCGCCCCGACGGCATGGAGGACGCGCCGCAGATGCAGATCGACATCGACCGCGACAAGGCCAATGCCCTGGGCGTGAGCTACGACAGCATCAGCAGCGCGCTGTCCACGGCGCTGGGCTCGGCCTACGTCAACGACTTCCCGAACAAGGGTCGCCTGCAGCGCGTGGTCGTCCAGGCGGATGCCGCAGCCCGCATGCGGCCGGAATCCGTGCTCGACCTGCCGGTGCTCAACAACCAGGGCCAGACCGTGCCCCTGTCCACCTTCGCCACCACGCGCTGGATCACCGGCGCCATGCAGACCGTGCGCTACAACGGCTACCCGTCGATGAAGATCGCCGGCGACGCCGCGCCCGGCTATTCGACCGGCGAAGCCATGCAGGAGATGGAACGCCTGGCCAGCCAGCTGCCCCCGGGCTTCGGCTTCGAATGGACCGGCCAGTCGCGCGAGGAAAAGCTCGCCGGCGCGCAGGCCACCGTGCTGTACGCCTTCTCGCTGCTGGCGGTGTTCCTCTGCCTCGCCGCGCTGTATGAGAGCTGGTCGATCCCGTTCTCGGTGATGCTCGTCGTGCCGCTGGGCGTGCTGGGCGTGCTGCTGGCCACGCTGCTGCGCGGCATGGCCAACGACGTGTATTTCCAGATCGGCCTGGTGACCATCATCGGCCTCTCGGCCAAGAACGCCATCCTGATCGTGGAATTCGCCAAGGACCTGCAGGCCGAGGGCAAGAGCGTGTTCGAGGCTGCGCTGCAGGCCGCCCACATGCGCTTCCGGCCCATCGTGATGACCTCGCTGGCCTTCACGCTGGGCGTGGTGCCCCTGTTCATCGCCACGGGCGCCAGCTCGGCCAGCCAGCGCGCCATCGGCACCGGCGTGATCGGCGGGATGATCACCGGCACCGTGCTGGCCGTGGTCTTCGTGCCCGTGTTCTTCGTGCTGGTGCGCACCTTCTTCAAGGGCAGCAAGCGCCAGCACGACCACGACGCTCAGCAGGCCCAGCAGCACCTGCACGCAGGGGATGCGCCATGAGCAAGACGATGCCCACGAACGCCCACACAACCCAGGAGCAACGATCCATGCAATCCACTCCGTTCGCGCGGCCCGCGCTGACCGCCGTGGCCCTGGCCGCCCTGCTGGCGGGCTGCAGCTTCATCCCGACCTACGAGCGCCCGGCCGCGCCGGTCCCCGCCAACTTCGGCGCATCGGCCGATGCTGCCGTGAGCGCCGGCGCGCCGGCCGGCGCACGCGCGGCGGCCGACATCGACTGGAAGGAATACTTCACCGACCCGCGCCTGCAGTCGTTGATCGGCATCGCGCTGCAGAACAACCGCGACCTGCGCGTGTCGGTGCTGAACATCGAGCAGGCCCGCGCGCAGTTCCAGATCCAGCGCTCCGCGCAGTTCCCGGCCGTGAGCGGCATCGCCAGCGGCACACGGCAGCCCAGCACCGTCACCGGCAAGTACGGCAACCAGTTCCAGGTGGGGCTGGGCGTGTCGGCCTGGGAAATCGACTTCTTCGGCCGCATCGCCAGCCTCAAGGAACAGGCCCTGGCCCAGTACCTGGCGACCGAGGAAGCACGCAAGGCCGCGCAGATCAGCCTGGTCTCGTCCGTGGCCACCGCCTGGTTCAACCTGCAGGCCGACGAAGAGCTGCTCGGCATCTCGCGCCGCACCCTCGCCACGCGCGAGGAGTCGGTGCAGCTGACGCGCCTGCGGCTGGAGAACGGCGTCAGCTCCGAGCTGGACAACAGCCAGGCCATCAGCCTGGCGGAAACCGCGCGCGCCACCTATGCGCAGCAGCGCCGCCAGCGCCTGCAGGACGAGAACACCCTGGCCCTGCTGCTGGGCCAGCCGGTGCCGGGCGAGATCCTCTCCAGCCTCGCATCGGCCCGCCTGGCCGACGCGGCGCCCATGCAGCCGCTGCCTGCGGGCCTGCCCTCCGACCTGCTGACGCGCCGCCCCGACATCCGCCAGGCCGAGGAGCAGCTGATCGCCGCCAACGCCAACATCGGCGCGGCACGGGCCAACTTCTTCCCGCGCATCGCCCTCACCGCCAGCGTGGGCACGGTCAGCAACGAGCTCTCGGGCCTGTTCAAGAGCGGCACCTGGGCCTTCTCGCTGGCTCCGCAGCTCACGCTGCCGATCTTCGACGCCGGCCGCAACCAGGCCACGCTGGACGCCGCGCGCGTGGGCCGCGAGATCGCCGTGGCGCAGTACGAGCGCTCCATCCAGTCGGCCTTCCGCGAAGTGGCCGACGCCCTCGCTGGCCAGGCCACGCTGCAGGACCAGCTGGACGCGCTGCGCAAGCAGGCCGGCGCCGACGGCAAGCGCTTCGAGCTGTCCGACCTGCGCTACCGCAACGGCGTGGCGAGCTACCTGGACCTGCTGGATGCCCAGCGTTCGCTGTTCCTCACCGAGCAGAGCCTGGTGCAGGTGCAGCTGCTCAAACTGCAGAACCAGGTGGCGCTCTACCGCGTGCTGGGCGGCGGCTGGACCGAGCCGACGCAACAGCAGGCACCAGCTTCTTGATGTAGCGCAAGGGGGAGCGGGGGGCCGTTTTCCCCAGGGTTTCGCGCGGAAAGCGACTCCTATAATGAAAAATCCCCCCGACAACAGGCCTCCCAGCCCCCAAGAGGACGTCATGAGCGACACCCACGAAGAAGCGCACACCGGCCCCATCAAGAATCCCCGGCAACTGCTGGTGACGGTGCTTTTCTCCTTCGTGCTGCCGGTGTTCGCCATCATCGGCCTCGTGATGTTCGTGACCTCCGGCAACAAGCCGGCGCAGGGCGTGGCCAACCCCGAGAAGGCTCTTGCCGAGCGCATCCAGAAGGTCGGCTCCGTCGAGATCCGTGACGCCAACCGCCCGCTGCGCAGCGGCGAAGAGGTCTTCAAGGGCCAGTGCGCGGCCTGCCATGCCACCGGCGCGGCCGGCGCGCCCAAGTTCGGCGACGTGGCGGCCTGGGCGCCCCGCATCCAGCAAGGCTTCGAAGCGCTGGTGCATTCGGCGCTCAAGGGCAAGGGTGCCATGGCGCCCCAGGGTGGCGGCGACTTCGACGACACCGAGATCGCGCGCGGCGTGGCCTACATGGCGAATGCGGCCGGCGCCAAGTTCCCCATCCCCGAGCGGCCTGCCGCTGCTGCGGCCGAAGGCGGTGCCGCGGCTCCCGCGGGCGCTGCAGCGGCCCCGGCACCAGCCGCACCGGCATCCGGGAGCTGAAGGACGGTCTTCGTCCGCATCATGCAAAGAGAGAAGCCGGCTCGCATGCCGGCTTTTTCATTGGGCAGCCCAGGCCTGCAGCGCCGCAGGGCTGGGCACGAAGCCGTAGCGCTGCGGCAGGTCGGCAGCACGCACCTCCTGAGGCGCCCAGCGCCCCTGCTCGATGGCGTCGGCCACCAGATGCACGTCCAGCGTATGGACCAGGCCCAACCCGGCCTCGCTGGCCAGATAGACCCGCCCCGCTTCGTCCACCAGGCAGGTGCCGGCATCGGGCATGCGCAGGCCGGTGTGGGCCTGAGGTGTGCCCTGCGCCCCGTCGAGCCGCCAGATCAGCGGCGTCGCTTCCAGCTCCACATAGACCCGCTGCGGCCCGTTCTGGAAGAACCAGCGGCCCTCGGCATCGGATTCGTAGTTGCGGTGGATGAAGTCGATCAGCTTCTCGTGCAGCAGCCGGGAGCCGCGCGACTGCGGGAAGGGCCCGGCCGCCTGCACGGCGTCGTCACGCATGTACCAGTGGCCGCGCGCATCCAGGCCCAGCCAGCCATAGCAGTCGGGAACGTGGGGCCACTTGGCGATGGCCTGCCTGACGATGTCATCCATGGGCCGATTCTGCACCGCCGGCCGGGGTGGCCGCGTAGGCGGTGGAGCCTTGCGCCGCCAGCCAGTCGGCCACCGCTTCAGGCATGCGCCGCACATGGCCCGGGAAGGTGCCCGCCGGAAAGCCGACATGGCCGCCCTCCTGCGGCTGCCACAGCGTGACGTAGGACACGCCGGCTCGGTGGCGGTGGGGCGCCGGCAGGCTGGCAGCGGGCACGAAGGGGTCGTTCAGCGCGTTGAGCACCAGCGCCGGCACGCGGATGTCCGGCAGTACCGGCTTGGCCGATGCACGGCGCCAGTAGTCGTCGGCATCGGCAAAGCCGTGCAGCGGCGCGGTGAAGACGTCGTCGAAAGCATGCAGGTCGCGCGCCGCCAGCAGGGCCCGGCGGTCGAAAAGGCCCGGAAACTGATCGAGCTTGGCCAGCGCCTTGGGCACCATGGTGCGCAGGAAGATGCGTGTATAGACCTGACGGTTGAAGCCCCGGCCGATGGCCGCGCCGCTGGCGGCCAGATCGAGAGGCGCGCTGACCGAGGCGGCGGCGGCCACCGCGCGCGCCGCCGACCGGCCCGCCTCGCCGGCCCAGCGCATCAGGGCATTGCCGCCCAGCGAAACGCCCACCGCCCAGACCGGGGCCGCGCCTTGCTGCTGCGCCAGGCGCTGCAGCATCCAGCCGACCTCTTCGTGATCGCCCGAATGGTAGGCCCGCGGACCCTGGTTGATCGTGCCGCTGCAGCCACGGAAATGCGGCACGGCGAAGCGCCAGCCGCGCAGGCGGGCCACGTCGGCGAAGGCTTCCGCATAGTGGCTGCGCGAGGAACCTTCCAGCCCGTGGAAAAGCACCAGCAGCGGGCGCGGGTCCTGGGCGGGCGGGCCTTGCAGGAAGTCCACGTCCACGAAGTCGCCATCCGGCGTGGCCCAGCGCTCGCGGCGGTATTCCGGCTTCGGCCCCTGCGTGCGCCGCGAGAAGACTGCCGGCCAGAGGGTCTGCGCATTGCCGCCGGGCAGCCAGCCAGGCGCTACGTAATCCATAGCATCATGCCAAGGCAGAACCGTGGTGTGGAACGCAATTCCGTCAATGCAGCACCGCAGCGGAGTGCCCTGCGCCGGACGTCGCCACGCCCTGCGCTTCCCGCACCGTGCCAGGGCTGGCGTGGTGCGCCACCAGGCGCCAGCCCTGCGCCGTCTTGTGATAGACGTTGGTGGCCTGCACCACCGCTTCGCGCGGGCCGTCGGGCAGCATGACCTCGATGTGCTCGACCACGCTGTGGACGGCGCTGGCAAGGGCCTGCACGCGGTGGATCTGCGTGGGCCGCGCGCGCAGCGTGCCGTGCTCGAACATGGCGGCGAAAGCGGCGCGGATGGCGCCGGGGCCCAGCAGGCGCGGCCCCCCGGGATGGACGCAGACGATCTCGTCGTCATCGGCCCAGCAGGCCATCAGCCGCTCGATGTCGCCGGCCTGCAGGGCCTCGTAGAAGGCGGCTTCGGTTTCATCGGGCGTGCCGCCGATCGTGGCGGCGCGCAGGGAAGGTCGTGTCATGGCGGGGCTTCCGGATACGTCTTGGCAGGCAAGGGAAAAGAAAAAAGCAAGGAGCTGCGAAGCAGCCGGCCGCCGCATTGTCCGTGGCCCCGCGGACCTTGTCACGGCGGGGGCTTGGGGAACCGCGCAGCACGCCGCTGGCACAATGCAGGCCGCCCCGGTGGCCTTGGCAGTGTCGCCGGCTCGCGGCGCCGGGGCGGCATCACCATGAAACGTCTTCTCCTCATGATCGGCCTGGCCCTCGCCCTGACGGGCTGCGGCTACAACGACTTCCAGCGTCTGGACGAGCAGTCCAAGGCCGCCTGGAGCGAGGTGCTGAACCAATACCAGCGCCGCGCCGACCTGGTGCCCAACATCGTCGCCACCGTCAAGGGCGAAGCGGCCTTCGAACAGGACACGCTGACCCGCGTGATCGAGGCCCGCGCCAAGGCCACCTCGATCCAGGTGACGCCCGAGACCTTGAACAACCCGGAGGCCTTCAACAAGTTCCAGCAGGCGCAGGGCGAGCTGTCCAGCGCGCTGTCGCGCCTGATGGTGGTGGCCGAGCGCTACCCGCAGCTGCAGGCCAACCAGGCCTTCCGCGACCTGCGCGTGACGCTGGAGGGCACGGAGAACCGCATCACCGTGGCCCGCAACCGCTACATCCAGACAGTGCAGGAATACAACGTGCTGGCCCGCAGCTTTCCGACCAACCTGACGGCCAAGGTCTTCGGCTACGAGACCAAGCCCGCCTTCAGCGTGCAGAACGAGGCGCAGATCAGCAACGCGCCGAAGGTCGATTTCGGCAACGCTCCGGCGGCTTCCCGCCCCTGACCGCCGCTCCATCTCAACCCCGTCCGATCGAGACCGACATGCCTCTGGCGCGCGCACTGCTTGCGCTGATAGCGACGCTTCTCGCAGCGATCACTCCCTGGACGGCGGCAGCGCAGACGCCGTTGCCCGTGCCGGCCTTGACGTCGCGGGTGATCGACGAAACCGGCACGCTGCGGCCCGCCGACCGGGAGGCCCTCGAAGCGCGGCTGGCCGCCATCGAGGCGCGCAACGGCTCCCAGGTCGCGGTGCTGCTGGTGCCCACCACCCAGCCCGAGGACATCGCCGCCTATGCCAACCGGGTAGGCAACGCCTGGAAGATCGGGCGGCGCGAAGTGGGCGACGGCGCGGTGGTGGTGGTCGCGGTGCAGGACCGCCGGATGCGCATCGAGGTCGCCAAGTCGCTGGAGGGCGCCCTTCCCGACATCGCCACCGCGCACATCATCGACGAGACCATGAAGCCGCGCTTCCGGCAGAACGACTATGCCGGCGGGCTGATGGCGGCGGTGGACCAGATCGGCGCGCGCATCGCGGGGGAGAATCTGCCGTTGCCGGCGGAGAAGCCGCGCGCCGAGCAAAAGCTTTTCCTCAACATCGGCTTCTTGGATCTGGTCCAGATCATCCTCTACACCAGCTTGGCGGTGATAGTGTGCGGAGACATTGCACACGAACTGCTGGGGGGCCTGGTCGGCGGCCTGCTGCTGGGCAGCCTCACGGGCGGGCTGACCTTCGCCATCACGTCAAGCCTGCTGCTGACGGGCATCGTTGGCGGGCTGACCTTGTTCTACACCTGGCGCCGCGCAGGCAAACAAGGTCCTCTCGTATCGGACAGCAGCGACCGGGGCGACCGCTCGGGCGGTTCGTTCTCCTCCGGCGGCAGCAGCTGGGGAGACTTCGGCGGAGGTGGAAGTGCCTCCGATTTCAGCTCCGGCGGTGGCGGCGATTTCGGCGGCGGCGGCGCCTCCGGCGACTGGTGAGGCACACCATGGAAGCACATGACATGACGTCCCGGCCGCAGCCTGACCAGCCCATCGCCCCAGCGCCCGGCTCGTCGTCGTCGCCACCGCCCGCTCCCGATGGCGGCAGGCCACTTCCCGCGATGCTGGACCGGCTCAAGCGTCTGATGCGCCACCGCTGGTCCGACAGCGCAGTGCGCAAGGCCATCCCTGCCGACCTGATGAAGCGCCTGACCCGCCGTGTGGCGGCCAGCGAGCGCCGCCATACCGGCCAGATCCGCCTGTGCATCGAAGGCGGCCTGCCCTGGTCCTACCTGCGGCGCGGCGCACCGGCCCGAGAGCGTGCCGTGACGCTGTTCGGCAAGCTGCGCGTCTGGGACACCGAGCACAACAACGGCGTGCTGATCTACCTGTTGCTGGCCGAGCGAGCGATCGAGATCGTCGCGGACCGGGCCCTGGCCCGCACCATCCCGCAGCAGGCATGGGAGGCGCTAGTCCGGCAGATGGGCGCCGCCTTCCGGGAGGGGCGTTATGAGGACGGGCTGACCGAGGCCATCGCCGAGGTTTCCGCGCTGCTGGTCCAGCACTTCCCGGCAGAGGAGCCGCAGCGGAGCGATGCGGCAGGGGTGGCGCAAGCGCATGCCAACGAATTGCCGGACGCGCCCCTCCTGCTGCTGCGCGACGGCGCCGAGGACTGAGCCGGTGCCCGAGGGGCGCCACGGGCCGCCGTTGCGCGGTCCATGCAGGCGTGACCGGTCTATGCACCCGACTACCCGCCATTTTTTCCGCACGGCAGCCGCATGCATCGCCATGAAAAAAGCCGCCTGAAACAATCAGGCGGCTTTCTGCAGGGGGCGAGCTTTCGGTCAGCGCTTCTGGCGGAACCGGCGCAGTGCAGCGATCTGCGCGGCCATCACGGCCAGCTCGGACTGGGCCTTGGCCAGGTCCAGATCGCTCTTGGCGTTCTTCAGCGCCTCTTCGGCAGCAAGGCGGGCTGCGTTGGCTTTCTCGTCGTCCAGGTCCTTGCCGCGGATGGCGGTGTCGGACAGCACGGTCACACGGTCGGGCTGCACTTCCAGCAGGCCACCGGCCACGAAGACGAATTCCTCGTTGCCATCGGCCAGCTCGATGCGCACCGAACCCGGCTTGATGCGGGTGATGAGCGGCGTGTGCTTGGGCAGGATGCCCAGTTCGCCAGCCTCGCCCGGCAGCGCCACGAAGCGTGCCTCGCCGGAGAAGATGGACTCTTCGGCGCTGACGACATCGACGTGAATGGTGTTGGCCATGGATCGTTCCTAGGTTTGTTCAAGAAGGGGCTGTGGGGTCACAACGAAGGCTGCCGCGGGCTGCGCCTGAGGACTGCACGGCACCCCGGTCACGGGGTGCTGCGCAAGGCCGCCAGGCGCGGCGCTGCGGACAGCGCTTCAGTGGCCTCAGGCTGCCAGCTTCTTGGCCTTTTCGAAGGCTTCGTCGATCGTGCCGACCATGTAGAAGGCCTGTTCGGGCAGGTGGTCGCACTCGCCAGCCACGATCATCTTGAAACCGCGGATGGTTTCGGCCAGGGGCACGTACTTGCCGGGCGAGCCCGTGAACACTTCGGCCACGTGGAAAGGCTGCGACAGGAAACGCTGGATCTTCCGGGCGCGGGCCACGGCCAGCTTGTCTTCGGGAGCCAGTTCGTCCATGCCCAGGATGGCGATGATGTCGCGCAGTTCCTTGTAGCGCTGCAGCGTGCCCTGCACGCCGCGGGCGACCGCGTAGTGCTCTTCGCCCACGACTTGCGGGTCCAGCTGGCGGCTGGTGGAGTCCAGCGGATCCACGGCGGGGTAGATACCCAGCGAAGCGATGTCACGGCTCAGCACCACGGTGGAGTCCAGGTGGGCGAAGGTCGTGGCGGGCGACGGGTCGGTCAAGTCATCGGCAGGCACGTACACGGCCTGGATGGAGGTGATCGAGCCGACCTTGGTGGAGGTGATGCGCTCCTGCAGGCGGCCCATTTCTTCGGCCAGCGTGGGCTGGTAGCCCACGGCGGAGGGCATGCGGCCCAGCAGTGCGGACACTTCGGTACCGGCCAGCGTGTAGCGGTAGATGTTGTCCACGAAGAACAGCACGTCGCGGCCTTCATCGCGGAAGGATTCGGCGATGGTCAGGCCGGTCAGGGCCACGCGCAGACGGTTGCCCGGGGGCTCGTTCATCTGGCCGTAGACCATGGCGACCTTGGAGTCTTCGAGCTTCTCGAGGTTCACGACGCCGGAATCGGCCATTTCGTGATAGAAGTCGTTGCCTTCACGGGTCCGCTCGCCCACACCGGCGAACACCGACAGACCGCTGTGGGCCTTGGCGATGTTGTTGATGAGCTCCATCATGTTCACGGTCTTGCCCACGCCGGCGCCGCCGAACAGGCCCACCTTGCCGCCCTTGGCGAACGGGCACACCAGGTCGATCACCTTGATGCCGGTCTCGAGCAGTTCCTGCGAAGGCGACAGCTCGTCGTAGGCGGGAGCCTTGCGGTGGATGGAGGCCGTCAGGGCCTGGTCCACGGGGCCGCGCTCGTCGATGGGCGTGCCCAGCACGTCCATGATGCGGCCCAGGGTAGCCTTGCCGACGGGCACGCTGATGGGGTTGCCGGTGTTGGTCACGACGATGCCGCGACGCAGGCCGTCGGACGAACCCAGGGCGATGGTACGCACCACGCCGTCGCCCAGCTGCTGCTGAACTTCCAGCGTCAGCGGCGAGCCGTCGAGCTTCAGGGCGTCGTAAACCTTGGGCATCTGGTCACGGGGGAACTCCACGTCCACCACGGCACCGATACATTGAACAATCTTGCCTTGCACTTGAGCCATTTGTTGCTCCAAAAATGTTTGTCTGTCGAGCTGCTTACACAGCGGCGGCGCCAGCCACGATCTCGGACAGTTCCTTCGTGATCGCCGCCTGACGCGTCTTGTTGTAGACCAGCTTCAACTCGCCGATGACGCTGCCCGCGTTGTCGGTGGCAGCCTTCATGGCCACCATGCGCGCGGACTGCTCGGAAGCCATGTTCTCGGCCACGGCCTGGTAGATCAGCGACTCGACGTAGCGCACCAGCAGTTCGTCGATGACGCTCTGCGCGTCGGGCTCGTAGATGTAGTCCCAGCCGTGCTCGGTCTTGTCCGCCTGCATCTGCTCGGAGGACAGGGGGAGCAGACGCTCCACCACCGATTCCTGCTTCATGGTGTTGATGAACTTGGTGTAGCAGAGATACACCGCGTTGATCTTGCCTTCCGCATAAGCGTCGAGCAGCACCTTGACGGGGCCGATCAGCTTGTCCAGGTGGGGCGTATCGCCCAGCCCGGTGACGTGGGAGACCACCTTGGCGCCGACACGGTTCAGGAAGCCCAGGCCCTTGTTGCCAATGGCCACGGCTTCGGCGGACACGCCAGCGGACTGCAGCTCACGCAACTGGCCGGTCACGGCACGCAGCACGTTGGTGTTCATGCCGCCGCACAGACCCTTGTCGGTCGTCACCACGATCATGCCCGCCACCTTGGCGTCCGTGTTCTCCTTCATGAAGGGATGCACGTACTCGGGGTTGGCCTGGCCGAGGTTGGCCGCGATGTTGCGGATCTTGTCGCTGTATGGACGGGCAGCGCGCATCCGGTCCTGCGCCTTGCGCATCTTGGATGCGGCCACCATTTCCATGGCCTTGGTGATCTTCTTGGTGTTTTCCACCGATTTGATCTTGCCGCGTATTTCCTTGCCTGCTGCCATGAGGTTTCCTCGTCCGGTTTAGGCGAACGACTTCTTGAACGCGGTGATGGCAGCCGACATCTCGGCTTCAGCATCCTTGTCCATGGCCTTGGCCTGCTCCAGCTTGGCGAGCAGAGCGCCGTGGCTGGTCTTCAGGAACTGATGCAGGCCGTGTTCGAACTCGAGCACCTTCTTGACTTCGATGTCGTCCATGAAGCCCTTGTTCACGGCGAACAGCGTGGCCCCCATCAGCGAGATGGGCAGCGGGCTGTATTGCGCCTGCTTCAGCAGTTCGGTCACGCGGGCACCGCGGTCCAGCTGCTTGCGGGTGGCTTCGTCCAGGTCGGAGGCGAACTGCGCGAACGCAGCCAGCTCACGGTACTGGGCCAGGTCGGTACGGATACCGCCGGACAGGCTCTTGATGATCTTGGTCTGGGCTGCACCACCCACGCGCGACACCGAGATACCGGCGTTGATGGCGGGACGGATACCAGCGTTGAACAGGCTGGTTTCCAGGAAGATCTGGCCGTCCGTGATCGAGATCACGTTGGTCGGAACGAAAGCGGACACGTCGCCGGCTTGCGTTTCGATGATCGGCAGGGCCGTCAGCGAGCCGGTCTTGCCCTTGACTTCACCCTTGGTGAAGGCTTCGACGTAGTCGGCGTTCACGCGGGCGGCACGCTCCAGCAGGCGGCTGTGGAGATAGAACACGTCGCCGGGATAGGCTTCACGGCCTGGCGGGCGGCGCAGCAGCAGCGAGACCTGGCGGTAGGCCACGGCCTGCTTGGACAGGTCGTCATAGACGATCAGCGCGTCTTCGCCGCGGTCGCGGAAGTATTCGCCCATCGTGCAGCCGGAGTAGGCCGACACGTATTGCATGGCGGCCGACTCGGAAGCCGATGCAGCCACGACGATGGTGTATTCCATGGCGCCGGCCTGCTCCAGGGCACGCACGACGTTCTTGATGGAGGAAGCCTTCTGGCCGATGGCGACGTAGATACACGTCACGCCCTGGCCCTTCTGGGCGATGATCGCGTCGATGGCGACGGCGGTCTTGCCGGTCTGGCGGTCACCGATGATCAGCTCGCGCTGGCCACGGCCCACGGGCACCATCGCGTCGATGGACTTGATGCCGGTCTGCAGCGGCTGGTCCACGGACTTCCGTGCGATCACGCCGGGAGCGACCTTCTCGATCACGTCCGTCAGCTTGGCGTTGATGGGGCCCTTGCCGTCGATCGGCTGGCCCAGGGCGTTCACCACGCGGCCCACCAGCTCGGGGCCCACGGGCACTTCCAGGATGCGGCCCGTGCACTTGACGGTGTCGCCTTCTGAGATGTGCTCGTACTCGCCCAGAATCACGGCGCCGACGGAGTCGCGCTCGAGGTTCAGCGCCAGGCCGTAGGAGGGCTGGCCGTCCTTGGTGGCGGGGAACTCGAGCATTTCGCCCTGCATCACTTCCGACAGGCCATGCACGCGCACGATACCGTCCGACACGGACACCACGGTGCCCTGGTTGCGGATGTCGCTGCTGGCTGCCAGACCTTCGATGCGGCTCTTGATCAGTTCAGAAATTTCTGCGGGATTGAGTTGCATGACTCTTTCCTTCTTTCTTTGGTTAGCCTAGACCTCAAGCCGCTTACGCAGTGAGGGCCGCTTTCATTTGTTCCAGACGGGCTTTGACGGAGGTGTCCAGCACCTCGTCACCCACCACTACGCGAATGCCGCCGATCAGGGACTCATCCACCTGGACCGAGGAGACACTCAGCTTGCGGCCGAAGCGCTTTTCCAGCGCTGCATCCAGGCCAGCCATCGCGTCGGCGTCCAGCGGGAAAGCGCTGTAGACGACGGCGTCGGAAGAGCCGTTGCGCTGGTTGACCAGCGCACGAAACTGCGCAGCCACTTCGGGCAGTGCGTCCACGCGGCCGTTGTCGATGACCACGCGCAGGAAATTGCGCGCAGCGTCGGTCAACGGGCTGCGGGCTACGCCCGCGATGACGTCGAACACCTGCTCGTCCGTCACCTTGGGGTTGTCTGCCAGCTGGCGCAGCTGCGGGTTGGCGGCGATCGCCGCCACTTCTTCCACCCAGGCCACGGTGCCGTTCAGGTCGGCACCGGACGCGGAGGAAGTGCATGCCTTGAAGAGCGCTTCCGCGTAGGGGCGGGCAATGGTGGCGAGTTCTGCCATGGTTGCGCGCTCCTTACAGCTCGGTCTTCAGGCGATTCAGCAGATCAGCATGGACGCCGGCGTTGACTTCCTTGCGGAGGATCTGCTCGGCACCCTTCACGGCCAGGGTCGCAACCTGCTCGCGCAGGGCTTCGCGGGCCTGGATGGTTTGCTGCTCGGCATCGGCACGGGCGGCGGCAATGATCTTGTTGCCTTCTTCCGTGGCGCGCGCCTTGGCTTCTTCGATGATGGCCTGAGCGCGGCGGTCGGCATCTGCGATGCGCGATGCCGTCTCGGTGCGCGTCTGGGCCAGTTCCTTCTCCACGCGCTGGTTCACAGCGGTGAGCTCGGACTTGGCACGATCGGCGGCAGCGAGGCCATCGGCGATTTTCTGAGCCCGCTCATCCAGCGCCTTCGCGATCGGAGGCCACACGAACTTCATCGTGAACAGCACCAGGATCAGGAAGACGATGGCCTGAACGAACAGGGTCGCGTTGATACTCACGGCAACACCTTTCTATGTGGGCGTTGAACGGAGCTTAGGCCAGGACGAAGGGGTTGGCGAAAGCGAACAGCAGGGCGATGGCCACGCCGATCAGGAAGGCAGCGTCGATCAGACCGGCCAAGATGAACATCTTGGTTTGCAGTTCGTTGATCAGTTCGGGCTGGCGAGCGGAAGATTCGAGGAACTTGCCACCCATCAGAGCGATACCGATCGAAGCGCCGATAGCGCCGAGGCCCACGATCAGACCACAAGCCAGAGCGACGAGACCGAGAATGTTTTCCATGATGACTCCTAGGATGAAAAGAAAGAAAAAGTTAAAGGGAAAGGAAAGAGACGAACGACTCAGTGAGCGTCATGTGCCTGGCCGAGGTAGATCAGCGCAAGCATCATGAAGATGAAGGCCTGCAGGGTGATCACCAGGATGTGGAAGATCGCCCAGATGGAGCCCGCAATGATCTGCCCCACGGGGAGCAGCACACCGGAAAGCGACATGGCAGCAGCACCACCCATCAGGGCAATCAGCATGAACACCAACTCACCAGCGTACATGTTGCCGAACAGCCGCATACCGTGCGAAACCGTCTTGGCAACGTATTCAATGATCTGCATGAGCAGATTGACCACGCCCAGGATCAGGGCGAAGACAGGATTCTTGCTGGTGCCGAACGGAGCCGTGACCAGTTCGTGCGCCCAGCCGCCAAGGCCCTTGATCTTCACGCTGTAGTACAGGCAGAGCACCAGGACGGCGAAGGACAGGCCCAGCGTGGTGGACAGGTCGGCGGTAGGCACGACGCGCAGATAGGCGTGGTGCGGATCGTGGCCGGCGGCACCGTAAATCTGGGCCCAGATGGCGGGCAGCAGATCGACCGGCAGCATGTCCATGGCGTTCATCACGAAGATCCAGACGAACACCGTCAGCGCCAGCGGGGCGATGAACTTGCGGCTTTCGGCATTGTGGATGTTGGCCTTGGCCTGGTTGTCCACCATCTCGACCAGGATCTCCACCGCGGCCTGGAAGCGGCCGGGCACGCCGGACGTCGCCTTGCGGGCCGAACGCCACAGAACGAACAACACCAAGAAGCCGAGAACCAGACCCACGATGACGGAGTCGTAGTTCACCACCGAGAAATCCACGATGGACTTCTGCTTGATGTTCTGGAGATGCTGCAAGTGGTGAACGATGTATTCACTGGCAGTCGGGGCGTGCGCTTCTGCGGCCATCGGACAACTCTTCTCTCAAATATCAACCGGTTTGCGGACACCGGGCCGCGCCATGAGCGCGATCCAGTACGTTTTCATCGTCACCACCATGCCGACCAGCAGAGCCAGCCAGCTGAGCCCCGGCACCAGCCGCGGCGCCGCCGCCAGCATGGCGACGGTCAATGCAATCTTCACCAGCTCCCAGCCGAACATGCCGACCAGCGCGGCGCCAGCGGACATCCGCTGACGCGCCATGCCCCGCGCGAACAAGGCAGCCGGAACGACAACGGTCAGCGCGCCATAGGCAGCGGACCATGCCACATGGGACTTGCCGGACACCAGCCAGGCCACCAGGGCCACGGCCAGACCGACCAGCGCCTGCAAGACAACGATGCGCCAGATGGGCATCGGAGGATTGCGCTGCCGCCACTGCTGCGCCTCCGCGGCAGTCAGGGGCTTGAAGTCGGCCTCGTCAACCTCAGCTTCGGTTTCGGGAGCGTTTGTTTTCATCGTTGACTGGCGCCCGAGCTGGAGACTGAAACTTTTTACAAAGCCCCTGATTATAAGTAGAAACCCACGCGGCTCCGCAATGCCCTGCAACGCGGCAGACTCGCGCCTGCGCCGTCCCTAGCCCCGCAGACCGGGCGTGCAGTGAACGATGGCGACGCGCATTCTCCACGGATATCCTGGCATGCCGCCCTCGCGGGGACGAATGCAGCACCGCATGGTGACGCCCCGCCGCATCGGCTGCCGCACAATCCCCTGCCGACCTTCGGACTTTGCCGCCAGGCCATCCGATGGCACCCTGCCGATCACCCGATAACATGACCCAAAACTCCCAGCCACCCGCCTCCCAATCCGACAGCACCGCGGGCGATAGCCGCAAGGATTCGCTGATCGAATACCCGTCGCAGTTCCCCATTAAGGTGATGGGACAGAAGGCCGACGGCTTCGTGCATGCGGTGACGGAAACCGCAAAGCGCTTCGACCCGTTCTTCGACGCCTCCACCATCGAGTTGCGCGACAGCCGCGGCGGCAACTATCTCGGGGTCACCATCACGGTGACCGCCACCAGCCGCGAGCAGCTCGACGACCTCTACCGCGCGCTGTCGTCCCACCCCATGGTCAAGGTCGTGCTCTGACCGGCACCGCAGATACGCCCGCCATGACCATGCCCCTGCAGGTGCGGCATCTCGGCCGCGCCGACTACCGCGAGACGCTGGAGGCCATGCAGCGCTTCACCGCCGAGCGCGACGGCGGCACGCCGGACGCGCTGTGGATCTGCGAGCACGACGCGCTCTACACGCAAGGGGTGGCCGGCAAGGCGGACCACGTTCTGGCCCCCGCGGGCATCCCGGTCGTCGCAACGAACCGCGGCGGACAGGTGACCTTCCACGGCCCCGGGCAGGTCGTCGCCTATCCGCTGATCGACCTGCGCCGCGCAGGCTATTTCGTCAAGGAATACGTCTATCGCATCGAGGAGGCCGTCATCCGCACGCTGGGCCACTTCGGCGTGACGGGCCACCGCGTGGCCGGGGCGCCCGGCATCTACGTGCGGCTGGACGACCCGTTCAGCCACGCCCTGCTGCCCCAGCGGCCGCAGCACGCGGACGCGGAGCGCGCGGCGGCCGAGCCCGACTTCACCGGCCTGGGCAAGATCGCCGCCCTGGGCATCAAGGTGAGCCGGCACTGCACCTACCATGGCGTCGCGCTGAACGTGGACATGGACCTGGAGCCCTACTCGCGCATCAACCCTTGCGGCTACGCAGGCCTCTCCACGGTGGACCTTTCTACAATCGGGGTCCAAACCACCTGGGACGAAGCCGCCGCCGTGCTGGCGGGGCAGCTTGCCACGCGCCTCGCGCCCTGATCTCCAAGACCTGCCATGAGCACTCCCGAAGTCGTGCGCGAAGCGCAAACCTCCGCCACCTACAACCCGCTGGCCAAGCAGAAGGCCGCGGCCAAGCTGTCGCGCATTCCGATCAAGGTCGAGCAGGGCGAGGTGCTGAAGAAGCCCGAGTGGATCCGCGTCAAGGCCGGCTCCCCCACCACGCGCTTCTACGAGATCAAGGACATCCTGCGCGAGCACAAGCTGCACACGGTGTGCGAGGAGGCCTCCTGCCCCAACATCGGCGAATGCTTCGGCAAGGGCACGGCCACGTTCATGATCATGGGCGACAAGTGCACGCGCCGCTGCCCGTTCTGCGACGTGGGCCATGGCCGGCCGGACCCGCTGGACAAGGACGAGCCGCTGAACCTGGCGCGGACCATCGCCGCGCTGCGGCTGAAGTACGTGGTCATCACCAGCGTGGACCGCGACGACCTGCGCGACGGCGGCAGCGGCCACTTCGTGGAATGCATCCAAAACATCCGCGAGCTCTCGCCCGCCACGCAGATCGAGATCCTGGTGCCCGACTTCCGCGGCCGCGACGACCGCGCGCTGGAAATCCTCAAGGCCGCGCCGCCCGACGTGATGAACCACAACCTGGAAACCGCGCCACGCCTCTACAAGGAAGCCCGCCCCGGCTCCGACTACCAGTTCAGCCTGAACTTGCTCAAGAAGTTCAAGGCGCTGCACCCCGGCGTGCCGACCAAGAGCGGCATCATGGTCGGCCTGGGCGAGACGGACGAGGAGATCCTGCAGGTGATGCGCGACATGCGCGCGCACGACATCGACATGCTGACCATCGGCCAGTACCTGGCGCCGTCCAACAGCCACCTGCCGGTGCGCCGCTACGTCCACCCCGACACCTTCAAGATGTACGAGGAAGAGGCCTACAAGATGGGTTTCACCCATGCCGCCGTGGGCGCGATGGTGCGCTCCAGCTACCACGCGGACCAGCAGGCGCACGCCGCCGGCGTCACCGCGGGCTGACGCGGCCAAGGGGACGAAGAACGGACTTCCAACCAACCGGCCCGGCAGCCCGCGCGCCAGCCGCCCGGGCCGTCCCCGTCAACGCAACCGCAGCCAGCCCATGAGCTGGCTCGCCTCCATGGGCCGGGCGATGAAGTAGCCCTGCCCTTCGTGGCAGCCCATTTCCAGCAAGGCCTGCCAGGCGGCCACGTCCTCGATGCCTTCGGCCAGCACCTTCAGGCCCAGCTTGCGGCCCAGCTGAGCCACCATTTCGGCGATGCGGGCGCCGTGCGGCTCGCCCAGATGGCGCACGAAAGAGCGGTCGATCTTGATGCGGTCCAGCGGCAGCCGCTCCAGGTAGCTCAGCGAGGAATAGCCGGTGCCGAAGTCGTCGATGGCGATGGAAACGCCCTCGGCGCGCAGCCGCGACAGCGTGGCCTCCAGCAGCTGGGTGGGCAGCGCGGCGACGGACTCGGTGATCTCCAGCTCCAGATGCGAACCCTGCAGGCCGTTGCGGGCCAGGGCGGCGCGGACCATGTCGAAGAAGCCCGCATCCTGCAGCTGCACGGCAGACACGTTGACGGCCATGCGATGCGGCGCGTGGCCCGCATCCAGCAAGGCGCGCATGGCCGAGCAGGCCGTGAACAGCACCCACTGGCCCAGCGCCACGATCAGGCCGGAATGCTCGGCCACAGGAATGAACTGGTCGGGCGGCATCAGCCGGCCATCGTCCATGCGCCAGCGCAGCAAGGCCTCCAGCCCCACCAGTTCACGCGAGACCAGATCGAGCTGCGGCTGATAGACCAGGAAGAGCTGCTCATGGTCGATGGCCGAGCGCAGATCGGACACCAGCAGGGCGCGCGCCCGCGCCTCCGCCCCGATGTGCTCCGAATACTCGAGATGCTGCCCCCTGTGGTCGCGCTTGGCCCGCTTGAGGGCGATGGTCGCGTCCTTCACCAGATCGATGCCGGCTTGCGGAGCCTCCGGCAGGCGCACGTAGCCGCAGGTCAGCGACACCTTGTGGCTCAGGCCATCGACCAGGATGGGCTGGCGCACGCCGTCCAGCAGCCGCTGCGGCGACACCAGCTGCGCGCTGCCCAGCACGCCGAAGGTGTCGGCCCCCAGGCGTGCCAGCAGCACCCCCGCCGGCAGCGCCTGCGTCAGGCGCTCGGCGACCTGCTGCAGCAGCCGGTCGCCGAAGCGGTGCCCCATCACGTCGTTGGTAGCGCTGAAGTCGTCGATGTCGAGCAGCGCCAGCACATGCTCGCGCATGCCCAGCCGGGCGCATTCGTCGACCTTCTCCACGAAGCGCACGCGGTTGGGCAGTCGCACCAGAGGATCGTAATAAGCCTGCTCATGCAGCCGCGTGAGCTGCCCGTGCTTGTACAGCAGCGTGCTCCAGTGGGCGCAGAAGGCATCCAGCAAGGCAGCATCCGCTCCGGCGAGTGGCGGAAGCTCCATGAAGATGGCCATGCCCGGCTCGCCCGGGCGGCCGATGTGGAAGGCGCTCGCTCCGCCCTCTCCGTGGACATGCTTGCCACGCTCCAGCGCCTGGCGC
Source organism: uncultured Acidovorax sp. (assembly GCA_913774625.1). Taxonomy (GTDB): domain Bacteria; phylum Pseudomonadota; class Gammaproteobacteria; order Burkholderiales; family Burkholderiaceae_C; genus Paracidovorax. The sequence goes on from CAJYHL010000053.1 coordinate 213,828, forward strand.
AGCAGATGGCCCGCCACCCCGCCCAGCGGCCGTGACAGCCCGGCGTAGCGGCCGGTAGCCGCCAGCACAGCGAGTGCATCCACAGCCTGCTCCGGGGTGGCGGAAAGCATGCAGGCCACGCCGCCATCGGCATTGCCCAGCAGCATGCCCAGCTGCGCGATGGCCCCTTCGGCGAAGGCCTGCGGCCCGGCGGCTTCCAGCAGGCAAGCACTGGAGCGCACCAGGTCCTCGAAGCCCCGGCCTTGGCCGGCTGCACCTGCCGCCCGACGGGCGGAGCCGGCCTGCACTGCACCCGCCACCAGCGCCAGCAGGCGCTCGCTGGTCAGCTCGGCCTTGGATCGATCGTCGTGTATGCCATGGAGCAGCATCGTTTCGGCATCGACGGACTGCCCGGGACGGGAGGTGCGCAGCACGACGCGGACGGACTCCAGGCCAGCCGTGCCGTGCACGAGGCGCACCAGTTCCAGCGCTGCGGGCACCGGGCAGGAGAAGGCCGCATCCACAGCCGTGTCGCCCTCCGGCGCATCCAGCGCGGCATCGAGCAGCAGCATGACCCATTCCGGCGCAGCCGCCTGCAGGCCGGGCATCAGCGCAAATGCTTCGGCCAGCGAATGGGCATGCAGGGATGCGAGCGAGCGGCCCGCGATGCGCCGGCCCTGCAGGGCCCCACGCACGGCGGCATGCACCTCGGGATCGCGGTCCGCGACCAGAATGCGCCAATGCAGCCCGTCTGGCGCCGAGGGGATGGAGGCGTCGGGCGCAGCGCCGATCTCCGGCACATGCCGGGCGGAGGGAGCCACCGCGCTCATGCGGCCGGGGAGGACGGCGCCGAGCCCTCCGCGACGCAAACCCGGTTGCGGCCGCCGCGCTTGGCGAGGTACAGCGCCTCGTCAGCCAGGCCGTAGGCACTGTCGAAGCTGCCACCGGCCTCCACATGGCTGAGGCCGAAGCTGGCCGTGATTCCGCTGCCGTCGGGCAGGTCGAAAGGGTGCGCCTCGATGGCCACGCGCAGGGACTCGGCCACCTGCCTGCCCATGTCGAGTTTTTCGCCCGGCAGCACCACCGTGAACTCTTCGCCGCCGACGCGGCCGATCTGGCACTGCGGCGGCACGATGGCCTTCAGGCAGGCCACCACGCCCAGGATCACGCGGTCGCCCATGGGATGGCCGAAGCTGTCGTTGACGCGCTTGAAAAAGTCGATGTCCAGGACGATCAGCGAAAGACCACCGCGCTGGAGCTGCCTGTTGACCTGCTCGATGATGGCCGCCCGGTTGAGCACGCCGGTCAGCGGATCGTGATTGGCGCGGAATTCCAGCTGCGCCGCGAGGTCTTGCAGGCGCATGTTCAGCTGATTCATCTCCAGCTCGGCGCGGTCGCTGCGGCGCACCAGGCGCCGCGTCTCGCGCAGCAGCCGCTCGTAGGATGCCAGGAGATCACCCAGCGCCTGGCGGCAGGAGATGTGAGCCGCCGCGTCATGGGCCAGGTACACCGCGCGCGCGGCCTCCAGCGCCTGGTGCTCTGCGTCGAAGAGGTCTGGCGGCGTGGCGGCTGGCGTGCCCATCAGGCCGCACTCACGGGATGGATGGAGAACTGGAGGGCGGGAAAGTCTTCGCTGAGCTCCTGGCCGAATTCGAGGATGGTGTCGTCCTCTTCATCGTGGTACCAGCGCACGGACACCTCGTTGCCTTCGCCCGCGGCATCGCTCAGCGCCTCGATCAGGTTGAAGAGCATCTTGGTGCTGGAGCTGTTGAAATAGGCCAGCGCGATGCTCACCTCGATCTTGCTGCCGGACTGCTCCGCGAGATAGGCCTTGAGCTGCGCCAGCACATCGCCGTAGAACGCGGCGGCGTTCTCGGGGTAGGACTCGCCGCGCAGGCTCAGCGTGTGGATGTCGAACTTGAAGTCCACCTCGGGTGAACTGGGGGTCGGGGCGATGTAGAGATTGTCCATCTGTATTCTCGATTCTTGTCCGGCGGGCCCGATCAGATCGCGGCCTTCAAATAGAAGATCGGGGGTTTTCCAGGCTCCTGCTCGGCATCGAAATCGAACTCCAACGGCTCGCGCGCATCGCGCGCCATGGTGAGAAAGCCGATGCCCGCGCCCTTGCTGCCTTCAGGGGTCTCTTCGCGCAAGGTCTGGCGATAGGCCTGCTTGATCTCTTCCAGCGTCATGCTGCGCAGCGCATCCAGCTTGCTGCGCAGATCGTCGGCGATGCGCGGCTCGACCGGGTTGGCGCACACTACCATGAAGCTGCCATCGGCTTCGCGGCGGATGCAGACGGCCCCGTGGCGCAGCTCGCCATTGTCCTGGCTCGGGGGCGTGAGGGTATCGGCCGAATAGTGGACGATGTTCTGCGCCATTTCCACGAAGGAAGAAAACAGCTTGCGGCGCGTGGGCCCGGCGACGCCAGCCACTTCCAGCTGCAGCTTCACCGCATCGGCCATGGCAGCGATGATGGTCTGCGAGAAGTAGCCCACGTAGTAGAAGATGACCTGGTGCTGACGGGCCAGCTGGAAGAAGGAGCCGTACTTGGCGGCGATCTGGTTGGAGGACATGTCCGGTATCCGTCTCAGGTACGAAAGCAAAAGAAAGTCAGGTCGTCGCGGCGATGGTGCTCGCCCTGCCAGGAGGTCAGCGCATCGTGTACGGCCTGATTGATCTGTGCAGGCGTCTGCTCCCGGAGCTCGAAAAGCAGTTCGCGCACGCGCCGCTTGCCCAGGGCGATGGCGCGGGGGCCGCCCACCTGGTCGATCAGGCCGTCGGTGGTGATGAACACCAGAGTCCCCGGCTCGAGGATCAGTTCCTGGTTGGCCCAGGCATAGTCGAAATCGCTGTCCACATAGCCCACGCCCTTGCGCTGGCCTTCCACGATCTCCGCCGCATCGCCGCCGGGCCGCACCAGCAGGAGCGAAAGCCGTGCCCCGGCGAAGACCAGCCGGCCATGGGCGGGCTCGAACCAGAAGCAGGCCGCATCCATGCCGTCGTCGGAGCCCGGGGTTGCGTCCTTGCCGTCGAGCTGGCCCAGCATCTGCTTGATGCTGCGGTTGACGCTGCCCAGGAGCGCAGCCGGATCGCGCGGCCCGTGCTGCTTGATCGCCTGACTGAGATTGGTGGAAGCGATCAGGGTCATGAAGGCACCGGGAACGCCATGCCCGGTGCAGTCGGCGACGGTGGCGCTCCAGCCGTCGGGTTCGGCACTGAATTGGTAGAAGTCGCCGCCCACGACATCGCGCGGCTCCCAGACCATGTGCGCGCCGGGGCACACCCGGGCCAGCGTATCGAGCGAGCTGCGCAGCGTGGAACGCTGGATGACGCTGGCGTATTCGATGCTGTGCATGATCTGCCGGTTGCGCGCGGCCTGCATGTCGGCCACCACGCGCATCAGCTGCAAACCGTGCCCCACGCCGGCATACGCGCCCTGATGGGTGATGATGAAGCCGTCGGACATGGCTTTCTCGCCGCATTCGACGGTCTTGAACGTCAGCGCCTCGATGTCCAGGCTTGCCTCGACGATCAGCGGCTCCTTGTCCATGAAGGCGATGCAGCTCTTGCGGCCGTACAGTTCCATGCGGAACTGCTTGCTCATCTGCGAGAGGAAGATGTTCCGGTTGATCAGCCCGATGGGCTGGGTGCCCTCGACCACCGGCAGGCTGACCAGCTCGCGGTGCCTGCCGAAGACATCCATGACCTGCTCGTTGGTCTGATCGGCCGTCATGCAGGGCACCACGTTGCACAGGTCCGCAGCGCTGGGCTGACGGAAGCGGGGCCGAAAGCCGCTCAGGTACTCGGAGTTTGCGGACATGGGATGGGCTGATTTGTGTCAACAAATGTTACCCATCGCATATGTCATTTCCATGACTTTTACATGACGAATCTGACAGCACGGGGACGGCACGCACCAGCAAAGCCCACCCGGCAAAGGGCTTCCGAAGGGCGGCTTCAGCCTGCGGCCAGCAGCATGGCAGCCGGATCGTCGGAGGCCAGCACCTCTTCGGCCCAGGCGGCCAGCTTGCGGGTGTCGGCACGCAACACCTCCTGCTTGACGGCCAGGATCTGCGCCGGGTGCATGGAAAAGCTGCGCAGGCCCAGGCCCAGCAGCAGGCGCGTCATCGTCACATCGCCAGCCGTCTCGCCGCAGACGCAGACGCTCTTGCCCTGCGCATGGCCTGCAGCGATCACATCGGCGACCAGGCGCAGCACGGCCGGATGCAGCGGGTCGTAGAGATGGGCCACCGCCTCGTCCACCCGGTCGATGGCCAGGGTGTACTGGATCAGGTCGTTGGTGCCGATGGACAGGAAATCGAAATACCGCAGGAAGCTGCGCACGATCAGCGCAGCCGCGGGCACCTCGATCATGGCGCCCAGCTGCACCGGTCCGTAGGGCGTGCCGCTCGCGTCGAGTTCGGCCCGCGCAAGGTCCACCTGCGCCAGCGTCTGGCGGATCTCGCTGACATGGGCCAGCATGGGAAAGAGCAGGTTCACCGGCCCGTGGGCGGCGGCGCGCAGCACGGCCCGCAGCTGGGTGCGGAACATGGCCGGGTCGGCCAGGCTCCAGCGGATGGCACGCAGGCCCAGCGCCGGGTTCAGGTGCGAGTCCTTGTGGCTCTTGTCCAGCGGCTTGTCGGCGCCCACGTCGATGGTGCGCAGCGTGACAGGCAGGCCCTGCATGCCTTCCACCGCTTCGCGGTAGGCACGGTACTGCGCCTCCTCGTCGGGCAGCGGGCCGGTGCGGTCCATGAACATGAATTCGCTGCGGAAAAGCCCCACGCCCGCAGCGCCGGCCCGCACGGCGGCAGCGGCATCGGCCGGTTGCTCGATGTTCGCCAGCAGTTCGATCGCCTGGCCGTCGAGCGTCACGGCAGGCGTGTGGCGCAGGCGAAGCAGGCGCTCGCGCTCCAGGGATCCCTGGCGCTGCCGGAAGCCGTATTCGGCCAGGATGATGGGCGAGGGATCGACGATGACCACGCCCGCATCGCCGTCGATGATGACCCAGTCGTCCTGCCGCACCAGCTGGCTGGAGGCCCTGGCGCCCACCACGGCGGGTATGTCCATGCTGCGCGCGACGATGGCGGTGTGCGAGGTCTTTCCGCCCACGTCGGTCACGAAGCCCGCGAACACGCTGCGCTTGAACTGCAGCATGTCGGCAGGCGACAGGTCGTGCGCCACCAGGACCAGCGGCACGTCCACCTTGTCTTCCAGCAGCAGGTCTTGCGACGGCGGACGGCGGGCGGGAACCGGTGGCGCCGCAACCGGGCTGGCGGCCACGCCCTTCATATGCCGCAGGATGCGGTCCACCACCTGCTCCAGATCGGCCTTGCGCTCGCGCAGGTAGTCGTCTTCCATCTCGTCGAACTGGCGGGAGATGATCTCGAGCTGCGTGGTGAGCGCCCATTCGGCGTTGTAGAGCCGCTCGGTGATCCAGTGCTTGACGCCGCTCACCAGCGCCTCGTCCTGCAACAGCATCAGATGCACGTCGAGCAGCGCTGCCAGCTCGTGGGGCGCATCGGGCGGCATCTCGGCCTGCAGGCGCTGCAGCTCGTCGATCACCGCGTTGCGGCCGGCGCGCACGCGCAGGATCTCGGCCGTCACCTGGTCCGCATCGATGAAGTAATGCACCACATCGACGCGGCTGGAAGCCACCAGCACGGCGCGCCCTATGGCGACGCCGCGCGAGACGGGAAGGCCGTGGATGGAGAAGGTCATGCCGATGCCCTCACGGCGGCGCCGGCAGGGCGGCGGGCCTTCGATGGCGCTGCCGAACGCTGCGCGGCCCGCTCCCTTCGCATCGTCATTCGCCTTCGCCGAACTTGCCGTCGATCAGCGCCACCAGCGCATCCATGGCCTCGTCCTCGCGCGGGCCATCGGTTTCCAGCTCGACCACCGAGCCCAGGCCGGCGGCCAGCATCATCACGCCCATGATGCTCTTGGCATTGATGCGGCGCTCGCCCTTGGAGAGCCAGACATCGCAGGGAAAGCTGCCCGCCAGCTTGGTGAGCTTGGCCGATGCCCGGGCGTGGAGGCCGAGCTTATTGCTGATGGTGATAGGTTTCTTGATCATTGTGAGACCGTCGAATCTGATTCTGGGGCGCAGCGCTCGCCACCTGCATGACGCCCTGCGTGCCGCCCACCACCGCGCGCGACACCAGCGTGTCCAGCGCTTCGGCCCGGTAGCAGACCGCCCGCAGCAGCATGGGCAGGTTCACGCCGCACACCAGCCGGGAGAGCTGGCCGTCCACCAGCCGCTGCGCCATGTTGCAGGGCGTGGCGCCGAACACGTCGGTGAGCACCAGGGTCGGCCGGTCGGGCTCCCTGTCCATCAGGATGCGTGCCGCATCCAGGGACTCCTCGGGCGGGGCATTCGGATGGACATCCAGGGCCACCACGTCGTCCGCGCAATCGGCGAACACATGCAGCGCGCATTCGCGCAGGGCATGGGCCAGGGGAGCATGGGCGATGAGGAAGATGCGCGTCGTCGTTTTCATGGCAGACAGGTGTGACGCGCATTATGGCGCCGCACCATGGTCCGCACCGGCAGGCCGGGCCGGCGCCCATTCGATGTCCGCCAGCCCTCATCGTGTCCGCAGTCCCGAGAAGAAGGCGACGGCGACCTGGGGCCGTGCCGCAGGGGCATAGACCACGGCGTGGTAGAGCCTCACGGCACCGCCCTCGGGCCGGGCGAACCAAACGGCATCGGCGGTGACGGGGCTGCCGTCGCCCCGACGCCCGGCAGCCTGCAGGCGCACCGATGAGGGAAGCGCCAGCGCACCGGGCGGAACGAAGGGCTCCGGCGTGGCCCGGGCTTCGCCGGCCTGCATGCGCACCAGCACGGCGGCGCGCCACTGCTGGAGGGCGGCTGCGGCGTCGGCCGGCTCAGGCGCAGCCATGTGCGATACGGCGAAGGTCGCGCCGTCCGCATCGCAGCTCCAGAGCGCCAGATCCGCGCGCCGGCCCGCGCCGAGCTCCACGGCGCGCACCGCATGTTCGGGCTTGCAGGGCAAGAGGGCCGCCATCGCCGCGCCGCCCAGCGCCACTTCGCGCCAATTCAGGGCCGGGCTGCAGGCCGCAGCCAGCAGGCAGGCCCCGGCCAGGAGAGCGGCACGGCGGGATGTCATGCCACAGATTATCGGGAGCGCCCGCCGCGCGAGGGCCGCGTGTAAACCCATGGTCGTGCCGCCGCGGCGCGCCATCCGGCTGATCCAGATCAACCCGGCGTCACCGGCCGAGCCTGTGCCGAGTGAACTCCCCGACGGCTACCCTCTCCAAGCAGGGCCGCACCGCACACGGCAAGTGAACGGAAGCGGTCGCTGCGGCACAATCGGCAACCAGGGCGGGGCAATCCTGATGCGGGGCACAGAAGGGCCCCACGCAGCCATCACCGCCAACCCCGGAAACAGGACAGGACATGCGCATCACTCATTGGCTGGCAGGCGCCGCACTGGCAGCCTGCGCCGCAGCGGCAGGCTGGATCGTGCTGGGCACGGGCAAGTCGGCCGCGCCGCAATCCACCTTCGTGCTGCTGGACGGCTCTCGCCAGACCACGGCGGATCTGCGCGGCAAGGTCACGCTGGTCAATTTCTGGGCCACCAGCTGCGTGACCTGCGTGGCCGAGATGCCCGAACTGGTCGCGACCTACGACAAGTACAAGGGCCGGGGCTACGACACACTGGCCGTGGCCATGAGCTACGACCCGCCCAGCTACGTCGTCAACTTCGCCGACACGCGCAAGCTGCCGTTCAAGGTCGCCATCGACAACACCGGCGCGGTCGCCCAGGCCTGGGGCGACGTGAAGCTCACGCCCTCTACCTTCGTCGTCAACAAGCGCGGCGAAATCGTGAAGAGCTATGTGGGCGCGCCCGACTTCCCCGAGCTGCACAAGCTGATCGAGCGCCTGCTGGCCGAAACCTGAGCCCCCTTCCCCTCGCATACGCGCAGGCCCAGCCGCTACACTGGACTCTTCTTTCGCCGCACGCATGCATACCTGCCGCATGCTCGCCCCCCGTGGACCAGACGCCTGACGTTTCCCTGCTGACGCCCCCCCTGCCCGAACAACTGGATGTCGTTCAGGAGATCTTCCGCGAATACGCCGAGTCCCTGGGCGTGGACCTGGGCTTCCAGAATTTCGAGGCCGAGCTGGCCGCCCTGCCGGGCGAATACGCCGCGCCGCGCGGCCACCTGCTGCTGGCCCAGGTGGGTGGCAGCATCGCCGGCTGCTGCGCCCTGCGTCCGCTGGATGCAGCGGACTACCCCAACGCCGCCGAAATGAAGCGGCTCTACGTGCGCAAGGCCTTCCGGGGCTTCGGCCTGGGCCGCCAGCTGGCCGAAGCCACGCTGGACGCCGCGCGCCAGGCAGGCTATGCCTGCGTGCTGCTCGACACGCTGGACGGCATGGAATCTGCCCGGGCTCTGTATGCCGACCTGGGCTTCGAGGAAATACCGCCCTACTACCACAGCCCGCTGGAAGGCTCGCACTACCTGAAGGTCGATATCGACTGAAGGAGCCCGATCCCGCAGGGGGACGGACGCGTCCACCGGAGCGGGCGCACAGCGGAGCGAAAAAGCAAAGGCGCATCGGCGCGCCGGCTGCGGAAACATCCCGCCGGGGCGCCTGCACCCGTCGATCAGCCCTTGGCCTGGGCCAGCAGCGTGCCAGCGTCGCTGACCTCGAACTTGCCCGGGCCTTCGACGTTGAGCGCCGCCACCTTGCCGTCCTTGACCAGCATGGAATAGCGGTTGCTGCGCAGGCCCAGGCCCTTGCCGTTGAGGTCCAGCGTCAGGCCGGTGGCCTTGGCGAAGGCTGCGTCGCCGTCGGCCAGCATGCGCACCTTTCCATCGGTCTTCTGGTCGCGCGCCCAGGCGCCCATCACGAAAGCGTCGTTCACGCTCAGGCACCAGATCTCATCGACGCCGGCGGCCTTGAACGCCTCGGCCTGCTCCACGTAGCCCGGCACGTGCTTGGCCGAGCAGGTGGGCGTGAAGGCGCCCGGCACGGCGAACAGCGCGATGGTCTTGCCGGCAGCGGCCTTGGCGACCTCGACCGGGTTGGGACCCAGGCTGCAGCCGCCGCCTTCGACCTCGGAATATTCCATCAGCGTGACGCTGGGCAGGGTGTCACCGACTTTGATCATTGCAATCTCCTTGATGTGATGCGTGGACAGGAAAGGGGGAAGAAAACGGGCCCGGGACGCCAAGGGGGCAGCGCCTCCAGCCCCGAACGGTGCGCCCCGATCGGAAAAAGGGGCCCCGGAAACGAAAAAACGACCCACATTGTGGGTCGTTTTCCATGGGCCTTGCAGCCATCGGGCCTTGTGGGCCGGCGATGGATCAGATCAGAGCAGGCCGGCCTTTTGCACCAGACGGGTCGCGACCCAGTTCTTGGTCTTGGACAGCGGACGGCTTTCCGTGATCTCGATCGTGTCGCCCAGCTTGTACTCGCCCTTTTCGTCATGGGCGTGGTACTTGCTCGACTTGGCCACGATCTTGCCGTAGAGCTCGTGCTTCACACGGCGCTCGACCAGCACGGTCACGGTCTTCTGACGCTTGTCGCTGACCACCTTGCCGATCAAGGTGCGCTTGAGGGATTTTTTAGCTTCCGTCATGTTCGCTCCTTACTTGGCGGCTTGCTTTTCAGCAAGGATGGTCTTTGCGCGGGCGATATCACGACGGGTGATACGCAGCGTGTTGGTGTTGGCCAGTTGTTGCGTGGCCTTCTGCATGCGCAGACCGAAATGAGCCTTTTGCAAGGACTTGATTTCGGCTTCGATGCCGGCAACGTCTTTTTGGCGCAGTTCAGCAGCTTTGGTCATTTCAATTCTCCTGATCAAGCGCCGATCTGACGGGCAACGAACGTGGTGCGCAGCGGCAGCTTGGCGGCAGCCAGGCGGAAGGCTTCGCGGGCCAGTTCTTCGGGCACACCGACGATCTCGAACACCACCTTGCCGGGCTGGATTTCAGCCACGTAATACTCGGGGTTGCCCTTACCGTTACCCATACGCACTTCTGCGGGCTTGGTAGAGATCGGCTTGTCCGGGAACACGCGGATCCAGATACGGCCGCCACGCTTGACGTGACGGGAGATCGCACGACGTGCGGCCTCGATCTGGCGGGCCGTCAGACGGCCACGGTCCGTGCATTTCAGGCCGAAGTCACCGAAGGCCACCGAGTTGCCACGGGTGGCAACGCCGGTGTTACGGCCCTTCTGCTCTTTGCGGTACTTGCGGCGAGCGGGTTGCAGCATCTTTATTCTCCTTTGCCGTCCGCTGCTGTAGCGGGCGCGTCAACCTTGCGAACGCGCTTAACGGCGGTGTTATCGGCGCCACCGGCACCGGCGGGCTTGTCGCTGCCGTCAGCGGGAGCCGCATTGGCACCCACGGGGCGGCGCGGGCCACGGCCTGCACCTGCGCGGTCGCCACCCGGGCGGCCGTCGCGGCGCGGACCGCGGGGACGGCGCTCTTCTTCAGGGCGCGGCGTCTCGGCAGCCGGCAGATCGTTGCGGCCCAGCGTGTCGCCCTTGTAGACCCACACCTTCACGCCGATCACACCGTAGGTGGTCTTGGCTTCGGAGGTGCCGTAGTCGATATCGGCGCGCAGGGTGTGCAGCGGCACGCGGCCTTCGCGGTACCACTCGGTACGGGCGATTTCGATGCCGTTCAGACGGCCCGACGACATGATCTTGATGCCCTGGGCACCCAGACGCATGGCGTTCTGCATGGCACGCTTCATGGCACGGCGGAACATGATCCGCTTTTCCAGCTGCTGCGTGATGCTGTCGGCGATCAGCTTGGCATCGATTTCGGGCTTGCGCACTTCTTCGATGTTCACTGCGACCGGCACGCCCAGGCGGGAGGCGAGTTCCTTCTTCAGGTTCTCGATGTCCTCGCCCTTCTTGCCGATCACCACGCCCGGACGTGCCGAGTAGATGGTGATGCGGGCGTTCTTGGCCGGACGCTCGATCAGGATGCGCGAGACGGCGGCGTTCTTCAGCTTGGCCTTCAGGTATTCGCGCACCTTGATGTCTTCGGCCAGCATGCCGGCGAAGTCACGGTTGCTTGCGTACCAGCGGCTGGCCCAGTTGCGGCTGACCGCCAGGCGGAAGCCGGTAGGATGGATTTTCTGTCCCATAGTCTTCCGAGCCCTTAGTTGCCGACCGTCACGTACACATGGCACGTGGGCTTGCTGATGCGATTGCCGCGACCCTTGGCACGCGCGGTGAAGCGCTTGAGCGTGGTGCCTTGCTCGACGTAGATGGTCTTGACCTTCAGCTCGTCGATGTCGGCGCCGTCGTTGTGCTCGGCGTTGGCGATGGCGGATTCCAGAACCTTCTTGACGATGCCAGCAGCTTTTTTCTGCGTGAACGTCAGGATGTTCAGGGCTTGGTCAACCTTCTTGCCGCGGATCAGATCTGCGACCAGACGGCCCTTGTCGACCGACAGACGGACGCCCCGGAGGACTGCACGTGTTTCAGACATGGTCGTTCCTTACTTCTTCTGGACTTTCTTGTCCGCGGGGTGACCCTTGAAGGTGCGCGTCAGGGCGAATTCGCCCAGCTTGTGGCCCACCATCTGGTCGGTGACGTACACCGGCACGTGCTGCTTGCCGTTGTGGACGGCGATGGTCAGACCGATGAACTCGGGCAGAACCATGGAGCGGCGCGACCAGGTCTTGACTGGCTTCTTGTCCTTGGTGGCGATGGCCTTCTCGACCTTGGCCAGCAAGTGGTGGTCAACAAACGGACCCTTTTTGAGAGAACGAGTCATTTGTTATCCCTTACTTCTTGCGGCGCGACACGATCATGACCTGTGTGCGCTTGTTGTTGCGGGTGCGATAACCCTTGGTCAGATTGCCCCAAGGATCGACTGCATGGCGGCCTTCGCCGGTACGGCCTTCGCCGCCACCGTGCGGGTGGTCCACCGGGTTCATGGCAACGCCGCGAACCGTGGGACGGATACCCATCCAGCGCTTCACACCGGCCTTGCCCAGTTGGCGCAGGCTGTGTTCTTCGTTGGCGACTTCGCCGATGGTGGCGCGGCACTCGATGTGGATCTTGCGCACTTCGCCGGAGCGCATACGCACCTGGGCGTACGTGCCTTCACGGGCCAGCAGCGTGGCGGAAGCGCCAGCCGAGCGAGCGATCTGGGCACCGGCACCGGGCTTGAGCTCGATGCAGTGGATCGTCGAACCCACGGGGATGTTGCGGATCGGCAGCGTGTTGCCGGCGCGGATCGGGGCTTCCGAACCGGACAGCAGCGTTGCGCCGACTTCCAGGCCACGCGGAGCGATGATGTAGCGACGCTCACCGTCGGCATAGCACACCAGGGCGATGTGTGCCGTACGGTTCGGGTCGTACTCGATGCGCTCGACCTTGGCGGGGATCGCATCCTTGTTGCGCTTGAAGTCCACCACACGGTAGTGGTGCTTGTGGCCACCGCCCTTGTGGCGGGTGGTGATGTGACCGTTGTTGTTGCGGCCGGCCTTCTGGAACTGGGGTTCCAGCAGGGGAGCGTACGCATCACCCTTGTACAGGTGGTCACGCGTGACCTTCACCACGGCACGTTGGCCAGGCGAGGTCGGTTTCATTTTGATGACTGCCATTTACGCGGCCTCCCCGGACAGGTTCAGCTCTTGGCCTTCCTTCAGCGTCACGTAGGCCTTGCGCACGTTGTCGCGGCGACCCATCGTCTTGCCAAAGCGCTTGGCCTTGCCTTTGGTGTTCACCACAGAAACGCCCTTGACCTCGACCTTGAACATCAATTCCACAGCGGCCTTGATTTCGGGCTTGGTAGCGTTCTGCAGCACCTTGAACGTCACAGCGTTGGACTTCTCGGCAACCATGGTGGCCTTTTCGGACACGATGGGAGCGACCAGCACCTGCATCAGACGGCCTTCGTCAAACTGGATCGTGCTCATGCGAACATCTCCTTGAGTTTGTCGATAGCACCCTTGGTGACGAGCACTTTCTTGTAGTGCACCAGCGACACGGGATCTGCATAACGCGGTTCGACGACGAACACGTTCTTCAGGTTGCGCGAGGCGAGGTACAGGTTTTCGTCCACTTCATCGGCGATCACCATCACCGATTGCAGGTTCATGGCCTTGAACTTGTCGGCCAGCACCTTGGTCTTCGGGCTTTCCAGCTTCAGCGAGTCCACCACGGCCAGACGGCCTTCGCGGGCCAGCTGCGACAGGATGGCGGCCATGCCGGCGCGGTACATCTTCTTGTTGATCTTCTGCGTGAAGTTTTCTTCAGGCAGGTTCGGGAAGATGCGACCGCCCCCACGCCACAGAGGCGAGGAGGTCATACCGGCGCGAGCGCGGCCGGTGCCCTTTTGCTTGAAAGGCTTCTTGGTCGAGTGCTTGACCTGTTCGCGGTCCTTCTGGGCGCGGGTGCCTTGGCGGCCGTTGGCCTGGTAGGCGACGACGATCTGGTGGACCAGGTCTTCGTTGTACTCGCGGCCGAACACGGTCTCGGGCGCGTCGAACTTGGACGCGGCCTGGCCTTGGTCATTCAGGAGTTCGAGCTGCATTAGTTCGCTCCTTCAGCGGCTTTGGCCTTGACTGCGGGACGCACCGTCACGAAGCCACCCTTGGAGCCCGGAACAGCGCCCTTGATCAAGAGCAGTTGGCGTGCTTCGTCGATGCGAATCACGTCGAGATTTTGCGTGGTGACGGTGACGTCGCCCAGATGACCCGTCATGCGCTTGCCGGGGAACACGCGACCGGGGTCTTGTGCCATGCCGATGGAGCCGGGGACATTGTGCGAACGGCTGTTACCGTGCGATGCGCGCTGGGAAGCCATGTTGTGGCGCTTGATCGTGCCGGCGTAGCCCTTACCGATCGAGGTGCCTTGCACATCGACCTTCTGGCCCACTGCGAACACGTCAGCCACGGGCACGGCGGCACCGGCGGCGTACTTGCCGGCGGTTTCAGCGGTGACGCGGAATTCGCGGATGATTTCACCGGCTTCCACACCCGCCTTGGCGAGGTGACCGGCTTCGGGCTTGGTCACGCGAGATGCCTTGCGCGAACCGAACGTGACCTGCAGGGACACGTAGCCATCGTTCTCTTGGGTTTTGATCTGGGTCACGCGGTTGTTGGACACATCCACCACCGTGACAGGCACTGCGTCCCCGTCATCGGTGAACAGACGCATCATGCCCACCTTGCGGCCCAGCAACCCCAGGGAGTTGCTCAGACTCATTGGTTTTCTCCAAAACTTTCACCGCCCCGACTTCAATTGGCCAAGGCGTTTGCACGGGCGATAAGCACCTCGCGGTGCCAGCCAGCCGTGCGCGAAAGAAGGTTGATAAAACTCCGCCCATCCGCCCCTCAAAAGGAGCCAGAAAAAGCGAAGCCGCAAAGTATAACGCGGACCGCCTTTTCAGGCAAGCCCGCGTTATGAGAGGGTGGCGCGGCATCGCCGCCGCGCCACGACAGGCCGCAATTACTGCAGCTTGATCTCGACGTCCACGCCAGCCGGCAGGTCGAGCTTCATCAGGGCGTCGACCGTCTTGTCGGTCGGGTCCACGATGTCCATCAGACGCTGGTGGGTGCGGATTTCCAGCTGGTCGCGCGACGTCTTGTTGACGTGGGGCGAACGCAGGATGTCGAAGCGCTTCATGCGGGTCGGCAGGGGCACGGGGCCCTTGACGATGGCGCCGGTGCGCTTGGCGGTGTCAACGATCTCGGCGGCGGACTGGTCGATCAGCTTGTAATCGAAAGCCTTCAGGCGGATGCGGATCTTTTGCTTGGACATGGCTCGTTCCTTCTTGCTCGGCGATTAAGCAATGATCTTGGCCACGACGCCGGCGCCGACGGTACGGCCGCCTTCACGGATGGCGAAGCGCAGGCCTTCTTCCATGGCGATGGGGTTGATCAGCTTGACGGTGATCGACACGTTGTCGCC